>JANMHJ010000081.1:0-43624 GCA_031375105.1 Variovorax sp.
GCACATTTTTGATCGGCGCAGACGGCATCTTGAAGCAAGAATGGCGTGGCCTGAAAGTGCCTGGCCATGTCGAAGAAGTCATCAAGGCAGTGAAGTTGCTGAAAAAATCGGCTTAATTCCCCTTAAAAAACTTTTTTCTGCACCGACACGGTAGGCGTGTATAGTGGTGCTATGAGTTTGATACTGACTTGGGCTTTGAACCCTGTCACCGCAGCAGAATCCAAAAAAAGCCACACCGGTTGCCGGGTGGCTTTTTTGCTTTTATAACCCCTAACTTAAAGAGCTGACATCTTATGCCTCTGCCTCCTGCCCCTACTCAACGTGCCGCTTTGCTCTCTGCCGACGCTTACGATGCACCAGCTCGCTCAGCAACCTCAACGCGTCCAGAACGCAAATCGCAGACGGCATCCCGTTTTGGAAGCAAAGATCAAGATCAAAACGGCGAGGTGTTTGAATCAACGGGCCGCGAGTCAGAAGCGCTAGAAGAGACGCAAGCGTTGCTTGAAGTCGTTGCGGGCAAGTCCAAGGCCAATATTGAAGAGAAAACAGCTGCTAGCCGGCATAAAAACAGCGCAGAGCGCTATCAAATGAGTAGCAAACCAATTTCTGTAGCCCCGGCTAAATCTTTGCGCAAAAAGAGCGCAGGCCCGGCCAAGCTCTTCGTGCTCGATACGAATGTGCTGTTGCACGATCCGATGAGCCTCTTCCGCTTCGAAGAGCACGACATTTTTCTGCCCATGATTGTGTTGGAAGAGCTTGATGGTCACAAAAAAGGTATGACGGAAGTCGCTCGCAACGCGCGCCAAATCTCGCGCTCGCTTGATGCGCTCGCAGCAGATAAGCCAAACGGCGAGAGCGCAGACATGAAAGAGGGCTTAAAGCTTGATGGCACGGGCCACCGCGAAGCCACCGGTCGCTTGTTTTTCCAGACGCAGGTGATCAACTCCAACTTGCCTGCTGCATTGCCGCAGGGCAAGGCCGATAACCAAATTCTCGGTGTGGTTGCAGGCCTTGGCGAGCTGCACAAGGGGCGAGAAGTCGTCTTGGTGTCCAAAGACATCAACATGCGCGTCAAAGCCCGCGCGCTGGGCTTGCCGACCGACGACTATCAAAACGACAAAACACTCGAAGACGGCGATTTGCTCTACACCGGCAGTCTCGCGCTTCCCGCAGATTTTTGGGACAAGCATGGCAAAACGGCAGAGAGTTGGCAAAGCGGTGGCCATTCGTTTTATCGCATCAGTGGCCCTATCGTGCCGCAATTGCTGATCAATCAATTCGTGTATTTCGAATCGCCCGGCGAGCCCGCGTTCTATGCCCGCGTCACAGAGATTCGCGGCAAAACTGCCGTGTTCAAGACTCTTAAAGATTATGGCCACGCCAAAAACGCCATCTGGGGCGTGACCACGCGCAACCGTGAGCAAAGCTATGCGATGAATCTGCTCATGGATCCGGATGTGGATTTGGTGACGCTGGCCGGCACAGCCGGCACAGGCAAAACCTTGATGGCACTCGCTGCAGGTTTGACTCAAGTGCTCGACGAGCGCCGCTACACGGAAATCATCATGACCCGCGCCACCGTGAGTGTGGGCGAAGACATTGGTTTTCTCCCCGGCACCGAAGAAGAAAAAATGGGCCCGTGGATGGGCGCGCTCGATGACAATTTGGAGTTCTTGACAAAGAACGATGGCGGCAATGCCGGCGAATGGGGCCGCGCTGCCACCAACGAACTCATCCGCTCCAAAATCAAAATAAAGAGCATGAATTTCATGCGTGGCCGCACGTTTTTAAACAAATACGTGATCATTGACGAGGCGCAAAACTTAACGCCCAAGCAGATGAAAACGCTCATCACCCGAGCCGGCCCTGGCACGAAGATCGTTTGCATGGGCAACCTCGCTCAGATCGACACACCGTATCTCACCGAAGGCTCCAGTGGCATGACCTTTGCCGTGGATAAATTCAAAGGCTGGCCGCATGGCGGGCACATCACTTTGGCGCGTGGGGAGCGTTCTCGGTTGGCGGATTTTGCGAGCGAGGTTTTGTAGCTTCACGCTTCGGTGAGAGCGGCTCTGCCTGAGCAGGGTACATGAGGGCAGCCGTGTGCCCCAAGCTCTGGCCATCGCCGTGCCAACCATGTATCCTCACATCCATGCAAGCAAACCACCTCACCGAGAAGCTATTAGCAACCATCGAAGCCAGAAGAGATGAAGTCACTGCGCTCACGCAGGAGTTGATTCGGATTCCAACAATCAACCCGCCCGGCGATGCCTACGAAGCATGCGCCAAATTCCTCGGCGAGCGCTTGAAAAAGAAGGGCTTTAGCGTTGAATACATCCGCGCTGTTGGCGCACCGGGCGACAGTGATTCACACCCACGCACGAATGTGGTGGCGCGGTATGAAGGCAAAGCTGCGCAGGGCAATGGCGAGTGCGTGCATTTCAACAGCCATATTGATGTGGTCGAGCCTGGCAGTGGTTGGACTTTTGAGCCGTTTGGCGGGCAAGTGAAAGACGGCAAGGTGTATGGGCGTGGGGCTTGCGATATGAAGGGTGGGCTGGCCTCATCGGTGATCGCTTGCGAGGCGCTGATTGACAGCGGGATTGCGTTTAACGGCACGCTGGAGATCAGCGGCACGGTGGACGAAGAATCGGGCGGTTTTGCGGGCGTGGGCTATCTCGCGGAAAAGGGCTATTTCTCCAAACCGCGTGTGCATCACGTCATCATTCCCGAACCGCTGGGCGTAGATCGGATTTGCCTCGGGCATCGCGGCGTGTATTGGGCGGAGGTGGAAACAAAGGGGCGGATTGCGCATGGCTCCATGCCTTTCTTGGGCGACAGTGCGATCAATCACATGAGCGCTTTCATTCATCTGCTGGAAACCAAGCTGCAACCTGCGCTGGCACAAAGGCGCACGCAGGAGCCTGTGGAGCCACCCGGTGCGCGTGTGTCGACGCTAAATGTCAACAGCATTCATGGCGGTCAAGTCGAGCAGCGCTATGCCAATGATGCGCGCGGCTGGCCAACGATGGACACGCCTGCACCGGTGGTGGCGCACAGTTGCCGCGCGGTGCTGGATCGTCGCTTTATTGCTGAAGAGCAGCTAGAAGACGTGAAGCGCGAGATTTTGGAGATGCTGAAAGAGCTGCAAACCACGCGCCCCGGCTTTGATTTCAAGATCCGCGAGATCATGAGTTTCGTGCCAACGGCGACACCGAAAGACGCGCCCGTGGTCGATGCCACAGCTCGCGCGATTGCCCGCGTGCTTGGGCGCGAGCCAAGCTATATTTCCAGCCCCGGCACCTATGACCAAAAACACATCGTGCGCACCGGGCATTTGAAAGATGTGATCGCGTATGGACCGGGCATTCTGGATTTAGCGCATCAGCCCGATGAATACGTGGGCATTCAAGAGATGGTCGATAGCGCCAAGATCATGGCGCTGGCTTCGTTGCAACTGATGGGCGTTGCGTTGAATCACTCCTAATTGAATAGCATAGTATGAAGGTTTTATAACGGGTAGAGGGCTAAAAAGCTTCAAAAATAGGGCTTTGCTTGCCCAATGCACAAGCCCATGTGTTTCACCGCGCTCATCCTCTAAAGTGCAACGTCACTCTGCGCAGATAATGCAGCGATGACTCCTTCTTCTCTTGACAACAGCAACACCAGTTTTTCGCAACTGTCTTTGTCCCCCGCCACGCTTGAAAACCTCACCGCGTTGGGCTACACCACCATGACGCCAATCCAAGCGGCCAGCTTGCCACTGGCGCTGCTTGGCAAAGACATCATCGCGCAAGCCAAGACGGGCAGCGGCAAAACGGCTGCCTTCGCTTTGGCCTTGCTCGCCAATCTGAACCCACGCCGCTTCGCTGTGCAAAGCATGGTGCTCTGCCCCACGCGCGAGCTGGCCGATCAGGTGGCGACCGAGATCAGGCGACTTGCAAGAGCGCAAGACAACATCAAAGTCGTCACACTCTGCGGCGGCGTTCCTCTGCGTGGGCAGACGGCCAGCCTAGAGCATGGCGCGCACATCGTGGTGGGCACACCCGGGCGTGTGATGGATCTTCTGGAGCGCGGCAGTTTGCAAATCGATGCGCTCAACACGCTCGTGCTCGATGAAGCTGATCGCATGCTCGACATGGGCTTTTTTGACGACATCACCGTGGTGGCCAAGCAGTGCCCCAAAGAGCGGCAAACGCTGCTGTTTTCTGCCACCTATCCTGAAGGCATTGCCAAGCTCTCTGCGCAATTCATGCGCAGCCCGCAAATGATCAAAGTGGAGCTACAACATGCAGGCAGCCAGATCGAGCAACGCTGGTATGAAATTGCAGGCGATGGCCGGCGCGGCGCAAACGCCACCGAGCGCTTTACGGCAGTTGGCCAAATCCTCGCGCATTTCCGCCCCGAGAGCACGCTGGCTTTTTGCAACACCAAGGCGCAATGCCGCGAGCTGGAAACATTTTTACAAGCGCAGGGTTACAAAGCGCAGGCACTTTATGGCGAGCTGGAGCAGCGCGAGCGCGATCAGGTGCTGGTGCAGTTTGCCAACAAAAGTTGCAGCGTGCTCGTGGCCACCGATGTGGCCGCGCGTGGGCTGGATATCGCGAATCTACAAGCCGTGATCAATGTGGACGTGACACCCGATTCGGAGATCCATATCCACCGCATTGGCCGCACGGGTCGCGCCGGAGAAAGCGGCCTCGCGCTCAATTTGGCCAGCATGGATGAGATGGGCAATGTAGGAAAAATCGAGATGCTGCAAGGCCGCGAAACTGTGTGGAGCAAACTCTCTGAGCTCACACAAAGTAGCAACGCACCGCTTTTGCCTCCTATGGCCACGCTCTACATCCAAGGTGGCCGCAAAGAAAAAATCCGCCCTGGCGATGTATTGGGTGCGCTCACCGCAGATCTGGGCTACACCAGAAGCCAAGTGGGCAAGATCACGGTGAATGAGTTTTCAACTTACGTGGCTGTGGAGCGTGAGATTGGCGCGGAAGTGGCGCAGCGTTTGGGTGAAGCGCGGATCAAAGGCAAAGCGGTGAAGGTGCGCTTGCTTTGAGCAGGTCATTTGTTTACGGCAAAATCTAAACAACTTCATAACTCTGAAAAACCATGGCCTCCAGTCTCCTCGCCCTCCTCGACGATATCGCCACGCTGCTAGACGACGTGGCTGTGATGACCAAAGTGGCTGCTAAGAAAACGGCGGGCGTGCTCGGCGATGATTTGGCGCTCAATGCGGAGCAGGTGGCGGGCGTGGCTGCGAAGCGGGAGCTGCCGGTGGTGTGGGCGGTGGCCAAAGGTTCGGCCATCAACAAGGCGATTCTCGTGCCCGCAGCCTTGGCGATCAGCGCTTTGATCCCGTGGGCGATTTTGCCGCTGCTGATGATGGGCGGCGCATTTCTTTGCTTTGAGGGTTTTGAAAAAGTGGTGCATAAGTTTTTCCACAAAAAGGAAGACGAGGCACAGCACGCTGCGATCACGCAAGCGGTGTTGAATCCAGAAGTGGACATGGTGGCTTTTGAGAAAGACAAAATCAAAGGCGCAATTCGCACCGACTTTATTTTGTCTGCCGAGATCATCGTGATCACGCTGGGCACGGTGGCCGCCGCCGCTTTTGCCAGGCAGGTGACGGTGCTCGTCGCGATTTCCATCATCATGACGGTGGGTGTGTATGGCTTGGTGGCGGGTATCGTGAAGATGGACGATGCGGGGCTGGCCTTGATGAAATCTACGAGCAGCGGCGCTCGTGCCTTCGGACGCGGCCTGGTGGCTTTCGCGCCCAAGCTGATGAAGTTTCTCTCGGTGGCTGGCACGCTGGCGATGTTCAGCGTGGGTGGCAGCATCATCTCGCATGGTGTGCACGCGATTCAAGACGCTATAAATTCCATAGCACGCTACGCAGGCGCTATGTCGGGCATCGCCGGTTTTGGCTTGGAATTATTGGTTGGCGTGGTGGTGGGCGGGATGTGCGTGGCGCTGTGGACTGTGGTGCAAAAAATTCGCGGTAAGTGAGATGAGCGCCAAGCCACGCTTTGACCGCCTCGACGCGCTGCGCGGTGTGGCGATGGTCTGGATGACGGTCTATCACTTTTGTTTTGATCTCAATTATTTTGGTTGGATCACGCAGAATTTTTATCACGATCCGCTGTGGACTTGGCAGCGTAGCGCGATTGTGAGTTTGTTTCTCCTGTGTGCGGGCGCAGGGCAGGCCGTGGCGCTGCATCAGGCTCAGAGCTGGCCGCGCTTTTGGCGGCGCTGGGCGCAGGTGGCTCTTTGTGCGCTGTTGGTGACGCTGGGCTCGTATCTGATGTATCCCAAGACGTTTATTTACTTCGGCGTATTGCATGGCATTGCGGTGATGCTGATCTTGGTGCGGCTGACGGCGCATTGGGGCGCTTGGCTTTGGCCGCTGGGTGCGCTGGCGATTGCTTCTAAATTCATAGCAAACTATGCAGTATCTATAACGGCAGATCTGCAATTTCTCAATGAAAAAGGCTTCAATATCCTCGGCTGGGTGTCTCAGCTGCCAGTGACGGAAGATTACGTGCCGATCTTTCCTTGGCTGGGTGTGATGTGGTGGGGTGTGGCGGCGGCGCAATGGCTGCTGGCGAATCGCATGCAACTGCTGACGGCAGCGCTGCCATCTGCATGGTGCTGGCTGGCTTGGATGGGCACGTGGAGTCTGACTTGGTACATGTTGCATCAGCCGGTGATGATCGGCGCGATGACGGTGCTCAAGAAACTCGGCCTGTGATGCTGCAAGCCACGCGCGAGACAGGGCTGGGGCGGCGCACCGTCTAGAATGCCTTGTAAGACAGATTTTTAGTATAAATAGGCATCTTGCCGTTATATTATCTACATAGTTTGCTATCAATTTAGTAGTTATTATGATCACAACTTATCTGCAAACCTTGCCGCATGGCATCACACTGTCTTGCCGCGCAGCAGGTGAAAAGCATCAGCCCGTGCTGATTTTTCTTCACGGCTTTCCCGAGGCGGCGTTTGTCTGGGATGCAACGCTTTTGCATTTCGCCTCGCTTGGGTTCCGCTGTATCGCGCCGAATCTGCGCGGCTTTGAGCGCTCTTCCAGCCCGCAAGATGCTGCGCAATATCGCCCGAAGCATTTGGTGCAAGACATCGCTGCGCTGATTGCTGTTGAATCGCCCAACCAACCGCTGGCCGCGCTGGTGGCGCATGACTGGGGCGGCGCGGTGGCTTGGAATTTGGCGAACCAAATGCCGCAGCTGATGCGCAAATTGTGCATTATCAACTCGCCGCATCCGGGCACGTTTTTACGCGATTTGAAGGGCGACGCTGTGCAGCAAGCGGCCAGCAGCTACATGCATTTCCTCTGCCGCCCCGATGCAGAAAAACTGCTCGCGCAGGATGATTTCCGCCGCTTGTTTGAATTTTTCAGCCGCCTAGGCGCGGTGAATGGCAAATACGCTTGGCTCGATGAGGCCACCAAAGCGCAATACCGCGAGACCTGGAGCATGGGGCTGACCGGTGGCTGCAATTTCTATCGCGCCTCCCCGCTCAAGCCGCCGCTGGATGCAAACAGCCCCATTCACAGCGTTGAGATACCCCATGAGGCGCTCACAGTGAAGCTGCCTACGCAAGTGATCTGGGGCATGCAAGACATTGCACTGTCGCCGCGTTTGATCGAGGGATTAGATGCATACATCCCCGATCTGCAAATTCACCGCGTGGAAGATGCGACGCACTGGATCATCCACGAGCAGCCTGCGTTGGTGCACAAGCTGCTGGCTGACTTCATTCAATAAAAAAGCGCCCGAAGGCGCTTTTTTAGCGATGCAAAGATTGTTTAAACCATCACAGTCGACACAGCCTTCGTGTTGATATAAGCCTCCAGCGCCTCCGGGCCGCCTTCGCTGCCGTAGCCGGAATCTTTCACGCCGCCGAAGGGCATTTCTGCCACGGCGAGTGCGGGTTGGTTGATCCAGAGCATGCCGGCTTGGATGTTTTGCGCGAGGTTGTGTTGATGCTTCAGGGATGAGGTAAATGCATAACTGGCCAGGCCGAAGCTCAGGCGGTTGGCCTCGCCAATGGCTTCGTCCATCGTATCGAAGCCGCGAATACCAGCTATCGGGCCAAAGGGCTCGTCGTTGAAAACGCTGGAATTCAAGGGTGCGTCGCTGATGATGGTGGGGGCGAAGTAGTTGCCCGTCGAGCCGATACGCTCGCCACCGGTTTCAATTTTTGCGCCTACTGCGCGAGCATCCGCCACGACTTTGGCCATCGCATCTAAACGGCGTGAGTTAGCGAGGGGCCCCATGGTTGTGCCTTCTGTTGTGCCATCGCCCACTTTGATCTTGGCCGTGAAAGCCACAAACTTTTCAATGAACTCGGCCTTGACGCTGTTGTGCACTAAGAAGCGAGTCGGGGAAATACATACTTGGCCTGCATTGCGGAATTTCGCAGCGCCAGCGGATTTCACGGCGAGAGCTACGTCTGCGTCATCACAAATGATCACCGGTGCGTGGCCGCCCAGCTCCATCGTGATGCGCTTCATGTGTTGGCCCGCCATGGCAGCGAGCATTTTGCCCACGGGGGTGGAGCCAGTGAAGCTGATTTTGCGCACGGTCGGATGCGCAATCAAGTAGCTGGAAATTTCAGATGGCACACCGTAAAGCAAATTGATCACGCCTGCGGGTAAGCCAGCATCCACAAAACATTTAAGAAACATGGCTGGAGAAGCAGGGGTCTCTTCTGGCGCTTTCACGATGATCGAGCAACCGGTGGCCAGCGCTGCGCCGACTTTGCGCACGATTTGGTTCACAGGGAAATTCCAAGGCGTGAACGCAGCCACCACACCGATGGGCTGCTTTAAAACCTGCATTTGCGTGTTCATCGAGCGCGGCGGAACGATGCGGCCATAGACGCGGCGGCCTTCGTCGGCCAGCCAATTGAGCGTGTCGACTGAGCCCAGAAGTTCGCCTTTGGATTCAGCCAGTGGCTTGCCTTGCTCCAGTGTCATCAGCAATGCGATGGTGTCGACGCGTTCAGCCAAAAGTGATGCGGCCTTGCGCATCACGCGCTGGCGCTCTGCAACGGGTGTGTTGCGCCAGATTTCAAAGCCTTTGGCAGCCGATTCCAGAGCGGCATCCATCTCGGCTTGGCCTGCATGCGCCACGCGGCCAATCTCCAAGCCCGTGGCGGGGTTGACGATGGGAATGCTCTTCTTGCTAGCAGCTTCACGCCATTCGTTGTTGATGAGGAGTTGGGTGTCTTGGTAGCTCATGAGGTCTCTTCGGGTGAGGTGGAAAAACCATCATTATCCCTCTTCAGCCCTATCCTTGCGCTCTGACCAACTGCAATTCAAACCTTCAGTACAACTGCGGCACATACAAATTCTCTGGAACAGGACGACGCGCATAGTCGGGGTTGCGCACACGCTCGGGCAGAAGCACAGCATCATGCTTCACCTCGTGATAAGGCACTTGCTTGAGCAGGTGCGCGATACAGTTAAGCCGTGCTTTCTTTTTGTCGACTGCTTGCACTACCCACCAAGGAGATTCAGCGCTGTGCGTGCGTTCTAGCATGTCTTCTTTGGCTGCTGTGTAATCTTCCCAGCGGCGGCGCGACTCTAAATCCATCGGGCTGAGCTTCCATTGCTTGAGCGGATCATGGATGCGCGACATGAAGCGAGCATGCTGCTCTTCATCGCTGATAGAAAACCAGTATTTAACAAGCTGGATGCCATTGCGGATCAGCATTTTTTCAAACTCGGGCACCGTGGTGAAAAATTCTTCCAGTTGCTCGTCGGAGCAAAACCCCATCACCCGTTCCACGCCTGCGCGGTTGTACCAACTGCGGTCAAACAACACGATTTCCCCTGCTGCGGGCAGGTGAGACACATAGCGCTGGAAATACCATTGCGTGCGCTCGCGGTCATTGGGTGCTGGCAGTGCCGCAACGCGGCAGACGCGCGGGTTCAAGCGCTGAGTGATGCGCTTGATCGCGCCGCCTTTGCCAGCAGAATCACGGCCTTCAAAAATCACCACCATCCGATGCTTGGTGGCCACTACCCACTCTTGGAGCTTCACCAATTCACCTTGGAGGCGAAACAGCTCGCGAAAGTAGTTTTGACGCGCGGCCTTAGATTCATCTGTACCGTGCTCATGATCACTCACCATGCGGTCATCCAGCTCCATCTCCAACTCTTCGTCATAGCTGTCAACCAGCTCTTCACGAAGGCGCATCATCATCAGTTCTTCAGGGTTGACTTGGTTTTTCATAGGTCTGAATATCTTGAGGGTTTGCACATGAGCTGACTAGCATGTTGCATGAATGTGTCGGTTTCATGACAGTACTTTACGCGTGCTGAAGCAAGAAAACAACGACATCAAAGTGTCACGGATTCATATTGTGACTGTCACAGTGCAGTATTAACCTATCAGGTCATGAACAGTCATGTACTCACCGCGCTCAGCACACATCGCCAAGCTTTTGTTGAAGCAGGTGTTTTGCTCCCACCACACATTGCTTCTCTTCAAACCATCGCTCAACAACCGCCTTTGGACGAAGATGATGCTGAAAGAACCTATGTTCGCTCGGTGTTCATCTCAGATATTCATTTAGGAACAGCCGGTTGCCAAGCGCAGGCCTTGCTTGATTTTCTGCGAGTCACTCGCTGCGATTACCTGTATTTGGTCGGCGATATTGTGGACGGCTGGCAGCTGCGCAGGCGCTGGTATTGGCCGCAGACGCACAATGATGTGGTGCAAAAAATACTGAGAGCGGCACGCAAAGGCACGCGCGTCGTTTTTATTCCAGGCAACCATGACGAATTCGCTAGGCGCTATGAGGGGCACGAATTTGGTGGCATTGCCGTCATGCACGATTGCATTCACGTGACAGCAGACGGCAGAAAGCTCTGGGTGACGCATGGTGATTTGTTTGATGGCGTGATTCAATGCGCAAAATGGCTGGCTTATTTGGGCGATCAAGCCTACGAATTCACGCTACGGCTCAACAGCAGCTTGAACAATTTGCGTGGCCGCATGGGCTTGCCCTACTGGTCGCTCTCGCAATACCTCAAACACAAGGTCAAGCGTGCGGTGAGCTATGTTTCTGATTTTGAAACTGCTGTGGCGCATGAGGCCAAGCGACGCGGCCTCGATGGTGTCGTTTGCGGCCATATTCACCGCGCAGAAATGCGCGAGATTGAAGGCGTTTTGTATTGCAACGATGGCGATTGGGTGGAAAGCCTGACCGCATTGGTCGAGCACGGCGATGGGCGGCTGGAGCTGGTTGATTGGTCTGCCAAGGCCGGGGCAGCGCATGACATGGCTCGACGAGCGAAATTGGCGCAGCCCGAAGAGGCCAAGTCCACAGCGAGTGTGGAAGTCAACTGAGATGACGCGCATCGCGATCATCTCAGATGCTTGGAAGCCACAAGTTAATGGCGTCGTCACGATTTTGGTGGAGTTGGTAGATCAACTCAAAGCCATGGGACATGAGGTATTGGTCATTGAGCCCAGCATGTTTCCCACGCGGCCATGCCCTGGCTATGCTGAAATTTCTTTGGCCCGCCATATTGAGCCTCGCCTCACAGATGAACTGCAGGCTTTTGATCCGCAGGCCATCCATGTGGCGACCGAGGGGCCGTTGGGCTACCGCGCCCGGCGGTATTGCTTGGATCGAAATCTGCCATTTACCACCGCATTCCATACGCGTTTCCCAGAAATACTTAACGCCGCTTTGAAAATCCCCACGGCTTGGGGCTACTGGTGGTTTCGACGTTTTCACCGGGCAGCCGCGCGTGTGATGGTGCCTGCCCCAGCCACCTTGCGTATGCTGGAGCAGCGTGGCTTTAAAAATGCGGCGCAATGGACGCATGGTGTCGATGGCCGCGTTTTCAAACCAGGTGCCAGAGACGCGCTGGAGCATTTGAATTTGCCCAAGCCGATTCATTTGTTCGTCGGGCGTGTGTCTTACGAGAAGAACATCGAAGCGTTTTTGAATCTGCCCTTGCAAGGCAGTAAAGTGGTGTGCGGTGTGGGGCCATTGGAAGCCAAACTCAAAGCGCGTTTTCCAGAAGTCACTTGGATGGGTGTGTTGCCACGCGCTGAGTTGGCTGGCGTTTACCGAGCGGCAGATGTGTTTGTTTTCCCGAGCAAATCAGACACTTTTGGCTTGACGATGCTGGAAGCCATGGCTTGCGGCACGCCTGTGGCAGCATATCCTGTCGAAGGGCCGATTGATGTGGTGGGCGAATCGTCCGCAGGCGTGATGCATGACGATTTGGCACAAGCCGTGCAAAGCGCCCTCCATATTGATCGCACTTTGCCGCCTCAGCGAGCGGCTCAGTTTGATGACGAAACCGTGGCGCTTGAGTTCCTGCGGATGCTGGCCCACCTCAAGCCAGAGCCACAGATCACAGCGTCAAAATAGTGCAGCCAGTGGTTTTGCGCGCTTCTAAATCGCGATGCGCCTGCTGCACATCTTCGAGTTTGTAGCGCTGGTCAATCTTGATCTTCACTGCGCCGCTTTGTACGATGGCAAATAGCTCATCTGCCATCGCCTGCGTGCTCTCGCGGGAGGCGATATGGGTGAACAGCGTTTGCCGCGTGACATAAATCGAGCCTTTCGCGCCTAAGCTGCCCGGTGCAAACGGTGGCACCACGCCTGAGGCATTGCCAAAGCTGGCCATCAGGCCAAATGGCGAGAGGCAATCCAGCGATTTGTCCCAAGTGTCTTTGCCCACCGAGTCATACACCACCTTCACGCCTTTGCCACCCGTGATTTCTTTCACACGAGCCGCGAAGTCTTCCGTGGAATAGTTGATCACATGCGCTGCGCCGTGCTCTTTGGCCAAGGCGCATTTCGCGTCTGAGCCAGCAGTACCGATCAATTGATAACCCAGCGCTTTGGCCCATTGGCAAGCAATCAAGCCCACACCGCCCGCAGCGGCGTGAAACAACACAAAATCGCCCGCTTTCAAACCTTCCACGGGCAAAGTTTTGCGCAACAGATACTGCGCTGTGAGCCCCTTGAGCATCATCGCCGCGCCAGTTTCAAAGGAAATCGCATCGGGCAACTTGCACACGCATTTCGCAGGCATCACGCGCACTTCGCAATAGGCACCGGGCGGCTGGCTGGCATAGGCAGCGCGGTCGCCCACTTGCAGATGCGTCACACCAGCGCCGACAGCCTCCACCACGCCTGCGGCTTCCATGCCGAGCTGCAAAGGCAAGGGCAGGGCATACACACCGCTACGCTGATACACGTCAATGAAATTCAGACCCACTGCGTGATGCCGAATACGAATCTCGCCCGCACCGGGCTCGCCGACATTCACGTCCACAAGCTTCATTTGCTCAGGGCCGCCAGTTTGTTCGATCAGAATAGCTTTACTCATGAAAATTCATTCCTTTTTTTGAAAGAGACCTATCCAAGCGATTTGCTGGAGATTGGTGGGGCTGAGAGGAGCAGCGTAAGGCATCTCTTCTAGCAGGGTAAAGTAAGGGCTTAATGACTGCTTAACGTTCAGTCCATCATCCATCCAGCCTGCATCATGGGTTGGAATCGCGCGATGTGCCATGTCTACGACAAAAAGCACACCACCTGATCTGAGTGAAAGAAAAAGTCGTTTGATTTCAGCTTCCAAATCTGGGCAATGTTGTAGCACCCAGACACTTAAAGCCAGGTCAAAACGCATGCCAACACGCGTGGCTGCGTCCAAAGCCTGAGGACTTAAGGCAGTAAATCGATCCGAACCCACATACGCAAGGGCTTGTTGGCGCATAGTAGGCGAAAAGTCTGCACCCCAAAGCGAGGAATCTGTTCGCTGTAACAACGCAAGAGACATGCGTCCGATGCCGCAGCCAAAATCTAGAATCTGAGCTTGGTTGCTGATACTGCACTTAGATAGCAACACCTCACAAAGGTAAGGTGTTTCACTTGCCCAGCGCTGCTCGGTCGAAACTTGCCCTTCGTTGGTCAGGATGATGGATTTGGCTGCATCAATATTTGCAGTCTCGAAAACTTGTGGGTTGTAGGTTGCCATGGATTTAAGTTTATCTCAGAGTCAAGCCTTGCTGCGGCTGACCCAATACACCCCCAGCAACACCAGCGCCGTGCCGCCAATGATCCAGGTGTTGAGCTGTTCGCCCAGGAAGATCACGCCCATGGCAATCGTGCTCATCGGGCCGATCATGCCGGTCTGAGCGGCCAGACCTGCGCCGATGCGCTCAATGGCCATCATCACCAAGAGCACAGGTACAGCTGTGCAGAGTGTGGCATTCAAAATAGAAAGCCAGATCACTTGGGGCGCAACCACCGCAGCAGACATGGGGTTCAGGATCAAAAACTGCGCTATGCAAAACAGGCAAGCTACGCTTGTGGCCAAGCCGACCAAGCGCAGAGAGCCTAGGCGCTTGACCATCTCGCCGCTATAGACCAAATAAATCGCATACGACACCGCGCTGCCAAAGACCAACGCTGCGCCCAGCAACACATTCTTGCCTTCAAAGCTCACTTCATGGCCAAAGACGAGCAGCACGCCGCCGTAGCTCAGCGCCATGGCAATGGCTTGGGTGCGGGTGATTTTTCGCTTGAAGAGCAGAGCGCCCAGGATCAAGACGATGGTGGGGTTCAAATACAAAATCAACCGCTCAAGGCTGGCGCTGATGTATTGCAGGCCGAGAAAATCCAAAAAACTGGCCAAGTAGTAGCCGCAAAATCCGAGGCCGATCACGCCCAGCCAATCTTTGCGCGACAAAGGCGCTTTGCCGCGCGATGCCCACCAAGCCATGATGACAAACATGGGCAATGCAAACAGCATGCGATACATGATCAGCGTGACGGCATCGACGCCATAGCGATAGGCCAGCTTGACGATGATGGCCTTGCCGCTGAAAGCAATCGAGCCGACCACGGCCATCAGCAAACCCGTGAGTTGGATGCTGCGAGCAGTGGAAGTGGCGGTCGTCATCGAGCTATCATTACTACTAATTTAATAGCAAACTATTTAGGTTTTATAACGGGAAGAAGCCGATTTTTACTATAAAAATGCAGGTCAGAGTCTAAAAACCTACGGCTTGCCCATCGCGCCGCGAATCGCTCGCTGCCACGTAGCCCTGCACCTTCGGATCGCCCGCGCGCCAGATGAATTGACCTGCACCAAAGTCTTGGTAAGAGTCGTTGATGACTTCGGTTCGATGGCCGCGATCCATCAAGCCCTGCACGGTTTGCGCATTCATCGCCGCTTCCACATTGATCTCCAAGCCTGCATTGAAACGCCAACGTGGCGCGTCGCAGGCGGCCTGGGGGTTTTGGCCGTAATCCAGCATGCGCACGAGGGTTTGCATGTGGCCTTGCGGTTGCATGTTCGCGCCCATCACACCGTAGCTCATCACGGGTTGACCGTCTTTGGTGAGGAAGGCGGGAATGATGGTGTGGAAGGGGCGTTTGCCCGGCGCGACCACGTTCGGTGATGCAGGATCGAGCGAGAAGCCATGGCCCCGGTTTTGCAAGCTGATGCCAAATGTGGGCTCCACGCAGCCTGAGCCAAAGCCCATGTAATTGCTCTGAATGAAGCTGACCATCATGCCGTTTTCATCCGCGGTTGAGAGATAGATCGTGCCACCTTTGGCAACATTGCCCGCTTGGAAGTCTTGCGCTTTGTCCATACGGATCAGCTTGGCGCGAGAGGCGAGATACGCGTCATCGAGCATTTGCTCGGGCGTGACGCTCATGGAGGAGGGCTCGGCGACGAATTTGTACACATCTGCAAAAGCCAGCTTCATGGCTTCGATTTGTAAATGCTGCGAATCCACACCATCGACTTTGTGTGAAGCAATGTCAAAATGATCCAAGATACCCAAGGCGATCAGCGCGGCAATGCCTTGGCCGCTGGGGCCGATCTCATGCAGCTCGTGATCACGGTATTTTTTGGAAATGGGCGTGACCCATTCTGGCTTGTAAGCGGCGAAATCGGCGGCGGTGATGCTGCCGCCATTTGCAGTGGAGAATTTTTCAATGGCTGAAGCGATCTCGCCGCCGTAATAGGCTGCGCCCTTGGTTTCAGCAATTTTGCGCAAGCCATTGGCCGCCGCTTTGAACTGAAACAATTCGCCCACATTCGGCGCGCGTCCCCAAGGCAAGAAACCTTGCGCGAAGCCGGGCAGGCTTTTCAATTCATCAGTTGCAGCCGCCCATTTTTGTTGCACCACTGGTGGCAGCAAATAGCCGCGCTCAGCAATCTCAATCGCAGGCTCCATCAAATCGGCGAAAGGCAGTTTGCCAAAGCGTTCACTCATCGCTACCCAGCTGGCCACAGCGCCGGGCACGGTCACGGTATCAAAGCCGCGCTTGGGCAGATTAAGCGAATCGCCGTATTTACGTTTGAAATACTCTGGAGTCCAGCTCTTGGGAGCACGGCCCGAGGCATTCAGGCCATGCAAGCCTTTGCCATCCCACAAAATACAAAATGAATCCGAGCCGAGACCATTGCTCACCGGCTCGCAAATTGTGATGGCCGCCGCTGCTGCAATGGCAGCATCAACAGCATTGCCGCCTTTGAGCATCATGCGCAAGCCTGCTTGCGCGGCCAGCGGATGAGAGGTGCTCACCACGTTGCGGGCGAAGACGGGGATACGGGTGGTGGTATAGGGGTTAGAAAAATCGAAATTCATGGTGGCATTATCGGGCTGAATAGAATGTCATAGCGTTCAGCAAACACATAAGAGATATCGCAATGGCAGACACCACCCTTCTCATCGACGTGATCAAGCAAGAGCTGAAAAGCATCAACAAGACCTATGCCGACGTGGCCGAGGCGCTAGAAATGAGCGAATCCAGCGTGAAGCGCATGTTCAGCAAGAAGGAAATGCCGCTCTCGCGCGTGGACGATGTTTGCCGCTTTCTTGGCACAGACTTTGCCGAACTTTCCCGCAAAGTCGCTAACGCGTTGCCATTAATGACGGAGTTGACCTACGAGCAAGAAGCCGCTGTGGTGAAAGATCCGCTACTGCTGCTGGTCGCGATTTGCGTGTTGAGTTATTGGGAATACGAGCAGATTGTGCAAATCTACCAACTGACCGAAGCCCAATGCACAGCCAAGCTGCTGGCTTTGGACAAACTAGGCGTGATCGAGCTCAAACCTATGAACCGCTACCGCCTGAAAGTCGCCAAAACCTTCCGCTGGCGAGGCGATGGCCCGATTCGCAGCTATTTCACGCAGCATGTGGTGGGCGAATATTTCTCAGGCCGCTTTGACCGAGAAGGCGAAACCTTACTGATGGTGCACGGCAACATTAACCGCGCCGTTGCGCCGAATTTCGTCGAACGCATCAACCGCATCGGCCAAGATTTTGCTGCGCAGCATCTGGCGGATAAAAAGATGGACGAAAAACACCGCGATGGATTTACGATGATTGTGGGGTTTCGGCGCTGGGAGTTTTCGGCGTTTACGGGGATGCGGAGGAAGTGAGATTCAATTCAAGTCCAAATTCAAAACCGGACGCAGAAGACGCAGAGGTTACGCAGAACAAAATACAAAAAAAAGAAAAAATTCAGTTGTGAAATCAGCTTATTTCAGGAAAGCAGCATCGATTTTTTCTCCTGTCTTTTTGGTATTGCTTCTGCGTAACCTCTGCGTCTTCTGCGTCCGGTATTTTTTCAGATTCAAAGCTTCAGGAAATGCTCCCGATAGTGGATCAACTCGTCAATTGACTCATGCACATCCGCCAGCGCCGTGTGCCGCTGCTTTTTCTTGAAGCTTTTGTAAGCCTCGGGCTTCCAGCGCTTGGCCAGTTCTTTGAGCGTGCTTACGTCTAAATTGCGGTAGTGGAAGTATTTTTCTAGCTTCGGCATGTAGCGCACGAGAAAGCGACGATCTTGGCCAATCGTGTTGCCGCACATGGGTGCCTTGCCCAGATTCACGTAGGTTTTGAGGAAGTCGATCAATTGCTGCTCGGCCTGAACAGCAGTCACTTTGCTCGCACGCACTTTCTCTAGCAGGCCACTCTTGGTGTGGGTGGAGACGTTCCATTTGTCCATTTTTTTCAGCGCTAGCTCGCTGGTTTTCAGCGCAAACACCGGGCCTTCGACGCGAATGGCCAGATCAGGGCTGGTGACGACGACGGCGATTTCGATCAGGCGGTTTTCAAGCGGGTCAAGGCCTGTCATCTCGCAATCGAGCCAGACGAGGTTGTGTTCGGATTTTTTGAGCAGAGTGGAAGTCATTCGCTGATTCTCGCTGAAATGAACACCCTTCAATCAACGCTCTTTCGCAAAAGTCTAAAATCCGTACATGACTCCTGCTCTTTTTACTGCCTTTTTTGCAGCCGCTCTCGTGGCGGGTCTTTTGCTCAAACTCTGGCTGGCCTCGCGCCAGATTCGCCATGTGGCGCAGCATCGCGCTGCTGTGCCAGCAGCTTTTGCCGAGCGTATTCCACTTGCTGCGCATCAAAAAGCGGCGGATTACACCATCGCCAAATCTCGCATTGGGATTTTGGAGCTGGCTTTTGGCGCGGCTGTGCTGCTAGGCTGGACGTTGCTCGGCGGGCTTGACGCTCTGAACCAAGCCCTGCTCGCGTGGCTGGGCGCTGGTCTGACGCAGCAATTAGCGCTCTTGCTGAGTTTTGTTGTGATTGGTGGCATCATTGATTTGCCGTTTTCGCTGTACGGCACCTTCGTTTTGGAGGAAAAATTTGGCTTCAACAAAATGACGTTCAAGCTTTGGTTGTTGGATGCGATCAAAGGCGCATTCATCGGCACACTGATTGGCTTGCCGATTGCGGCGGTGATTTTGTGGCTCATGGGCGCGGCGGGTGACTTGTGGTGGCTCTGGGCTTGGTGTGTCTGGATGGGCTTCAATCTGCTGCTGCTCTTGATTTACCCGACCTTCATCGCGCCGCTGTTCAATAAATTTGTGCCCTTGGAGGATGCTACTTTGAAAGAGCGCGTCACTGCACTCATGAACCGCTGCGGCTTCACTGCTAAGGGGCTTTTCGTGATGGATGGCAGCAAGCGCAGCGCGCATGCGAACGCCTATTTCACGGGTTTTGGCGCAAGCAAACGCGTGGTGTTTTTTGATACCTTGCTCAAATCGCTCACACCGGGCGAGGTGGATGCTGTGCTCGCGCATGAACTGGGGCATTTCAAACACAAGCACATCATCAAACGCATCGTGAGCATGTTCGCGATGAGTTTGGCAGGCTTCGCCTTGCTCGGCTTTTTGAGCCATCAGTTGTGGTTTTACCTTGGCCTGGGTGTGCGCCCGATCACGGCAGATGTGCAGGGTGTGAACTCCGCTCTGGCTTTGCTGCTTTTCATGATGGCGATTCCGGTGTTCACCTTGTTCATCTCGCCGCTGATGGCGCAAATTTCTCGCAAACATGAGTTTGAAGCAGATGCCTATGCTGTGAGTCAAACGCAAGCTTCGGATTTGAAAAATGCGCTGCTCAAGCTCTATGAAGACAATGCCTCCACGCTTACGCCCGATCCTTTGTTCGTGAAGTTTTATTACTCGCATCCGCCTGCATCTGAGCGCTTGGCTCGCATGGGGGTTTGAGATGGGTGAAACCAGTGTTTTGAAGAGAAAAGAGTGGTCTGCCGTTATAAGACGTGCGCTGAGCGCTCCTGAAATAGTAGCAAGGTTGGTAGAAATCCCAGGCTGGATGCTGGATGGCGATGGCGCAAATGTTGCCATTCAAAAGAGCTTTCACTTCGCCAATTATCTGGAAACCATGAGCTTCGTTAACGCGGTGGCCTTCATCGCCGAGCGACATGATCATCACCCAGAGATGAGCGTGCATTTCAGCCGCTGCGTAGTGCGTTTCAATACGCATGATGTCAAAGGCATCTCTTTGACCGACATCGAATGCGCAACAGAAGTTGACGCTTTGGTAAAGCCGCGTTGAAAGCCGCACAAGACCTCGAACTCGGCTTGGTGGTGGCCAGCTTTGGGCGACATTGCTTGGTGGAATCGGAGGGTGGCAAACGCACAATTTGCCATCCACGCGGAAAGAAGTCGACTGCTGTGGTGGGCGATACAGTGCAATGGCTCGCCAGCACAGACGAAGGCACGATTGAGCGCGTGGACGAGCGTCGCAATCTGCTCTATCGGCAAGACGATATTCGCACCAAATCTTTTGCATCCAATCTGGATCAAGCCTTGATCTTGATTGCGGCTGAGCCCGAATATTCCGAAAGTCAGCTCGCGCGGGCGCTGATTGCCTGCGAGGCCGCAAAGATCGCACCGATCATCGCGCTGAATAAAAGCGATCTGCAAGAGCCTTTTGAGCGCAGCTGGCAGCGCCTGCACGCCTATCGGCAGATGCACTATGGCGTGCTGCCGCTCTCGCTGCGCCTCTCAGGCGACACCGACAAAGCCGCACTCATGAAACGCCTGCAAGGCAAAACCACACTCGTGCTCGGCCCCAGCGGCGTTGGCAAAAGCACCTTGGTGAATTTGCTCGCACCGCAAGCCAAAGCGATGCAAGGCGAGTTTGTCAAAACGCAGGAAATCTCCCAAGCCCTCAATTCCGGTAAACACACCACTACTTCCACCACACTCTATTGGCTGGATGAATCAAGAGAAACCGCATTGATCGACAGCCCCGGTTTCCAAGAATTTGGCCTGCATCATGTCCCTGCGACCGATCTGGCTCAGCTGATGCCTGATCTGGCGCAGCACTTGGGGCAATGCAAGTTCTACAACTGCACGCATCTGCATGAACCCGGCTGCGGCGTGCGGCAAAATGTGCTTGCAGAGGGTGATTTAGAAGAGAAATCGGCCTCTTCCCCTTATAAAATAAGCGCAAGGCGCTATCAAATTTATAGTAACTTATTTGCCGAACTGAGCCAGCCGCCAACCTATTAGGCCGCTAGCCCAGCAGCCGGGCCAGCGTCAGCAGCGCAATCAGCAGCAGCCAAAGCACTACAGTGCGCCACACCATGCCCACCATGTTGCGCAAATGCATCACTTGCAACTCGCCTTTGATGCCTAAAGCCGCGTTCATAGCGGCCTGAATCAAGCCGTCGTGAGAATGCTGGGACGCTTCGCTGGCATTGTGTTGTCGCCAAGCCTCTAGCACATCTTCAAAGCTGCCCACCACAGCAAAGCCCATCGCGGTCAGCCGTGCAGGCAAATAATCGATCCACCACCAAGCTGTTTGCACGGCTTGCTGCGTGGAAGCGCTGCTTAAGCTAGGTAGGCTGGGGCGGGTGGCGGCAGCTTGCGCGTCGTGATAGGCCGAACTGTAGGGGTCTTCTGGGCTCGCCGGATGGAAACAACGCGCGGCCAACTCGCTCATGCGGTAAAGCACGGCGCCTGCAGGCCCCAAGCCCAGGGCTGCCAACACCGCATACCAGCCCAGCACCGCAAACACATGCCGATGCGCCGCAACCACCGAATGATCCATCAAATGACGCAGCAATTGCTCCTTGGGAAGCTGCGCAGCGTCCACCTGCATCCACTGTGCTAGGAGGCGCTGTGCTTGCTCATTGTCGCCCGTCTCCAAGGCATCCCGGATGGCCGTGAAATGGTGGCTAAACTGCCGAAAGCCCAACGTGGCATACAAAATCGCCACATGCCAAGCAAAGGCCAACACGCTGCCCATCCAGCCCCAAACGTGAGAAAAAAACAAGTGCACTGCCAGCGCGGCCAGCGCCGGGCCCAGGACCACCGCCGCCCACACCAGCCAGCCGTGATGCGAACGCCCCGCATCCAAGCTGCGCGCACACCCCCGAGCCCAAGCCTGCGCCCAGCGTTGCACCAGGCTACCCTGCTGCAAGGGTCGCACTTGTTCTAGCAAAAGGGCAAAGACAATGGCAAAGAAGCTCACGATGACGAATGATAACTTCCGCAACACCCCAAGGCCAAAGCTGTGACAAATTACCAAGACTGCACGCACAACGCTTGCCAAACCCTTTTATTCCAGCTACAAAGACGCTACAGCTTTATTTCGCTGCAACCTATTTCTGAAGGACACGACACATGGCCGGCAAATTCGAACTCAAAAAGTCCAAAAACGACAAGTTTTTTTTCAGCCTCTTGGCAGGCAACGGGCAAACGATTCTACAAAGCGAGATGTATGAAAGCAAAGCCAGTGCTCAAAATGGCATTGAATCCGTCAAGAAAAACGCCGCAGATGCCAGCCGCTTTGAAAAGCTCACCAGCAGCAAAGGCGAACCGTATTTCGTTTTGAAAGCCGGTAACCACCAAGTCATTGGCAACAGCCAAATGTATGCCAGCGAAAAAGCGCGTGACAACGGCGTAGATTCATGCGCTACTAACGCGCCGAGTGCAGCGGTGGATGACCAGACCTGATCTAAGTTGCTCATTCAACAAAAAAACCGTTCTTCACGAACGGTTTTTTTTACGCCGGTATGGCATCGCTTACATGGTCAGCGCTTCAGAAAACACTGGGGCTTGTTGATCTTTGGCGTTCACTAAGGGTGGCCGATCAATTGGCCATGGAATAGCCAATTCCGGATCACTCCAAAGTACAGATCGCTCGCACGCGGGGTCGTAAAAATGCGTCGTTTTGTATAAAAACTGAGACGTGGCGCTTAATGTGAGAAAGCCATGAGCAAAGCCAGCGGGAATCCACAATTGCTTTTGATTCTCTGCGCTGAGTTCCAAGCCAAAGCATTGGCCGCGTGTGGGTGAGCTAGCTCGAATATCCACAGCAACATCCCAAACACGACCTTCGATGACGCGAACCAGCTTGGCTTGCGCTTGCGGGGCGACTTGGTAATGCAAACCCCGCAAGACACCCTGCGTGCTGAAGCTGTGATTGTCTTGAACGAAATGAACAGAATGACCAACGACGGTTTCAAAGCGCGATGCGTTGAAGCTTTCCATGAACCATCCGCGCTCGTCCTTGAAGGCTTTGGGTTGCAATACCAAGAGGCCAGATAAGGGGGTATGGGTGACTTGCATCAGCGTGGCAATGATGGAATCATGTTGAGCAGGTATTGTCCATACGCATTCTTGGCCATGGGTGCGGCCAAGCGCAGCACTTGTTCTGCATCGATCCAACCCGAGCGATACGCAATTTCTTCTGGGCAACACACCTTCAAACCCTGCCGATGCTCAATGGTGGCGATGAATTGGCTGGCTTCCAACAAGCTCTCATGCGTACCGGTGTCTAGCCAGGCATAGCCACGCTGCATGATTTGGACGTTGAGCTGATCCATTTTCAAGTAGGCATCGTTGACTGCAGTGATTTCTAGCTCGCCGCGTGCACTGGGCTTGACGGATTTGGCTATTTCTATGACTTGGTTGTCGTAAAAATACAGGCCGGTGACGGCGTAGTTGCTTTTAGGGACGCGGGGTTTTTCTTCGATGCTGTTGGCTTTGCCATTTGCGTCGAAGGCGACCACGCCGTAGCGCTCTGGGTCTTTGACGTGGTAGGCGAAGACTGTTGCGCCTTCAGTTTGCTGGTCTGCGTTGCCTAGCAATTGCTGGAAATCATGACCATAGAAAATGTTGTCGCCTAAGACGAGGGCGCTGGGGGCGTTGCCGACAAATTTGTCGCCGATGATGAAAGCTTGGGCGAGGCCATCGGGGCTGGGCTGGATGGCGTATTGCAGATTCAAGCCCCATTGGCTGCCGTCGCCTAAGAGCTGTTGGTAGCGCGGTGTGTCTTGCGGGGTGCTGATGACGAGGATGTCTCGGGTGCCTGCAAGCATGAGAGTGCTAAGCGGGTAATACACCATCGGTTTGTCATACACGGGCAGCAGCTGCTTGCTGATAGCGAGTGTGGCTGGGTGCAGGCGTGTGCCGGAGCCGCCTGCGAGGACGATGCCTTTTCGGCGGGTTGGTGCAGCTGCGTTCATGCGGCTTCCTTGTATTGCTTTTGAAGCCAGTCTTTGTAGCTGCCGTTTTGCACGTTGGCGACCCAGTTTTGGTTGTCTAGATACCACTGCACTGTTTTGCGGATACCGCTGTCAAACGTCTCGGCGGGCTTCCAACCGAGTTCGTTGTGGATTTTGCTGGCATCGATGGCATAGCGGCGGTCGTGGCCGGGGCGGTCTTGCACATAGGTGATTTGGCTTGAATAGCTTTTGCCATCTTGGCGGGGGCGCAGCTCATCGAGCAGGGCGCAGATCGTGTTGACGATCTCTATATTGGGCTTTTCATTCCAGCCGCCAATGTTGTAGACCTCCCCCACTTTGCCAGCTTCGAGCACACGGCGGATGGCGCTGCAATGGTCTTTGACGTAGAGCCAGTCGCGGATTTGCATGCCGTCGCCATACACCGGTAGATTCTTGCCTGCAAGTGCGTTGACGATCATCAGGGGAATGAGTTTTTCGGGGAAGTGAAAGGGGCCGTAGTTGTTGGAGCAATTGGTGGTGAGCGTGGGCAGGCCGTAAGTGTGATGGTAGGCGCGTACGAGATGGTCGCTGGCGGCTTTGCTGGCGCTGTAGGGGCTGTTGGGCTCGTAGGTGTGAGTTTCGGTGAAGGCGGGAGCATCTGGCGCGAGGGAGCCATAGACCTCGTCGGTGGAGACGTGTAGGAAGCGAAAAGATGCTTTGGGTTCTGCTGCGAGATTGTTCCAATAAGTGCGCACTGCTTCTAGCAGGCGAAACGTGCCGACGATATTGGTTTGGATGAAGGCCTCTGGGCCGTGGATCGACCGATCAACATGGCTTTCAGCGGCGAAGTGGGCGACTGCGCTAGGCTGATGCTCTTGAAGAAGAGCATTCACCGTGCTGCTGTCTGCAATGTTGGCATGCACGAAGATGTGCTGCTTATTGCCATCTAGGCTGCTGAGATTTTGCAAATTGCCAGCGTAGGTCAGGGCATCCACATTGACAACAGATTGGCCAGTGTTGGCGCACCAGTCGAGGACGAAATTGGAGCCGATGAAGCCCGCGCCTCCGGTGACGAGTATTTTCTGCATGGCATGCATTTTAAGGGGTGAACACTGAGCTTTAAGATTCGCAGACGCGGTTAACATCCAGACATGCTTGCTAAGTTAATGAGTTTGTTTTTATTGGGGCTAGTACGTGCGCTCACGGGAGCGCAAGCGCGTTGGCATGGTTGCCCGCCCAAGGCGGAGCAGAGGATTTATTTTGCCAATCACCAAAGCCATGCGGATTTGGTGATGATTTGGGCGGCACTGCCCGCTGAGCTGCGCGGGATCACACGGCCGATTGCTGCGAAAGATTACTGGACGAAAACGCCCTTTAAGCACTGGATCACGAACAAAGTGTTTAACGCGATTTATGTGGAACGAGAGCGCAAGGCGGACGAAAGCGGCGTGTTCAGTGATCCGCTTGCGCCTTTGATAGATGCGTTGAGCCATGGCGATTCCATCATTCTGTTTCCTGAGGGTACGCGCGGCCATGAAGAGCTGCCGCAGCGTTTCAAAAGTGGTTTGTATAACTTGGCGCTGAAATTTCCAAATGTGGTGCTCGTGCCCGCGTGGATCAACAATATTCAGCGGCTGCTGCCCAAAGGCGAGGTGGTACCGGTGCCGGTGCTGTGCAGCGTGACCTTTGGTGCGCCGATGAAGATCGAACAAATCAACGGTCAACCGGAAGACCATGCGGCGTTTGCAGAGCGGGCGCGCGATGCCGTGATCGCGCTGCGGGAGGTATGAAGCCATGAATCAGACGCTTCGTTCTTTGACTGCTTCGCAGCAGGTGGGCTTGTTATTCGTCATTGTCTTTGGCTTGCTGCTTTTGACTTCGGTGGTGTTGTTTGCGCTGGCCTTCCGTGAGCGCGAATCAGAGCGCGGCAAGGCTTGGAGCGCGGAAATCAAGCGCCTGTCGGGCTTGCTACAGACCTCATGGCTGGTGGCGCTGGTGTTTTGGCTGGGCTGGGTGATGGGCGAGACGGTGGCCACCGTGCTGTTTGCCATCATCGCGTTTTTTGCACTGCGAGAATTTATCACGCTCTCGCCCACGCGGCGCGGCGACCATCGCAGCTTGATTCTGGCCTTCTTCGTGGTGCTGCCGATTCAATTTTGGCTGGTGATCACCGAGCATTTTGAGCTGTTCTCGGTGTTCATTCCGGTCTATGTGTTTCTGGCAATTCCAGTGGTGAGCGCTTTGGCCAATGATCCGCAGCGCTTCTTGGAGCGCAATGCCAAGCTGCAATGGGGCATCATGGTGTGTGTGTATGGCATGAGCCATGTGCCGGCGCTGCTGCTGCTGGATTTCCCGCGTTGGGATGAGGCCAAGAATGCTTTTTTGGTGTTTTTTTTGGTGTTTGTGGTGCAGGTGTGTATGGTCGTGCAGCATGTGATGCAGCGCTGGCTGAAAAAAGCGCCACGTGCGCCCTTGATCAGCACCAGCTTTACTTGGACGAGCTTTTGCGTGGGTGTGGCCGCGGGTGGCTTGGTGGGTGGTTTACTGGCAGGCATCACGCCGTTCAAACCCGGTCAAGCACTGGGCATGGCCTTGATTGCCTGCACGGCGGGCAGCTTGGGGCATTTGGTGATGAAGGCGTTGAAGCGTGATCGCGGCGTGACGAATTGGAGCGGCGCGCCATCGGTCACGGGTGCGACGGGCTTGCTTGATCGTGTGGATGCACTGTGTTTTGCGGCGCCGGTGTTTTTTCATTCGGTGCGCTGGTATTTTGATCTGTGAAGCTGTTTTTTTCAATACAAAACAGACCATTTGCCGTTATATAACCTGCATACTTTGCTATGAAATTGATACTAATTAAGGCAGAAGTTGATGCGCATATTGGGCATTGATCCCGGCTTGCAGACCACGGGCTTTGGTGTGCTGGAGCGCGTTGGCAATCAGTTGAACTACATCGCCAGCGGCACGATTCAAACAACGCATTTGGATCGCGGCAACCTGCCTGCGCGGCTCAAAGTGTTGTTTGATGGCGTACGCGAAGTGGTGGCCACCTATCAGCCTGAGCAAACGGCGGTGGAGATTGTTTTTGTGAACGTCAATCCTCAAGCTACGCTGCTGCTGGGGCAAGCGCGCGGTGCGTGCGTGACCGCGCTGGTCTCACTCGATATGCCAGTGGCAGAATACACCGCTTTGCAAATGAAGCAGGCCGTGGCCGGGCATGGCAAGGCGGCCAAGGCGCAGGTGCAAGAGATGGTGATGCGTTTGCTCAAACTGCCGAGCCTGCCGGGCAAAGATGCTGCCGATGCACTTGGCTTAGCGATCACGCATGCGCATGCGGGCCAAGCGATGGCGCGTCTGGCCGCTGCGACTGCGCTTGCACCGCGCAGCAGCGCGGCTTACAAAGCCGGACGCAGTTACTGAAGTGCTGAGCGTTATGAAAAAAATCGTCTGCGCATGGCTGGTTTTTGCAGTGGTTTTTTGCATGGTGGGTGCCTTCGCTCAGAGCCCAGGCGCTGCCGCACCGCTTGCTTCCCAAGCCAAACGCATGCAAGCTTGCACCACCTGCCATGGCGCGGGCGTGACGGCTACCGTGGGGCGCACCGCCAATGAGGCGTATTTCCCTCGCATCGCTGGCAAACCGACGGGCTATCTCTTGCATCAGTTGCAAAATTTCCGCGATGGCCGCAGACATTACGGTCTGATGGTGGGTTTGGTGGAGCATCAAAGCGATGCCGCGCTGATGGACATGGCTGTGTATTTTTCTGCTTTGCAATTGCCCTACCCCGAGCCGCAAACGCCGCCGCCGGGCACGAACTCAAAGGCCATGCAACGCGGCCAGCAGCTCGCGATGCAAGGCGATGCGGCCAAGGGCATTGCCGCCTGCGCCAGCTGCCATGGGGCGCAGATGCTGGGTGTGCAGCCTGCGATTCCCGGCTTGCTTGGCCTACCGCGCGATTACATGGCCGGGCAAATCGGCGCTTGGCAAACGGGAATGCGACGTGCGCAATCACCCGACTGCATGGCGCAAATCGCCAAAAAGCTCAACCCAGAAGATGTGAATGCGGTGGTGACTTGGCTGGCTGCGCAGCCAGTGCCTAGCGCGGCCAAACCCTTGGCATCGGTAGCGAATTTGCCTGCACCATTGCCACTTCCCTGCGGAGGTGTGCAGTGATCACGCTGTGGAAAAATGCTTCAAAACATAAGCGCAGTTGGCTGGTGGTGCTTGCGGTTGTACTGGCTTTATTGCTCGGTTTTCTAGCAAAGGTTGCTATTGAATTAATAGCATACCGCGCAGTAAATATAACGGGTAACAGCACAATTAGCTCAAAAATCCTGCCCAGTAAAGTATGGATCGAGCAAGGTGCATATCTGGCTATTTTAGGCAACTGCGCCGCCTGCCACACTGATCGCGGCGGCGCGGCCTTCGCAGGCGGCAAGGCGATTCAGACACCGTTTGGCGCCGTCTTTGCCAGCAACATCACGCCTGATCTGCAGCATGGTATTGGACTTTGGAGCGCTGATGCGTTTTACCGCGCCATGCACCACGGCGTGAATGCACAAGGCAAGCTGCTCACACCTGCTTTCCCCTACCCAAACACCACACACATCAGCCGCGCCGACAGTGATGCGCTTTACGCCTACTTCATGCACGGCGTGCAGCCCGTGGCAACACCGAGCAAGGCGCATGAGTTGAGTTTTCCGTTCAACACGCAGCTGGCGCTGGCCGTTTGGCGCGTCTTGTTCTTTGAGTGAGGCTCCGAGAATACTATAAATTCAATAGCACTCTACGCAGATTCTATAACGGCTAATGACCAAAAAAGCTTCAAAAATGAGGTGGAAAGAGGGCGCTATATCGTGCAAGGCCTCGCCCATTGCAGCGCCTGCCATGCCGAGCGCAATGCTCTGGGGGCATCCCGCAGCGATGGTTTGCTCTCGGGCGCACTGATGCCAATGCACGACGGATATGCCCCTTCGTTGCATGCCAAAGAAGAAGCAGGCGTTCAGCATTGGCCGCGCGAGCAGATTGTGGCGTTGCTCAAAAATGGCATCACGCACGATGCGTCATTGAGTGCCTCTGTGCTCGGGCCTATGGCCGAAGTCGTGGCCAAAAGCACGCAGTATTGGCGCCATGAAGACCTCAGCGCTACAGCCGCTTATTTGCAAAGCCTGCCTCTGAAAGAGATTGCGCAAACCAGCGGGAGCAGTGCAGTGCGCCCCGCATTCCAAAGCGCGCCTCAACAGCGCCAGCAGGGTGCAAATGTGTATGCCCAACACTGCGCCACTTGCCATGGCGACAATGGCCAAGGCCTGCAAGAAACAGATGCACTCGCTCCGCAAGGCCTCCTGCGCATTCCCGCACTCGCAGGCAATCGCGCTGTGAGTCTACCCAGCAGTGCGAATCTCGTGCGCATCATCCTCGCAGGCGGCTACGCGCCCAGCACCGCCGGTAACCCCCGCCCCTACGGCATGCCCCCCTTCGTCCACGTCCTCAGCGACGAAGACATCGCCGCCGTGGTAACGCATATCCGCACGAGTTGGGGCAACACCGCCAACGCGGTCAGCGGTGTGGAGGTGGTTGCGCAGAGGCGCGGGGTGTTGCGGTAAATTTGCTGTATATAATCACATAAATCCTCAACGAAATCGTGCTGCACAATCCTCCGTCATGAAGTACAAAAAAACGCTGAATGACTTGGAAAAAGTCGCGGTGAAGTGGTGGCCCAAAGCACTCGAAGAGGGTGTTGCTTCTGCCAGCGTTCTGCCTAAATTGATCGAAACGCAAGAGCAGTTTATTTCTGTGCTCAAGTTATCGGGCAACAAACCACAGCAAATATTTGGTGTGCTGCAAGCGGGTAGTCTTCCCGCTAATCTTTTTCTCAAACATTTGGTGGTTTTGGCTGATTACGGTGGTGAGTTGATCAAGCGCTTGGGTAAAGAATTTGACGAGGTGTTTCAGACCCGATCTGCTGAAGGCATTGCGGCTATGGATTACATCTTTCAAGGCAAATCCGAACGCTATGTCTTCAAAGCCTTACCTGTCGCTAACTTGAGCAATGCTAAGTTGGGCATAGATGGCAAAGCCATCGTTCAAGCGCGTGAAGTAAATGATTTGATGCAAGATATCGCGATGATATTGCTCTACGGTGCGAGTTCAACATCCAGCCATCTTGCTGCATTAGATCGCTGTGATATTGGCTCTTTGCTCGGCGATGCCGTAGCGATAGATACATATGTTCGTCAAAAATACCTTCATGTCAGCCGTATTACCACTGGCGCGAGTACAAACAGTTTAGGGCAGATCGCACAAGTCTTTGTGGCAGATCATTTGAGAGCTTGCTTGGGTGCGTCTTATGAGGTGCGTAGCAATGGCAAGATACCACTCAAGGGATACGACAGCACGGAAGGCATGCCCTTTGATGTGGTGGTCAAGCGCAAGAGCAAGCTGGTGGGCGTAGAGGTAAGCTTTCAAGTCACCTCCAACAGCGTGATTGAGCGCAAAGCAGCTCAGGCTGAAAATCGCCGAAATTTAATGCGACGTGAAGGCTACTATATAGCCTATGTGCTTGATGGCGCTGGCAATTTCAGTCGCAGCGCAGCACTGACAACGCTGTGTCAATCCAGCGATTGCACCGTTGCATTCTCTGGCGCTGAGCTAGATGTGTTGGCTGATTTCATTCGAGGAAAATTGGATGATTCGCTTCGTTGATCTTTTTGCAGGTATAGGTGGCATCCGTCTTGGTATGGAGCAGGCGTTAGCGCGGCTTGGATTGCAAGGTGAATGCGTTCTTTCCTCTGAGATCAATCCGAAAGCGCAAGAGACCTATGCACTCAACTATGGCCATAAACCTCAGGGTGATATCTATCAGATTCATGAATTCCCCGCATTTGATTTTCTGCTGGCGGGCTTTCCCTGTCAGCCGTTTTCTTATGCGGGTAAACAAAAAGGTTTTGGTGACACACGCGGGACGTTGTTCTTTGAAATCGAAAAACGCATTGCGCAATACCAACCAGAAGGCTTCCTGCTGGAAAATGTGCGCGGCTTGACCAGCCATGATGAAGGGCGAACGCTTTCCACTATTGTTGAAAAGCTAGAGTTATTAGGTTACGGCGTTCGTTGCTTGCTTCTGAACAGCTCTGATTTTGATGTGCCGCAGAACCGAGTCCGCATTTATATCCTTGGCTTGAAAGGCCGCATTCCGAAGACGACGCTGACTTCCAGTCGTGGTGCAAGCGATTCTCATCAGTTCAAGCGCATTGGGCTTGCGGCAGATTTGTTCACCCAAGACAGACCCGTATTAGTACGGAATGTATTGGACAACAATGTGCCTGCGCATTACGACTGTAGCCCCGCTTTTACAAAAAAGCTTCTCTCTGTTGCCAAGCAAAAAAAGTTGCCTTTGGCTGGACTGCGAATGATTGACTTTCGCAACGGACATTCTGTGCATTCTTGGGAGCTGAATATCAAAGGGGTTTGTACGCAGGATGAAGTGGAGTTCATGAACGCCTTGATCGTCAATCGCCGCAAGAAAAGCTTTGGCAGCCATCAAGACGGCAAAAGCCTGAGCTTGGCGCAGATTGAAGGTTTTTTTCCGCATCCACATTTGAGAGATATTGCAACTTCTCTGGTGGCCAAGCGCTACCTGCGCGAACGTGATGGATTGTTCAATCCTGTGTCAGGCAATATGTCGTTTGAGATTTTTAAAATACTTGACCCTGATAGCATTTCGATCACCTTGGTCAGCAGCGATGCGCACAAACTTGGCGTTTACCACCAAGCTCGCTTGCGCCGGCTCACACCTCGCGAATGCGCCCGTATTCAAGGCTACCCAGACACATTCCAACTACACGCAGACGAAGGCTGGGCTTATCATCAACTGGGTAACTCGGTTTCTGTTCCCGTCGTGCAGACTGTGCTTCACGACATGATGGCGCAAAACAAGCTGTGGCAGCATCAAACTGCACCCGTTGTTGGGCATGACCGCGAACTACTGGCTGCATGAAATGGTTTTGTCTTCAAGGCAAGAGTTGGTTAATAACTCTTTGACTTCAATCTCCTGTCCTGACTTTATGAATTTCCCCCAACTCCACAACCCCACCTTCCTCCAAGCCTGCCTAGGCATGGCCACGCCGTACACACCGATGTGGCTGATGCGCCAAGCGGGGCGGTATTTGCCGGAATACAAAGCTACTCGCGCTAAGGCGGGAAGTTTTATGGGCCTGGCAACCAACCGTGATTACGCTACCGAGGTGACTTTGCAGCCGCTAGATCGTTACGATTTGGATGCGGCGATTTTGTTCTCAGACATTCTCACCGTACCGGATGCGATGGGTCTGGGGCTGTCGTTTGAAACCGGCGAGGGGCCAAAATTTTCTAGGCCAGTGCGTGATGAAACTGGCGTGATGGCATTGGAAGTGCCGGATATGGCCAAGTTGCAATATGTGTTTGACGCGGTGGCTTCGATTCGCAAAGCCTTGGTGCAAAACGGCAAGCAGCGCGTGCCTTTGATTGGTTTTTCCGGCAGCCCGTGGACGCTGGCTTGCTATATGGTCGAGGGCGGCGGTAGTGATGATTTCCGGCTCGTTAAAAGCATGATGTATGCGAGGCCCGATTTGATGCACCGCATTCTCTCGGTGAACGCCGATGCCGTGGCGGCGTATTTGAATGCGCAGATCGACGCTGGTGCGCAAGCGGTGATGGTGTTTGACAGCTGGGGCGGCGCGCTCTCGCATGCGGCCTTCCGCGAATTCAGCTTGGCCTACACGCAGCGTGTATTACTGCAGCTTAAGCGCACCGATGCTGCTGGCAATATCGTGCCGCGTATCGTGTTCACCAAAGGCGGTGGCCTTTGGCTTGAAGCGATGCGCGATCTACCTTGTGAAGTGCTCGGGCTCGATTGGACGTGCAGCTTGGCCTATGCGCGCAATGTGCTCCAAGGCACTGGCAAAGCCTTGCAAGGCAATATTGATCCAAACATTCTGTTTGCACCCGCCGATGCCATTGCCAAAGAAGTGGCTGCTGTGCTGGCCGATTTTGGTCAACCCCACACAGGTGCCGGCACCGGCGCAACGCACATCTTTAACCTGGGGCACGGCATCAGCCAATTCACGCCGCCAGAGCATGTGACGGCGCTGGTGGAGGCGGTGAAAACGCAATCGCGTGCGCTGCGCCAAGAGAACGCATGAAGCATGCAGACCCTTGCTGCCAAGGCTAAGCAAAGCAGACATAACGCTATTTGCCTAATCTTGTCTAGCACAAACATAGACAATTTTGGCGTGTAGAAGCCTTCACTTATGCACAAAAACTCTGCTGCGCTGCAAAAAAAGTGGCTACACGATCTTGCCCCCGCTACGAATGCTGTAGCGCACGTAAGTATTTGATTTTAAACAATATTTCATTTTTGCTTGATTTTGAGGCAAACTGTGCAGAGCCTTATTTCATGCGGGTTTGCGCGGTGACAGGCAGAGATATCAACAAAGTTATCCACAGAAGCACGGGACACATGACAAAACCATGACAGATCAAGCACTTAGCTCCTATTTCGCATAAAAACCTGAGAAATGCCCCCTAAAACTGACTTCCAAATAGCAGGCACTGTGCAGGTGTTGGTGGCAGCGCCCGCCCATACTGATCTGCCGCCAACACTGAGCTACGCTTGTGAGCAAACACTCGCTGCTGGCAGCTTGGTGCGTGTGCCTCTGGGCTCGCGCGAGGTCTTGGGCATCGTGTGGGAAGGGGGCGAGGCGGCAGCTTACGACGTGGTTTTGAAGCCGTTGGCAGGGGTGTTGGCTGAGATCGCGCCTTTGAATGCGGCTTGGCGTGCGCTGGTGGCGTTTGCGGCACGTTATTACCAGCGCTCGCTCGGGGAAGTGGCATTGGCGGCCTTGCCGCCACAATTGCGCGAACTCGATACCGGGCAGCTGTCGCGTCGCTTGAAGCGCAAGGCAGTCGATGGGGCCGCTTTGTCGGATTCTGAGAATGCTATTAATTCTGTAGCACTGAGCGCCGAACAAATCACGGCGATTGACCAATTCTTTTCTGAAAAACCGATAGCGCAGTCAGCGACAGCCTCCGCCCCGCAGCCCGCCTTGCTCTTTGGCAGCACAGGCAGCGGTAAAACCGAGGTGTATCTGCGCAGCGTGGCGCGGGTGTTGCAGCAAGACGCGCAGGCGCAGGTCTTGGTGATGGTGCCAGAGATCAACCTCACACCGCAATTGCAGCAGCGGTTCACGGAGCGGTTTTCGCACGAGCAAATTGCCACGATGCACAGCGGCATGTCACCCGCACAGCGCCTCAAAGCCTGGCTGCTGGCGCACAGCGGTCAAGCTCGCATCATCTTGGGCACGCGCATGAGCATCTTCGCTAGCATGCCTCATCTGGCATTGATCGTGGTGGACGAAGAGCACGATGCGAGCTATAAATCGCAAGACGGTGCGCGGCATTCAGCGCGAGATTTGGCGGTGATGCGAGCAAAACTAGAGACGCAGTTTGGCGGCCGGCCCTGCCGCGTCATGCTCGGCTCGGCCACGCCGTCTTTAGAAAGCTGGCAAGCCTGCGAGCTGGGGCGGTATCAAAGGCTGCACATGCCTTCGCGCATCGGCAATGCGCTCTTGCCCAAGCTGCGCTTGGCTGACATGCGCCTGGTGCCGCGCGGCACACTGTTTGCCCCGCAGCTGATTGCCGCGTTGCAAGAGCGCATCGCGCGGGGCGAGCAATCGCTTGTTTTTTTGAATCGGCGCGGTTATGCGCCGGTGCTCGCTTGCGATGCTTGCGGCTGGAAATGCGAATGCCCGCATTGCAGCGCGTATCGCGTGTTTCATAAATCGGATCGCACGCTGCGCTGCCACCATTGCAGCCACACGGAGCGCGTGCCTCGCGCCTGCCCCGAATGTGGCAACATGGACATTCAGCCCGTGGGGCGCGGCACACAAAAGATCGAAGAGCAACTGGCCATTGCGTTGGGCCTTGACGCCAAGCGCCCGGATGGCCAGCCCATCGTCATCACGCGCATTGATGCCGACACCACGCGCCTTAAAGGCGCACTGCAAGAGCAGCTCTCGCAGGTGCATTCGGGGGATGTGGATATTTTGGTGGGCACGCAAATGATCACCAAAGGCCATGATTTCCGCCGTATCACGCTTGTTGCGGCGATTGATGCTGATGCGGCGCTGTTTTCGAGTGATTTTCGAGCACCTGAGCGCTTGTTTGCGTTGCTGCTACAAGCCGCGGGCCGTGCAGGCCGTGATGCCGCCTCGACTGCCGCGCAAATGTGGGTGCAAACGCGGCATCCTGATCATCCGCTCTTTGCTTCGCTCGCTCGGCATGACTACCCAGGCTTTGCCAAGCAGCAGCTCAAGGAGCGCGCTCAGGCGCAGTTGCCGCCGTTTTCCTACCAAGCCTTGCTGCGCGCTGAGGCACGCACCCAACTGGTGGCGCAAGCGTTTCTGCAAGCGGCGCAAGAGGTGGCGATTGTCATCGCTGGCGAGCACGTGATGGCCTATCCGCCCGTTCCGATGAGTTTGCAGCGCGTGGCAGATGTGGAGCGTGCGCAAATGCTGCTGGAAAGCCCGTCACGCGCGGCTTTGCAAGGCTTCTTGTCGGTTTGGTTGCCCAAGCTGCGGGCATTGAGGCAATTGCCTCAATGCAAAGGACTGATTCGCTTTGCCGTGGATGTGGATCCGCTGCTGATTTGAGCCTAACCCAGCAAGCGTGCCAAACTGGCTTCCAGGTGCTCTGTGGGGCTGCGTTTGAAGCCCGAACGGGCGTAGCGCTGTAGGCGGCCCATGCAGAAGGCGGTGAGCACCGAGGCCTGCGCTTGCGCTTCGACGGTGGGCGTTGTGCTGCTGGCCACTACATCTCGCAGGCTTTGCTTGAAGCTGGCTTCCAACTTGTCAAACAATTGATTCATGCGCTCTTGCAAGCGCACATGCTCGTAGACCAAGGCATCGCCTGTCATCACGCGGCACATGCCTGGATTTTTTTCACCAAACTGCAACACCATCGCCATGGTTTTGCCAAGCCGCGCTGATGCATTTTGCTCACGCTCAGCAATTTGGTTGACCAAGCTGAACACGCTGGTTTCAATGAATTCGATCAAGCCTTCAAACATTTGCGCCTTGCTGGCGAAATGGCGATAGAGTGCAGCTTCAGATACATCCAGCTTGGCCGCTAACGCAGCGGTGGTCACGCGCTCTGCGCCGGGCTGCTCCAGCATGTGGGCGAGGGTTTGCAAAATCTGCACACGCCTTTCGCCAGGCTTAGGCCGTTTGCGAGTGGGTGCGGCTTCGGCTTCGTGGCTGGGGGTGTGTTCTGGGGTAGCGACTTCTGACATGAAAAACATTCTCGCACAGCTTTGTGATGAAACCTCAGGCTGGGCTAGCTGAGCCATGCAGGTAAACACTCACCAGCAGGCCGCGCTGCCCCAGCGGTGCGTTGGGGTCAGCATCTTCTAGGCGCAGCTTGGCATCATGCAGCTTGGCAATTTCCTGCGCAATGGCCAGCCCCAAGCCATTGCCTTCGCCGCCTGTGCCGCGCACGCGGTAAAAGCGCTCCATCACCTTGTCGCGTTCCTCGATCGCAATGCCAGCGCCGTTGTCGCGCACCTGTAGTAAGAAGCCGCCTTCATGGTGGTTGGCAATCAGCGTGACTTGGCCACAGTGATGGCTAGCCACAGGGTGTGCTTGTGCGGTGTAACGGATCGCGTTGTCGGTCAGATTCGAGAGCAGCTCGCGCAACAACCAATCATGGCCGGGCGCCACCATCGGCGCGCTGCGGTCAAGCTCCAAGCCCAGATCAATACCGCGCTGTGTGGCGCTGTCGAGCTGCTGCTCCAGTACATCGGTGCACAGCTGAGTCAGATCGACGTTTTGCGTTGCATGGCTGCTCAGGGTGTGTGAATCTGCGCGTGAGAGCGCGAGCAGTTGCGTGGCCAATTGAGAGGTGCGCCGCGTGGCATCGCGCAAGCGGATCAACTCATCTGCTCTTAAAGTGATAGCACTCTGCGCAGGTTTTATAAGGGCAGAAGAGCTGTTCTCATCATAAATATTGATCTGCGAGGCCTGTGCAGACTGCACCCAAGCCTCGACCTGCGCCTGCAAGCCCGCCAGCGGTGTGCGTAGCTGGTGCGCCGCATCGGCGATGAAGCGGCGCTGAGATTCGCTTTGCGCGTTCACCATGCCAAACAGCCGATTGAGTGATTCCACCAAGGGCCGCACCTCGCGCGGTGTTTGCAAGGCATCAAGCTCGCTCAAATCGCGCGGCGAGCGCTGCTGAACAGCGCGTGTGATGTCCGTCAGCGGCTTGAGCGCTCGCGCCACCGCCCAACTCACCGCAAACGCCACGGCGGCCAGCAGCAGCCCGTTGGGCAGCAGCACCTTGAGCAACATCGAGCGCAGCCAGCTTTGCCGTGCATCCGAGCCATCTGCCAGCAGCAACACATATTCGCCTGCCACCGTCTCCGCGCGCTGCGCCATCACGCGATACACCGTGCCACCCACCTGCTCGCTGTGAAATTCCGGCTCAGCTGTCGCCGGCGTGGGCGTGGAAAGCCAGGAAGGCCCAATGATCACGCGCCCGTCCAGCGTGGCAATGCCCCATTCCGCCAGACCCGCACGATCCTTCACAAAATCTTCAATCGCAGGTGTGAGCAAGACCACGGGCGGATCATCCGGGTTTCTGCCTTCGGCCACGATAGAGCCCACCAACAGGGGAGAGAGGCGCTGCATGTTTTGATCTTGCAAAATCGCGGCGCTGCCAGCGGCGTTGTAATCGAGCCAAGCGCTGATGAACAACAAAATCACCAAGGGCACAAGCAGCATCACCAGCAGGCGGCTGCGCAGGCCAGCGAGCATGCTGGGGTTGTTGTCCAGCGCGGGGGGTGTCAGGCGGTCAAGCAGGGCGCGCAGGCGCATGGTGGCTTGCTAGGAAGCAGATTTAGGCGCTAGGCGAGCTGCTAGACAGCTCCAGCCGATAGCCAAAACCGCGAATCGAACGCAGCGCGACGCCATAGGGCTCCAGCTTGCCGCGCAGCCGAGAGATATACACCTCCACCGCATTGGCCGTGATCTCTTTGTCCCAGCCCGTCAGAGCCGCTAAGATTTTTTCTTTCGCGGCGGGTTTGGGCGCTTGCAGCATCAAATATTCCAGCACTGTCCATTCCCGCGGGCCCAGTTCAATTTGCTTTTTGGTGCTGCCAGTTTGCGCATGCGCTTGGCGCATCGCGGTGTCCAGCGTGATCGGGCCGAAGGTCAGTGAGCTAGAGGTGGCTGCTTGTGAGCGTCGCAAGAGCGCACGCAGGCGCGCCAGCAGCTCTGGCAATTCGAAGGGTTTGACCATGTAATCATCTGCACCGAAATCAAGCCCCTGCACGCGATCTTGCAGTGCATCACGCGCTGTCAAAATCAAAATCGGCAAACTGTGCCCACTCTTGCGCATATGCTGCGTCAGCTCCAAACCATCCATTTTGGGCAAACCCAGATCAATGATCGCCGCATCAAAACTTTCATTCGGCATGATCTCTAAGGCCCGTTCACCCGAGCCCACCCAATCCACCGCATAGCCCGCGCCCGCAAGCCCCAGCTTGATGCCCGAGGCTACCATCACGTCATCTTCAACGAGGAGTAATCGCATAACTTGATCAGTGACTACGGATCATCGTGCCGTAGGCTTGATCGGTCAAAATTTCAAGCAGCATCGCATGCGGCACGCGGCCATCCACGATATGCACCGTGTTTACGCCGCTCTTGGCTGCATCCAGTGCGCCAGCAATTTTTGGCAGCATGCCGCCAGAGATCGTGCCATCGGCAATCAGCTCGTCAATGCGCCGCGCCGTGAGATCGGTGAGCAACTGGCCTTGCTTGTCGAGCACACCGCTGATATTCGTCAGCATCATCAGCTTCTCAGCCTTGAGCACAGTGGCGAGTTTCGCAGCCACCACATCGGCATTGATGTTGTAGCTCTCATTGCTCTCGCCAAAACCAATCGGGCTGATCACCGGAATGAAAGCATCATCTTGCAGCGCCTTCACCACACTCGGATCAATGCTCACAATTTCGCCCACTTGCCCCAGATCGTGCTGAACCGTCGGGTCTTTGTTATCGAGCATTTTCAATTTTTGTGCGCGAATCAAGCCGCCATCGCGCCCCGTGAGGCCAACTGCCTTGCCGCCCGCCGCATTGATCAAGCCCACAATATCTTGCTGCACCTCGCCCGCCAGCACCCACTCAACGACTTCCATCGTCTCTGCATCCGTCACGCGCATGCCTTGGATGAATTTGCCTTCTTTGCCCAAGCGCTTCAAGGCCGTCTCAATCTGCGGCCCACCGCCATGCACCACCACCGGGTTCATCCCCACCAGCTTCAAAAGCACCACATCCTCAGCAAAATCCGCCTGCAAAGCCGGATCGGTCATCGCATTGCCACCGTATTTGATGACGATGGTTTTGCCATGAAACTTGCGAATGTAGGGCAGCGCCTGCGCCAAAATTTCCGCTTTGTCGCGCGGGGCGATGTGGGTGATGTCGGGAGTGGTGTTGGGAATGTTCATGATGGCTTCAAGAATTCAAGAATTCGAGGCATTGTAAAAGCAGTTAGGCCGACTCAAGCTTTGAAGCGCTTACGAATCAGTGCCAAGCCGACCCATAGCGCCGCAGCACCAAATAAGAGCAACACGGCGATATAGCGCAGCGGTGATTCTGGCATTTGGCCGATGAAGAGCGGGCGCACGAGTTCGACGGCGGCTGTCAGCGGCAGCCAATCGGTGATGCTTTGCATGATGGGGGGCAATTGAGTGCGCGGGAAGAAGATGCCGCTGGTGAACATCATGGGGGTGAGGAAAAGGCTGAAATAGTAGGTGAAAAAATCATAGCCTTTGGCCAGTGCGGTGAAGATCAATCCCATGCAAGCAAAGCAAAAAGCCACGATGGCCACAATCGGCACAGCCAGCAGCACCTGCGGATGCTTGACGATGCCCAGCAAAGCCATCACGCAAAGCATCGTCAGAGAAGTGAAGACGGCTTTGAATGTTGCCCAGAGCAGCTCGGACATGACGACATCGTCCAATGTGATTGGCGCATTCATGATGCCGTCCCACGTCTTTTGAATGGCCATGCGGGAATAGCCAGAATAAAGAATTTCAAAGCTCGCCGCATTCATCGCGCTGGTACACATATAGCCACTGGCCACGAACACCAGATACGGCATGGCCACGCCTTGCCATTGAACATCACCCACCAGCATGCCCAAGCCATAACCAAAAGCCACGAGGGAAATCAGCGGATCGGCGGTATTGCCCAAGAGGCTCGGCCAGAAAAGTTTGCGCCACACCAGCAAGTTGCGCAGGAAGACCGGCCACCAATTCATGGACAGACTGGGCGCACGCCAGATGGAGTGCTGGATGTTGATGGCGAAGGGCAGCGTGGAGGACATATTTTTAAGCGTTTTAGGCAGGTAGCCGTTATAGAATGTGCGCAGAGTGCTATCAAATTAATAGTAAATAATGAAGACGAATTTCTAACCATCTTCCCTGATTTGCCGCCCGGTGAGTTTCAAAAACAGGTCTTCTAGATTGGCAGGGCGATGCAAAGTGCGCAAGAGTGGGAAGGTTTGCAGCGCGGCGAGCATGGGCGCGGCTTGGCGCGTGTAAAGGAAGAGCGTTTCGCCGCTCACTTCGACGCGCGCGGCATGTTGCGTCACGCTGGCCTCATGCTGCAAAGCCAGTGCGCCCACGCCATACACCTCCACCACATCACTCTCCAAATGCTGTGCAATCAGTTCGCGTGGCCTGCCTTCGGCGATTTTTTTGCCATGATCAATCACGAGCAATCGGTGACACAGGCGCTCGGCTTCGTCCATGAAGTGGGTGGTGAGCAAAATCGATTTGCCTTGGCTCGTGAGCGTTTGCAGCCGCTCCCACATCAGATGCCGCGCCTGCGGGTCGAGCCCCGTGGTGGGCTCATCGAGCAGCAACAGATCAGGGTCGTTCACCAGTGAGCGAGCCAGTGAGAGCCTGCGCTTCATGCCGCCCGAGAGTTCGTTTGGCTTGGATTTGGCTTTGCTGGTGAGGGAAGCAAATTCGAGCAGCTTTGGGATGCGCGGCTCAATCTGCGCTTTCTTCATCCCGAAATAACGGCCATACACGAGGATGTTTTCCTCCAAGGTGAAATCAGGGTCCAGCGTGTCAAACTGGCTCACCACGCCCAGCCGCGCCTTGATCGCGCTAGCATCACCCGGCATGCGCATGCCCAGAATCTCAATCTCACCGCTATCAGGCGCGGTTTGCCCCAAGCTCATGCGGATCGTGGTGGTTTTGCCAGCGCCATTGGGCCCAATCACGCCCAAGCATTCGCCTGCGGCGATCTCGAAAGACAGGTCTTGCACGACGTGGTTGTCGCCAAAGTGTTTGTTGAGGTGTTGAACGCGGAAAATCGGAGAGGTCATGCGCTTATTTTGCTCCTAGAATCGACTCAAATTGAAAGATTCCAAGATGTCAGACCGCCTTGCCGTCCTCCCCCAATACCTGCTGCCCAAAAAACTGCTCACCCAATTCATGGGCAAGCTCGCTTCCACCGAAGGCGGCAGCATGACCACGGCGGTGATTCGGTGGTTCATTGGGCGCTACGGTGTGAACATGGCGGAAGCAGTCAACCCTGATCCAGCTAGCTACAAAAGTTTCAATGAATTTTTCACGCGCCCCTTAAAGCCCGGCGCTCGGCCACTTGCACAAGCGGATTACATCTGCCCAGTCGACGGAGCGATCAGCCAATTCGGCCGCATTGAAAAAGATCAAATCCTCCAAGCCAAAGGCCACAGCTATTCCACCACCGCGCTCGTTGGCGGCGATACAAAATTAGCTGCTGAGTTTGAAGGCGGCCACTTCGCCTGCCTTTACCTCAGCCCCAAAGACTATCACCGCATCCACATGCCGGTCGCTGGCACGCTGCGCCAAATGATTTACGTTCCCGGCGATTTGTTCAGTGTGAACCCGACCACCGCACGCGGCGTGCCCGGCCTGTTTGCCCGCAACGAACGCGTCGTCTGCGTCTTTGACACAGCCCACGGCCCATTCGTCAATGTCCTCGTCGGCGCAACCATCGTCGGCAGCATGACCACGGTCTGGCATGGCCAAGTCAACCCACCGCGTTTGCCCGATGTGACGACTTGGAATTACAAGAGCGGCGAGTTTGAATACAAACAAGGCGACGAAATGGGCCGCTTTCTATTGGGGTCTACTGTGGTGATGCTTTGGCCGAGTCAGCAGATGAGTTTTAACTCCACATGGCAGCCTACACAAGTGATTCGTATGGGTGAATCTATGGGATCTTTGATCTGATTTTTAAAGTTGTTTGACCCGTTAGCTGCTTGATGCTTTGAATGACTCAAAATGATTGAAACGTGTCGTTATTTGATGTTGCTACTTCCACCTTTAGGGCCACACTAACCACCTCAACTACGACAAATCTCTTCAATTCGGAAGACCCAGCATGCTTCAACTTAGACCCACGTGTGAGAACTGCAATTGTTTACTCCCAGCGAATTCTCAAGAGGCACGCATTTGCAGTTATGAATGCACTTTCTGCTCGACCTGCGTAGATGCTGTACTTTCAAACATATGTCCAAACTGTGGTGGTGGTTTCGTTACCAGACCAATCCGTCCTGCTCGATGCTGGAAGGATAACAATTTCTTGGGCGCAGACCCTGCATCGACAGCGATCAAGCACCGCCCTGTAGATTTGACTACCCAAGCACAGTTGATTGAGTCACTGCGCGGCTTACCGCCAGAGTCGCGATAGTCGCCTGACCAGCGCGAGTGTTGAGCAGTTGCCAATTCCAAAGCATACTTGTTGTGAACCGTAGGTTAACGGGTTCGGAGACAGATATGAACATAGCACTCGATCACGTTTTTGTCTGCTGCGCACCTGGTGCGCCCGAAGCTCAAACTCTCTTAGATATTGGTCTCGTCGAAGGAACAAGTAATATCCATCCCGGGCAAGGTACGACGAATCGTCGATTCTTTTTCGATGGAGGCTTTCTAGAGCTGCTGTGGGTCAGTGACGTTGATGAGGCCCAGTCATCACTAACGATGCCGACAAGACTGTGGCAGCGCTGGTCAACAAGAAATCATGGAAGTTGCCCTTTCGGGATAGCGTTTCGTCCAACTGGTGATCATGTTGCACTACCTCCTTTTCTTGCATGGGACTATCGGCCTAAATACTTGCCTCGTGATAAACACATTCTGTTTGCTCAACAAACAAGTTTGCAGGAGCCGGAGCTGTTCTATCTGAACTGGATTGATCCGCAGAAATCGTCTGTAACGCAACCTAAGAATCACTTTAATGGATTGCAGCGTTTAATCTCTGCGTCAGTTGGTCTTCCGTTGGGGATATCTTTGTCGCCAGCTTCAATGCAGGTTCAGGCTGCTGGCTTGTTGGGTTTTCACGTTGCGTCTCAGTATGAACTTCGGTTGTCTTTTACCGGCAGAAAACCAGTGACGTTTAACTTAGCTCCCGTGCTGGCCATGACGCTCACTGCGGTGCTTGACGAGGCTTAGTTCTTGGCTTAACTGTTGAATGCGAGCAGTTGAGACAAGTATGCTGAGAGCTTCAACTAAAGGTGCGAAAACTCAGTAACGTATCCTCCACCAAAGCCTCGGCCGATAGTGGTTTCTCCAATGAGTCGTGTTTACTGAAACGCCACCTCAGCAAAGCTCCGCAATTTCCGACTATGTAATTGCTCCGCGCCAAGCTCGCGCAGAATTTCTACCGCTCGCATGCCAATTCGCAAATGTTGATCGACGCGATCGCGGTAAAACTGATTCGCCATGCCGGGGAGTTTGAT
>JANMHJ010000026.1:0-31197 GCA_031375105.1 Variovorax sp.
CGCAATCGTGGCGTGATCATTGATCAGTCGATTGTGCGCAGCACATCTGCGGCAGCGCCTGCGGTGGACAACTCCATCACGATCAGCGGAACGGGCAATGGCCAAGGCTTTAACAACGAAGGTGTGGTGATTGTTGGTGCAATTGATCCGACCAACAATGCAGAAGTCAATGCAGCCACTGTGAGCAGCTCGCAAGGCAGCGTGACAATTCAAGGCTACGCAAGTGCAGCGGCGAATGGCACGAATGCTGGTGCTGGAAACAACACCGGTGTGGGCATCACCCAAGCTCGTGTGTCTGGCGCAGTTGATGTGACCATCACTGGCACAGGCGCAGGTATCGGCAACTTTAACCATGGTGTACGCGTGGCTCGAAGCACAGTGACCAGCGGCACGGGCGATTTGATCATCACCGGTATCGCCACGACGAATGCAGGTGCAGTGCAGGGCAACAATGGCGTTGAGATTGCCAGTGCCAGCATTTATAACAATGCGACGGCCAGCACCAAAAACATGATCATCGCAGGCACGGGCGCAAGCCAAGGCACGGGCGCAGGCAACAACGGTGTGTTGGTGTATCGCAATACGACGACGAACACCACTGCCGGTCCAGTGAACACGGTGTACCAAAATGCAATGCCCACCATTCAAGTGGCCAATGCTGGCTTGCTGATGCGCGGCGTGGCTGGTAAGAGCACAGGCAGTGCTTCCGGCGTGGGAATCAATGGTGCATTGGTGCAAGCTCTCGCAAGCACGGGCACTGTAGGTGATGTCACGATCACTGGTATCACGAATGCTGGCAGCACTGGCAATAACAACGTCGGTGTGAATATTGCTCGCGCTGTGAACCTGACTGGAATTGTTCCGGCATCTACGGTCAACAACACAGACAGCACCATCACCACGGCACTGGCTAATTTGCTGGTGCATGGCGATGCATCTCCAAGCACAACTGCAGTCAATAACAACTACGGTGTGAACGTCTTTGGTATCGCCACCATCACCACCGCTGGCGCTGGCACATTGGCTTTGCGCGGCGAAGCTGGCGGCATTGGCAGTGAAAATAGAGGTGTCAATATCGGCGGCTTGGGCACTGGCGCTCAATTGACCACGGTGGCCAGCGGCTCAGGTGCATTGAGCATCACGGGCACGGCCTCGGCACAAGGCCTAGGCAACAACAACATGGGTGTTTCGACCAACTTTGTGTCGGTCAACACAGCAAGCGGCGCATTGAGCATCACCGGCTTGGGTGGCCCAACAGCAGTGTCTACCGGCACGAACAACGATGGCGTGAACCTTGCCAACAGCACAGTCGCTGTTGCAGGCGGCAGCGAGCGTATGATGATCAGTGGCACTGCACGCAATGGCGGCGGCTCCAGCGATGGCGTGATGATTGACATCACGCAGATCAGCTCCGCAGCGACGGGCATGGCTGTTGCAGCGATCTCGATCAATGGCAACTCAGACGAAGCCATCACAGGCTCTGACAACAATGGCGTGGCAATCCAAAATTCCAGCAGTGTGAGAGCCACAGGCACAGCAGCGGGCGACAACATCCTGATCACCGGCTTGGCTACCGGTGGCGATGCGGCAAACAACGTTGGTATCAAGCTGCTTAACAACAGCACGGTTGCTAGCGGCGGCGGCACGATCACGTTGCTGGGCGATGCACGCGATGTGAGCGGCGGTACCGATGGCAACATCGGTGTGCAAATCGCTACCGGCGCCGCAGGCGCTAGCGTGGTGCAGGCTGGCTCGGGCAGCATCAATGCCACGGGCTTCGCGCGCGTAGATGCCACTGGGCAAGAAAACATTGGTGTCTTGGTCCAAGGCGCAGGTGCTGCTGTGTTGACGGCCACCGGTTCGATCAGCCTGCAAGGCACTGCAGGCGCTAAGAATGCAGCATCGGGTGAAGACAACACAGGTGTGGCGATTGTCGGGGATGACAGCGAGACCCCAGCCCGCGCCACAATAGCTGTCACAGGCAATGGCGGCGGCATCACCATCATTGGTACGGGCGGCGGCAACACATCTGCCAACAACCAAGGCGTGTTGGCTCTGTTTGCAGATATCAAGACTTCATCTACCGGCACAGGCACTGCCAACGGTATCAACATCACCGGCAATGCAGCTGGCACGACCTTGACATCTGATAACTACGGTGTGGCCTTAGGTAATGCCAGCCTCAGCGCATCAGGAGGTGATGTCACTATCATCGGCAGCGGCGCGGGTACAGGCAGCAAAAACTCGGGCGTGATCATCACTGAATTTGCCACTACAACTTTGTATGCAGGCACGAACCCTGCGCAAGATGTGGGCAATGTACCAAGCGTGGTCAACAGCACCAGCGGCTTGATCCGCGTGGAAGGCCAATCATCTGCGCTCGCTACGGGCGGCAACAACCGAGGCGTGACGATTGAAGGCGCAAACACCCGCCTCACTGCGGGCACGACCATCGATGTATCGGGCACTGGCGGCACGTTGGCGCAAGGTAACCAAAACTATGGTGTGAACCTTGAAGGCGATCAAGCCCGTATCGTGAGCACGAATGGTGCGATCAACATCAGTGGCTTGGCTGGCGCGCAAACGACGGCAACTCTAGGACAAGACAATACCGGCGTGCGCGTGGAAGGCACTGCCTCTGCAACTGGAGACCGCGCCACCATCGCAGCTGGCGGCACAGGCACTCTGAGCATCATCGGCACAGGTGGCCGCGAAGCGGGTACGGGCACGACTGGCTCAGACGGCGTGCGCGCCACCAATGCAGCCATTAACAGCGGCGGCAGCTACACCATCACCGGCACAGCCTTGGCCAGCAACAAAGTGGTTGGCGCTTCCAACCAAGGCGTGAGCTACACCGATGTGAGCAGCGTGATTGGCAGCGGCGACGTGACGATCAGCGGCGTGGCCACCACCAGCAATACGGCCACAGATGGCAACGATGGCATCTACATGGCTCGCAGCAGCATTAGCAACACAGGCAGCGGCCTCGTGACGCTGAGCGGCATTGCAGGCAGCAAAGCCACAGGCAGCAACAACGACGGTGTGCAGATTGAAGACAACAGCTTTGTGTTGGCAGCTTCTGGCAATCTGGTCATTCGCGGCACTGGCGGCACAGGCACAGACACTAACCGTGGCGTGATCATCCGTGACACCAGTGCAGTGCGCGTGACGGGCGGCCTCGGCACGATCAAGATCACCGGCCTTGGCGGAAAAGCTAGCACCTTTGGCAACACTGGTGTGGCAATAGAAAACAACGCCACAGTGAGCACAGCAGGTGGCCTGATCAATATCTTGGGCACAGCACAGAGCAAAGCGACCAGCACTGACAACAACTCAGGCGTTGTGGTATCGAGCGGCAAAGCAGGTGCCAGCGGGATCGAATCTGGCGCAGCGGTCGTGATCGTAGGTAACGCTTCCACGCAAGCTACGGGCATCAGTAACAGTGGTGTGCAGATTGCGGGCGCAGACGCACATATCACAGCCCTTGGCACGATCAACATCAACGGCACGGGTGGCAAAGATTCTCTAGGCGGCTTCAACTACGGTGTGAGCCTTGAAGGCGATCAGGCACGGATCACGGCCGGTTCTAACATTGTGATCGTCGGCACGGCTGGCAATTTGACGGGTGGTACGCCAACAGGCAGCGACAACACTGGCGTGCGCGTGCAAGGTGCGTCTGCTTTGACTGGCGACCGCGCCACGATCGCTGCAGGCGGCACAGGCACACTGAGCATCACCGGCACAGGTGGCCGTGAATTCGGCAGCACAGATGGCTCAGACGGCATCCGCGCCACCAATGCTGTCATCAACAGCGGCGGCTCCTACACCATCACTGGCACGGCCTTGGCCAGCAACAAAGTGGTGGGTGCTTCTAACCAAGGTGTGAGCTACACCGATGTGAGCAGCATCGCGGGCAGCGGTGGCAGTGGCAACGTGAGCATCACCGGCACGGCAACCACCAGCAACAATGCCACAGATGGCAACGACGGCATCTACATGGCTCGCAGCAGCATAAGAAACACAGGCAGCGGCCTAGTGACTTTGAGCGGCATTGGTGGCACTCAAACCTCAGGTAGCAACAACGATGGCGTGCAGATCGAAGACAACAGCACGGTACGCTCCGCTGGCGGTGCCATCACCATCTCGGGCGCTGGTGGAACCGGCACAGACAACAACCGTGGTGTAGCGGTATTGGCGGGTAGTGCTGGAGCAAGCGCGGTTGAATCTGGCGCGGCTGCCGTGATTGTGGGCAATGCCTCCGCTTTGGCGACAGGCGCAAACAACCGTGGTGTGACGATTGAAGGCGCGGCAACGCATATCACGGCTGCAACATCGATTGGTATCACGGGTGTGGGCGGCACGCTAGCTGAAGGCGCTGCGAACTATGGTGTCAACCTGGAAGGGCAAGGCGCTTACATTCGCAGCACCAATGGCCCGATCACGATCGTTGGCACAGCAGGCGGATTAACTAACAAGAATCCTGATGGCACAGACAACACTGGCGTTCGCGTGCAGGGCACGACGGCCACGATGGCAGACCGTGCAACCATCTCCGCAGGCGGAGGGGCAGGTGTACTGACGATTACTGGCTTGGGTGGCCGTGAAAACGGCAGCACAGATGGCTCAGATGGCGTGCGTGCGACCAATGCGGTGATGAATGCGAGCAACGGCTATACCGTCATAGGCGTGGCGCTGAATACTGATCGCGTGGATGCCTCATCCAACCAAGGCATTGAATACACCGATGTGAGCAGCACCATCACAGGCGGCAACGTAACGATGATCGGTACGGCCACCACGAGCATTAACGCTAAAAATCGCAACGACGGTATCAATATCGAGCGCAGCACCGTGAGCAACACGGGCGGCGGCACGATGCTGATCAGTGGTGTGGGTGCAGTGAACGCCACGGGCAATAACAACGATGGTGTGCAGATTGTGGACAACAGCACGGTGAGCGCTGCCTCTGGCGCGATCACCATCCAAGGCACAGGCGGCACATCAGGTGCGGAGCGCGCACGCGGTGTGGCGATTAACAATTCGTTGGTTGAGACGACGGCGGGTGGCGCTATCTCCATCACCGGTACGGGCGGCACAGTGTCTGACTTCGGTGCCCAGGGCGTGTTGATCTTCGGCAATGCCCGGGTCAATACCGTGACCGGCGGCGACATCACTATTCTCGCGATCGGTGGCGTGGCAAATACAGGTGGCTTTGCCTCAGGCCTTCAATTGGGCGGCGTGGATCTTGATGCAGGCGGCACAATCACTGCGGGCGGTAGCGGCAATGTGAACATTCTCGCGATTGGCGATGCCGTTTCTGGCAAGAATAATTCGCGTGGTGTCTGGGTGGATGGCGGCACTAGCAGCTCCACCATTGGCAGCAATGCAGGCAACGTGATCATCACCGGCACGGGTGGCGGAATCGGTGGCTTGAGCAACTTTGGTGTGCAGCTGTCTAACAACGGCACGATCAGCTCGACCGCTGGCAACATCTGTATTGACGCGACATCCTTGGTGGCCAATACACAAGATGTGTTGCTCAGCTTCCAAGACAACCGCATCGTGGCAGGCGGCACGAACAGCTTGGTGTACATCAAGGCCAATAGCAGCACGGGCGGCGTTGATTTGAATTTCTACGATTCAGGCATGAGCGGCCAGTTGGCGCAAAACGCTGTGATTGCTGCGCCCAATGTGGTGATCGACTCAGCCAATGGCTTGCGCCAGTACGTGTACGACCCGTTCAACGGCAACGGCGCTGGTACATCAACGATTGCTTCCGCCTCGGGCAACGTTGTTGGCAGCGCTGCTAATCTGTTGCTGAAGGGCTTTGGCGGCTTCTATCTGGAAAGCACGGCGAACGATATCAGCACATTGGCTGCCAATATCCAAAACAACAAAGTGACTAAACAAGTCGCGACCTTGCAACTCGGCGAGGCCAATGGCTTCACCATCGGCACCGTCAATGACTGCGTGGTATGCAGCGCAGCTGGCACATTCTCGGGCGTGACAGTGGGTGGATCTTCAGGCAACCTGATTGATCTGCAATCGTTGACGAGCGGCCAAAGCATTGTGTTTAACGTGCTCACTGGCGATGTGACGCAAACTTCTGGTGCTTCCTTGGTAACCGGCGGCTTGATCTTGCGCGGCGATGCCAAGTTCAACATCAACAGCACCGGCAACGATGTGGACATCATCACAGCCGACTTGGGCTCCAATGGCTCCGTGGTCTTCCGTGATGCTGACAGCTTGGCAGTTGGCCGCTTCACGGTCAATGGCTTGATCGCGCCGACCAACTACGACACCACTGGCATCACAGCCGGAGGCTCGATCACGCTGCATGCAGACAGCACGGGCTTGCTTGATAGCGCAGACAGCAGTATTGAGGTGCGCGATAGTATCAACATCAATGGCAGCACCGCAGCGGCAGTGACGCTGAACGCCAACCGCCATGTTGCGATTCTTAATGGCGCGAACATCGTGGCGACCAATGCCGCACACAGCGTGACGATCAACTCTGACCAAGACCAAGTCACCAACGCTGGCGGCGCGATTCTCTTGGCTCTGGGATCGAGCATCAACAGCAATGGCGGTGCGGTTGTGCTGTCCGGTGGTAATGTGACTGCCAATGTGGCTGGCTTGACACCAGCAGCGCCGGGCAACTACGCGCTCGGTATCGATACCTCCACGCAGAGCGACGCAATCATCGTGGGCAACTACGCAGCTTCGCAGTTCTTGAACGGCGTGCTGATTGATGGCAACATTTACAGCGGTGACGGCAGCATTGCTATTCAGGGGGTAAGTGCTGATGTCGTGGGTGTTGCCTACGGCGTGCAGATCCGTGGCAATCTGGGTGTAACTGGAGCAACCATTGAGTCTTCAAGCGGCAACGTGTTTGTCAAAGGCACGAGCGGTACGGGCGGCGCAGGCTCGGCTGGTGTGCGCATCGAGAACAAGTCGCTCGTGCAGTCAGTCAGTGGTGCGATTGAGATCACTGGTTCTGGTGCAGCGGCTTACGGCACCAACGATGGCGTGGTGATTACCGGTGGCGCTCAGATTCTGAATGACAACGGCGGCATCTACATCACTGGCGAAGGTGGTGGCAGTGGCGATAACAACCGTGGTGTGGCAGTGTCTGGCACTGACACGACCATTCGCGCGAACGACAGTGTGGTTCAAATCGTTGGCTCAGGCGGCGCGGGCGTGGGTAGTGAAGACATCAACGTCAGCTTCGGCAATGTCACGATTGAATCGACCAACAGCGATGTCTTGCTGCAAGGCACGAGCAGCATGGGCGGCATCTTGCTCGGCGATTCTGGCAATTCAGGCAACGGCTTCATCAGCATCAATGCCGCTGGCGGCACGTTGACGATTCGCAGTGCGAATGGCGCGGTGCAGGCTGATCCAAGCACGGGCGGCGCTGTGAATGTCATCAATGCGAAGAATCTGCATATCTTGGGCAAAGGCTACTTTGATTTAGATTCCAACGACAACCTCGTGGGCACTTTGGCCGCATCGATTGCCGACAATGTGGCTGTGCCTAACAGCGCCAAGCTGCGCTTGACGGACTCTGGCGGCAATTTGGTGATCGGCAGCTTGGGCTCTGTGGCGCAATTCAATGCACCTTCCACCCCGAATGCGCTGGTGACGACTACCAACGGCGTGACAGTGGGCGCGGCATCGAACGCAGCCAACACCGCTCGCATCACGATTGCGGGTGAATTGACTCAGACGGCGGGCAATAACGTGGTGGCAGGCGGCTTGGGCATCACAGGCACGGGCGGCGTGGCCCTAGACAATGCAGGCAACAACGTGAGCACCTTGGCTGCCAACCTCACAGGTGCAGGTGCAGGCATGGTCTTCCGCGATACGACAGGCGGCTATAACGTGGGCGCTGTGGACGGCGTGACAGGCATCACCACCGCCAGCGGCGATGTGATCTTGCGTGCTGCGGCTGGCGATATTGCCATCAACAACGCCATCAGTGCAGGCGCAGGCGCTAAAAACGTGGCGATCAGCACCTCAGGCGCGGTCACGCAGTTGACTGCTGGCACGATCACTGCCAATGGCGTGCTGCTCAATGGCGGCGGCGACTTTACCCTGGCTGGTAACAACGTGGTGAACACGTTGTCCGCTGCTACGGTGAAGGATGCTCGCTTCAACAGCGTGAACGCTTTGACGATCAACGGCGTGACGGCTTCTGTGACCGTGGCCTCGCGCGTTGAGGGCGTGGCCGCTGGTGCAGACACCGAAGTCAGCACCGTAGGCGCAAACGCCACGGGCGCGAAGAACGGCAATGCGCTAGACATCACCTCTGATCTGAGCATCACGGTGGCAGGCAGCATCAAAGCGGCAAGCGATGTGTATTTGCAAGCTAAAAACGGCAGCGTGACGGTGAATAACTTCATCGACGCTGGCATCAACGATGTGGCTTTGGTGGCACAAGGCACTAACGGCGCTGTGGTGCAAAACAGCGATGGCGTGATCACTGCGAATCAACTGCTGGCCAGCTCGGTCAGCAAGAACGTGGATCTGACTTTTGCTGACAACGCCGTGAGCCGCTTTGCTGCGACTGCGGGCGAGTCAGTCGCGTTCAAAGACAACTCTGGCTTTGTGGTCGGCGGCGGTGTGGTGAATCGTCAAGACAATTCGACGGTAGCCGTTAACGGTATTGCGTCGGGTGCTACAAGTTTTGTAGCGCTGGTTTCTGAAGGTGTGGTCACACAAGATGCCGCAGCAGCGCAAGCCATCACGACCGATACCTTGTATCTGCGCGATCTCGTCGCTGGAACTGGCAGCAACTTTGTATTGACTAACACCAGTAACGACACCCGTGTCTTCAACGCAAATGTCGGCAAAGTGCATTTCGTAGATCGCAACTCGGTGATCTTGGACGACGTGGCCCTGAGCTTCGGTGGCTCTGGCTATAGCCAATTCACAGCTATTCTTACTCCAGGTGGGAATGCTGCGATTCAAGCCCTGAGCGGCAATGTGGATATCAATGCACGTGTATCGGTGGGTGCAGGCAGCTTCGGCGTGTCAGCCCCTGGCTACATCACGCAAAACGCTGATGGCGGCATCAGCGCCACGGGCTTGCAACTGGTTGGCGGCGGCGATGCTGTTCTCTTGGCTGGCACTAACGACGTGGCTACCTTGGCCGCCAACAGTGGCAGCCTGAGCTACAAAGATACCAACGGCTTTGTTGTTGGCAGCGTGACGACGCAGCTGGGCGCGACAAGCGGGGTCAGTACCACAGGCAACGTGTATTTGAATGCAGGCGCAGGCGATCTGCGCTTCGTTAATACATTGGCCGCTGGTGGCAACATTCTGCTGGAGGCCACGGGTTCAACGGCCACCATCAGCCAGACCTCTGGCGGTGCGATCACAGCGCAAGGTGGCTTAGGTGCATTGGCCTTCACCGGCGGAGCAAACGTAGATCTGGTGGCTGCTTCCAACGATGTGGCGCAGCTCACCGGCAACACCGTGGACAGCATCTGCTACCGGGACATCAACAGCTTCGCAGTGGGTACGTCCAACTTCGCGTATCTGAGCGCTGCGCCTTCGACCACGACGGCAGTCAGCCAGTCGGGCATCAATGCCACGCGCTTCATCGGCCTGCAGTCGAATAGCGGCACGATCACGATCAATGGCCCGCTGACTGCGACATCTGGCGACATCATCATCAACTCTGCCACGATCAACCTGAGCACAGCGATCAGCGCTGGCAGCGGTAACGTGGGTCTGTGGGCTTCTGGCGCGATCACCCAATCGGGTGGCAGCATTGTGGCCAACGGCTTGCAATTAGCTGGCCTGAACGGCACAGGTGCAGCAGGCGCAGTGAGCTTGACTTCTGCTACCAACAACGTCAGCACCTTGAGCGGCAATGTGGCATCTTTGAGCTACACCGATGCAAGCGGCGTGGACTTTGGCAATGTGACCACCACCTGCTGTAGCCTCAGCGCGAGCACCACGGGCATGACGGCCTCTGGCAACATCAACATCACAGCCGCAGGCAATGTGGGCGGCGGTTTCGTCCAAGCGCTTGGCTTGGGCATCACCACCACCGCAGGCGGCAACGTCGCTCTGACCAATGCAGCCAACAATGTCGGCACTTTGGCTATCAATGCAGCAGGCACAGTGAATTACAAAGATGCCGATGGCTTCAATGTGGGCACAGTGGGCGCAGTGGCTGGCTTGAGCGGCACGAATGTGACACTGGCAGCAGGCGGCAATGTGGGCACGGCAACAGGCGGCGTGATCACAGCCACCGGCTTGGCAGTCAGCACCTCCTTGGGCAGCATCACGCTGAACAATGCCAACAACGATGTAACGACATTGGCTTTGAATGCGCCGGGCGACATTGCCTTCACCGACAAGTCAGGCTTCACCATCGGTACAGTTGGCCCTGTGAGCGGCATCACCGCCAGCTCAGCAGGCTCGAATGTGACGCTGGTAGCCGGCGGCAATGTAAACGGCGGCCCTGTGAAAGCAACCGGTTTGGCCATCACCACAACGGGCGGCGGCAACGTCGATCTGACGAATGCAACCAATGACGTAACGACGCTAGCAGCGAATGCAGCAGGCTTCGTGCGCTACACCGATGCCAATGGCATCACCGTGGGCAATGTGGCAGGCATTGACGGCATCACCAGCGGCAAATTCGTCACGCTCAACAGCACGGGCCTGACGCAAGCGGCTGGCACAGCAGGCAAGATCGTCGCACCTGAAGGCTTGGCATTGCTGGGCACGGGAGACCGCACGATTGACAACCTCAACAGCTCCATTGGCTCCTTTGCCTTCAATATCCCAGGCAAAAACCTCACGATCACGCAAAGCAAAGATGTGGCGATTGGCTTGGTGGATGGTGTGAACGGCGTCACAGCCGCCACACTGACCATCAATGCCGCTGGCAAAAACATCACGCAGACCGCGCCGATTGTTGCGCCAACGGTTGCACTCAACAACGTTGGCGGCAACGTCACCTTGACCAACACAGGCAACGACTTTGGCACGGTGAATGCGCCAACCACTGGCAGCGTTTCTTTGACCGACAAAAATGGCATCGTCGTGACCGGTGTGGCGGCTTCGCTGATCAATGTGACCGCGCCAAACGGCGATGTGACGATCACAGCGCCAGTTGACCTGAATATGGGCTTGATCCAAGGCCAGACGGTGATCTTGAATGCAGGCCGCAGTGTGTTGGATGCCAATGGCAATCTCACCAATGTGAAGGCTTCCGTGACGACCAAGGTGGATGCCAAAACCGGCATCTTTACCACTAACGTGGTCACCGGCCCGTTTGATGGCATCAACACCCCAACGCTCTACGCTTTTGCTGGCGGCACCAATGCCCAAGGCAAGTCGATTGACGTGTATGGCGCGGTGGGCGACGACACCATCACTTGGCCGAACAACCCACGTCCACCCGGCTCAATCTGGCTCAATGGCCGCCAGCTAGATGCTCAGCCAACCGGCGTGATCACACGTGCGCTGCAAAGCGATCTCAACAGCACCGGTCAGGTGGTGATGAATGATCCGCTGAGCATCAGCGACTTGCAAAATGAAGTCTCTTTCCCAACGGACAGCCTGCGTGTGATTCTGGAGAATGCGCCAGCGCCTTTGGTGGGCGAGAGTGGCTCTGGAATCAACGTCAATGGCCCCGGCATGCGCTTGCCTGCGGGCGTGCCAGTGTCGATGGGTGTATTGCAACTGACACCTGGCGGCGCACCGATGAACCTGCCAAACGGCACCGTTGTCGGAATGGCGACCAATGGCGATATCCTGATCACGCTGCCAGCAGCTGGATCTGGTTTGGCTGCGGTGACCATCACGCCAGCCGGGATCGCTGTGGGCCAAGATGCCAGTGGCGCACCGATGCCAGTGGAAGGCGGTATTGCTGGCAACGCGCAGCTCAAATCGCTGCTTGACCAGATTGCCGACTTCCTGCCTGAGGAATACCGTCGTAAGTGGGGTCTGCGTACGCGCTCTGCGCAAGAGGCACCCGCTGGCGCAGGTGTCAAAGTCAGCCAGCTGTGATGCTTTGGGTGATGCAAACGCTGTAACAAGCGTGAATATCATCCCGGTTTCCCCCAGTTGTGCCATTTTTTTGAAGTAAAGTGAAGCCTATGCCGCAGCAGAGATGCTGCGGCTGGTTTTTTTGTTTTCTGTTTATTTTTAGTCGTTTGAAAAAGAAGGAGTAGCCCTATGGCCGCAGTGATGTTTTATGAGAAGCCAGTTTTGTTGAACCGTGAGGCTCACAAAGCGAAGAAGATTGCTCCTAGCGGCAGTTTTGCGTTTGCTGGCAAAGCCAATTCGCTTTACATGGCGGGTGTGGAGTTTATTGAAGCTTGCAAGGAATACCCCATTGTGTTCACCCAAGTAGGCGAGGGCAAGATCGTGCCGGTGGCGATGCTGGGTTTGCGCGAAGGCGAGAATTTGTTTGTGGGCGCAGATGGCAAATGGGCAGCGGGCTATGTGCCGGCTTTTGTGCGCCGCTATCCTTTCGTGCTCGCTGAGCTGGAAGGCCAGCAAATGGGTGTGTGTATTGACGAAGGCTATGCAGGCCTGAATGAAAAAGACGGCGAAGCCCTCTTTGACAGCAAAGGCAACAACACGCCTTTCTTGCAAAACGCGCTGGATTTTCTGAACCGCTACCAAGTGGAATACATGCGCACAGATCGCTTCTGCCAGCGCTTGAAAGACATGGGTTTGCTGATGGAAATGAATGCCAAGGCCGATTTGTTTGACGGCACGAGCTTCATGGTCAATGGCCTGATGGTGGTCGATGAGCGCAAGCTCTTGCAACTCACCGATGCGCAGGCTCTGGAAGTCTTCCGCTCAGGCGAACTGTCTTGGATTTATGCGCATCTCGTTTCTCTGTCAAACCTGAACCGTTTGGTGGACAAATTGGCTGATTCCAAGCGTGCGACTGGCAGCGTGGCCTCGGCTCCCGCTACAGCTGCCGCTGCAACCCAAGTTGAGACATCAAAACCGGCTGCTCCCGTTATGACACCTGCGCCGACTGCTACCAAAACAGTAGCAGCCCCCGCTAGCAAAACGATCAGCAAAGCCAAGGCTTAAGCCTGACACTTAAGCTTTAACCCAAGGGAAATCAGATGTCCGCAGTTCCTCCAGCAGCAGCTTCGCAAAGCGTTGATGTGCAAACCGGTGCCAAGATTGGCGCAAATGTCGCCGCTAAAGTGGGCGCGAATGCCGATAACCAGGCCATTGCCGATGCATATGACACCGTGCCGTATCAATCCAAGCCGTTTGCACAAAGCGCGCCTGAGCAACTGGCTGTGATGGCCAAGCTCTTTGGTTTGAATCCGCCGGATTTTCGCAATGCGCGTGTTTTGGAGTTGGGCTGCTCGGCGGGCGGTAATCTGATTCCCTTGGCGGCCAAGTATCCCGGTGTGAAAGCTGTGGGCTTGGATCTTTCCAAGGTGGAGATTGAGCATGGCCAGCAAGTGATCAAGCAAGCGGGCATCACCAATTGCACTTTGCTGGCGCTAGACATCGTGAAAGCGCAAAGCCAGATCCAAGGCCAGTTTGATTACATCGTCTGCCATGGTGTGTTTAGCTGGGTGCCCGAGATCGTGCGCCATGCGATTTTGGATGTGATCCGCGATCATCTTGCGCCCACAGGCGTAGCCTATGTGAGCTACAACGTTTATCCGGGCTGGAAAACGCGCGAAGTGATTCGCGAGATGATGATGTTTCATGCGAGCAGCCGCCCCACGCCTGCAGAGCGCTTGCAGCAGGCCAAGGCGATTTTGGAATACACCAAAAACATCAGCGCTGAAGCCTCTACCTATGGCAAGCTGCTGCGCGACGAGGCGGCGCAAGTGGGCCGCGCGGAAGACTATTACCTGTATCACGAATACCTAGAGATTGAAAACAATCCCATGTATTTCCGTGATTTCATTGGCCTGGCCGGGCAGCGCAAACTGGCCTATTTGGGCGAAGCAGGGCTCTCCGACATGGCGCCTCAGCGCTTGGGCAAAGACATCAGCGACACCTTGGGCATGCTCTCTGGCGGGAATATCCTGGCTACCGAGCAATACATGGATTTCTTCACCAACCGCACTTTCCGCCAAACTCTTCTGGTGCATGAGGCGCAGGCAGGCCAGATCAATCGCGGCTTGGGCCCTAAATCCATGCGCGAATTCAGTGTGGCCACCACGCTCTTCCCCGACCCAGAATTCAAGGCCGTGGAAGGCCAACTGCCTTTGGCGCAATACAAAGACAATTTTGGCCGCAGCCTCGGCGTCAACGGCGCATTGTCGCTGGAGCTGATCAAGGTGTTGGTTGATGCCAAGCCCGGCTCGATTCACTTCAGTAAGATCGTCGCCAAGCTGAAAGCCTCAGTGCCCGGCCTGGCTGCCAACGCAGAAGAGGCGATCAACGACGCGATTGGCATGGAGCTGATGAATCTGCTGGTGCAAAACGTCATCAAGCTCAGCTTAGATGAAACCGTGGTAGCGCCACTGGCCACCAAGCCCACTGCCTACGCGCTCGCACGCGCACAGGCTGAGCTAGGCCAAACTTGGGCCACGAATCTTGCGCATCAGCCTGTGGGCATTTCGCCCGCGCACCGCAGCGTGCTCGCGCTGCTAGACGGCACCCGCGACCAAGCTGCGCTGCAAGCCGAGCTGCTCACCCAGCTCAAAGATGGTCGCTTAACCGCTAACCGTGGCCAAGAGCGCATCACAGCTGAGGCAGAGCTGATTCAACTCTCAGGCCAGTTTTGCACGCAAGCGCTGAATGATTTGCGGCAGCTCTTGGTACTTATTTGACCGAGTTTTGAGTAAAGAAACAAAAAAAAGCCTGATCGTGCATACGATCAGGCTTTTTATATTTTTGGTGCCGGAGAGATGAATCGAACACCCGACCTTCTCATTACGAATGAGCTGCTCTACCGACTGAGCTACACCGGCTAAGCCTCTAATTATAACGTGACCAAGCAATCTACTTTCGATTCAGAAATAGGCAATATGCAGAATTTGCGATTCGCAGTGCCAGCTTGTTGCGCCGGCTTGCGCCAATGCCAGCTTGAGTGATTGCTCTGAAAGCAGGCTGATGTGGCCGTTTCTGGGGGCGCAATACCACCAGTTGCATCCGATGGCGCTGATCTCATCGGGTTGAAGCAAGGTGCTGATGATGGCGCAACCTCCGGGCTTGAGGTGGCCCCGTATTTGAGCTAAGGTGAGTAGCGGATTTTGGCTGTGCTCAATCACCTCGAATGCGCAGACGACATCGTAGAGATGAGCTGGTATGTGATTAGCGTCAGCGTTTGAAAAACTGGCCTCGCTGTAGGGATCTTCACTGTCGGCATCAATCCCAGCATCCCTGAGCTGCTGAGCCAGCAGGCCACTGCCAGCGCCGAAATCGAGCAAACGCAGTGAATCGGGGCGAGAGACCAGCATGCCTAGAAGCATCTCCGCGTTCGCCATCGGACGCACTTGCACATAGTCGGGGTCAACATCGATGTATTGATCGTTGTAAATGTGCGTTTTGAAGTCGATGGGTTGCCAGTGGTCTAGTTGGCTCGTGAACATGAAGCCGCATTGCGGGCATCGGTGATAGACCAGCCGCTGACCGAGTGCAGGACGAGCCAGGGCACCAGGCGGACCACCTTGATTGATGTCGCATTCACCGAAGGCTATGGCCGTTGCGCCGCAGATTTTGCAATGGACCTCGGATGAGGCTTGCGTGATGGGCCAAATCATCACAACTGGACAAGGCTATGCTGAAACGGAAACGCCTCTGCACTGGGCAGGCAGAGGATGTTCATACCGTAGTCGAGCACGGTGTAATTGCGTTGTTTGAAGAAGGCCACCAAGGCGGCTTTGTCGGATTTGATCCATTCGACGAGGCACAGAGGGCGGTCTCGCTCAATCGTGGCTTTCGCACCTTCTAGCGCGGCTTCTTCCATGCCTTCGATGTCGATCTTCATGAGGCGCACATTGGCCAGTTTCATACTATCGAGGCTGACTTGACGAACTTTCTCGCTGCTGGCTTGGCGAGGCTGGCCGATGAATTCTTTTTGTTCTGTGCCGAATTCAACGCTGCCGTAACTGGAGACTTGGCGGTAGTCAAATTTGGGGATGTCGATCTGGCCCTCTGTAGCGCCCACGGCCAAGTGATGCACGATGGCGTTTTCGACGGCATTCAGAGCCAAGGTGCCGCACACCATATAGGCGATCACGCGCTGGGCTTCGAAGGCGTGCACGATGCAGCCGCGCGGGGCGCAGGCTTTGGCCATGGCGAGGGTGTAGAGGCCGAAATTCGCGCCCATGTCAACCACCGTGCTGCCTTCGGGGAGCATAGAGGCCAGCTGCGCCATGACGGCGATCTCGTTGGTGTCAATCGCGCTGCTGGTTTTGATGAGGGCGTTGGTTTGATTGGTATCGAAGCGATTGACCATCACAGAGCCATACACGCTGGGCACGATGATCGTGTAGCTCACATCGTTTGCGGGCAAGATGACGGGTTGCATGAAGAATCCAAAAAGAAATAAGATGCTATAAAAAGATGAGCACTCTGCGCATATTTTATAAGGGGCAGTGGCTGATTTGGCTCTATTTTTGCAGATGATAAGCGGTGACGCGCTCGACTTCATTCTTGCTGCCTAAGATCACGCTGACGCGTTCGTGGAGCTGGCTGGGCTGAATGTCCATGATGCGTTGCACGCCGTTGGTGGCTGCTCCGCCTGCTTGCTCGACCAGCCAGCTCATCGGGTTGGCTTCGTACATGAGGCGCAGCTTGCCGGCTTTTTCGGGCTCACGTTTGTCCCAAGGGTAGAGGAACACGCCGCCGCGCGTGAGGATGCGGTGGACATCGGCCACCATGGCGGCGATCCAGCGCATGTTGAAATCTTTGCCGCGCACGCCGTCTTTGCCTTCTAAACATTCATCAATATAGCGGCGCACGGGCGGGGCCCAGTGGCGCATATTGCTCATGTTGATGGCGAATTCTTTCGTGTCTTCAGGGATGCTGACCTTGTCATGTGTGAGCACGAAGCTACCTTGCTCGCGGTCGAGCGTGAACATCACCACGCCATCGCCTACGGTGAGCACGAGTGTGGTTTGCGGGCCATAGATGCAATAGCCTGCGGCGACTTGCTTGCTTCCGGCTTGGAGGAAATCCGCTTCGGTGACCGCATTGGAGCCTTCGGGCTTTTTCAATACGCTGAAAATCGTGCCGATGCTGACATTGATATCAATGTTGGAAGAGCCATCGAGTGGATCAAACAGCAGAAGATATTCGCCTTGGGGATAGCGATTGGGCACCACATAAATGCCGTCCATCTCCTCGCTGGCCATGGCCGCCAAATGGCCGCCCCATTCATTGGCTTCGATCAGCACTTCATTGGCAATGATGTCGAGCTTCTTTTGCATCTCGCCTTGCACATTTTCCGTCTCAGCCGAGCCCAGCACATCACCCAAAGCGCCTTTGTTGACCGCATGGCTGATGCGTTTGCAGGCGCGGGCAACGATTTCTAGCAGCAGGCGCAGCTTTGGTGGAATCTGTCCCTTGGGATCGTTTTCACTTTTGCTGGCGCGTTGTTGTTCTAGGAGGTATCTGGAGAGGGAGATGGGTTTGTTCATGGTATTTGGATGTTTAGAACCTTAAGCCGCTAAAGCCCGCGACACAACTTCACGCACGTCGTTGCTTAAATCGGCCTTTGCTGCCACTCTTTCAATCGCATGCCGAGCAGCATCTTGATAAGGCTGGGCTAATTTTTTCCAGCGATCCAGAGCGCGGGCCAGGCGGGCGGCGACTTGGGGGTTGATGGCATCGAGCGCTAACACTTGATCTGCCCAAAACACATAGCCCGCAGCATCTGCGCGGTGAAAGGCGGCTGGGTTGGCACTGCAATAGCTGAAGATCAGGCTGCGGGCGCGGTTGGGGTTTTTCAGGTTGAAGTCAAAGTGCTGCATCAGCTGGCGCACACGGGGCAGGATGTTGCCGCCGCTGTCGGAGGTTCCGGCTTGCAAGGCAAACCATTTGTCGATCACCAAGGCTTCGTTTTTAAACATCGCATGGAATTTCTCCAGCGCGGGAGCAGCATGTGGGCTGCCGCTGGCCACGAGTGCGGCAAGCGCACCGAAGCGGTCTGTCATGTTGCCTGCGTCTTTGAAGCGCTGGTAGGCCTTGCCGTGCCAGATATCGCGCTGCGTGTCTTCTGAGCCGAGGCAGAGCATGTGCAGCGACAAGTTGGCCAGAGCGCGGCGGCCTGAGCTGACTGAATCGGGCAGATACGCGCCCGTATCTCGGTTGGCTTCATAAGCAGCAGCCCAATCGTCTTGCAAGGCGACTGCCATGGCCAGCCGCATGGCTCCGCGCACGGCATGGATGGCTTGCGGATCGACAACGTCGAGCTGCTCGGCGATATAGGTTTCAGAGGGCAGGGTGAGCACGAGTTCTTTGAAAGCGGCATCTAAATCAGGGCTGCGCAGCACATCGCGCAGTGCGCTGACGATACGGCTTCCAGCGAAGCTTTGAGCCAGATTTTCAGAGGAAAATGGGCTGTTACCCGTTATTTTATCTACATTGTTTGCTATCGAATTAGTAGCGATTGCATTCAAGGCCGAGAGTGCAGTTTGCAGCCCCAAGCGCTGCGCCGCTTCCCAGCGGTTGAAGGCATCGCTGTCGTGCGCGAGGAGGGCGAGGAGCTGGTCTTCGGAATAATCAAACTCCAAAATCACCGGTGCTGAAAAGCCGCGCAAGATCGAGGGCACAGGCTCAGAAGAGATGCCAATGAATTGCAGCGTTTCCTGCGCCTGCGTGAGCACGAAGGTGCGCTGGCCTTGCACGGCTTGCGCTTCATGCGCGAGCTGCAAGGCGAAGTCTTGCCCGGTGGCGGGATTCAGCAGCCCCAGAGCCAGCGGAATCACGAAAGGCTCTTTGGCATCTTGGCCGGGCGTGGCGGGGCAGCTTTGGCTCAAGCTGAGCGTGTAGGTTTGCGCGGCAGCGTCGTATGCGCCTTCGGCTTTGAGGCGCGGCGTGCCTGCTTGGGCATACCAGCGCAGAAACTGCGGCAGCAGCACTTGCAACGCCGAGCCGGGATTCGCCTCGGCAATCGCCTTGGCAAAATCTTCGCAGGTGACGGCTTGGCCGTCATGGCGCTTGAAATACTCCGTCATGCCTTTGGCAAAGCCCGAACGCCCCACCAAGCTTTGCATCATGCGCACCACTTCTGCGCCTTTTTCGTAGATCGTGACGGTGTAGAAATTGTTGATCTCGGCGTATTGATCAGGCCGCACCGGATGCGCCATCGGGCCTGCGTCTTCAGGGAACTGCGCTTGGCGCAGCACGCGCACATCTTCAATGCGCTTGACAGCGCGGGCTGATGGCGTGGGGCACAGGTCTTGGGAAAACTCTTGATCGCGAAAGACAGTCAGGCCTTCTTTGAGCGAGAGCTGAAACCAATCGCGGCAGGTGATGCGGTTGCCCGTCCAGTTGTGGAAATACTCGTGGCCGACGACGGATTCGATGTTGCTGTAATCCACGTCAGTCGCTGTTGCGGGATTCGCCAACACGTATTTCGTGTTGAAGATATTCAGCCCCTTGTTTTCCATCGCGCCCATGTTGAAATCGCTCGTAGCGACGATCATGAATCGCTCTAAATCCAGCGGCAGGCCGAAGCGGGCTTCATCCCAAACCACCGAGGCCATCAGTGAATTCATGGCATGTTCGGTTTTATCCAGATCGCCAGGGCGCACGAAGACTTGCAGCAGATGATCGGTGCCAGAGCGTGAGGTGATGCGCTGTTCGCGGGCGACGAGCTTGCCTGCCACCAAGGCGAAGAGATAGCAAGGCTTTTTGTGAGGGTCAACCCATTTGGCAAAGTGTTTGCCATCTTCCAAATCACCACTTTCAACCAAATTGCCGTTAGACAGCAGCACGGGGTATTTGGCTTTGTCTGCGCGTAGCGTGACGCTGTAGCTGGCCATCACATCAGGCCGGTCTAGAAAGTAAGTGATGCGGCGAAAGCCTTCGGCTTCGCATTGCGTGAAAAAGGTCTCTTCGCTCACATACAGGCCCGTGAGTGAGGTGTTTTTAGCCGGGTTGCAGGTGGTAAAAATCTCCAGTTCGCAGGCCTCGGGCAGGCCGTCGAGCACCAAGGCGCTGCCCTCCATTTTGAAGGAGCAGCCTGCACCATTGACGAGCACACGAGCTAAATTGAGCTCATCGCCATCCAGGCGCAGCGGCGCATCTTGCGCCGCATCGGGATTGCGGCGAACCTGCATTTTGCTCAGCACCCGCGTTTTGATGGGATCCAAATCAAAACTCAGCTCCACACTGTCGATCCAAAACGCAGGCGGCGCGTAATCGGCGCGGCGAATCACTTGGGGGCTGTTGCCATCCTTGAACATTTTGAACATCTCTTTCTCATCAAACCAATTTAAACCGTTGTCAAACTTCAAGCGCCAGGCTTTGTAAAAAGCCTTGCTGCATCAATTCGTCGTAATGTTTCACAGCCGCGATCACATGGGGGCCTGCCAATTCAGAGGCGCTGTGCGTGGAGCAAATCGCCACCACCCGCATGCCTTCGCGGCGCGCTGCTTCAATGCCCAGGGGCGCGTCTTCAAAGACAATTGAGGCACTAGCCGTTATAGATACTGCGCGGGATGCTTCCAAAAAGATAGCGGGATCGGGCTTGCCGGGCAACCCCATGTCGCCGCGAATCACCGCGTCGGGCGGCTTCGCGAGCTTCAAATGGCCTAGAGCAAATTCCACGTTATGAATATCGCCCGCCGTGCCCACAGCAATTTTCAGCCCCAAAGCCCGCGCAGCCGCTTCAAAAGCCTTAAAGCCGCGCACTTCGGCAAAGATCGGCGCAAAGAGATTGCGGTAAATCGTTTCTTTTTCCTTTACCAGCGGCAGCGCCTCGAAAGCGCTCATTTCTCGGCCAAACAGTTCGCCCATGCATTCCGTGCCGGTGCGCCCGGTGGTGCGGCGCATCAGCTCGGGCAGATCCATCTTCACGCCATGGCGCTGGGCAAACACCGCCCAAGACTGGGCATGCGAGGGCATGGAATCAATCATGGTGCCATCCATGTCGAAGATCAGGGCTTGGGTGAGGTGGGGCAAGTGGGTAAACACCGAACGATTTTACTGGGTGGGCCGTGCGCAAATCGCTTTCAAGCGCCAAGCTGCAAATAAGCGCATGATGGGCCAATGCGACAACATCGGGGAGTCGTCAGTTAAGTGCAGCTAACCTCATCGCAGGCTGTCTTAATAAAAAATACTTAGGCTCCAAGCATGAGCCATCTTGCACAGCGTATCCGCCAGAGAATGAGTGATCTGGGCATTTCACAAAGACAACTTGCCAACAGCTGCGGCGTGAGTGCGCCAGCGGTGAACGACTGGGTCTCTGGTAAAACAAAAAGCCTCAAAGCCAGCACTTTGATCAAAGCAGCCAAGGCGCTGGCCGTCAGCCCCCAATGGCTAGAAAGCGGTGTGGGCATCAGATCATTGCAAGACGACAAGCGCGTGGCAGACAACCCGCATGTGCTTGACTCCATTGCCAACCAGCTGCACCGCGTGGTGGACTATTTGCAGCCTGAAGATCAAAAGAAACTCCTCGACTACGCAGAAATGCTCAGCTTGAAGGGTTTGCATGATCAGAAAAAGCTGCAAAACCCGAGTACGGCGAAATAAGCGACGCGATAAAAATCAGCCTCTTCCCGTTGTATTACCTGCGTTGTGTGCTCTGCTTTTGATAGTGCTTGTAAAAAGCTTGCGTATGCTTGTGAGAACGAAGATTGATTTATAGTGAAAATAGAGGTATGCTGTTTGTATAGCCAGTTATTTTCACTATATCTTGCATCCGGGAGCTCTCCAATATGTCAGAGGCATTGGCGCACTCAGGTGGCCATTCACTTGAGAAACATCTGCAATCAGTCGCCATTCTTGCTGCTGATTTCTCGCAGACATTCGATGCCGCGCCAGCAGCGCAGCGTTGGGCATATTTGGCGGGCTTGTGGCACGATTTGGGTAAATACCGGCCAGGTTTTCAACGCTACATGCAACTGGCCGACAACCCAGAGAACGCGCACATTGAAGGCAAAGTCGGTGGACGCGAAAAGACCCATTCCGCAGCCGGTGCGCTGTGGGCCATTCAGCAACTCAACAAGCCAAACCAGCCTTACGGCAACATCCTGGCCTACCTGATTGCCGGACACCACGCCGGGTTGGACGATTGGGACGGTGGACTGAATCAACGCCTGCAAAGGGATGACGCCAAACTGGAGTTGAAGGAGGCCTTGGAAGCCAATCCCCCGGCAAACATCCTTGCGCATAGCGATTTGGTGGCCCAAATTCCCGGCGAGCCAGCCGGTTTTTCTCTGTGGGTGCGGATGCTCTTCTCGTGCCTGGTCGATGCCGATTTTCTGGATACCGAGGCCCACTTTGATGCGGGCAAGCCCGCCCGGCGCGACGGCTTTCCCACGCTGGAACAAATGCGGGTCGCTTTGGATGCGCGTATGAGTGCTTTGCCAGTGTTAGATACCCCTGTCAACACACTACGCGCAGACATACTGCGCCAGTGCCGCGACAAGTCGGCTTTGCCAGCGGGTTTCTTTTCGCTTACCGTTCCCACGGGTGGCGGCAAAACCTTGTCCAGCCTGGCGTTTGCCCTCAGTCATGCGCAAACGCACGGCAAGCGCCGCGTGATCTACACTATCCCCTACACCAGCATCATCGAGCAAACCGCCGATGTGTTTCGCGGCGTATTCCAATCGCTGGGCGATGAGGTTTTGATTGAGCACCACAGCCAGGCGGACGCCGCTGACAAAGATGAAACTGCCCGCAGCCGCCTCGCCTGCGAAAACTGGGATGCCCCGCTGGTGGTGACCACCAACGTGCAGTTGTTCGAATCCCTGTTCGCCGCCAAAACCTCGCGCTGCCGCAAGCTGCACAACATCGTGGGCAGCATCATCGTGCTGGACGAAGCGCAGCAACTACCCCCGGAGTTTTTGCAACCCATACTGGATGCGTTGAACCTGCTGGTGAAACATTACGGCGTGACCGTGGTGTTGTGTACCGCCACCCAACCAGCGCTCAACAGCACCGACTATTTCGATAAGAGCAACAACCTGCGCGGACTAGACAATGTGCGCGAGATCATTGACCACCCCGACGCCCTGTTTACGGCGCTTGAGCGCGTCAAAGTGGAATTGCCCTCGGACTTCAATGCCACCACGCCGTGGGCCGACATTGCCGTGCAAATCGAACAAGAAGATTGCGTTCTCGCCATCGTCAGCACCCGCAAGGCCGCACGGGAACTGCACAGGCTGCTACCCCAAAACACATTGCACCTGTCTGCCTTGATGTGTGGTGCCCACCGCAAAGTGGTCATCGACCAAATCAAAGCCCGCCTGCAAGCCAAGCGCGCTGGGCATGATATGGAGCCGCTGCGCGTGGTCAGCACCCAGCTCGTAGAGGCGGGGGTGGATATGGATTTTCCTGTGGTGTTTCGCGCTCTGGCCGGGTTGGACTCCATCGCCCAAGCCGCAGGGCGCTGCAACCGTGAAGGGCAGCTCCTAGAAAACGGCTTGCCAAAGAAAGGCCGCGTCGTGGTGTTTGTGCCCCCTGAGCCCGCCCCGGCAGGGCATTTACGCAAGGCGGTGCAGGCTTGCACGAGCACGCTGCATGGCCAGCGCGCAGACCCGCTGGCACGCGCTTTGTTTGCCACCTACTTTACGCAGTTTTACAGCGCTGTGGATTTGGATGCCAAGAAGATTGTGAGCAAGCTCACCATCAACGACCGCAAAACCCTGAGTGTGCAATTCCGTACCGCTGCCGAAGCGTTTCGCCTGATTGACGATGCCGATTCCGCCACGGTGGTGGTGCGTTATGCCGAACACCATGACGAGATTGAGAAACTGCTTGGCATGCTGGCCGTACAAGGCCCGGCCCGCTGGTTGATGCGCAAGCTGCAGCGCTACACGGTCACCATCAGACAGCAGCGGGCCGTCAAAATGCTCGCCCAAGGCGATCTCAAGCTGGCGATGCCAGGGCTGTATGTGCTTGCAAATACTAATAATATGTACAGTAGCATTTTTGGTCTTGTAGACGAAGCTGACCTCTACAACCCCAGCGGTTTTGTCTCGTAAAGGAGCCATATGTCCCCCAATTTTTGCATTGAAGTTTCAGGCCCGTTCGCCTGCTTTACCCGCCCGGAAATGAAGGTTGAGCGCGTCTCGTATGACGTGATGACACCTTCTGCGGCGCGCGCCATTTTTGAAGCCATTTTGTGGAAGCCGCAAATGCAATGGCGGGTTTCACGCATTGAAGTGCTCAAGCCGATTCGCTGGGTCAATTTGCGGCGCAATGAGGTGAAAGACAAAATCCTCACTGGCGACGTCGAGCGTGCCATGAAAGACGGTAAGGGCCAGCTCCACCTAAACATTGAGGATAAGCGGGTGCAACGTGCAGGCTACTTTTTGCGCGATGTCACCTACCGCATCCACGCCGAGTTGTTGCTGACGCGCAAGGCCACAGATCCGATCATCAAGTACACCGAAATGTTCGCTCGTCGCGCCAGCAAAGGCCAGTGCGTGAACCAGCCGTATTTGGGTTGCCGCGAGTTTTCAGCCGATTTCCGCTTGGTCACCGCCGATGCGCCACCCGCGCAGCCTATTGCCGATACCCGTGATTTGGGCTGGATGTTGCACGACCTGGACTACACCCACCCGTCTGACCCGCAACCGCGTTTTTTCAGGGCGCACATGAACGCGGGTGTGGTTGAAGTGCCCCCGTTTGAGGAGACCGTGGGATGATTCTGCAAGCACTCAATGATTACTACGACCGCAATGAGGAGCTTCCTAGACAAGGATGGATTCGTCGCGGTGTTGACTACGCCATCGTCTTGGATTCCACCGGCAGTTGTATCGCAATAGATTCACTGGGGACTGCGAGCAAAGCTAAAACAACAGCGTTGGAAATGCTCTTGCCGTCCATTGGCAAGCAAGCGATGAAACATACCAACAGCGGTACTGATGCAAATTTTCTTTGGGATAACGCTAGTTTCGTTTTTGGGCGCGGCAACAAGGGAAATCAAAAATTGGCAGCTTTCCTTAGTGCTATCGCGCATTGGTCGAATGATTCACCCGATGAAGGGCTCACAGCCGTAAAGCAGTTTTGCAAAGCGATACAGCAAGATGCCGGACTTTCACTGCAACTTTTCAAGCGGTTTCATGTAGAGGCTGATTTTGAAAAACGCGATCCCGTGGTTGTTTTTCGCTTGCACCCAGACAATGAAGGCGTTCATGCGCGCGGTGCAGTGCGAATTGCCTATGAATCGAAACTGGCCGAGGCGAGTAGTGACGCAGTGGTGCGGGGAAATTGCTTAATTACGGGCGCATCCAACACGCCAATTGCTACCAATGAGACAGTAATCAAGAATGTTTGGGGGGCACAAACTTCGGGCGCGAACATTATTTCGTTCAACGCACGGGCATTTGAATCTTATGGAAAGAAGGACCGAGGTGGTGAAAACGCACCTGTCTCCGTTCGCGCATCCTTCGCCTACACCACCGCACTAAACCACCTGCTGCGCAAAGACTCTCCCCAGCGCATCCAAATTGGTGATGCCTCCACCGTGTTTTGGGCGGACAAGGCAACTGACCTTGAAACTGCGCTTCCAGATATTTTTGGCGACCGACCCACAGACGACCCGGATGCAAGCGCTAAGGCGGTGCAATCGCTTTTGTCGGCTGTGCATAAAGAGCATGGCCCAGCTACCGATGACGTTTTAGCGGACAACCGCTTCCACATCCTCGGGCTGGCCCCCAATGCCGCGCGCATCAGCATTCGCTTTTACTACTGCTTGCGTTTGCCGGAATTGGGCAAGCGCATTGAACAGCACTTCAAAGACTTAGAAATGCAGCGCGGCTCGCATGGATATGACCCGCAATATCCAAGCCTGAAGAGGCTGCTCCAGACAGTTTGTCTGGCAACCAGCACTCAGCCTTTTGGCGACATTGACCGCCTACCGGCAAATTTAGGCGGCGCGATTGTGGATGCCATCTTTTCCGGAGAGAACGTGCCCTATCCGGCCCTCTGGCTTAACGCCGCAGTGGGGCGTTGCCGTGCAGAGCAAACCAAGAAAACGCAGCAGGGCACACAGGAGCAAAACGTCCCCTACGCCCGCGCTGCTGTGATTAAGGCCTGTCTCAATCGGCAGATACGCAGAGCAAATCTTTCAGCGCCAGAACACTTACTTGAAAAGGAGTTTTTACCCATGCTTGATCGCACAAATATCAATCCCGGATACCTGTTGGGACGGCTGTTTGCCGTACTTGAGCGAATCCAAGAAACCGCTGCTGGTGGTGGTGGAAAGTTGAACACCACCATTCGAGACAAATACTACGGTGCAATGGCTAGCTCGCCTGGAATAGTTTTTCCGACTTTGGACAAACTGAAAACTTCCCATCTAAAGAAGCTTCCTTGGGGCCAGAAGGAATGGTTTGATAAGTTGCTTGGAGAAATATTGAGTGACCTCCCCGACATCCCAAGACAACTTTCCCTGCCAGATCAAGGCCGCTTTGCGCTGGGTTATTACCACCAGCGCCAAGACCGACCACCAAAAGTAATTGACGATTCCAGTACGCCACCCGCAACCCCATCCCCCACCGAAGGAGCATCCGCATGACCACTACCCAGCCACTCGCCAACCGCTACGACTTTGTTCTCATCATGGACGTGAAAGACGGCAACCCTAATGGCGATCCTGATGCCGGCAACATGCCGCGTCTGGACGCCGAATCCGGCCACGGACTGATGACGGATGTATCGCTCAAACGCAAAGTGCGCAATTTTGTGGGCCTTGTGAAAGATCAAGACCAACGCGACCCTGTGGATGGGGAGAAGCGATTTGAAATTTACGTGCGTGAAAAAGCGGTTCTGAACCTGCAGCACGACCGCGCTTATTCCGCATTGAAACTGACTGCAGAGCCCGAGGAACAAGCGCAAGCAGCTACTGAAAACGTAGCGGAAGTGACGCCACCGGCCGATGCAAAGAAGAAGTCCGCTAAAAAGGAAGGGCGCAAAGGCAGTGCCGCAGATGTTGGCCACGCTCGACACTGGATGTGCCAGAACTTCTTTGACGTGCGTACCTTTGGCGCAGTCATGTCCACGGGCAAGAACTGCGGCCAGGTTCGCGGTCCAGTTCAGATCACGTTTGCCCGCTCGGTTGAGCCGGTGGTGGCCCTGGAGCATTCACTAACAGTCTGTGCTGCACGTACAGACCCAGAAATCTCTGGCAAATCAATTGAGCAACAGACTGGCATACAAGGTCGCAAACACACTGTGCCGTATGGCGTGTACGTCGCGTACGGATTTGTGTCCTCCTTCCTCGCCAAGCAAACCGGGTTTGGAGAAGGCGATCTGGAATTGCTGTGGCAAGCACTGGCGCAAATGTTTGAACACGACCGCTCTGCTGCACGAGGTGAAATGTCCACGCGCGGGCTGTACGTGTTCAAGCATGACTGCGAACTGGGCAATGCGCCATCGCATGCCTTGTTTGACAAGCTCAAAGTCGCACAAACCAACCCCGGTGAAGTCGCTCGCAGCTTTGATGCGTACGAAGTAGCGTTTGACGGCAAAGCTTTGCAAGTCGGTGAATCAGTGACTCCTACATCAGGTGTGACTTTGACCCGCAAGTGCTAATGGGCGCTGGGAGTAACCGATGAAAATCCTGCCCACACAATTCGACGGCCAGTCCATCCGCCGGGTGTACGACGAGGAAACCGAAATCTGGTGGTTTTCGGTGATTGACGTAGTGCAGGCGTTGACCGATAGCGACAACGCTCGCGATTACTGGTTCAAGATGAAGCTGCGCGTCAAGTCTGATGACGGGGCTGAACTGTCGACATTTTGTCGACAGTTGAAATTGCCCGCCGCAGATGGCAAGCTGCGGCTTACCGACTGCGCCACAGCTGAAAGTTTGCTGCGCATCGTCCAATCCATCCCCAGCCCCAAAGCCGAGCCCATCAAGCTCTGGCTGGCCAAGGTGGGCTACGAGCGTATGCAAGAGATGGCTGACCCCGCCCTGTCGCTCAACCGGGCACGCGAAACCTGGCAGCAGCATGGCCGCAGCGACAAGTGGATCGCTCAGCGCATGACAGGGCAGGAAACCCGCAACAAGCTCACCGACTACTGGAGCGAACACGACATCAAGGCAGGCAGCGAATTTGCCATTCTCACCAACATCATTCACAAGGAATGGGCGGGCGTCAGTGTCAAAGATCACAAGGACATGAAGGGACTGAGTAGCCACAACCTGCGAGATCACATGAGCGAGGCCGAGCTTATTTTTGCGGCGCTGGCGGAGTTGTCCACCCGGCAGATTGCACAGAGTGTGGAGGCCACCGGCATGACCGAGAACAAGACCGCTGCCAAGGCGGGTGGGCGCATAGCCCGGCAAGCGCGCAACCAGCTGGAAAGTCAAACCGGAAAATCCGTGGTCTCAGGCGAGAGTTTTTTGCCATCCGATACAAAAAAGATAGCTGGTCGCGCACGCTAGAAAAGCGCAAACGGCATAAATGACCATGGAAGCGCCAGAGCAAATCCCCCTGTCTGCCCTGCAGCACTGGCACTACTGCCCGCGCCAGTGCGGCCTGATTCATCTGGAGCAAGTGTTTGATGAAAACGTTCACACCCTGCGCGGGCAGGCAGTGCATGCCAAGGTAGATAAGCCCGGCGTGGAGACGGCCAAGGGCGTGAGGCTTGAGCGAGCGCTTCCTTTGTGGCATGACGAGTTGGGCTTGATTGGCAAAGCAGATGTGGTGGAGTTTTTGCCAGGTGGTGTGCCTTATCCTGTGGAATACAAGCATGGCAGCCGCCATAAAGCGGCAGATATTGCAGCCTGTGATGATATTCAGCTTGCTGCTCAGGCGATGTGCCTCGAGGCCATGACGGGTAAAGCGGTGAATGAAGGCGCTATTTACTACGCCACATCAAAGCGCCGCCGCAGCGTGCCAATCACAGAGGCTTTGAAAGCGGATGTTGTGCAAACGGCGCAAGCTATTCGCGAGATGATCCAAACCACGCGTTTGCCGCAGCCTTTGTTTGGCGAGCAAGCAGCCAAACGCTGCAAAGCTTGTTCGCTATTAGAGCGCTGCCAGCCCCAAGCCGCCAGTAGCGAGTTAGCTGCTGCTCGCGCTGCGTTGTTTGACCCAGAGGTCTAGGTGAATTCAGCCATGCAATTGCTAAACACACTTTACGTCACGACCACGGAAACCTATCTTCGGCTAGATAACGATACGCTGAGGGTGGAGGTTGAGCGCGAAACTCGGCTGCGCGTGCCTCTACATCATTTGACGGCGGTGGTGTGCTTTGGGCATGTGAGCATGTCGGCGCCTCTGATGCATCGCCTGGCTGAAGATGGCATTGCTTTGGTGTTGCTTGACGACAATGGTCGCTTCAAGGCGCGGCTAGAAGGCGCAGTCTCTGGCAATGTGCTTTTGCGGCAAGCGCAGTTTAAGCTGGCGGGCGACTCTGCTTTTGCGCTTGAAATGGCGCGTGCTTTCGTGGCCGGGAAAATCAAGAATACGCGCCAAGTATTGCAGCGTGGGGCGCGTGAAGCCAAAAGCGAAGAGGATGCCAAATCGCTCGCTAGATTAGCCGATGATTTGGCAGCGAGCATGCGCGCCTTGCCGCTTGCCGCGAATCTGGATGTGTTGCGCGGCATAGAGGGCGAAGCGGCGCGGCAATATTTCGGCGGACTCAATTTGCTGGTGCGACAGGATTTGCGCAGCGCTTTTCAGATGGATGGCCGCACTCGCCGCCCGCCGCGCGATGCAATGAATGCGATTTTGTCCTTCCTCTATGCCATGTGGATGAATGACTGTCGCTCTGCGCTTGAGGCGGCTGGCCTAGATCCGCAAGTGGGGTTTTTGCATGCACTGCGTCCTGGTCGGGCTGCACTCGCACTTGATCTGATGGAAGAATTTCGCCCCTGGGCTGATCGTTCGGCATTGACTTTGATCAATCGGGGGCAGATTGCGCAGACAGATTTTGTGGCGCGAGAAGGTGGCGGATATTCGCTGTTGCCCGATGCTCGTAAGGCAGTCGTGGTGGCGTATCAAGAAAGAAAGCGCGATGAAATTAGCCATCCTATTCTTGCGCAAAGTGTGCCCTTGGGCTTAGTGCCTATGGTGCAGGCACGTTTGATGGCGCGAGCATTACGCGATGCCGACTCGCCCTATGTGCCTTTTGTTCCTAAATAAATCTGAGAGATGAGATCATGCTGGTGCTGGTTTGTTACGATGTCAACACAGAAACAAGGATCGGGCGACGCCGATTGCGCCGAGTAGCTAAAGTCTGCGAGAGTACGGGCCAACGCGTGCAAAAATCAGTGTTTGAATGTCAATTGGAGCTGGCTCAGTTTGAAACGCTTGAGCGAAGGCTGTTGGCAGAAATTGATCCTACCCAGGATTGCCTGCGCCTCTACCGAATCCCGGAGACCCGAGGTTTTGAGGTTTTGGAGCACGGCACGTTTAAAGCGATTGATTTTGATGCGCCTTTGGTGCTGTAATAGGTTTGCTGTGCGCGAACCCGTAGTGAAGACCTTATCTTAAGCAGGTTCGCGTAACTGCTAAGCGTATTGATTTATATCGTTATTTTGAAATATGCTGAATACACCTCGATTCCTATGAGTGCTCAAATGATGAGTTTCGCGAAATTACGTGAAAAATACTATTTGCGATATGCAATTAGAGAAGAAGGGGTTCGCCCGCCAGCGATGGCGGGCGTGGATTGAAACTCGCTGCAAAGATTCGCCCGAGAAGGCGGCGGTGGGTTCGCCCGCCAGCGATGGCGGGCGTGGATTGAAACTCTTTAGGGGTGCTTATGATTTCAAATTACGGTGGGTTCGCCCGCCAGCGATGGCGGGCGTGGATTGAAACATTTTTTTAGCCCAGCGTAAAATTCAGCCATGTCGGTTCGCCCGCCAGCGATGGCGGGCGTGGATTGAAACCGTTTGGTTCAGCCGATACCATCCGGGCGACCATGGTTCGCCCGCCAGCGATGGCGGGCGTGGATTGAAACCGATGCAAATTCAGGTTGAGCAGGCTAAAGCGCAGGTTCGCCCGCCAGCGATGGCGGGCGTGGATTGAAACTGTCGTTTGTTAACGTGTCTATCTCGGGAGGTGCGGTTCGCCCGCCAGCGATGGCGGGCGTGGATTG
>JANMHJ010000039.1:0-10946 GCA_031375105.1 Variovorax sp.
GTGCAATGGTTGGTGATGCGCCCGATTGAAATGGCGCGTGGCGGTGGGCAGTATTTTGTGGCACTCACCGATGCTCAAAAGGCGCAATCCGATGCGGAAAAGCGCTTGGCCTTGCAGGCGCAGCGCGCGGCGCAGGTGGAGCTGCTGGGGCTGGAAAATGATCGCTTGCGCAAGCTGCTCGCTTTGAAAGAGCGCACCACCACGCCCGCGCAAGCCGCGCAAGTGGTGTATGACGCGGCAGATCCTTTCACGCGCCGCGTGCTGGTGGATAAAGGCAGCGCGCAAGGCATCAAAAGTGGCTCGCCTGTGATGGATGAGGTGGGCGTGTTGGGCCAGGTGACCCGCGTGTATCCACTGACCAGCGAAGTCACGCTACTGATCGACCGCGATCACACCATCCCCGTGCTCAACACGCGCACCGGCGCGCGCAGCGTGGTCTATGGTGATCCATCGGTGCATGGCGGCACGCTGGAGCTGCGCTTCATGGCGGGCAATGCCGATGTGCAGCAAGGTGATATTTTGTCCACCAGTGGGGTCGATGGCGTGTATCCGCCGGGTATTCCGGTGGCGCGGGTGGACAAAGTAGAGCGCCGTGCCGATTCGGCTTTTGCCAAGATCAGCTGCCAGCCGCTGGCGAATACGCTGGGTGCGCGACATGTCATGCTGCTAGAGCCATTTTCAGTGCAAATACCGCTTCCTGCCGTTATAGAGTCTGCTGCGAATGCACCTAAAAAAGGAGCAAAAAAATGATCATGCGTCCTGGGCATCAGCTGCTGCTGCCGGCCAATCCGCTGTTTATCTGGGGCTCACTGCTGGTGGCACTGATGCTCAATATTTTGCAATCGAGTCTGTTTGGGCGCGCAGCATGGCCCCCCGATATATTGGCGCTGACCTTGGTTTTTTGGGCGATCCATCAGCCGCTGCGGGTGGGTGTTGGGACGGCTTTTGTGTTTGGGTTGTGCATGGATGTTCATCAAGGGGCGTTGCTGGGCCAGCATGCTTTGGCTTACACAGCATTGAGCTATTTCGCCATCACGATCTCTCGCCGCTTGCTCTGGTATTCCATTCCCTCACAGGCGCTGCAAATTTTCCCTTTGCTGGCTGGGGCGCATATGCTGCAACTCTTGGTTCGCCTGTTGGCAGGCCACGCTTTTCCTGGCTGGAGCTTCATGCTCGCGCCCTTCATTGAAGCCTTGCTCTGGCCCCTGGTCACCTTGGTTTTGCTCGCGCCACAAATGCGTGCGCCAGATCCAGATGCGAATCGCCCCCTATGATGACGTGCAATACCTGCATTGAGCGCTGCCTGATCGCCCCTAGGCGCGATGATGTCACGCCGCAGCAACACTGGTGCCCACAGCCGAGTTTGATGCAGTGCAGCGCGGCAGCGAAGGGGTATGTCACATGACCGAATTGCGAAACGTTGAGGCCGAGCTGAGCAAATTTCGCCGCCGCGTGTTGGTGGCCGGCGGCGTGGTGGTATTTGCATTTGTGCTGTTGGTGGCGCGCTTGGTGTGGCTTCAAATCGTGAGGCACGAGGATTTTGATGAGCAGGCTGAGAGCAACCGCACGGCGATTGTGCCGATCGTGCCCAATCGCGGTTTGATCACGGATCGCAATGGCATTGTTTTGGCCACCAATTATTCGGCCTACACGCTAGAGATCACGCCCTCAAAGATCACGGGCACATTAGAAGAAACGATTGAGCAGCTCTCTGTGGTGGTCGATATTCAGCCGCGTGACAAGCGCCGCTTTAAAAAGCTGCTGGATGAATCCAAGAGCTTTGAATCGCTCCCGATCCGCACGCGCTTGTCGGACGAGGAAGTGGCGCGGTTTGCGGCGCAGCGCTTTCGCTTTGCGGGCGTAGATATCAAGGCGCGCTTGTTTCGCCAGTATCCACACGGCGATCTGGCCAGCCATGTGATTGGCTACATTGGCCGTATCAACCAGCGCGAGAAACAACAAATCGAAGATTGGCCCGAGGAGCAACAGGTCAATTACAAAGGCACGGATTACATTGGCAAGCTCGGCGTAGAGCAAAGCTTCGAGCAGCAATTGCATGGCATCACGGGTGTGGAAGAGGTCGAAACCTCAGCGGGCGGTCGCGCCGTGCGAAAACTGGCCAGCAACCCCGCTACTCCGGGCAACACGATCAAGCTGTCGATCGACATCAAGCTGCAAAAACTGATTGAAGAAATGTATGGCGAGCGGCGCGGCGCACTTGTGGCGATTGACCCGCGCAATGGCGAGGTGCTGGCTTTTGTCAGCATGCCGACCTTTGACCCGAATCTTTTCGTCGAAGGCATTGATGTCGAGAACTGGCAAATCTTGAACGAAAGCATCGACAAACCGCTTCTCAACCGCGCCCTGCGCGGCACCTATCCACCCGGTTCCACTTACAAGCCCTTCATGGCGCTGGCCGCGCTAGAAACCGGCAAGCGCAGCGCCGGCACGATCATCAACGATGCCGGCTCATGGGCTTTTGGTGGCCACACCTTCCGCAGCCATGGCGATGGCGGCCTGGGCGCGGTGGATATGTACCGCAGCATCGTGAAATCATCCAATGTGTACTACTACTCTTTGGCCAATGAGCTGGGCGTAGATGCGATGCATGATTTCATGAAACCGCTGGGCTTTGGTCAGCACACAGGCATCGACATCAACGGCGAGGTGCGCGGTGTCTTGCCCAGTCAAGATTGGAAGCGCAACTATTACAAGCGTCCTGAGCAGAAGAAATGGTATGCCGGGGAGACGATCTCGCTGGGTATTGGGCAAGGCTACAACACCTTCACCATGCTGCAGTTGGCGCATGCCACGGCCATTTTGGCCAATGGCGGCATCAAGCATCAGCCAAAATTGGTCACCGCCACACAAGATGCACTGAGTCGCAATTGGGTTCCCGCCATCAAAGTGCCCGCTGTGAATATGGGTTACAAGCCAGAGAATGTCGCCGTGGTCAACCGTGCTCTTGTGGGCGTGACCAAAGAAGGCACATCTGCTCGCGTATTCGCTGGCGCTGGCTATCTCAGCGGCGGCAAGACGGGCACAGCGCAAGCCGTCACCATTGGTCAAAAAGACAAGTACAACGCTTCGAAAATGGAAGAACATCAGCGCGATCACGCGCTATACATGGCCTTTGCGCCCGCAGACAATCCGCAAATCGCCTTGGCCGTGATCGTGGAAAACGTCGGTTTTGGCGCAGAGCATGCCGCGCCGATTGCCCGTCGCGTATTTGATTACGTGCTCATGGGCCAATACCCCAGTGAAGAAGACATGACGGCCGTCAAAAAAGGCCAAGCTGCAGCGCCCATTGGCAAGCCACGCAAGGTGGATGACGTGCCTTGGAAGACAGCGTTGCCCTGAAACGCGCAAACGCATCTCGGATTGGAGAGCCCGCTCCACCGATTTCGCGGGTTTTCCCGGATTGTCGCAACTTGTCACATTTCGGACAATATCAGAAATAGAACGACCGTTCTTTTTACTCTATTTTCCGGAGACATCAATGAAAAACAAACTCCTGGTTGCGATTGCCTTTGTGCTCGCCACCGCCGGTGCAGCCGTCGCCACCAACTATTCCCTGTGGATCAATGGTCGAAACAACCCGGGCGTGCAAGGCGGCAACTATGCCGATTTCACCTATTGGGGTCCTGCCGCCACAGCCGCAGGCGTCAACAAAATTTCTGTGAACTGGGATGGCTACAACCGCGTTTCTGATCAAAATTTTCGCATCCGTGATGCGCTGGATTGCTATTGCACCGGCAGCAACTGGTGCTACGTTGCTGCGCATAGCGCCGGCAATCTGCAAATTGGCTACGCGATGTCGCTCTATGGCGGCACAGCACGCACCAAGAAAACTGGTGTCGTCTCAGGCGGCAGCTGTAGTTCGGTCGATGGCAGCACGCAAACTGGTTGGAACATCAAATGGGTCAACGTGGCCGCAGGTGCGGGCGGCGGAAGCGAGCTGGCTGATCTGGGCAGCTGGGCTGTGGGTGATCCGCTTACCGGTGATCTGAAAACTGCAACAGCACGCGCAATGTATGACCACAACCAGACTCGCGCAAAATGGTTTTACATGTTTGCTGGCGCCAGTGGTGCGGTGCAATCTGGACTGATGCCCGGTCAAGACGACCAAGCCGTGGCTTACCACTCAGCCGGCGGCACAGCCGGCGCCGGCGGACGTGGCTTGTGCAATCCCAGCGATTGGTTCTGTAATGACCTCACTTTGGGCACCGCAGCCAATGAAGGCGGTAGCTTGAAGTGGACGAACCACACCCTGCAGTTCCGCGACAACAACCAGCAATACAACCACTACACCAATGGCAATTGGGGTGGTGTGGTTGGTTTGGTGCGTGCCGATATGGTGACTAACGCGCAATAAGCGCATCAGTTTCCAGCTTCCACATGTATCGCGCAGCCATCGCCTGGGCGCTGGCCATCGTGATGGCGGCAGCACTCTTGCTGTGGTGGGTGTTTGCAGACGATACGGCAGGCCACACTCCCGCTGCATCCTCTGCCAACGCCACCTCACCTTCTGCAGCCGCGCAAAGCGTAGGCTCATCGTCCTTGGCAGGCGGCGCTGCGGGCACAGCAGCCAGCGGCTCGCCGCTCAGCCCAGAAGGTCTCAAAGCCCGTGAGGAAAGGCTAAACCAAGCGCGCATCCGCTATGAGCGCGCAAGCCAAGTGTTCACAAGTTACCGTGATGCCACGCGCTATCCGCATGAATCGCGCCCGATCACCGATGCGCCAGATCAGGTTCGCCCGTTCGACCCGGTGGTAGAAGAAAAAACCATGCGCAGCGAGCGCGGAGAGCCAGTGAAAGGCATCACTCTTAAAACCGGGCAAGATCGCGTCTTCCTCTCTGGGCAAGACACCGTGAAATTCACGGTGCAAGCCACCGACAGCAGCGGCAAAGTGCAGCCATTGCTCATCACGCGCGCCGCAGCGCAATCCATCCCAGATGGTGAGCAACTTGCGCAGCAGCGCTCTGCCACGCTGGATTTCTCTGATGCGGGCCCAAGCGGCGCAGGTGGCGCAGATGATGCGGCAGGCGATGGCCAATTCAGCGCGCGCCTTTCTCCGCAAACCCAAGGCTTTGCCGGTTTTGGCGGCACGATCCGTGTGCTTGTTTTCGTGCGCGCCGATGGCAAAGAAGGCGTTGCGCATTTTGATGTGATTTACACCGAAGACACGCCTGCTACTTGGGGCGCTGTTCGTGAGGCGCAGGAGGCGGGCTCGCTCAATTTTTATCTCAAAGCCAATGTGCGCGTGGCGGGGCGGTATGTGGTTAGCAGCCGGGTGGATGATGCGCGTGGCCAGCCATTTGCCTTGATCACGTTCAATGAAGAAGTAGCCGCAGGCGCACAAGAATTCAAGCTGCATTTGTTTGGCGCACTGATCCGAGATAAGCGTCCGGTCTTTCCACTCAAGCTACGTGATGTCGAGGGCTTTTTGCTGATTCCAGACAAGTTTCCAGACCGTTTGATGATGTCCCGCCGTGCAGGTGTGGTGTACACCAGTGGCAACTACAGCGCAGAGAGTTTTTCAGCCAACGAGTGGAGCAGCGAGGAGCGCAATCGCTATCTCGCGGAGTATGGCCGTGATTTGGATGCGGCGCGCATAGAGCTCGAGCGATCAGGCGTCAAATGAGCCTTCACCATAATTACCTTGTTGAATTCAAGAGCGTTTTAAGGCCGTAGCCGGCATAGAGTCTGCGACAGCAGCTATGAATTTAATAGTAATTCAAGTTGTGTGATGAAGTGCTCGGCCACCTTCCAGCCGGTTTGCTGTTCGATTTCTTGAAAGCAAGTGGGGCTGGTGACGTTGATTTCTGTGAGTTGCTCACCGATCACATCCAGTCCAATCAAAAACAGGCCACGGGCAGCGAGAATCGGGCCGATGTGCTCGGCAATCGCGCGGTCTTGCGCGGTGAGCGGCTGTGCCACGCCTTTGCCGCCCGCTGCTAAATTGCCACGCACCTCGCCGCCTTGCGGAATGCGAGCGAGGCTGTAGGGCACGGGCGCGCCGTTGATCACCAAGATGCGTTTGTCGCCCTGCTCAATCGCAGGAATGAATTTTTGCACCATCACGGTTTGCGCACCTTCTTGGTTCAAAGTTTCGGTGATCGCGCCAAGGTTAAGGCCGTCTGCCTTCACGCGGAAAATACCTGCACCGCCCATACCGTCGAGTGGCTTTAAGATGATGTCGTGATGCTCTGCATGAAAGCGTTTGATATCAGCTGCATCGCGAGTCACCAGCGTGGGCGAGACGAACTGGGGAAACTCCATAATCGCCAGCTTCTCAGGATGATCGCGTAGCGAGCGGGCTTTGTTAAAAACCTTTGCACCTTCGCGCTCCGCCTGTTCTAGCAGATGTGTAGCGTAGAAATATTCGCTGTCAAACGGCGGATCTTTGCGCATGATCACGGCATCAAAATCTTTGAGTAGAGCAGGGCGCTCGTCAGGCTTAGCTTGCTTTGCTGTGAACCAGTGATCCAGCTCGCCAGTGAGCGAAATATCGCGCACGTAGGCCGTAACGCAGCCACCGCTTTGCCACATGATGTCTTTGGGCTCACAAGCGCTTAAGGCGTGGCCGCGTGCGGTGGCGGCTCGCATCATGGCGAAGGTGCTGTCTTTGTAGGTTTTGAAGGATTCGAGCGGATCGGCAATGAAGAGGATGTGCATGAAAGGTCTCACTTAGCGCGGTAGTTTTGCACAAATAACGCCAAGCTGCCCGCCACCACGCCCCAGAAGGCCGATCCGATGCCAGCAATCGCCACGCCGCTGAGCGTTACCAAGAAGGTGATGATGGCGGCATCGCGGTGCTTTTCGTCTTGTAACGCTGTGGCTAAACCATTGGCAATCGTTCCTAAAAGCGCCAGACCCGCAATCGCGGCGATCAGCTCTTTGGGAAAAGCAGTGAGCAGGCCGGTGACGATGCTGGCAAACAGGCCGATAAAAATGTAAATGATGCCGCAAACGGACGAGGCAATATAGCGCTTGTCTGGATCAGGGTGCGCTTCTTTGCCCATGCAAATTGCGGCGGTGATTGCGCTCAAATTCAGCGCGAATGCACCAAAGGGTGCGAGAAGAAAAGTGGCCACGCCGGTCATGCTGATGATCTTAGAAAGCGGCAATTGAAAGCCCGATGCACGAATCGCTGCCACACCGGGAAGATTCTGCGAAGCCATCGTCACGATGAACAAAGGAAGCGACAAACTGATCGCTGCTTGCCAAGTGAAGACGGGCATCACGAAGACTGGTTTTGCTAAGGTAAATTCGATGTTACCCGTTATAAACTGTGCGCGGAATGCTATAAAAACAATAGCGACCAAGAGAGTTAGCGGCACCGCATATCGCGCGTTCCAGCGCTTGCCCACAAGATACGTGATCAGCATGAGCACCACCAAGGGCAGGGCGGTTTGCGCCGCGACAAAGCCTTGCATGCCAAAGCGTGTTAGCACGCCAGCGAGCAGCGCCGCAGCAATCGCCATAGGAATGCGATCCATGATTTTTTCAAACCAACCTGTCGCTCCTGCGAGCGTGATCAGCACAGCGCACATCATGAATGCGCCAACAGCTTCATTCATGGAATAGCCTTGCCCCGATGCACCAGCGATGCCAGCCACAGCGAGCACCGCCGCTCCCGGCGTGCTCCAAGCCACCATCACGGGTTTGCGCAAAATCAAGGAGGGCAGCAGTGTACACAGGCCCATGCCAATGCCCAGCGCCCACATCCAAGAAGTCAGTTGCTCGGGTGTGGCTTTGAAGGCCAGCGCGGCTGAAAAAACAATCGCCACGGAGCTAGTGAAGCCCACGAGCACGGCCACGAAGCCTGCCGTGGCGGCAGAGATGGAAAAATCTTTGATGAAGGCTTTGAACAAGAGCATGTCTAGATTAGAACGCAAGACACGCGGCGCATTGTTGCTAAAGAATACGCCGCTTGATGCGCAAGCACCAAAGCCCGAGCGTGAGCTTTAAATCTCGACTTTGGAGCCGAGCTCGACCACCGCGTTGTTGGGCAGGCGTAAAAAATCCGCCGCCCCGCTGGCGTTGTGGTGCATCTGCGCAAAAAGTTTCTCGCGCCATTCGCTCATGCCGCCACCAATTGTGGGCACGACCGTATCGCGTGAGAGGAAGTAGCTGGTTCGCATGGGATCTAGCTCGCAGCCGCGCCCGACGATCTGTTGCAAAGCTTCTGGCACATCAGGATCATTCTTGAAGCCGAAATTCAAAGTCACTTGCCAGCAATCATGCCCCAATGGTTCGATCTGCACGCGTTTGTTCAGGCCAATCCAAGGCACTTCATGGCTCTTGACGGTGACAAACAAATTATGCTCGTGCAAGACTTTGTTGTGCTTCAAGTTGTGCAGCAAAGCATTGGGCACCGTGCCTTGCTCGTTGGTTAAAAATACGGCAGTCCCTTCGACGCGAACGGGTGGGCTCAGGAGGACAGCTTCAAGAAAACTCTTGAGCTCAATACCATCTTGCTTGGTCTTCTCGTGCAGCAGCCTGCGGCCTTGTTTCCAAGTCATCATCAAAGTGAAAATTGCTGCACCAATCGCCAGCGGAAACCAGCCGCCTTCAAACAGCTTCATCATGTTGGATGCCCAGAAAGCAAAATCGATCACGAAGAAGATGCCGGTGGCAGCCAAACACAGCCAGAGCGGATATTTCCAAGCGTGGCGAATCACATAGAAGGTCAAGATCGTGGTGATCAGCATATCGGTCGTCACGGCAATACCGTAGGCTGAAGCCAATGCGCCTGATGACTTGAACATCACCACGGCCAACACAATCGCTACAAACAGCGACCAGTTCACAAACGGAATGTAAATTTGCCCGGTTTCTTTGGTGGAAGTGTGCAGCATGCGCAGACGGGGCAAAAAGCCCAGTTGCACGACCTGCTTCGTCACAGAGAATGCACCCGAGATCAAGGCCTGAGATGCGATCACTGCCGCCATCGTGGCCAGAATCACCAAAGGAATCAGCATCCAATCAGGTGCCATGAGATAAAAGGGATTCTTAATCGCTTCGGGTTTGGAGAGCAGCAATGCGCCTTGGCCGAAATAATTGAGCGTGAGAGCAGGCATCACCACGCTGAACCAAGCAATCCGAATCGGCCGTTTGCCAAAATGCCCCATGTCGGCATACAGCGCCTCCGCACCTGTGACGCAAAGCACCACCGCACCCAAGATGATGAAAGTCACGCCGGGGTTGTGCCACATGAAGAGCACAGCGTAATGCGGGCTCAGCGCTTTGAGCACCAACGGGTTGCCCAAGATGTGAAAGATGCCTAGGCCAGCGAGTGTGGCAAACCACACCAGGGTGATCGGGCCAAAGAATTTTCCAATGCCTGCTGTGCCGCGTTTTTGCACCAAAAAGAGGAAAAATATGATCACCAGAGAGACTGGCACCACATATTTCTTAAATTGAGGCGAAATGATCTCCAGCCCTTCTACCGCGCCCAAGACGGAGATGGCTGGCGTGATTACGCCGTCGCCATAAAACAGGCATGTACCAAAAATGCCAACAATCAGCAAATTCTTACGTAATACGGGTTTGTGGCTCACTGCGCGTGAAGCCAAGGTCAGCATCGCCACCAAACCACCTTCGCCCTCGTTGTCAGCCCGCAACACTAAGGCGACGTACTTGACGGAAACGATCACTGTCAATGTCCAAAAGATCAAAGACAGGATGCCGTAAATGTTTTGCGGCGTAAATTCCACGTGTCCAGATCCAAAGATCTCCTTGACTGCGTACAGCACACTGGTACCGATGTCCCCATAGACCACGCCAACGGCGCCAATCACCAGTGCTGTTAATGAGGTTTTTTGAGTGGACACAATTTTTTTCCTACCGGAGTTTATACCGTCTAGCAACGTCAAGTGGCTTCGACGCAGGGTTCCTTGAACTGAAAGATGCTCAAGACATATCAGACAGACCGCATGCCTTGATCTACGAGGATTGAATCATCAGCAAATCACAAGTGTTCTCCCAACCAAACCAAGTAACAAAATGCTAAAATTTTCACGGTATGCCCAGCTTTCGTTAAAAAAACATATGGAATCAAGGGTTTATTTCGGTAAACTTAAGTGTTTTATCTAACTGAGTCATCAAATACAGGTGTAGTTTTTTGGAAATGAGTAAGAAGAAGGTATTCAACCTTCTGAAAATGTCATTGTTGGGGTTGCGATCGGCAGGCACGCTTTTAGGCGGCCTGTGGGCGTTCGTATTCCTGATGGCAATGCAGATGCCGGCGTTTGCGCAAACACAAGTTACTAATACAGCCTCAATTTCAGTGCCATCGGGCGTCACAAACACGGGTTCGGGTTGCGCATCGGGCACGTGTACAGTCGCCGACAATGACAGCATTTCGCCGAGCAGACCTACGATATCAAAGTCTTTCTCTCCGTCCACGATTAACGCAGGCGGTACAACGCTGTTGGTGATCACATTCACCAATACGCATCAGCTCGTCTCAGCCACGTTCACCAGCCCATTTGTAGACAGCTATCCAACTGGGATGACCAACTCGGCTTCGCCGCTAGCAACAACGACTTGTGCGAACTCAAGTGTCTTGGCAACAGCTACAGCGGCTTCTTTGATGGTCGCTTCTGCAACGGTGGTTCCCCCTGGCGCTTCGTGCTCAGTCTCTGCCGTCGTTACGAGCATTCAAAACGGCACGAATACTCTTCCTGCAGGTTCGTTGAGTACTTCGGTGGGGACGAATACAGCCACAGTGACGGCTCTACTGACCGTCAACCCAAGCGCTGACCTACGTATCAGCAAGAGCGCCAGCGTCACCACAGTCAACGCTGGCCAGACCTTCAGCTACACCATCACCGTCTTCAACGCTGGCTCCAGCACCGCAGCCAACGTCACCGTCACCGACTTGGTCTCAGCCAGCCTGACCATCGTCAGCATCAGCGGCCAAGGTTTGAGCGCTGTCAC
>JANMHJ010000042.1:0-3348 GCA_031375105.1 Variovorax sp.
AGCACATTGACGGCGCACAGGCCGCATTCGCCGCGCCGGCAACCATACATGGCTGCGATGCCTTGCTGCTCCAAGGCATCGAGCAGGCTCATGCTGGCGGAGACCTCAAAAGCCAGATCATGGCGCGGCAGACTCACGGCAAATGCCTGCGACTGCCCGCCGCTGCCAAAGGTTTCAAAGCGCAGCAGCTCGGCAGGGCGATGCTTGGTGGCCCATGCCTGGCGCACTGCGCTGAGCATGCCTGCGGGGCCACAGACATAGGTTTGAGCGAGCGGGGGAAGCTGCTCGATCGCGTAAGAAAAATCGATGGTATCGCCGATCACAGTCTGCAATTGATGACCAAGCAAGGCTTGTAATTCAGATTGGAAGGCCAGCTCTTGCGCTTCGCGTGCGCCGTAAATCAAAGTCACCTTGGCGCCGCGCTGCACGAGATGCCTTGCCATGCTCAGCAAGGGTGTGATGCCTATGCCGCCTGCGATCAGCAAATAGGCCGGTGCATTCAAATCAAGTGAAAAATGATTGAGCGGGGCGCTGATCGACAGCGTATCGCCAACACGCAACTGCCACATGGCTTGCGAGCCGCCGCGCCCCGGCTCAGCGCGTTTGACGGCGATTTTCAGCAAACCAAGCGTATCGCTAGGCAGCAGCGAATAATGCCGCGTTTGCATATGCCCGCGAATGCTGATCTGCACTTCAAGATGTGCGCCAGGCTGCCAACTGTGAGCCGCCAAGGGCGCATCTGCGGCCAAACGCAGACTGAATTCGCGTACGGTGGGCGTGACATCGCGCAGGTGCTCGATGCGAGCCATGAGCCCTTGCGTGGTGATCTTCATGATGCTTTATGGATTGCGTTTGCGGATGAGCTGCACGCCCGGCATGCTGGATGGCGTGGCGCGACGCACGGCTTCGCGCAAATTGCGCTGCGCAAGGCGGGAATGCTCGCGCATCACGGCCTCAGCGCGTGCGCCTTCGCGCTGCTCGATGGCTTGCAACACTTGCCAATGCTGATCTTGCGCCACGATGAGCATGTCTCGTGCTTTGGGCGAAGTCGCTTGCACGATCACGAAGGCTGAAGGTGAGGCAAAAGGCATGCTGGCGGCGCGCTCCATCTCGCGCACAAGCAGCTCACTGCCAGCGAGCTCACCGAGCAAATTGTGAAAGCGCTGATTGTGTTGCACATAAATGGAGAAATCTTCCTCGGAGAGCGCTTGTCTTTGCAACAACACATCAATCAGTTGCAGCACCTCTTTTGCTTCCGCCAGAACCACGGGTGCTACCCCGCGCTCGGCTGCCAGACGAGCAGACAACCCCTCGACCATGCCGCGCAACTCAATGGCTTCGGCCACCTCGCGTTCACTGAACGTGCGCACTGCAAAGCCACCATGCGGCAACGCTTGCAAGAGCCCCTCTTGCTCCAAGCGCATCAGTGCCGCGCGAATCGGTGTGCGCGATACTTTCAATCGTTCCACCAAACTGAGCTCGGCAATGCGCGCGCCTGCACTGAGCTCGCCAGAGAGGATCATCTCGCGCAGTTGCAATTGCGCACGAACTTGCGCGTTATCACCCGACGCATCGTTCTCAACAGGTTTGCTGCGTAAAGGAATGATGGTGCTCATATTCATACATAAAGTGGTTGATTGCCGGCATAGGATATGCGTACAGCGCTATTATTTTGATAGTAAACACCTTATGCCGCCAAGCGAATTGGAATGACAGGTGGCGGCGATTTCTCATGCGCGATCAGCCCGTCAATCAGGCGCCGCGCCCACATCGAACCTGCATCAATGTTGAGGTTGTAAAACGTGTGATCGGGGTGCTCGTCAATCGCTTTTTGTTGCGCTTCAAGCACATGCTCATCTTCTCGAAAGATGCTGGCCACGCCTTCGCGTAACTGATGCGTGAGGCGCTGTTCGCCAATCGAATAGTTTCTTGCAAACGCCCAAAAATAATGGCAGGAGCCATCTGTTTCGGGCGTGATGGTGTTGAGCACCATGCCATTGATGCCTTGGCTGCGATCACTCAGGCGCGCATCGCCTTGGTTTCCACCGGGCGGCACAGCGCCAGTGCCCGCTGCGGCGACACCCACATCAATCGACACCGTGCAGGGCGCTTCAAAGCGGATGATTTGCCAACGATCGACCGCGCCTTCATAGCCTCGCGCTTGTTTGATTTGGCCTGCCCAGAAAGGCGGTGCCTCGATATTTTGCATCCAGCGTGTGACGGAGGCGGTGCGGTCGCCATGCGTGGCCACAAAGGGTGCTTCAGCCACAGCGCGGTTACCTATTGATGAGCCGTGGACGAAGGTCTCGTGCGTTAAATCCATGAGATTGTCGATCACAAGGCGGTAGTCGCAAGCCACGCGAATGACTTTGCCGTCGCCTGCCCAAGCTGCATCTTGGTTCCAGTGCAAATCAGGCACAAGGCTTTCATCGGCAAGCGCTGGATCACCCGGCCAAATCCACACAAATCGATGCTTCTCAACAACAGGAAAGCTGCGCACGCAGGCCGCTGGGTTGATCGTTTCTTGGCTGGGCATGTGTGTGCATTGGCCGCTGCCATTGAACACCAAGCCATGGTAGCCACAGACCACTTCATCACCTTCTAAACGCCCCATCGAGAGCGGCAGCAACCGATGCCAGCAAGCATCTTCCAGCGCTGCCACTTGGCCATTGCTCTGGCGATACATCACGATTTTTTGATGGCAAATCGTGCGCGCAAACAGCGCATGACTTACTTCCACGTCATAGGCGGCCGCATACCAAGCGTTGAGTGGAAAAGTGGATTTTGACGATTTCATGGATACTTATTGTATTCAATATAATGCTTTAATCGAAGAATATGCTTATTATTTAAGCTAAATCAGATATCAATGTATTCAATATAAGATGTAATTCATGGTTTAAGATGGCCTTACAAACAACTGTTGGAGACATGCATGACAAGCCTTCCCGCCCACTTACCAGCCCGCTACGACCATGTTGGCAGCTTCTTGCGCCCGCAATACCTGCTCGAAGCCCGTGCGCAAAAAGCCAAAGGGCAGATCACGGCTGAGCAACTGCGCTTGGTGGAAGACAAGGCGATCACGGAGATCGTGAAATTCCAAGAGAGCGTGGGCCTCAAGAGCATCACCGATGGCGAGTTTCGCCGCACCTACTTTCACTTGGATTTTTTAGAGCAGCTCGGCGGTGTGAAGGTGGGCGAGGTCACGATGTCGATCGATGCGCAGGGTAAGGAGCATTTGATGCCGCCTGCGATTCATGTGGTGGGTAAAGTGACGCATGCCAAGCAAATTCAACTGGCTGATTTCAATTACCTCAAGAGTCAAATCGCAACAGGTAGCACGCCGAA
>JANMHJ010000077.1:0-46131 GCA_031375105.1 Variovorax sp.
AAGAACCCAAATGGCGAGAAACTCGCCCTGACCGCCGGCATGCTGGTGATCGCAGAAATCCACCAAGGCAGACGCACGGTGATTGAATACCTGCTGTCTCCGGTGATGAAGGTGGGGGCGGAGGCGGCGCGGGAGCGGTGAAGCGGCAGGCTGCAATATGCTATTTATTTAATAGCATACTATGCAGTATATATATAGGGCGAATAGCCACTTTTATCAATATGATGGATGCAAGACGTGATGATTACAATGCTTGCATGAATCCTGCCTCTCGCCCCCTGCAGCACGCCCCGCTCGCCGAGCGCCTGCGCCCTAAAACCCTAGGCGAGGTGATTGGGCAGCGACAGGTCTTGGGCGAAGGCATGCCGCTGAGGGTGGCGTTTGAATCGGGCATGCCGCACAGCTGCATTCTCTGGGGGCCGCCGGGTGTGGGCAAAACGACGATTGCTCGGTTGATGGCGAGCAGTTTCAATGCGCAGTTCATTGCCATCAGCGCGGTGCTCGGTGGCGTGAAAGACATTCGCGAGGCGGTGGACAAGGCCGAGGCCGCGCAAACGGGGCTGATGCCGCAGCGCACGATTGTGTTTGTGGACGAAGTGCACCGCTTTAACAAATCGCAGCAAGATGCTTTTTTGCCGCATGTGGAAAGCGGCCTATTTACCTTCATTGGTGCAACCACCGAAAACCCTTCTTTTGAAGTGAACTCCGCCCTGCTCTCACGGGCTGCGGTGTATGTTTTAGAACCGCTTTCAGAAGAGAATTTAAAAGAAATAGTGTCTCTTGCCCTTATAGAATATGCGCAGAGTGCTACTGAAATAATAGCAATTGAAGAAGATGCACAAGCTCGCTTGGTGGCATATGCCGACGGCGATGCACGCCGCCTCATCAACACGCTAGAGACGCTTTTCGTGCTTGCCGATGCGCAAAAGCTCAAAACCATTGAAGATGCTTGGCTGCTCAAAGCTTTGGGCGAAAAAATGCGCCGCTACGACAAAGGCGGCGAGCAGTTTTACGACACCATCAGTGCGCTGCACAAATCCGTGCGCGGGTCTGACCCGGATGCATCCCTGTATTGGTTCATGCGCATGCTCGATGGCGGCGCAGACCCGCGCTATATGGCGCGCCGCCTCGTGCGTATGGCCAGTGAAGATATCGGTTTGGCCGATCCGCGTGCGCTGCGCTTGGCGCTGGATGCAGCAGAAGTGTACGAGCGCTTGGGCAGTCCGGAAGGCGAGCTGGCTTTGGCGCAATGCGTGATCTATTTGGCGATGGCACCGAAATCTAATGCGGTGTATCAAGCTTATAACGAAGCCAAAGCGTTGATCAAAAAAGAAGGCACCCGCCCTGTGCCACTGCATTTGCGCAACGCCCCTACAAAGCTCATGAAAACCATCGGCTACGGCAAGGATTACCGCTATGCCCACAACGAAGAAGATGCGTTTGCTGCGGGCGAAAGCTATTTGCCCGATGGCATGGCGCAGCCGGGGTTTTATCGTCCCACCGAACGCGGTCTAGAAATCAAAATTGCAGAAAAACTGCGTGATCTCAGAGCACGCAATGCAGCCATCCAGAAGCAGTCTAGATAATACACAAGCCTGAGCATCAGTAAAACTGATTGATCCAAAAACCCGCTGATAAGCCATTTTTTATCGGGAAAACCCACCCCAGTCCATGCTCCGCACAGGGGCAAGCGCCTGTTTCGCATGGCTACAATCTGCCCACCAACCCGCTGTCAGTGGATCACATCACCTTGGCGGGTTTTTTGCTAGCTAATTGATCGCAATACTGGCAACATCAACATGATTGATGTCAGCATGCAATCAATACGGAGATTTTTTTCATGGATATTTTTCTGCAGCAGATCATCAACGGTCTGGTTCTTGGCAGCATGTATGCCCTCATCGCACTGGGCTACACAATGGTCTACGGCATCATCCAGCTGATTAATTTTGCCCATGGCGAGGTGCTGATGCTCGGCGCTTTGACCAGTTGGGCCATGATCGGCATCATGCAAGAGGGCATGCCCGGCACACCCGGCTGGATGATTCTGATCTTGGCGCTGATCATCGCCTGCATTGTTTGCGCCGTGCTGAATTACACGATTGAAAAAGTAGCCTACCGCTCCCTGCGCAACAGCCCTCGCCTCGCGCCCCTGATCACCGCCATTGGCATGAGCATCCTGTTGCAAACCATTGCCATGATCATCTTCAAACCCAATTTCAAGGCCTACCCTAACCTGATCCAGGCCGATCCGATCAACATTGGCGGTGCGGTGATCACGCCTGCTCAAATCCTGATTCTGGGCGTTACCGCAGTATGTCTGGCCATATTGAGCTACATCGTTGGCAAAACCAACCTGGGCCGCGCGATGCGTGCCACAGCCGAGAACCCTCGCGTGGCCGCGCTCATGGGCGTGAAGCCTGATACCGTGATCTCCGCCACCTTCATCATTGGAGCGATTCTTGCTGCTGTGGCAGGCGTGATGTGGGCCACCAATTACGGTACCGTGCACCATTCCATGGGCTTCTTGCCCGGCCTGAAAGCCTTCACCGCCGCTGTGCTCGGCGGTATTGGGAATTTAGCGGGTGCGGTGGTCGGCGGCATCTTTCTTGGGCTGGTCGAGTCCATCGGCGCGGGATATTTGGGTGCCGTCACGGGCGGCGTGCTGGGCAGCCATTACGTCGACATCTTGGCCTTTACTGTGCTGATCATTGTGCTCACCCTGCGCCCATCGGGCTTGCTGGGCGAGCGAGTGGCAGACCGCGCTTGATCACGGAGACATACCATGTTGAAATTTGACTTCAAAAACAAGACCCATGTGATCGTCATGGCGCTCTTCCTGCTCATGTTGCCTCTCGCGCTGCAAGGCGTAGGCAATTTTTGGGTGCGCGTGGCGGATATGGCTTTGCTCTATGTGCTCCTCGCACTCGGCCTGAACATTGTGGTGGGCTTTGCGGGCCTGCTTGATTTGGGCTTTGTGGCCTTCTTTGCCATCGGTGCCTATATGTATGGCTTGATGGCCTCGCCCCATTTGTTTGAAACTTTTCCTGCGGTTGCCAGAATGTTCCCCGAGGGGCTGCACACGCCGATTTGGGTGATCGTCCCTGCGGCGGCTTTGCTTGCGGGCACCTTTGGTGTGTTGCTGGGCGCACCCACCTTGAAATTGCGCGGCGATTATTTGGCCATCGTCACTTTAGGATTTGGTGAAATCATCCGGGTCTTCATGAACAACATGGATCATCCGCTCAATATCACCAATGGCCCTAAAGGCTTGATCCAGATCGATCCGATGAATATCTTTGGCTACAGTTTTGGCAAGGGCATTGATCTGTTTGGCTACAAAATTGGCAGCTTGGTGATGTATTACTACTTATTTATGGCCTTGGTGATCATCAGCGTGGTGCTTTGCCACCGCTTGGAGCTCTCGCGCATTGGCCGGGCTTGGATGGCGATTCGCGAAGATGAGATTGCCGCCAAAGCGATGGGCATTAATACTCGCAATATGAAACTGCTGGCCTTCGGCATGGGCGCGACTTTCGGTGGCGTGAGCGGTTCGATGTTTGCCGCCTTCCAAGGCTTCATTTCGCCAGAGTCTTTCTCGCTGATGGAATCGGTGATGATCGTGGCCATGATCACGCTCGGTGGCTTGGGGCATTTGCCTGGCGTGATCATTGGTGCGCTGTTGTTGTCGACCCTGCCTGAGGTGTTGCGCTGGGTGTCTGGCGTGCTTGATCTGCAAGCCGTCACAGGCGGGCGGATTGATGCTTCTATCCTGCGCCAACTATTGATTGCGCTGGCCATGATCATCATCATGCTCTTGCGCCCACGCGGCCTGTGGCCGTCGCCCGATCATGGGAAATCTCTCGAAAACGCGGCCAAAGCGGCTGCTGGCAAGTAAGGAGAACACCATGTCAGACATCGTTCTCAAAGTTTCCAACGTCTCCAAGCGCTTCGGCGGCTTGCAAGCCCTCTCGGATGTGGGCATTGAAATCCAACGCGGCCAAGTCTATGGCTTGATCGGGCCCAACGGCGCAGGCAAAACCACTTTTTTCAACGTCATCACGGGTCTCTATACGCCTGACAGCGGCAGCTTCGAGCTGGCTGGCAAGCCCTACACGCCCAGCGCGGTGCATGAAGTGGCCAAAGCAGGCATTGCCCGCACCTTCCAAAACATCCGCCTCTTTGCTGAGATGACCGCACTGGAAAACGTAATGGTCGGGCGCCATGTGCGCACACACTCTGGCGTGATCGGTGCCATGCTGCGCACCGCCAGTTTCAAAGCCGAAGAATTGGCCATTGCCAAACGCGCACAAGAACTGCTGGATTACGTGGGCATCGGTAAATTTGCCGATTACAAAGCCCGCACCTTGAGTTATGGCGACCAACGACGCTTAGAAATTGCCCGCGCTTTGGCCACCGATCCGCAGCTCATTGCCCTCGACGAACCCGCAGCAGGCATGAACGCTACCGAGAAAGTCACGCTGCGCGAGTTGATCGACAAAATTCGCAAAGACAACCGCACGATTTTGCTGATTGAACACGACGTGAAGCTCGTGATGGGTTTGTGTGACCGCGTCACCGTGCTCGACTACGGCAAGCAAATTGCAGAAGGTGTGCCAGCGGATGTGCAGAAAAATGAAAAAGTGATCGAGGCCTATTTGGGCACGGATCACTGAAGCGGGAGACTATCATGACCACCATCAACAACAACCCCATTTTGCTGAAAATCTCTGGCCTCAAAGTGGCTTATGGCGGCATTCAAGCTGTCAAAGGCGTTGACCTTGAGGTGCGCGAAGGCGAACTGGTCACCCTGATCGGCTCTAACGGCGCCGGCAAAACCACCACCATGAAAGCCATCACCGGCGGCTTAAAGCCCAATGCAGGCTCAGTGGAATACATGGGCAAAAGCATCGCAGGCGTGGGCGCTTGGGATCTCGTCAAAACTGGCCTGGCCATGGTGCCGGAAGGTCGCGGTGTGTTTGCCCGCATGACAATCACCGAGAATTTGCAAATGGGTGCGTACACACGCACCGACAAAGCCGAGATCGCCGCAGGGATAGAGCGCGCCTTTGCCACCTTCCCGCGACTGAAAGAGCGCAAAGACCAACTCGCCGGCACGATGAGCGGCGGTGAGCAGCAAATGCTGGCCATGGCGCGCGCCCTGATGAGCCAACCCAAACTGCTGCTGCTCGATGAGCCTTCGATGGGTCTGTCGCCCATCATGGTGGCGAAGATTTTTGAAGTGGTGAAAGAAGTCTCTAGCCAAGGCGTGACGGTGCTGCTGGTGGAGCAAAATGCAAAGCTGGCTTTGCAAGCCGCAGATCGCGGCTATGTGATGGAATCTGGCCTGATCACCATCAGCGGCGATGCGAAGGAGATGCTGGTCGATCCAAGGGTGCGTGCAGCTTACTTAGGCGAATGACCTCGGCGAATCATGGGCCGCAAGAAAGTTTTGCGCTATGCTAGGTGCAGTGGGTCGGTATGTTCCGTATGGCTCACGCCTGATAACAACAAAGCGCATGCTCTTTTTGCTTCGATGCACGGATCGCTTTTTTAAACCGTGCTTATGGTTTTTGAGCGCTGGCTGCCTTTTAGCACTGGCCTTGAGCTCGCTCGCCCAAACGCCTGCGCCCAGCAGTTCAACAAAAGCGCCGATGCTGCCCAGCTTATTTGCCAACAGCAAGCAACTGGCCTTGCCCGAGCCAATGCACGTGCTCGTTTCGCCTGCATCTGAAAAACTCAGCCCCCCAGATTTGCTAGCCGCTTCTCGGCAAGCCTCTTTTGCCCCATGGCTGCAAGGCGCGCCTTTGCTCACATCTCCTGACCAGCACGTCTGGCTGCGTTTGGTGTTGCCTGCAACAGCCAAACCTCAAACCTGGATATTGCGTATCCCTCGCATGACCTTAGACAAAGCCACGCTGTACGCCACTTCGCCTGCGCAGCCCACCACTTGGCAAGCGCAGCGTGCTGGCATGAGCCTGCCCCGCAGCGAATGGCCGATGCGTGCGCGTGACCCGAGCTTTGAATTGACGACACAAATCAATCAAACCCAGTTGTTTTTCATCCGCGTTGAACACCGCCAGCCCGTGACTGAAAACATCATGCTGATCCACAGCAGCGACTTTGCCGATGGCGCCAATCGATTGGGCGTGCTTTATGGCCTCATTTTTGGTGTCTTCGGCATCTTGACGCTAGGCAGCCTGATCAGCGCTTGGATTCACCGAAGCACCCATTTTGCTTGGCTCGCACTGTTTTGCTTAACTGTGATGTTGGCGCAATTGACGGTGTCTGGCTATATGCATGTGCGCATCTGGCCCGAGTCCGTTTATCTCGCCAACACGATGGGCTGGGTCATGCCTTTGTTCAGCTTGGCGGCGCTGGCGCGCTTGGCGATTTCGGTGAGCTACGCTCGCGATCTATCTAAATCGATTTTCTACGGTCTTTGGGCCTTGATCGCTGTCAGCTTGCTACTGGCGGGTGTGGTGCTGGGTTTACCGCTGGAAGCATCGCGCAATTTCCTCAACCCGATCTTTGCCGTCGGCATGTTGATCATTTTGAGCACCTTGTCTTGGATTGCCCGGCGTTCGCAGCCTTGGCTTTGGATGGTCGTGGCCAGCATTGTGCCCGTGGTGCTGTCTGTGCTGGCACGATTGGCTTACAACTTGGGCTGGGTTGCACATGTTGAATTGGCTTTGTTGGTCGGGGTCATCACAGCTGGGCTGGGCCTGCTGACCCTGTTTACTGTTTTGTATCTGCATCAGCGTGAACGGATTTCTGCCCAACAGCGTCAGCTTGCCTTGGAAAATACCGATGCCTCCACAGGCCTGTTCAACGAACGCATTGCCCAGGCGCGTTTCCCGCAAATGCTATTGAGAAGCAAGCGTTTTGAGCGACCATGCGGCGCTATTTTGGTACGTTGGCTGGATTTCGATAGCGTCATGTCGCTTTCCACCTCGACCGAACGTGGTCGGATTTTTGCGCACATCGGCAACCGCTTGGGCCGCCTCGCACGAGACATTGATACAAGCGCACGCGTCGGCGATGATTTGTTTCTTTACCTGGTTGAAGCACCCATCACGCGGGAAGACATCAACGCCTTTGCCAGCCGCATCTTAACCACTTGTATGCGACCGTCAGCCGTGATGCCTGGTATCAAAGGCTTTGATCTGCACCTAGCAGTTTGGCTGTCGAACGAGGTGCAAGCCGATGCCGATCAGGCGCTCGAGCTGCTCAAAACCCGTATCGACCAGATGCGCTCAGGCACGCAGCGGCGCGTGCAATTCGTTGATACGGATCTGAGCACAGGTCCACCGGGGGAAAAAGATGCGGCGGCGCATACGGCTCAGTTGGTGGCCAAAATCAACTCGCTTGAAGCCACGCAAGGTTTGCCTACGATCAATCTCCAACCCCGAAAAAAGAAACCAGAATGACGGTTAGCCGTTATAGAATAAGCATAGTTTGCTATTTAATTAATAGCATTCAGTGTAAAATATCGCGGTCGCTTAGAGGCCAGCCAACACCTTGACATGCACATACACACTTCGCGCTAGCGCACTCAAGTTGTAGCCGCCTTCCAAACAACTCACGATTCGGCCTCTGGCATGCTTGTCAGCCACAGCGCAAATTTGCTGCGTGAGCCATTCGTAATCGGCCTCAAGCAGACCGAGCTGCCCCAACTCATCATCGCGATGCGCATCAAAACCCGCGCTGATGAAAATCATCTCAGGCCGAAATTCATCTAAGCGCGGCAACAACACCTGCTCAAACAGTTCGCGCACCGCCATGCCGCGAGAATAAGCAGGCACGGGCAAATTGAGCATATTGCTCGCCTTGGCGATTTCACCGCTGAAAGGGTAAAACGGATGCTGAAAAATGCCCACCATCAAGCAGCGCGGATCGCTGCTCAAAATATCTTCCGTGCCGTTGCCATGATGCACATCAAAATCTACCACGGCCACGCGCTTGAAGCCGCGCCGATCCAGCGCATGTTTGGCAGCGATGGCAATGTTGTTGAAAATACAAAACCCCATGGCTTTGTTGTGCATCGCATGGTGGCCAGGCGGGCGGATCGCGCAAAATGCATTTTGTAACCGCCCATCAATCACCGCATCGGTCGCCGCCACGGCAGCGCCTGCAGCGCGCAGAGCGGCATCCCAGCTGTAGGCGTTCATCGCGGTATCAGGGTCAATATAAAAATGACTCGGGCCCCCGGCCATTTCCTCGGCCTCAATGCGATCACGCAGACCTTGCACCGAGGCCACATGCATACGGCTGTGAGCGAGTTCTAAATCGGAAACCGATGCAAAGGGAACTTCGGGCTGGGAAAGCACATCAAGCAGACCTGTGGCCAGCAAATGATCGGCAATGGCATCCAGCCGCTCGGGGCATTCAGGATGACCCGCGCCCATTTCATGCAGGCGGCAATCGGGATGCGAAAAATAACCAGTGCTCATGCTGGCAGCCACAAAATCAGGTATCGTTTACACATGAATTCCAACAACATTAACGATTTACTTGCACGTCTCCTAGCGCAGCTTAACACGGTCATTGTGGGCAAAAAATCCCAAGTGAGCGATTGCGTGGCCTGTTTGCTGGCGGGCGGGCATTTGCTGATTGAAGACGTGCCTGGCGTTGGCAAAACCACGCTGGCGCATGCGCTCTCGCGCAGCTTTGGCCTGAAATTCTCCCGCGTGCAGTTCACCGCCGATTTAATGCCCAGCGATTTAACCGGCGTGTCGATTTACGAGCGTGGTAAGGAAATCTTTGTCTTTCATCCTGGCCCCGTTTTTGCGCAGGTGCTGCTGGCCGATGAGATCAACCGCGCCAGCCCGAAGACGCAATCCTCTCTTCTTGAAGCGATGGAAGAAAAACAAGTCACTGTCGAAGGCGAAACGCGCCCCCTGCCCCAGCCTTTTTTCGTCATCGCCACGCAAAACCCGCATGACCAATTGGGCACGTATGCCCTGCCCGAAAGCCAGCTTGATCGCTTCTTGATGCGCATCAGCCTAGGCTACCCAGATCGCGCTTCAGAGCGGCAATTGCTCGCTGGCGGTGATCGGCGCGATGTGGTGGATCAACTGAACCCAGTGCTCACGCCCTCTTATTTGCAAGCCATTCAAACCGCTGTGCAGCAAGTGCAGGCTTCTGAGCCGCTGCTCAATTACGTGCAAGATTTGATCGCCGCCACGCGCAGTGGGCAATGGTTTTTGCAGGGCCTTTCGCCGCGTGCGGGCATTGCGCTGCTGCGGGCGGCCAAGGCGCAGGCGCTGCTGGCGGGGCGCGATTATGTGGCACCCGATGATGTGCAGGCTATTCTGCCGCAAACCATCTCGCATCGCATGATTCCGGTGGCCGATGCGGGGCGCGGTTCGGTGGAGCAGGTGCGGGCGATGATGGCGGCGGTGGCGCTGCCTTAATTCAGGCATTTGACTATGATCAGCGCGATACGCAAGCGGTTTAGAACGTGGTGGCAATCGCGTTTGCCGCTCACCGACACTTGGACGCTGACACAGCGCAATGTGTATATCTTGCCCACGCGCGCAGGCTGGATGCTGGCGCTCACCTTGCTCGTTTTGCTGATTGCCTCGATCAACTACCAGCTCAATCTAGGCTATTTGCTGACCTTCATGCTTGCTGGTGCGGCGGTGGTGGGCATGCACGTAACGCACGGCAATTTGCGCGGGATGACTATGAATTTGATAGCAGGTCGCGCTGACTCTATAACGGGTGGTGGCACATTTGGCTCTATTTTTGCAGGCTCCATTGCCCAAGTGGAGGTGCGTCTCACGCATGCACGTAAAAGCCAACGCCCCAGCATTGGCCTGGCGTTACTGGACGATATGCACGCGCCACACTGGGCATGGGCGGATGTGCCCGCGCAAGGCTCGAGCACGGTGAATGTGGCCTTCAAAGCGGAGCGGCGCGGGCTGCATCGCGTGCCCGATTTGCAGGCCGAAACGCGCTATCCGCTGGGCACATTTCGCGTCTGGACGGTGTGGCGGCCTAAATCGGAAGTGTTGGTCTATCCCGCGCCCGAGCCGCATGCGCCGCCATTGCCGCCGGGCGAGCCGCGCTCGGGCGGCGGCGGTGCGGCGCGGGCGCAGCAAAGCGGTGAGTTTGATGGCGTGCGGGCGTATCGAAGAGGCGATCCTTTGAAGCTGGTGGTCTGGAAGAAAGCCGCCAAATCGGATGAGCTGGTCAGCCGCGATACACAGCAAGCGCAGCGCTACGAGCTCTGGCTTGATTACACCGCCTGCGCCACGATTGAACACGAAGCCAAGCTCAGCCGCCTCACCGCTTGGGTTTTGGCGGCAGACAAACTCGGCTCAGATTTCGGCCTGCGCATCCCGGGGCGCGAGATCAAACCGGCCAACGGCGAGGCACACAAACGTGCTTGCTTGGAGGCGCTCGCGCTATGCTGAGCTTCTTAGGCAAGCTGCGCCATTTGCCGCGCGACACCCGCGACACGCTCTTTCTGCTGGGCGTGATCGCTTGGGTGATCTTGCCGCAAACGCAGCATCTGCCGCTGTGGTGTTCGGTGCTGGCCGCTGTCGTTCTTGTTTGGCGCGGGCATCTGGCTTGGCGGGGCCAGCCTTTGCCTTCCAAATGGTGGCTGGTGGTTTTGCTGGCTCTCACGATCAGCGCGACGCTGTGGACTCACCGCACCTTGCTCGGGCGCGATGCCGGCGTGACCTTGATCGTGGTCTTGCTCACCCTCAAAACCTTGGAGCTGCGGGCGCGGCGCGATGCTTTCGTGGTCTTCTTTCTGGGCTTTTTCACGATGCTCACGAATTTCTTCTTTTCGCAAAGCCTGCTCGTGGCCGCAGCGATGATGGTGGCGCTGATGGGCCTGCTCACCGCTTTGGTGAACGCACACAGATTGGTCGGTCAACCGCCGCTTGCCGAATCACTCAAAACAGCAGGCTTCATGGTGTTGCTCGGTGCACCCATCATGGCGCTGCTTTTTGTGTTGTTTCCAAGGCTTGCGCCGCTATGGGGCGTGCCGGGTGATGCGATGACGGGGCGCAGCGGCCTGTCAGCCACGATGGAAGTGGGCACGATTGCAAAGCTCGCGCTCGATGATTCAATTGCCATGCGCATCAAGTGGAATTTGCAGCCAGGTCAACAAATTCCGCTCAGCGGTCAACAGTACTTTCGCGGCCCTGTGTTGACCAGTTTTGATGGCCGTAACTGGCGGCCCAGCACCTCCACGATTTCACGCCGCTTCGCTGTGCTGCCCAATCTGCAGACCAGCGGCGAAAGCTTTTCGTATGAAGTGACACTGGAGCCGAATCAGCGGCCTTGGATTTTCGTGCTCGAAGCAGCGAATGCTAAGCCCGATGTGCCCGGCCACGAGGTAAACATGAGCAACGAATTGCAGTGGCTCTCCAATCGCCCGGTCACCGATCTGCTGCGCTACAAAGCCATTAGCAGCACGAGTTTCCGCCATGGGCCCACTACACAAGTGATCGGCCTGCAAGATTTTATTGACCTGCCCGCAGGCTTTAACCCGCGCACCCTGCAATTGGCGGCAGACCTTCGCCGCGATCCGCGCTTCGCGCAAGCCGGTGCTGCGCCGCTGGTCAATGAGGTCATGCGCCGTTTGCGCGAAGGCGGCTACACCTACACGCTAGAGCCAGGCCTGTATGGTGCCAACACAGCCGATGAGTTTTGGTTTGACCGCAAGGAAGGCTTTTGCGAACACATCGCTTCGAGCTTTGTGATTTTGATGCGTGCCCTGGATATTCCTGCGCGGATCGTCACCGGCTATCAGGGCGGCGAATTCAATTCAGTGGATGGTTTTTGGACAGTGCGCCAACGCGATGCGCATGCCTGGGCCGAGGTGTGGCAGGCAGGCCAAGGTTGGGTGCGGGTTGATCCGACAAGCGCTGTGTCGCCGGGGCGCATTGGTAGTTTGGAGCGCCTGGTTGCGCCGCAAGGCGTCGTGGGCACAGCATTCAATGCCGTGATACCGATTGGCATGATCACGCAGCTGCGCGCCGCTTGGGAAGCGATGAACAATTCATGGAATCAATGGGTGCTCAATTATTCGCAGGCCAAGCAGCTGGATCTGCTCAAAAACTTGGGCTTTCAAAGCCCAAGTTGGGAAGATTTAGGCAAGGTGCTCGCGGGCATCGTCACGCTGGTGGGCCTGATCGGCGCGGCCTTAACGCTGTGGGAGCGCCACCATCAAGACCCGTGGCTGCGGCAACTGGCCAAAGCGCGTCAGCAGCTCGTGAAAGCTGGTTTGCCCTCAGATGCCAGCACGCCACCGCGCTCGCTCGCCGTGCAGGCGCTGGCGAAGTTTGGCGAAAGTGCGCGTCCGCTGCATGATTGGCTGCTGCAATTCGATACGCTGCGCTATCGCCCGCAAGAAGCCGCCCCCAACAGCTCGGCCTTGGCTACACTCAAGGCTGCTTTTTCCCGCCTCAAGCCTTTGCCTGCTGCTGCCCCCTGATGTTGAAACTTTCCTATCGCCGCTTCGCTTGTTTGCTATTTGCTACTATTTTTATAGCAAGCTACGCAGGTTCTATAACGGCAAAACCCTCAAAACCCTCCAAAAAGCAAGCCAAGAGACCTGCTGCAGTGGTCACCCAAGGCCAAGCCTACGCCAGCCGCGAGGAAGCCATGCGATTTGCAGATGACGTGGCCGAGCGCCGCAATCTAGACAAAGAATGGGTGCGCCAAGCCATCGGCCAAGCGCGCTTTATTCCCACCGTGCAGCGCCTCATGCGCCCCATGCAACCCTCAGCCAGCGGCGTGGTTTGGAAGAATTGGCGCGTGTATCGCAGCCGCTTCATTGACCCGGTGCGCATTCAAGCAGGCGTTAAATTTTGGCGTGAGAATGCAGCAGCTTTAGAGCGAGCTGAAGCCGAATTCGGTGTGCCCGCAGAAATCATCGTCGGCATCATCGGCGTAGAAACCATCTATGGCCGCGACATGGGCAGCTTTCGCGTGATGGATGCCTTGGCCACACTCGCTTTTGATTTCCCCAAAACCGATAAGCGCGACCGCAGCGCCTTCTTTCGAGACGAGCTAGAGCAATTCCTCTCCCTCAAAAACCGCAGCGGCATCGATCCGCTGGAGCTACGCGGCAGCTACGCAGGCGCAATGGGCCTAGGCCAATTCATGCCCAGCAGTTGGGTGAAATACGCGATCGATTTTGATGGAGACGGCAAAGTCGATTTATTCAACAGCCCAGTGGACGCGATTGGCTCTGTGGCCAACTATTTCAAAAGCTTCGGCTGGAAAACCGGCCAGCCCAGCTTCTACCCGGTGAGCTTCGATTTCTCAAAGCTCGACAAAGACACCCTCCTCGCCCCAGACATCTTGCCCACCTTCAGCGCCGATAGCTTCCAAGCCAAAGGCGCTGTGCTGAGCGGCGCAGCGTTGACGCACATCGGCCCACTCGCCTTGGTAGAGTTGCAAAACGGCGACCCCGCTGTGTCCCCCGCCAACGCCCCGCAATACGTCGCCGGCACAGAAAACTTCTACGTCATCACCCGCTACAACTGGAGCAGCTACTACGCGATGAGCGTGATCGAGCTGGGGGCGGAGGTGAAGGCGGCTTTGAGGTAGCGCTTACTAGCGCTCTTTGTACGACCTACCTTCCAACCCTCAGGTCGCATACATCCATGCTCACAATGCGCGACGCGGCTGTTTTGCAGCACGCATTGACCGCAATTGAAGCATGCAATGACGCGCGGCTAGAAGTATTCTGATTCTGTTTCATTCGCTAGGCCCCCAACCTGAGATATCAGAGCTCTGGAACTCAAGTGGCACGACATAAAACGATACACAGCGATACGCGGTTGAAAGGATCTGTGGGCTTCGCGCCGTAATAATTCGTTGCATCAGTTTATTAAGGTGCAACCATGTTTAAAGTGTTTTCCCAGCTACAGGCACGCCTCTCTACCGCTCAATGGGCAATCATCGCGGCGGGCGCCTTTCTATTCAACATGTGGGCTACTTATGCTCTTAACGCCGCATACGCCGCCTCAAAGTTCCCGGTTCCCTATTGGCAAGCTCAGTTGTCGTTTGATCACCTCAAGCTCAAGGCTTGGTACGCAACCCTGATCGAGCAAGGAAACCTGGGTCTCTACTTTCAAGCGCAGTACGTCGACTTCCTTTTCATCCTGTCGGTTCTCGTTCTGCATGCAGCAGCGCTCATTTTTGTGGCCCGCCTACACCCTACGGGATCGAGGTCAAACAACATCATGCTCTGGGTAGCGTTACTCTCAGCCCTTGCTCCGATTTTTGATGCCTTTGAGAACCTCATTTCATTTGTCATGCTGGCTCAACCTCTCTCGTTCGAGCCTGCTCTCGCCATCGTCTATTCATGCCTTGCAGCTGGAAAGTTCGCCATGTTCACCTTCGCTTACTTGGCTGCAGCAATTGGACTCGTTTGGGCTCTGCACCTAGCCTTTCGGGGACGTCGCAATCGGGCAGGTGCAAACTAAGCCTTTGTGTATCGATTCCTGCACAAACTTCAGCCAAGAGAGCTTCCAAGCCAAGGGCGCAGTGATCGCAGGGGCAGCTTTGACGCACACCGGCCCGCTCGTCTTGGTAGAACTTCAAAATGGCGATCCAGCTCTGTCGCCCAACAACTCCCCGCAATACGTCGCAGTAGCAGAGAATTTCTACGTCATCACCCGCTACAACTGGAGCAGCTATTACGCGATGAGCGTGATTGATGTGGGGGCGGAGGTCAAAGCTGCTTTGAAGTAAATTTTTGAAGGTGTTTTCGCCCTCTACCCTTTATGTATTGTGCATAGTTTGCTATCAAATTCACAGCACCCTAACCCGTTAACCCTAACCCCGTTCACCCTGAGCTTGTCGAAGGGTTCTGGCGTTCTTAGCGTTTCTCTCCACCCGCTCGCCTGCGTCGTACCATCGTGCAGTTGCCTCATAAATTTTTTGAAAACACACGCGATGCCGGCCTCGGTGAATTAGAGATGGTCTCCGCGCGCCTTCCAAAAAATTTCTGATTCAACCGCCCAATGGTTTCCGCTGAAAAGATTTCTGGCACGCAGAAAATAAAACTCTGTAAACTTTAAAATTATGGCCAAGTAGGCATGTCGTGCGGATTGAGCTACTCTATCGATGTATGAAGTGCCGTATTGATCTCCAGACCTTTGCAGATCGCCCTTTCTGGATAGATTGGGCGCAGTTCAACCAGTACGTTAACCAAGCAGATCTAGCTTGCCGCGATTCTCAAGTGATCGAAGATTTTTACCGCACCGCGTGGTTCGAATTCAGACACAAACAATGGTTTTTTAATCCTCCAGCGTTTTACTTGAAGCAGGGTTCAGCTTTTTTCATAAACGGACGCCATCGATCGCTCTTACTATCGCGCCATCTTCCGCTAGTGCCAATGTCCTTGACGCAGGTTGATCAAGAGAGTAAAGCAGTTCTCAGTAGAATAAATCGAGGGCAGATTGCGTTGACGGAGGTATTCGAGCTACCCGACCTGCCAATGCGAGAGATCAACGGTATTTATTAGCGATTCAGTATTTCACAGCAGCGGAAACCATTGGGCTGTTGAATCAGAAATTTTTTGAAAGGCGCGTGGAGACCAAGGACAGTTCACCGAGGCCGCCATCGCGTGTGTTTTCAAAAAACTTTCTGAGGCAACTGCACGATGGTACGACGCAGACTAGTGGGTGGAGCGTAACGTGCAAAGCACCAAAACTCTTAGACAAGCTCTGACTGAACGAGTTAGATCGCTACGAATTCAATAGCAAACTATGCACAATATATAACGGGTAGAAGCCAAAAAAACTTACAAATCAGCACTTCACCCGAAACCAAACCACGTGCATTGAAGGTCATGCAGGGAGCGTAAGCACGATGGGGCACTGTCGTTTATTCTCATGACGTATCACTGCAAATTCAATGAAAATGGCGCACCTACCCACGTTAACGAGAACAGCCTAGCTCGCATCGTCGTGGCGGGTCAAAGACTGCCACTTATTTCCACCCCCCTCCAAGAAAGGCGTATTGCATGCAAAGACGAACCGCTCTACTCTCGGCAGGTTTGGGTTCGATGATGGGTTTGAGTGTGGCGGCGCAGACGGCTCGTCCAGAATGGCCAAGAAAACCGGTGCGCATCATGGTGGTCTACCCGGCGGGTGGTATCAGCGATCAAATCTGCCGCGCCATGGCCGACAAGCTCAGCATCCTGCTCGGTGTCGCCGTCCTCGTGGAAAACCGCGCTGGGGCAGGCGGCAGTGTTGGCATGGCCTTATTGGCCAAGGCCGCGCCTGACGGGCATGCCTTGGCTTTTTCTGCGATCAGTCCACTGACTTTGCTGCCTCAATTGAGCCAACAGAGCTATGACTCCATCCGCGACTTTGCACCTGTCATGGGGGTGATGCAAACGCCTACCCTACTGGTCGGCACGCCTTCATTTGAAGGCGACAGCTTCAAGGATATCGCCGCTTTGTCTCATAGCCGACCGGGGGGTTTGCGTTGGGCGACCTCGGGGTTTGGCACTACTGGGCACATGGTGTTGGAGCAGGTGCGCCTGGCTACCGGGGCGAAGATCGTGCACATCCCCTACAAGGGTGGCGGGCAGCAGCTCAACGATGCATTGAGTGGTCAGTTCGAGCTGCTTTCGACCAATGTTGGGGCCGCGCAGTTGCAGCATATCCAGAATCAGAAACTCAAACCGCTGGCCGTTGGTGCGCCAGCGAGGTTGAAAAGCCTGCCTCTCGTCTTGAGCTTTACCGAGCTGGGCTGTCCGGGAGCCAATCTAAGCTCCTTATTCGGGGTGTTTGCACCATTGCGCACACCACGGGCCATTCTTCAAAGACTCAACGCGGAGTTGAACGCGGTGTTGGCCGCACCCGACTTTCGCACGCTGCTGCTGGGTATAGACAACCTACCGGTAGGTGGCTCTGCTGAAGAATTTTCAGCATGGATTGCCAAAGACAGGCTGGACAATGCAAAAACGATTCGCCTGATGCGTATCAAAGAGAAGTAAGTTTGCGCGTTTGGCCTTGAGCATCATGCTGCCTCCTCGCTCAGCCAAAGATCACTACTCATCCATCTACTTCAGCGCAGCACCACGCCTGAGGCCACCAAGGTCTCCTTGGCCATTCGTTGCAAGATCATCGCATTTGCCACTGAAATACCCAAGTCTAGGGCCGCTTTGTCGCCGCCTGCAAAGCGCGTCGGATCGAGCTTGGTGATCGAGCCAAATGACACCAAGGCGCTCAAGTAAGAGCCAAAGACGCTGGCATGCGTGCTGTCGATCCACCACAGATTCATCTGGCTGCCACTGTCATCGAATGTGCCATCTGCTTTGTAAAACCCACTTGATTTCACGACACCAGAGTTCACAGCATGCTGGAACGCATTGCCTACGGGCAAAACACCAGCAAACCGCAAGGCGCCGGCAGTGGTGGTGGTCGCCGCCAAACTGTTGAATATGGTACTCATATCGGCAGTCATGTCGGCAAGGTTGGCGGACGTTGTCGTTTTCGAGGTGTAGTACAGCGTGTTGATGCCCGTCGTAGAACTGCCATTTGAGCCAGCATCGCAAGTTGGATCGACTTTCGGTGCGCCGTTCAACGTGGTTTGATCCGCTGCGGTGCATTTGTGCGCCTCCACCATATCGGGCCTTGCCCACGTCTGCATCAAATACACTTTTGCGCTAGGGTTTGCGAAGGTATTGGTCTTGATATCGCGAACTGTATTGCAGTTGCCGTTTGATAATCCCGGTCCAGCAACTGTCGCTGTCACAGCCGCGCGGCAATTCGCGTTGCTGCCAAATATGATGGATTCTGTCGTGGTGCCGCCCGCGCCGCTGTGCACGTATTGCTGAATCAAACCCGCATAAGTGCTGAACGACACCGGATTGCCATTCTTTGATTTGGCCCGAGGCAAAGGCTCATCACTTTGACCCTGAAGCACCACAACATCCCATTTTTTACTGGCCATGTTGCCGCGCAAGTCCCACACATCATCGCCTGTATTCAGAAAATGCCCGCGCAGCGTCGCTGCGTTGCGGGTGGACAAAGAAACCACATAGTTCAATCCCGCCTCATCCGTCAAAGCCTTGAAAATACCCGGCACGCCACCCCACGGCTTTGGCTCGAAACAGCCGATGCCCGTCGTGGTCGTGGCGATGCAAGGCGTGGACACGATGCCGCTGCCCAGCGGATAGCTGTTGGTGGCAGGCGATAGGGCATTGAAGCCTGCTGTCATATCCGTCACGTTCGCATTGTTGTATTGCATTGCCGGAGCCACTCGCCCAAAGGTGTAGCTGTTGCCAACAAACAGAATATTGACCGGCTCAGGCGGCACGACGGGTGGGGCGATGTCATTGCCACCACAACCCCAAAGTGAAAGCGCCAGCACCGCTGAAAAGAAAGTTCTGATGTTCATGTTTGTCTCCGTTCGATGTATTGCGTGCAGGCCTTCATGACAGCCTGCTTTATGTGTCAATCTTGTGACGAGCAGAAGTGTCAGGCAACATGGATATACTGTCAAATATATTAATCAGTAATAATCAATACTTTTTAAATATGAACATCGAGTTGCGACACCTGCGCTACTTCCTTGCTGTGGCCGACAGCGGACACATGACCCGCGCTGCCGAACAATTAGGGATACAGCAGCCGCCACTGAGCGTCCAGATTCGCGCACTGGAGAAGCACCTTGGCATGGCATTGTTTCATCGCCGACCGCGGGGCATGGACTTAACCGATGGCGGACGGCTGTTTGTTGTCGAGGCGCGCCGCATCATGGACGATCTCACGGCTGTGGAGCAGCGCATGGCACGCATCGCACGCGGCGAGCAAGGCATCCTGCGCATCGGCTTTACCAGCTCTGCAGCAGCGCATGCCTTCATCCCCGAGGCGCTGCGCTCGATGCGCAAGCAATACCCCGGCATTGGCCTAGAGCTAAGCGAAGACAATGCCGCCGCCTTGACCGAAGCGCTGGCCGAGACCCGGCTGCATTGCGCCTTGCTGCGTGTTCCAGTCTCGCAACCAGAGGGCATTGTGTTTGAAACCCTGCTGCGCGAGCCTGTGGTGGTGGCTTTGCCACTAGACCACCCGCTGGCTTCGGGTCAAACGGACGCAACACCATTGCTCAGATTAGAAGATTTGCGTAACGAATCCTTCATCCTGGTGCGCCGTCCCGGTGCGCCCGGCTTGTATGCCAACTTTATTGCATTGTGCGAGGAGCATGGCTTTCGCCCCAAGGTGGTAGCCGAAGTGCAACGCATGATGACCAATCTGAATTTGGTCGCAGCAGGCGCAGGCATCTCCATCGTGCCCGCTTCAATGCAAGGCGCTCAAAAAGATGCGGTCGCCTACATGGCCTTGAGCGAAAGCCATCGCCTAGACGCGCCACTCACCTTAGCTTGGCGCCAGGAAGATTTGAGCGGCCCAACCCAGACATTCGTCAATCTACTGAGAAGCATCGCTAAGAAATAGCCATGCTTTGACGGCGCAAAATCACACACTGAATCACACATTCAAGTGTAGCTTTGCTCGCTGATTTGATCCAAGATGGGTGCGCCTACATGATCGGCGCGACAAGGCTAGAGCTGCTCAGCGGCATCAAGTTGGCCAAGCAATTTGCAGCCCTGCACGATACACTGCGCACCTTAGACGACATCCCCCTGATCCAAGCCGATCACGAGCTAGCCGCCGATTTCTTTAAGCGCTGCAGCCAGCCGTCGGTCTCTTCCCATCCTCAGCACAGATCAAGATTTCAATCTGTATCAGAAATATTTGCCCATTCAGTTGCTATTGAGTTCATAGCGTATTACGCATATTCTGTATGGACTTTAAGCGTATTTCTCCAATTTTTCTTGATTTTTGACGCTGCCCGTTTCACTCGAAGTTTTGTGCCTGCGGCCTAGCATTCGCCACGCGAAGACACAGATTCTCGTTGCGCTACGGTGGAATTCGTATTGGCATAGTTTGCCCGCCAAATGCAAAAAAATTTCTTAACCCTTGGTCGGAGTGGGCCGCGAGCGTAGCAGTGCGGCGGTGGGCATGAAGGTCAGCCATGGGGTGAGATAGAAGACAGTCAGATACCAATACTTGCTGAGGAAGTCAGCACCATGGCCGAGATACCAGCCGCAATACAGCACGTCCAGCAGCGCAAACGGAATCGTGTAGTAGAACGACAACCAAAATGCCCGTTGCATGCGCGTTTCTTCACGCGCATGCCGCAGCAAGAAAATGGCCGCCAGCGAGGTGGCGACAGACAACAAAATCATCGCTACCGCCATCGTCACGGTGGCGTACTGTTGGTAGTAAGACGGAAGACCCAAAAACCAGAAACCGAACCAAACGCCAGTGGCTTGCGTCAGCAAAGAGATGTGTTTGCGAGGTGACATCGATGGGAGAGTGATGTGGGTGAGAAAAGTAGTATCACTTGCCAAGCGATGAAAACTTGTCGCCCAGTTGTCAGCTTTTCGCGATGCTCGCTACTTTTTTCATAGACCGTGAGCACGCTAGCGTTACGCTCCACCCGCTCACCCTCATACAAGCTCAAGATGAACGGATTAGAACGCTATCAATTCAATAGCAAATTATGCAATATATACAACGGGTAGGAGCCAAAACTACACTTGGATTCCAGTACGAGTTGCACAAGATCAGTTTTATCTTGGTTTGCATGCTTATCGTTTCTCCCTGCCTTGCGTCTCTGCGGCCTAGCACGGTTTAGTTCAATCAGGTCTTTCTGTCGCAGGAGTTGCGTGTGGGTTATATTCATTTGTTTTCGCGAAAGAACAACGCTACTCGTTGCTAGTCCCCAGAAGTCACCTGCCATTCCCCTAGGAGCACGCCATGTATTTGTCTATCAGCGGCTATTCGTCCCTAGCTAAGATCCTCCGTTTGATCTGTGTTTCCCTCTTTCTTCTGGGGTTTATAGGTTTGGCAAGTGCGCAAGAGTTGCTGCGCATACCGACCTCTGCACCCAACAACGGCGTGGCCTTCGTAGAGGGGCTCTACACCAGCCCAGTGGGATCGGGATCGGCGCAACGAAAGCCTGCGGTCATCTTGGTGCATTCCGGCTGGGGCTGGGAGGTGCCGGTCACCGCGCAGTACGCCAAGGCTTTAAACCAAGCTGGGCTCGCCACACTTGAGCTTCGCCTCTTTCGCAACGCCGCTGAGCGTGTGGCCTCAAATATCGGATATCTTCAGAATCTGTATGATGCCCTTCACTTCTTGGGCAACAGAGCGGATGTTGATCCCGAGAAAATTTCGGTCGCCGGGTTCTCATTCGGTGGCATCATCGCGCTGACTTCCGCAACCTCTTGGGCCAAGGAGCGCTTCGGAGGAGAAACTGGGCGAAAATTCGCCGCACACGCGCCTTTTTACCCCCTCTGTTATCGCTATGCAGAATTTGCCAAGGCAGGCCGCGCGACAGCTGACTTACCGGCGGATTTGCTCGTGCGATGGACGGGCGCGCCTGTTCGAATCTTCGCTGGCGAAAAAGATGACTATGAAGATCGCGACCCGAAGATTTGTGACACGTTCGTGGCATCCATTCCAGAGCCGCAGCGCAATGCCTTCTCAGTCATGGTGTATCCCGAAGCCACTCACGGGTGGGATCAACACACTGCCACGTTCTACGAAAGATTAGCCTGCAAAGGACGAGGCTGCACCAATCGAAATGTGGCAAATCCGACGGTCACTGCAAAAGGTATTGCAGACTTGGTGACGTTTCTTTCCTCGCCAAGCAAGTAGTCTTTCTCCTTCATGAGCTTAATTGGTGAGAGGAACACAACGCATGCACAAAAGATCGCGCGATTCAGCCCGGCCAGACGCTCCCAATTTCATAGCACTCTGCGCAGCATCCACGGTGGCTAACTGCCAAAAGAGATCAAACTTTAGCGTTTCACCCGAAACCAAGCCGCATACATCGCTGGCAGCGCAAGCAGCGTGAGCACGGTCGCTACGATGAGGCCGCCCATGATCGCTACCGCCATCGGCCCCCAGAACACGCTGCGCGTGAGCGGGATCATGGCTAGCACGGCTGCTGCTGCGGTGAGCACAATCGGGCGCAGGCGGCGGACGGCGGATTCGACGATGGCGTCCCATTTTGGAATGCCTGCGCGAATGTCTTGCTCGATTTGATCAATCAAGATCACCGAATTTCGCATGATCATGCCCATGAGCGCGATCACGCCAAGCAACGCTACGAAGCCAAACGGCCTGCCAAGCAAGAGCAAAGCACCCGCCACGCCAGCAATGCCCAGCGGCCCGGTGAGGAAGACCAGCATCGCGCGCGAGAAGCTTTGCAATTGCAGCATCAGCAAGGTGAAAGTGATAAAGAGCATGATCGGCATGCCCGCAGCAATCGAAGCCGAGCCTTTGGAGCTTTCTTCTACGGCGCCCGCCACCAGCACGGCGTATCCTGGCGGCCAAGTGGCTTCGAGCGCTTTGAGGGCGGGGAGCAATTCATTCGTCACCGTGGCGCCTTGCAGGCCTTCGATGATGTCTGCGTTCACCGTGATCGCGTAATCGCGGTTTTCGCGCCACATGATGCCGGGCTCCCAGACGAAGATGGGCTTGGCGATTTGCGCGAGCGGGATCGAGCGGCCTGAGGCTGTGGGCAGGTAAGCGTTGCCAATATCGGTGATCACATCGCGCTCAGAAAGCGGTTGGCGCAAGACGATATCAATCAACTTATCGCCATCCCTAAACGTACCAATCGTGCTCCCACTCACAATCGCGCGTGAGGCTTGCGCGATGCTCTGGCTCGTCACGCCGAGCGCGCGCGCCTTGGCTTGATCCACTTCCAAGCGAATCGCTTTCACGGATTCATTCCAGTTGTCATTCACGCCGCGCGTGTTGGGCGATTTGCGCATTTCTGCTTTCACTGTATCGGCCAAGCCACGCAGCACCGCAGGATCAGCACCCACCACGCGAAATTGCACCGGATATTGCACCGGCGGGCCGTTGGGCAGCAGCTTGGCGCGGCCTCGAATTTCAGGAAACTCGGTGGCCAACATCGCGGGCAGCTTCAAGCGCAGCGCTTCGCGTGCCTTCAAATCTTGCGGTAACACAATCATTTGGCTCACATTGGTCTGCGGGAAAAATTGATCCATCGGAAGATAAAAACGCGGCACACCTGAGCCCACCCAAGTATTCACGCTCACCATGCCCGGCTCTTGCATCAGCCGCGCTTCCATGCGCTTGACCACCGCTTCATTCGCCGCCAGTGATGTGCCTTCGGTGAACCACACATCCAACAAAATCTCAGGCCGCGAAGAATCGGGGAAGAATTGCTGCTGCACTCTGCCCATGCCCACAATGCCCAAAGCGAAGATCAACACAGTCGCGCCAATCGTGAGCCAGCGGTGCTTGACAGCCCCATTCACCATCTTGCGGAAGATCACATAAAACGGCGTATCGAAATGCTCTGCATGATCTGCGCCGCCTGCAGCGTGTTGCCCCTCGGCATTGCGCAAAGCTTGGCCTTGCTTGTGTTTCAAAATCAACACGCCGAGATACGGCACAAAATACACCGACACCAGCCAACTGATCAACAGCGCGATCACCGTCACCGCAAAAATCGCAAACGTGTATTCGCCTGTGACTGATTTCGCAATACCAATCGGCAAGAAGCCTACGGCCGTGATCAGCGTGCCTGTGAGCATTGGCATCGCGGTGAGCTCATAGGCAAAAGTAGCCGCGCGCACTTTGTCGTAGCCCTCCTCCATCTTGCGCACCATCATCTCCACCGCAATGATCGCGTCATCGACCAGCAGGCCGAGCGCGATGATCAGCGAGCCGAGCGAGATTTTGTGCAGCCCCAAGCCGAAATACCACATGGCCAAAAACGTGACAGCGAGCACCAGCGGGATCGTGATGCCCACCACGAGGCCAGGCCGCATGTCTACGTAATAGCGTTTCCACAACGGCGCTTGCTTGCCTCGGCTGTGCAAACCCAGCGCCAAAAAGCTCACTGCGAGCACGATCACCACCGCCTCAATCAAGACCGCCACAAACTCGTTCACCGATTTGCTCACCGCGCGTGGCTGATCTTGGATTTGATCCAGCTCTGCGCCCAGCGGCAAGGTTTTCTCAATTTTCTCAGTCGCTACTGCGAGCGCTTTACCCAAAGCAATGATGTCGCCGCCTTTGGCCATCGACACACCGAGCACGATCACTTCTTGGGCTTTGACTTGACCTTTAATGGGTGATTTTTCGTCAAACGAAGCGCTGCGCACCTTCACCTGCGCTGGATCAATGTAGCCACGCCGAATATCTGCAATATCGCCCAGCCGAATTTGCGCTGCGCCCGCGCCGCTGGCCAAATTGCCACCTGCGCCGCCGCGAATCGGCATCGCTTTGAGCTGCTCAATATCATTGAACTGCCCACCCACGCGCACCTGCAACACGTCTTGCAGCGTGGTGATCACGCCCGCAGATTCGACCGCATTTTGCGCATTGAGTTGCGCGATCACGTTACTCAAATCTAAGCCCAGCTGCGAGAGGCGCTTTTGCGAAATCTCCACATACAGCTTTTCATCTTGCTGACCAAACAGCTCTACTTTCGAGACATCTTTCACCCGAAGCAGCTGCTGGCGTACGTTGTCCGCAAATGCTTTGCTTTCCGCATAGCTGAAGCCATCGGTTTTCAGCGCATACATCACGCCAAACACATCGCCAAACTCATCGTTAAAAAACGGCCCGATCACGCCCGCAGGCAAGGTGCCGCGAATATCGCCCACTTTTTTGCGCACCGTGTACCAAATTTGCTGCACGTCTTTTCCAGCGCCGGTGTCTTTGATTTGGAAAATAATCAGCGCTTCACCCGGCTTCGCATAAGAGCGAATTTTGTCTGCCATCGGCACTTCTTGCAGCGTCTTCTCGACCTTGTCCAGCAGTTGCTCGCTGACCTGCTGCGCGGTAGCGCCTGGGTAAAACATCCGCACAGCCATGATGCGAAAGGTGAACGGCGGATCTTCATCTTGGCCGAGTTGAAAGTAGGCGGCAAAGCCCAGCAGCATCAGCACCACCATCAAATAGCGGGTTAAAGCCGGATGCTCAATCGCCCATTTGGAGAGGTTGAAACGCGCATCGGGTGGATTGGGGGAAGTCGCTTGCGTCATGTGCAGCTCACTTCTTGGCTGTTTCAGTGGCAGATGTCGCTACTGATTTAGTAGCACTCTGCGCAGGAGATATAACGGCTACTGAGCCTTTTTCTTGATAAATACTCACCTTCAGATTGGGTGACAACACATGCACCCCCGCGCTCACCACCACATCGCCCGCCTTCAAGCCCGAAGCAATCACCGCTTCATTGCCATCCGCCGTGGCCACTTGTACATTGGTTGCTTTCACCGTCATGGTGGCAATATCGAGCAGCCACACTTGCGACGCACCTTGCGCACTTTGCATCAACGCACTCGTGGGCAGCTTGATCGCTTGCACACCAGCCAACTGATTGTTTGGGAAGACATACACCGTCGAGCCCAATGGCAAATTCACGCCAGCATCGAGCGAGAGTTTCGCCTGATAGGTGCGCGTTAGCGGATCAGCGCTGGCTGCGAGCTCGCGAATTTTTCCGTTCAGCTCATTCCCAGCGGTGCCATCCGCAGACCAGCGCTTGGCCTTCGCCGCCGAGCCCACAGCCACCAAAGCCAGCCGATCTTCCGGCACGCTGAACACCACATCGCGTGGTCCATCTTGCGCAATGCGCACGACTGGTGCGCCCGCAGAGACCACCTGCCCCACTTCCGCATCCACCGCCGTCACAATGCCCGACACATTAGCCACCAAATTCGCGTAGCCCACTTGGTTACCGGTATTGGCCAATTGCGCCTTCGCCTGATCCAGCTGCGCCTGCGCTGACTTCAAGACAGATTCGCGCCGCTCCAGCTCTGCGCCGCTGATGAAATTTTGTTCTTTCAAGCTTTGAAAGCGCTTGAAATCCGCCGCCGCCAAATCGCGGTTCGTCGTGGCTGCAGCCAAGCCTGCGCGAGACGCATCGGCGGCCAATTGGAAATCTTGCGGATCTAGCTGAGCCAACACCTGCCCCGCCTTCACCCGCTGGCCCACTTCCGCTTGGCGCTTCACGATCTTGCCGCCCACCCGAAAGCCCAATCGCGACTCCACTTTTGAGCGCACCTCGCCCGCATATTCATACCCCGCCTGCAAACCGCTCTCCCCCACTGCGATGACCTTCACGGCTCGCACGGGCTCGGGCGCAGGGGCGGGTTTGGAGCAGGCAGCCAGCAAGGCCACGCCGCAGATCATTGCCCACTTTACTATCAATAGATGAGCACTCAGCGCTCGGTTTATGAAGGGGAACGGCTTGTTTTGCATAAAATTTCTCAATGAAAAGTATGGTTTTCAACCTTTGTAAGGCCGCATAAAGTGGCTCAAGACAACTAATGACTGACTGGTTAGTAATTTAACGCAAGCCTATTCGTTTGTCAAGCAAGACGCGTGCAGCCGATCCCATGCAAGGCTGTGCAGTTCAGACCAGCGCTTCCATCACATAAGACAACTCACGAACGCCGCCAGCGATCAAAGGTGTGGCAATAGCGGAATAGCCCAACCGAAAATAGTTTTTAGCAGACGGGTTTGGGCGCTCAAAGAACACTTCACCCGGCTCGATCAAGATGCTGCGCTCCATACAATGCGCAGCCAGCGCTTTGCTGTCCAAGCCAGACGGGCCTTGTATCCAAGCACCCGAGCCACCCTGCGCTGCTGTGATCTTGCAGGCTGGCAAATGGCGCGCAAAGGCTTGCACCAACTCTTGCCGTCTTTCGCTGTAGGCCAGATTCAGCTTGCGAATGAATGCGTCATGGTGGCCTTGCGCGATGAAAAGGCTGGCGATATGCGCATTGTTAGAAGCCGGATGGCGCATGATCAGCCTGCGCAGCGCACGCAGCTCTCGAATCAACTCAGCGGGCGCCACGATATACCCAATGCGCAGCCCGTGCGCCAGAGTCTTAGACAAACTCCCCATGTAAATCACGCGTCCATGCGTATCCAAACTTTTGAGCGCAGGCAGCGGCTGGCTCGAAAAATTCAGCTCGCTCTCGTGATCGTCCTCAATCAACACCACATTTTTTTGATAGGCCAGATCGAGAATCTCCTGCCTACGCTGCATCGACATCGTCACCGTGGTGGGGCATTGGTGGCTGGGCGTGGTGTACACGTATTCGCATTGGGCAAATTGGCGCGAAGGCATCAAGCCGTCCTGATCAATCGGCAGCGCTGCGATCTTGTCGCTGCGCAGCTTGAAGTTGTTCCGCGCATCGGGATAACCTGGCTCTTCGATACCCACCACCGTGTTGCGATCCACCAAAGTGTGTGCCAGCAAGTAGCAAGCCATTTGTGCGCCTGCAGTCACCAAAATTTCATCGTGCCGCGCCATGATGCCGCGTGCGGGCAGCAAGCGATGTTGGATTTGGTCAATCAAGAGGCTGTAATCACGATCCATGTGGTCTTGCGACCATCGTTTCACAGCAGGGACAAACAAAGATTGATGCGCACACTCGCGCCAATCTTTGAGTGGCATCAAGCTGACATCAAACTGCCCATAAACAAAGGGATAGCGCAAATCTTGCCAATTGGCGGGCTTGATGATGTTGCGCTGCTTGTGAAGCTGCGTCTTCAGGCGATCAGTCCAATTGAGAGTTTCATCTTGCAAAGCGGGCTCTGCCGATTTGGCCGCTTGCCCAAGCAAGATATCTCGGTTGACAAACAAGCCGCTTCGCTCTGCTGCTCGCAAAAAACCCTTATCGACCAACACTTGAAGCGCCGAAGACACCGTGTTGCGCGACACCCCTAAAGCTGTGGCCAGCGTTCGGCTCGGCGGAATTTTGGCATCGGCTGGGATCAAGCCCATCAAGATGCTGTGAACCATCATCTCTTTCACCCGCCCTTGCAAAGAGGCGCTGCTGCCAGCAAAGCGGGGGAACAGCTTGACCCAAATACCGGTGATTTCTTGTTTGCTGCGCATAGTGAGTGTGGAGAAAAATAGCCTCTAAGTGGCGAGTCTGATGATGAGCCACATCAGCTTTCGGAAGAGGCTTAGAAGCTATTTTGGCACTAAATAATTATTCTTTTGGCTCTACTTTTGAAAAATGCTTGTGCTTAATATTCATTGAGTATTTTTTCTTCCTACGCATTGAAAGTGTCTTATGACCATTGCTTATCTCAAAAAAGCTATACCCAACACTGAAACCATCGACACCGCCACGGGTGAAACTGTGCAGCGCATGCTGGCCGAGATCAAGCAAGGCGGCAAAGAGGCTGTGGAGCGCTATGCGCGGGATTTTGATGGCTATAAGGGCAGCATCGTGTTGAGCGAAGATGAAATCGCAGCAACCTGCAAATCTTTGCCTGGCTCTGTACTCGACGATATTGCATTCGCCCATAAGCGAGTAAGCGATTTCGCCAAGCGCCAGCGTGATTCCTTGCATGAGTTTGAAGTAGAGTTGATGCCTGGTTTAACAGCAGGTCAAAAACTGATCCCTGTGAACACCGCAGGCTGTTATGTGCCTGGCGGGCGCTATGCCCATGCCGCGTCCGCCATCATGAGCGTGTGTACTGCGCAAGTTGCGGGTGTGAAAAATATCGTCGCAACTTCGCCTGCGCACAAAGAATCCGGTGTCAACCCTGCCATTTTGTATGCCATGAAGCTCTGTGGTGCGACCACGGTGTTGGCTTTGGGTGGCGTGCAAGCCGTGGCTGCGATGGCTTATGGCCTGTATGCCAAGCCTGCAGACATCATTGTTGGCCCAGGCAATCGCTTTGTGGCTGAAGCCAAGCGCACTTTGTTTGGCCGCGTAGGCATTGATGTGGTGGCCGGCCCCACCGAATCGGCCATCATTGCGGATCAAGATGCTGATCCGCATATCGTGGCAGCTGATTTGATTGGGCAAGCTGAGCACGGCCCAGACTCTCCCGTCTGGCTCTTCACCACCTCTAAAGCATTGGGCGAAAAAGTCATTGAGCTGATTCCCGCTGTCATCGCTGCATTGCCACAACTGGCACGCGATGCCGCCACAGCAGCTTGGCGCGACTATGGCGAAGTGATTTATTGCGATAGCCGCGAAGAGATTTGCCAAGTCAGCGATGAATATGCCCCCGAGCATTTGCAGGTGTTGGCTGCCGATTTAGATTGGTGGCTTGCCCGCTTGTGCAACTATGGCTCGCTGTTTTTGGGCGAGGAAACGACGGTGGCTTATGGCGACAAATGCTCAGGCCCAAACCATATCTTGCCTACCAAAGGCGCAGCAAGATACACGGGGGGTCTGTATGTGGGCAAGTTCATCAAAACCGTCACCTACCAGCGCTTGACGCGCGCAGCGAGCCGAGAAGTCGGCCAAGTTGCGGCCCGCATCTCACGCCTAGAAGGCATGGAAGGCCATGCACGCACTGGCGATATTCGTCTGAAAAAATACTATCCAGAAGAAAAATTCGATCTCGGCACGCTGGGCGGTCATCAGCATTGAGTTTCGCATGAGTATCTCAACGCTTGCACCCGACGCCGCAACCACAAGCCCGCGTAGCAGCGATGGTTTGTGGTTTGGTAAAGATTTAAGCTCGCCCGAGCCGCTTCCTGACGCAGCCATTGAGCGTGCTGTTGAATTGCTTCGCAGTGGGCGGCTGCATCGCTATGGCGAGCAAGGCTCAGGCTACCCCGAGCCTTCTCTGCTCGAACAGGAGTACGCAGCCTACGTGGGCAGCAAGTATTGCGTCGCGCTGAGCTCTTGCGGTGCAGCGATGTTTATCGCGCTCAAAGCGCTGGGTGTTAAACACAACGATCCCGTTCTCACCAGCACCTTCACGCTTGCACCCGTGCCAGGCGCTATCGCGCATGCAGGTGCAAGGGCTGTGTTGGTAGAAACGGCTTCTGACTACACCACTGATCTGGCAGATCTGGAAAGCAAAATCAAAAGCAGCCAAGCCAAAGTTTTGCTGATATCCCACATGCGCGGCCACATCACCGACATGCAAGCGGTTCGCAGTTTGTGCGATGCACATGGTGTGCGCATCATAGAAGATTGTGCTCACACGATGGGCGCCAGCTGGGATGGCAAGCCCACTGGCATGTGGGGGCATATCGGTTGCTACAGCACCCAGACCTACAAACACATCAACTCAGGCGAAGGCGGATTGTTGGTCACCGATGATGACGATATTGCTGCCCAAGCGATTTTGATGTCGGGCTGCTACATGATGTACAACCAACATATCTTGAAGCCCGCGCCCGAGGTGTTTGAGCGCTGGAAATACGTCACGCCCAATTTCAGTATGCGCATGTCGAACTTGGCCGCTGCCTTGCTGCGCCCACAGATTGCTTTGATGCCTGAGCGCGGCAGACGTTGGAATGCCATCTACCGAATGCTTGAGCAGGCGATGGGCCAAGCGAAGCATCTGAGCGTGCCCGCGCGCCATCCCAAAGAAGCATTCGTTGCCAGCTCCATCCAATTTAGCTTGGATCTCAGCACAGCGCAAATAGATCGCTTTCTAGCCGAATGCGATCTTCGCGGCCTCTATATCAAATGGTTTGGTAAGTCTACGCCCGTCGCATTCACCAGCAATTACGCCCATTGGCAATATTTGCCGCAGCAAGATGCCCCGCTGCCGCAATCCGACAAAGTTCTTTCTCAGCTTTTTGATCTGCGCACGCCCTTGTCTCTCACCGAGCAAGATTGCCAGCTCATCGGTCAGATCATCACGGTGGCTGCCGATATTGCTTCAAAGCAGCAGCCTTAAGCTCACTTGAACGCTACTTGAAAAGCACCATGAGGTTTGATCTCATCATTCGCCAGGGCTTGGTCATCGATGGTACGGGGCACGCGGGGCATATTGCAGATGTCGGCATCACCGGCGATCGCGTTGTGGCCGTTGGTGATTTGCAAAATGCGCAGGCGCAGCGCAACATTGACGCACAAGGCTTGGTCGTTGCGCCAGGTTTCATTGATATTCATACGCATTCGGATTTTTCTTTGCTGGTCGATGCCCGTGCGGACAGTCAGCTTTGCCAAGGCGTGACCACCGAGATCATCGGCCAGTGTGGTTTCAGTTGCGCCCCATTAGGCGCATCAGGTCTGCCAGCACATATCGGCGGATCGCCAGAAGACAACATCCCCATTGATTGGCGCAGCTTTGGTAGCTACCTAGATCGCCTAAGCGCTTGCAACCCGGGTGTCAATGTAGGTGCATTTGTGGGGCATGGGGCGATTCATACCGCCATCAAAACCACAGACTCTCCGAGCAGCGCAGATGAATTACGCGCCATGCAAAAGTTGCTTGAAACTTCGCTGGATGAAGGTGCGATGGGTTTTTCATCCGGCTTGGAGTATTGGCCTGGCAACACGGCGTCGTTTGAAGAGCTGACGTGTTTGATCGACACTGCCGCCAAGCGCGGCGTGCTCTATGCCACCCATGTGCGCAACCGCGATGTGTATTACGACATGGGATTTTCCGAAGCCATAGCCACAGCTCGGCATGCTGGTGCACGCCTACAAATCTCCCATATTCAACCAAAGTTTGGTGCGCCCGCACATGCCATGGAACACGCTTTGAGCATGGTGGATCAAGCCAAGCACCAAGGCTTGGATATTGGCTTCGATTTGATTCCGCATGATTGGAATCACACGGCTGTTTCAGCAGCTTTGCCTGCTTGGGCACGCGCAGGCGGCGCACAAGCGACGCTGCAGCGCCTGAGTGATCCAAAGCAACGGCTGCTGATGAAAGACAATCCGCAGCCGATATGGCGCATGGTGTCGCAAAGGCAATGGGCAAAGATCCGGCTGCTTCGCTGCACCAGCAATCCAGCGCTGGTGGGCAAGACTTTTGAGCATATTGGCGAGATCAGAAACCAAGACCCTTACGATGCCTTGCTCGATTTGCTGCTGGAAGAAGGCGAAGACTTCAATGGCATGCTGATGACCTCGCAAGGTTTCAGCGATGCAGATGTGTGCATGTGCTTGCGCCATCCTGATTGCATCGTCATGTCCGACACACTGGCGCTCACCCCGCAAGGCCCGCTGGGCCGCATGATCGGCTCACTCAGCGGCTATGGCTGGACGGCTCGACTGCTTGGGCATTACAGCCGTGATCGGCAGATTCTCGATTTAGAACAAGCAATCCAATGCATCACGCAAAAACCAGCCCAGAGATTGGGCTTGAAAGATCGCGGTGTTTTATGCGCTGGCGCTTATGCCGATGTGGTGGTGTTTGATGCGATGCAAGTGGCCAACCTTGCCACCATCGAAGAGCCGCGCATGCATCCAAAAGGCTTTACTCATGTGTTGGTCAACGGCCATGCAGCCGTCTCAGACGGCAAACGCACCAGCGCTTGCCATGGCATCGTATTAAGAAGGGCGTAGCAAGACTTTAGGTGAGGCGATTTTGCCAGCCACCAAGTCTGCAAACACTGCAGGCCCATCGGTCAAAGGGCGCTCTTCCACCCATGACAAATCGCCGAAGAAATTCTTGTTCAGCGCCGCCACAGTCGCATGCATATCGCTCATGGCATAGGTGTAGCAGCCAATCAGCGTGATCTCGCGCAAGGTCAAGGCTCGCCAATCCAGCGGGCTGGCCCAATCGCCCAAGCCCACATGCGTCACCACGCCACCCGTTGCGACAGCACTCACCGCCAGGTCACGCGTGGCGGCGATGCCCACGGCATCAATCACCAGATCGAAGTCTTTCAAAGCCGCACTATCTGATCCTTGTGCCACCAAGCCCGTTGCTGATTTCAAGGTTAGCGCACGCAGTGCATTCGTTTCCACCACAGCCATTTCCATCACACCGTGCGCTCGCAAAGCCAGCGCAGCTAAGAGGCCAATAGCGCCAGCGCCAATCACAAGGCAACGCGCATGCGCGAGGGGTTGTTGCATCGCGCGCTGAGAAAGCGCCAGCGCATGCACGACGGTAGCAGCAGGCTCTGTGATAGCTGCGGCACGATCTGAGAGACCGGCAGGCAACTCAATCGCGCAGCTCTTTGGCACAGCGAGCTGCTGCGCAAACGCGCCGGGTAAATTCATCCCAATCATGCTGCGGTCAGAGCACAGATTGGTGCGCCCCGCCAAACAGTAACGGCATTTGCCGCAGGTCACCAAGGGGTTGGCGGTGATGCGCTTGCCTGCCATCGGCCCCGCCAATACCGTGCCCACAAATTCGTGACCCAGCACCATCGGCGGAACACGCCTTGGATCATGTCCGCGATAGGCATGCAAATCTGAACCACAAACACCCGCGGCATCCACTCGCACCAACAGATCATCTGACCCCACCGTGGGCTCAGGACGATCCATGATTTGCATTTCATTGTGTGCAGTAAAAACCATGCTTTGCATGAAGAAGCTCCTAGGTTGTGTGGTTCGATCAGAAATGGAAAAATTATTTGGCGCTGAATCCGCCATCGACAAACAAGGTTTGACCCGTGATATAGCTAGAGGCATCGCTGGCAAAGAAGACTGCTGCACCATGTAGGTCTTCCAACCGACCCACACGTCCGACAGCTGTTTGTTGAGCAATCGCCTCTATTTTCTCAGCATCGCTGAAGACGGGTTGCGTCAATTCGGTGGGGAAAAAACCTGGCGCAATCGCATTGACGGTGATGCCATGCGCAGACCACGCTTGCGCCATAGCACGCGTGAGTTGCATCACGCCGCCCTTGGCCGAACCATAAGGAATGCTGTTGGCAAAAGCGCGCTGGGATTGCAGGGATGCGATATGTATGACGCGCCCCCAGCCTTTTTGAATCATCGCTGGCACAAGCGCTTGCGACAAGAAAAACGGGCTGCTCAGCATCAACTCAATTTGAGCATCCCAACTTTCAGGTGTGATGTCTTGCCAAGCTTGTCGCATGTTGATACCCGCAGCGTGAACGATGATGTCTGGCGACCGACCCAAGCACTCAGAAGCAGAGTGCGCTATCGCCGCAACCTCAGCTTTTTGAGACAAATCGCCCACCACATAGCCTGCCTCCATCCCCTTAGATTTCAAGGAGTCACAGTACGAGCGCAGTGGCTCCTCACGGCGTGCACACAAAATCACCGAAGCTCCCGCAGCCGCAAGCGCACCCGCAATAGATTGGCCAATGCCTGAGCTGGCGCCAGTGATCAACGCCGTCTTATTTTTGAGCGAGAAAGGCTGAGGTGAGCTTTCAGTTGGGAACGAAGTAGGCATTTTCTTCACTGGTTTGAATGAAACAAGGGCAGATTTAGCTCGTGGCATCAATCCGCAAACAAAAAAGGATCAAAAGCCACCGAATGACTTTTGATCCTGATCAGACAAAGCTTCTGAGGTGGGCTCAATACATCAATTGCGGCGATTTGCAAACGCTTTGAGCTGTGGATCTTTGTCAATGATTTTCAAGAATTCATCATTCATATAGGTTTTAGGATCCGGAGTGGGTTCGTCTGCGCGCAGTGAGCCCACTTCTTTCATGAAGGCGGCAATGGTGTTCATGGTGTTGTCGGCCGAGCTGGGTTGCGCACCCCGGTTGAAGAGTGCCATTTGACCTGCCAGATCAAAGGTCGGACGAATGTCAAATTCTTTGTTCATCGCAGCAGTAGAGATGTTGACACCACCCGTTTCGTAATGCTTCTTCATCATCGCCAGCGCTGCAGGACGATCCGCAGCCAAAAAGCGCTGCGCACGCAGGTAAACAGCCAAGAATCGCGCTACCAATTGTGGGTTTTCTTTGGCCCACTCAGAGCGAACCACCAAATTGCCAGGCACGACCACATTGGCCTCTTTGCCCGAACACAGCGCCTTCGCACCCGCTTTTTCTTCCACGGTATAGGTGTTGGGAGCCCAGAGGCCGCCCACATCCGCGCTGCCAGAGCTCATGGCTGCAATGATTTCAGCCTGGCCCATGGAGCGAAGCGTGACATCACCTTTGGCCAAACCGAATTTTTGCAAGCAGGCGCGTACGGCCAGATCCACGGTGGAGTTACCCGTGAGGAAAATGGTGCTGCCCTTGAGTGAGGCGGGATTTTTGATGATGGCGTCGGCATTCGCACCACGCACATACAAGCCATTGGTTGCAGATTGATCGTCCGAGAAGGCAATCGTGTGCAAGCCAAAGCGAGCAGCACCCAGCACAGCAGGCACAGAGCCGGTGTAGCCCACATCCCAAGATTTACTCGCAGCTATTTGTGGTGCGCCCGCTGGGAAGTTGGTCACAGTGACTTTCAAGCCCAACTCTTTCCACCAACCTTTTTCTTCGGCGACCAAGAAGGGGATCGAGCCGAGCAACGCTGGCTGCGAGCTGATTCGCACCTCTTTGAGCTCTTGAGCGGTGGCCGTTAAGCCAGCCGTGGCCAAAGCCGCAGTAGCTAACACATGAATGATGAATTTGCGCATGGTATCTCCTAGAAAGGTCAGGTTAAAACGAGAGAAAGAACTTTAGTGAGCCGCTGGGTCATGCTGCTCGCGCAGCAGTCGCCAGATGTGTGTGCGAAGATGCACGAACGATGCCAAATCCATCACGTCTTCAATGCGCTCATGCTGCTCCCACCGCTCCGCATCGCGCACTGTCTTGACATCAATGATTTCAGAAATCGTCCCGGGCCGCCGCGTCATCACCACCACGCGATCCGCCAAATAAACAGCTTCATCCACAGCATGTGTAATGAACATGATCGTCCTTGGGTTGACCTTGCCAACCCTTAGAAGCTCTTCTTGCATGACCGTACGGGTTTGGGCGTCGAGCGCGCCAAAGGGCTCGTCCATCAAAAGCACATCTGGATTGAGCACATAAGCTCGCGCAATGGCCACGCGCTGCTGCATCCCGCCCGAGAGCTGATGCGGATAGGCCGACTCATAACCCTCCAAGCCCATGAGCTTCAAATTGCTGCGAACGCGCTCATCAGCCTCCGTTTTGTTGACCTTCAAGCTCTTGAGGCCAAACATGATGTTGTCATAGACTGTTTTCCAAGGAAACAGGGCGAACTGCTGGAACACAACGGCCCGATCAGGCCCGGGCTTCGTGACTTCTTTGCCGCCCACCTTGACCGAGCCGCTGGAAGCAAACTCCAAGCCAGCAGCCATGCGCATACAAGTGGTTTTGCCGCAACCTGATGGGCCTACGACAGCAACGAACTCGTTGTCTTTGACCTCAAAACTCACTCTGTCCAGAGCCAAAAATTCTTTGTTGTCACGTTTAAAAATGCGTGAGACGTTGTCGAGTGTGATGTTGCTCATGGGTTCAGCCCTCTTCGGCGATGGATCATTTTTTCTACTCCTCGAAGTGCAGCGTCGACCAACAGGCCAAACAGCCCCACAGCAATCATTCCGACCATCACCACGGACGTATCCAATGCGCCCTGGCCGCGAACCATCATCAGGCCAACGCCGCTGTTGGCGGCAATCAGCTCAGCACCAATCAGCGATTGCCAGCCCGCCCCCGCGCTCACGCGCAAGCCCGACACAATGGAAGGAATCGACGAAGGCAGCAACACCTCCAAAATAATGCGTGGCCCAGAAGCGCCGAGCACGCGGGCCGCCTCAATGTATTTGGTCTCCACATACTTGGCACCGCGATAAGCATTGATCAAGCAAGGCGGGAACGCACCAATGAAAATAATCAACGTAGGCCCGCCAATGCCTGTGCCAAACCACAGCGCAGCAAAGGGCACCCAAGCAATCGGTGCGACGAAGCGCAGCGCATCAAACAAGGGGCTGATGATGTTGTCTGCCCAGCGATACCAGCCCATGATCAGACCCAGAGGAACGCCAATCACTGCAGCCAGTAAAAATCCGCGCACATAGCGCTCAACGCTAGAAACCAAATGCCCTTGCAAGGTGTGGCCAGAAAACGGCGCATGCATCAAAGTCCAAGCGCGCTCGATCACTTCCCATGGCGGCGGCAAAAACTTGCGTGGCGCTAAGCCAAACACCGAGGCAGCCGCCCAAATGCCAAGAAAGATGCCCATCCCCGTGATGGAGAGCAGGATCAGCTCTTTGCGTGAAAGTTTTTCGTCCATGCTGGCGCCCTTCAGTTGTGCCGCCAAGGCATGGAAATACGCTCGATCCAATCAAGCACATAAGTCAATACAAACCCAACGATGGCCACCGCCACCATGCCCACCAAAATCATGGCGGGATAAATATCCAAGCCACCTTGGTAGAGCACCTTGCCCAAACCGAGAATAGCGCCGAGCAATTCAGCTGCTACCAAAGCCGTGAGGCAACCTTGCAGCGACAAACGAAGCCCGGTGAAAATAGAGGGCAATGCACCCGGCACGATCACATCTTTTACCAGCGCAAAGCCTTTGATCCCCAGCATTTGACTGGCTTCGATGATCGGCCGCTCAATCGTGCGCACACCGCTGTAGCTGTTAATCACCGACGGCACAAACGCAGCAAACCACAAAATCATCACTTTGGCAGCATCATCCAAACCCAACCAAACAATGGCCAGCGGAATCCAAGCCAATGCCGGGATCGGGCGAATGATCAGAAAAATCGGGTTGATCAAGGCTTCCGCGCGGCGGCTCCAGCCCATCAGCAGACCCAGCGGCACACCGACGATCGTGGCCGCGAAAAAACCCATCAAAATCAATTTCACGCTCTTGAGCGCATGCTCATGCAACACGCCATCTGCATAGCCATCCATCAGCAACTGCTTGGCTGCACCCAGGAATTGAGTGGGGTTGGGGAAAACTTGAAAATTAAACAGCCCCGTTTTGGCACTGATGTACCAAAGTGCCACAACGGCGCTGAGCGTGCCCACAGCCGCCCAAAGGCGCATGGGATCTTTGTCGCTCTTACTCATACGAGCTTCACGCTGATGCGCGTTTTCCGCACCGGGTCACTGGTCATAGGTTGCCTCATGCTATTGATGATGTTCATCAAATGGAGAAGACAAGTCTAGAGAGAAAGAAGATTTCTATTTAGAGCCAAAATAAATAAAATATAAGGCCAAAACTCAAAACTGAGTCATTAAGTTTGCCTTGTCCGCATTAACCCTAGCCCTCTTGTCTGCTGGTTTCTACCACCACCCGCGCATTGCGCGAAAAGCTCAAATACGCAGTCGTCCAATCAGCGAGAACGACAAAGCGGTTGCGAAAGCCGATCAGGAAATAAATATGGGCAAACAACCAAAAGAGCCAGGCCAATTTCCCGGAGAAGCGCAGGCTGCCTTTGCTCAACCAAGCGGGCAGTGCCAAATCCACCACGGCGGCATTGCGGCCGATCGTGGCGAGATTGCCGTAGTCCGCATACTTGAAGGGCAGCGTCGGCTGGCCTTGAATCCGGCGCAAGATGTTGGCCGCTGCGCACTGCCCCATTTGCTTGGCGGCAGGCGACACGCCGGGCACGGGAACGCTTTGCAACTGCCCGTTTGCGCCGCGCACCTCGCGCATCACGCTGGCCATATCGCCAATCACGCTGATCTGTGGCGCTTCTTTCAAACTCAAATCCGCCTGCACCTTCACGCGCCCCGCGCGATCCAGCTCGCAGCCTGTGCTCATGGAGAGTTGCTGCCCTAACTTGGATGCCGCCACGCCCGCTGCCCAGATCACCGTTTTACTATCAATTTGATAGCTACCCGCGCCCAATTTATAAAGGGCAGAGGCCGATTTGTCTTGTAAATCTTCTGTGGCGCTTACTGCTTCCACACGAATACCTTGTGCATCAATTTGCGTCACTTTTGCATTCAAGCGCACGTCCACGCCCAGAGACTGCAACTGCTTCAAAGCTTTCTCGCTCAAATCGGGCGGCATGGCCTGCAACACGCGTGCGCCGCCCTCCACCAAGATCACTTTCGCACTCGCCGGGTTGATGCGTCGAAATTCGCCTTGCAGCGTGTGCCGCGCAATTTCAGCCAGCGTGCCGGCCATCTCCACACCCGTGGGCCCCGCGCCGATCACGACGAAGGTGAGCAGCGCATCGCGCAGTAAAAGATCTTTTTGTGCATTGTTCAACGAAGCTTCTTCAATGGCCTCTGCGGCCTCAAAAGCCATCAAAATTTTGCGGCGCAGCGTCATCGCGTCACTCAGCGTTTTTAAGCCCGGCGCATGCGCCTCCCAAGCGTCGTTGCCAAAGTAGCTGTGCGTCGCGCCCGCGGCCACGATCAGATGGTCAAACGAGAGCGCATGCACCTCAGTGTGATCGGGCTGAACAAAGCGAATACAGCGCCCGGAAGTATCAATCTCTCGCACATCGCCCAGCAGCGTGGTGAGATTGGCTTGAGCACGAAATACATTGCGAATGGGTGCTGAGATCAGCGGTGCGGCCAGCCCAGCGGTAGCCACTTGGTAGAGCAGCGGCTGAAACAGATGGTGATTGGTGCGGTCAATCAAGGTGACCCGCACAGCTTTGCCTTTGAACACCTTAGCCGCCTCAAGCCCCCCAAAGCCGCAGCCGATGATGACGATGTGGGGGAGCGTATTGTTTTTTTCTGTCATGCGCAAATGATACGGGTTTACCCTGAATTTGACAAGCTGTTGTCATTGAACGGGTGACAACGCTTCATATCGCTTCGCCTTCAAGCCACCCGCTCGCCTGCTTCGCCGTCGCACTACCCGCTCGCCTGCCACGCGACGTGCCTGAAAAGGACAGTCCTCGGATTTTTCAGGAACTTCACGGAACAAGCTATCGGGCTGCGTCAAACGGTGGAATTTTGCAGACAACTAGACAAAAGATGTACAATTAAAATGTACATGAAAGGCACAATATGTCTATCTCAATCGCCCAATCCCGCCAGCTACTCTCTTCATTGATTGATGCTGCGCAAAGCAAGCCGCAAGTGATCACCAAGCGCAACACGCCGGTGGCGGTGCTCGTTTCTGCCGATTACTTCAAACGCACCGAAACCGCTGCGCACAGCGCGGAGAGCTTTTACAACACCTTGATCGCCCTGCGCGAAGCCTATCCGCCTTTTGATGATGCCGGCCTACCGAGCCTCCCAGATCGCGCCGCCTCTTGGGCGCGCGCCAACAGCTTCACGGACGCGCCATAAGCATGGCGCAAACGATTTATTTGGCAGACACCAATGTCATCAGCGAATGGGTGAAGAAAACGCCCGATGCCCACGTGATGCAGTGGGCGCAAACTGTCCAGCTGATTGCCATCTCTGCCATCACGACCGAAGAGGCGCATTTTGGATTGGCATGGCAACCCAACGCCCGCAAACTGAGCCTGTTCAATGCGCTGGTGCAAAGCCTGCATGCTGTCTATCCCATCACCGAATCCATCGCGCAGCGCGCAGGCATGCTGCGCGGCCAGTTTCAAGCCCAAGGCATCACGCGCAGCGCCCCTGACATGCTGATCGCGGCCACCGCACAAGAACACCAACTGATCATCGCCACCCGCAATGTGCGCGATTTTTTAGGCTGCGGGGTGCAGGTGGTGAATCCGTTTGAACCACTGGTTCAGTAGCGAGTCACGGTGTGGCATTAGCTATTCATTCAATAGCTGTTCACGCTACCCGCTCGCCCGCTTCGCCTTCACGCCAACCGCTCGCCTGCCACGCGACGTGCCTGAAAAAGCCGAGGACTGTCCTTTTAAGCGCCCGGTGCATGGTTTCCCGAGCTGCTGATCTTTTGTAGCGATGATTGCTTTGTTGGCCGCGCCCGACCGGGCTAGTCTTCGTTTTTTCACGCCCATCGCGTAGCGGATTGAGGTGGTTGGCGCGTCGTTATGCTCATAATTCAATAGCACTCTGCGCACGTTTTATAACGGCTATCGGCCTAAAACGCTCTAGAAATTGCTCTGTCACCCGCAATCAGGCCGATTCACTCACGCCAATGCTGCCAAAGCATCTAGCGGACTAGCCGTGCCACCCGCTGCCACCTTCAGCACATGGGTGTAAATCATCGTCGTGGACACATCCGAATGCCCCAGCAATTCCTGCACCGTGCGAATATCCGTGCCCGCTTGCAGCAAATGCGTGGCGAAGCTGTGGCGCAGGGTATGCACGGAAACTGGTTTGATGATCCCAGCCAGCGGCACGGCCTTCTTGATGGCGCGTTGCAAACGCTCTTCAAACAAGTGGTGACGACGCTCCACGCCAGAGCGAGGATCAACTGAATAAGTGGGCGAGGGAAACATCCAGAACCAAGCCCAAGTGTTGCCAACCTGCGGGTATTTGGCCACCAGTGCATGCGGCGTTTCCACCCCGCCCCGTATGGCTTGTCGGTCGGCTTCCCAAAGTGCGCGGGCCGCAAACATCTGCTGGCGCAAAGCGGGTGCCAACGAACGAGGCAGCATCACTACCCGATCTTTGCCACCTTTGGCCTCACGCACAATGATGACGTGGCGGTCGAAATCCACGTCTTTGACGCGCAAACGCAGGCTCTCCATCAAACGCATGCCGGTGCCATACAGCAGGCGCGCCAGCAACGCCGTTTCACCCTGCATTTGCGCCAACAAGCCCGCCACTTCGTTTTGCGTCAGCACGCTCGGAATACGCCGCTTTTGCTGAGGCCGCCCAATGTCGTCCAACCAAGGCAGCTTGACGGCAAGCACCTCGCGGTACAGAAACAAAATGGCGCTCAAAGCCTGGTTGTGGGTGGAGGCGGACACCTTGCGTTCAACCGCCAACATGGTCAAAAACGCCTCCACCTCACGCGCGCCCATCTCCCGTGGGTGACGCATAGCCCCAGTGCCCCCGCCCTTGCGCCCATGCCAGAGTACGAAAAATTTCACCCAATACACATAAGTCGTTTCAGTGCTCAAGCTGTAATGGAGGTACCGAATGCGCTCGCGTACCTGGTCCAACAACCGGGTTGATTGGAGAGGGATTGGAGCACCTGCTGACTTGCCGGGTTTCATGGTTTGAATTATAACTGCTTATTTATACAGTTAAATCGAGATTCTCCATTTCATTCAATGGTTTATGATCGCCCTCATGACCCATGTAAACCGCAACGCCCAGAATATTTCGCAGGTTTTGCGGGGGACATTACGTACTGATCGACGGCTAAACAGTAGCGCTAGCACAGATACTGGGTATTTATACAACGCGAAATTTATGGTAGCGTGCGTAGCTGTTTGCAGCGCACGCACAAAAACGAGTTTTTGAGTCGGACGTTGCAAACAGCTACGTAGGCTGTTAACCAAAAAATTAAGGTTTTCAATGTCACAGATCGAGCGCCAAGCAATGTACAAAGCCGCGACAGAACGCCTCGATCGAGCGGACATTCGCTATGCGAACGCCGCACATCTCGAACGTTAAAGCTCATGACACCTACCCAAGCTGCTCCTGACCTCGAACAACGCCTGTTCGCTATGGGTTTTGATTTCAGTCGTCCCAGCTTACAGCTCGCCTTAAAGGCATTTCGGGAGAGCTTGTCTGTGCCTGTGGACGGTGTGTCGGACTATGTGATGGTGGAAGTCGGAACAAACGACTTTGAGTTCCTGCCAATTCGTCCGGCGCTCACCATTGATCTCACTCGTCAGTTTGGTCATTTTGAAGACGGCGAGTTCTCGCACTACGAGCAGTTACACCTGATGCTCTTTGCCCCGGCCAAGCCGGAATTTGAAGAACTGCAGATGTCGGAGTTTTGCGACCACGGCGAGGAGCGTGGCTCTTTCTTAAATGCCGTCGAGGCCAGCCGAGCTATCGTCGCCGCAGGCAGCATTGAATTTACGGCATGCCTAGTCAAACAGTGGGAAGTATGAAATGAGCTTTAACATGTCAATCGACACGGACCCACAACAGCAGGAGGCGGCTTTGTCGCAACATGTTGTGGTCCGGTCATCTTTACATTAAGCATCACCGATGGAGACGCTACCTTCGCTCGAGGCGCTTGCAGCGATGTTCGACTGCGAACTACGCAGAGGGGACGAGCATCCCGAGCATGGATTGCTTGAGTATGAGGTCGAGTTTGAGTCTGAGCATGAACGCATTAGCCTTCAAGTGTTACCGTTAGCGGAGGAAGTGACCGTCAATGTGTTCACCAGATATCCCTCTCGCATTATCCGGCTGAGCCTGGAGGACGTTAGCAAACTGATAGTGGTCGAAGAAGAGGACGGAGGTAAGGCGGTGGAAATCCACTTCCATAACAGTGAAGTACAGTCCCTGAGCCTCACGCTTCGTCCAACCATGACACTTTCCTGGGGCAACTTCCATGACTCGCCTGAACGGCATCCGCCGTGGGAGCGCGATGATGCTTAACAAGTCACTCGTGACGGACGGCTGCGCCGCCGCACACTTCCGACGTTAACCATCAGAATTTCGCTGTGCGCTACCTCGTCGCTGCATCATGCATTCTGGGCGCGTCCGCTTCCATGCCGGTGAGCGCTGAGGTGATCTACAACCTGAGTCGTTGCGTGGCGAATGAAGACACGGCTAGCCTAGCGTTTGAAGGCGGCGGGAGACGCGTGCGGCGCATTCACCTGGGGCCTCGCGGAATCGAATTGAGCGGTGACATTAAGGGTTTTTCGCCACTGAGTATGGTTCGCGAAATTCAATTACAGCCCAAGTTGAGGGTTTCGTACGTCGGAGGACAAGTCGCTGAATTTGGAAAACTCACGAATGAGTGCGCGAAGAAAGTTCTTTCCGCGGCGAAGGCGCTATCACTGACGACGCGGAGTTCTGATGGTTAACATGCCAATCGACACGGACCCACAACAGCAGCAGCAGGCGGCTTCGCCGCGAGGTGTTGTGGGCCGGTCATCTTCACGTTATATGCCATGACGGATCGCTCGCGCTTTGCACTCTTCGCCATATCGCTGTGCTGGTCAGTCGGGTTGGACTGGCTCTTTTATCCGCGCATCCTGGTTCCTGAAGCACCTGCCGCCGCAGTTTTCTTTATGTCACTGCTCTCCTGGGCACTGTGGTTCATACTTCTCGTACCGATCTGGTTGCCTGCCGTGGTTCCAAACTCAAAGCCACGGCTCCTGAGCCGGTTGTCCTTGCTTTGTGGAACAGTTCTTTTTTTGCCAACAGTGTTGTTCGTAGTGCTCATCTTTCTTGGTGAAAGGTCGATTTCACTGGCGTGCGCGGCAGCACTCACTGCTTTGGTTGGCGCTTGGCATATAACCCGTCGCTCCATTGGATCGCCTTCGGCGCTCAATGAGCTCCAACGTTAGAGCGCACGAATCCATGCTGCCAGCTAGCATCCTTTTTGTTCTGGGCGCCGCTATGGTGGCTTTTGGCGCTTATGGTCTCTGGTGGACTCGGTCAGCGAGAAGATGGCCCCAAGTTGAGGCACGCGTCGTCGAAGCCTCAGTATGTGAGCAGCCGGCGATTGCAAGGGTTCCCCACTCTCTATACACGCCGGTCATCCGATTCGAGTACATAGCGCATGGACATATGCACGTGGGTGACCGCCTGACGATCGTATCGTCCGATTTTCAGACTGCGGACGTAAAGCAGGCAGAAGCATTTGTCGCTGGCTATCCACCTGGTATGCGCACCACGGTTCGTGTCAAGCCGGGCGCGCCGTCCGTGGCAGTCTTGCAGGCCGATGCCTCAGCACGCGCAATGCAACACTATGCTGCCATCGCCCTTTCTGGCTGCTTGCTTGCGTTCATGAGCGTTGTCGTCAACAATCTTCTCCATGCGCCCTAACGAGTCAATCGACACAGACCCACAACAGCAGGAGGCGGCTTCGCCGCAAGTGTTGGTGGCCCTGTCATTTTTACGTTAAATCGCAGTGAAGCGCCTCTTCCGATTCAAGCCACGCCGCCTTGCTACGCAAGCGATTGATGGGGCGCAACAGTTGCTTCTCTCTGCCATCATCGCAGTCGCCGTTTTCCGCTTAGGCAACATGCAGCTTGACGGTCTCTTGCCTTTCGCCGGCGGCGCCGCAGCACTGTTGTTCGGATTCACGTCTCTGCAGTTCAACCGCGCGAGGGCGTATCCCGCAGGGCCCACCCAACGACGTAGCCTCGTGGTTGCGGAGCTGTCGCTGCGGGCCACCCTTTCGTTCGTGCTCGGGGCGGCCCTCACTGCCGTGATCTTCGCATTCTTGGCGCATTCATCCTACATTCCTACACCGGCAGCTCGGTGGCCAACTCAATGGGGGCCAATACTTTGTTCCCTGGTGCCGCTCCCCTTCGTCGCGCATTCGTTCTACACATTCACGATGGCGACGAGGGTCTTGGTTCACGGAATGTTCATGCCTATCGACCCACGTAGCCTCGCCAATCGCTAGAAAAATGGGCAAGGGAGTAACACCACCATGCGACTTAACATGTCAATCGACGCGGACCCACAACAGCAGGAAGCGGCTTCGCCGCGTATGTCGGGGGTCCGGTCATTTTTACGTTAGACCACCAAATGTCCGAATCCCACCTTTATGCTGAGTACGTGGACGCAGCCATCGAACAGTTGCGCCGAACGAATCTGATGCGCTGTCCAGGCCACATCCCACGCGACATGGTCGACCACTCCATACCCCCGATGGATGACTGGATTGGCTGGAAACCAGTGCCAAGTCAGGTCACGGACGCGGACCTGAACGAACTTGAGGCGCGGGCTGGGACCGCATTCCCGCCGCTTTACCGATCTTTTCTCCGCTACAAGCACTTCATCGACTTGACGGAGTTCGGCGTTCGATTTGAAAGACACACTTCCTCCGATTGGAAGCGCGTTCTCACAGCGGCTATCTTCGACCAGTGGGAACCGGAGAGAACGATTGGACGCGGTCTCCTTCCGTTCGGATCGGAAACATTCATGGACGCTGGCCAGGTTTGTTTCGACACAAGTGCACGGCTTCCGGACGGTGATTGTCCAGTGGTGTTTTTGGATCACGAGTGGGTGGATACCGATCGCGAGATTCAGCCAGTGTTTTCGAGTTGTCGGAAGATGTTCGAATGCTTGAAGCTAGCCGCAGATTCTGACCTTATCTTCGAAGATTCAGGATTACCTAATGGTGGGGTGTCCAATGCGGCCGCAGTCATTCAAAGATTTTTCGAAATTGACCCATCCGGCACCGGCAGAGGGGCGAAAGCGTACTGGAGTATTTGGCAATGAATCGAGGCCCGTGGTCTAACCCGTCGGTCAACCCTACCGCCCAAAAGCTGCGCTTTTGGGTACCCTCCTCGCTACGCGCTCCGGCGTCGGGTTACCTCCAACGTTGAGGTTGTAAAAAAACCTCTCACTAGAATTTCAAAATGCACCGCTCAAAAAATCAACGCATCAGAACGCCGCATACGCCACGATCAGAGGTGAGGGAATGGTTTGGGCACCCTCCAAAACGCTCCCTCACTGTGT
>JANMHJ010000078.1:0-23203 GCA_031375105.1 Variovorax sp.
CGCGAAGGGCGCGAAAGTTACGCGCCCTTCGCGTCCGGTATATCTGACTGAAAATATTATTTCCCGGTCATCCCATTCTTAGGATCTTCAGGATCGAGACCCGTCTCTGTGCGGATCACTTTCAAATTGCTGTCCATCACCGCACTGAAAACCATGGAGGTGTTGTTTTGATCGGCAAGATAACGCCAGTTGTAATAGGTTTCTTTTTTCAGCTCATAAGGCACCACACGCATCGGCTTGCCGAGCATTTTTCTCACGTCTTCCATCATCATGCCCGGTTGCACTTTGGCAAAATTCTCCGGCGTGAGCACTTGGCGCAGAGCGCTCATTTTGCCATCTTGGCCGATGGTGATCATGTAATTGCGGTGACCTGAGGGTTGGCGGTTGTATTCAAAGATGCGTGCACCATTCGCGCCTTCCCAAATCTTCTCGGGTTCGCCAAATTTGGTGCGCACATCGGCCTCAGTGGCCACGCCCTCTTCTAATTCTTGGATGCGCTGCTGATCGCAGCCCACCAAGCTGAGTAAAGTTGCCAAAAAGCCCATCGTCAAGCCCTTTTTGAGTGTGGTTTGAAAAGCTGAAAGTCTCATCGCAAGCCCCCGGTAAAATAGTCGTCTTAAAGAAACAGTGTAATTCCATGCGCAGCCTGAAAACCATCCTCGCCAATGTATTCCTCAAAAACGGGAATTACCGCTCTGAAGCCACGAATTTCATCACCGACATCAAGCGCGCCCGCCCCGAGCTGGATGCTGAGCAACGCGCAGGCCGCGCCCTGCTCTGGGACAAGAACATTGATCGCAGCCAGTTGGCTGACAGCGAAGCGGCGAATGTGAGCCAGCAGCCCTATGTGTATCAAACCAAGTCTTGAAGCCGATACGCTTTCACTCGCACGTTTTTAGAGCCCCGCCGTGATCGATTTGCCCGATAGCGCTGCAAAGCCTTCCTTGGCCGCCCTGCCATCGGTGGCCAGCGAGCTGCCGGGCATGCCCATCGTGCTGGATAACGTGGCGATTGCGCGTTTGTATGGCGAGCCGCTCTTCAAAATGCCGCAGGATTTGTATATCCCGCCTGACGCGTTGGAAGTGTTTTTGGAGGCGTTTGAAGGCCCGCTCGATCTTTTGCTTTATTTGATCCGCAAACAAAATTTCAATATTTTGGACATCCCGATGGCGGGCATGACCAAGCAATACTTGAGCTACGTCGAAGAAATTCGCACACGAAATTTGGAGCTGGCCGCTGAATATTTGCTGATGGCTGCGATGCTGATTGAAATCAAATCGCGCATGCTGCTACCCCCGAAGAAAACGCAAGACGGCAAAGAGCCGGAAGATCCGCGCGCCGAGCTGGTGCGCCGCCTGCTCGAATACGAGCAAATGAAGCTGGCTGCGCATCGCATTGACAGTCTGCCCACCTTTGGCCGCGATTATTTGCGTGCTCAAGTGGTGATCGAGCAGTCGCTCGTACCGCGTTTTCCTGATGTGAATGTGGTGGATTTACAAGAAGCTTGGGCGGCAATTTTGAAACGCGCCAAGCTCGTTCAGCATCACAAAATCTCTAGAGAAGAACTGTCGGTGCGTGAGCATATGAGCATGGTGCTGCGGCGCCTGCAAGGGCGCAAGTTTGTGGAATTTGAAGAGCTGTTTGACCCAAGCCAAGGCACGCAAGTGCTCATCGTCACCTTCATCGCTTTGCTGGAATTGGGTAAAGAAACGCTGGTAGAGATCACGCAAGCCGAGGCCTATGCCCCAATTTATGTGCGATTGGCTTACACGCCTGCGAGTTGATTTGCTATTTAATTGATAGCTAACTATTCAGTATTTATAACGGGTAAAGGCCTGTTTCTTTGTATTTTTTGAAGGAATACCATGTCAGAGACCTCTACCGCCGTCTACGGCGCTGGCAAGCAGAGCATTGACGCGCCACGCAAACCCATCAGCCTGCCCCGCTTAGCTGAAATGCGCTCGCGCGGCGAAAAAATCAGCATGCTCACCGCGTATGACGCGACCTTTGCCAGCGTGATGGACGCAGCAGGCGTGGACTGTATCTTGGTGGGCGATTCGCTGGGCATGGTGTGCCAAGGTTTGCCCAGCACGGTCGGCGTGAGCTTGGAGACGATGCGCTATCACGTCGAAAGCGTGTTTCGCGGTTTGCAGCGCACCAGTGGCACCACATGGCTGATTGGCGACTTGCCGTTTGGTAGCTATCACGAAAGCAAAGAGCAAGCCCTGCGCAGCGCAAGCGTGCTCATGCAGGCAGGTGCTCACATGGTCAAACTCGAAGGCGGCGGCTGGACGACCGAGGTCGTGCATTTCTTGGTTGAGCGCGGCATTCCCGTCTGTGCACATCTGGGCCTCACGCCGCAAACTGTGCATGCCTTAGGCGGCTACCGCGTGCAGGGAAAAAGCGATGAGGCTGCGGCTCTGCTGCGCCGCCATGCGCACGAATTGCAAGACGCGGGCGCGCAAATGCTGGTGCTTGAAATGGTGCCAGAGCCTTTGGCTACTTCGCTCACAGACGAACTCAAATCCTGCCACACCATCGGCATCGGTGCTGGCAAAGGCTGCGCGGGGCAGGTGCTGGTGTTGCATGACATGCTGGGCATCAATCTGGGCCGCATGCCCAAATTCGTTCATAATTTCTTGGCTGAGACGCAAGGCGATGTGAAGCAGGCATTTGCCAATTATGTGAAAGCCGTTAAAAGCGGCGCATTTCCTGACAACGCCAAGCATGCTTGGTAAGCGCGGTTAAGCTCCTAGAGCACCAGCCTTACAACACAAAAGGGCATCCTTTTTCAGGGGAATGGCCCTGACCATCCAGCACTAAACTTCGGCGCATTGTTTGATATGGAGTGTGGTGATGGTGATTGCAATTTGGTTGTTGGCGTTGATTTTGCTGCTTTTCTGGAGCGCTTTTGCCTGGATGACCCATACTTTGCTGGGCATGCTTTCAGGTCTGCCTTGGGAACAAGTGCTCAGCAAGCTCAAAAGTCTGAGTCCGCCAGAGCCATTGGGTCAGTGGTGGTCAATGATGGTGGATCTGCTCGCGCCTGTTTTGCAAGTCAGCGTGCCGCTTTTACAAGGCCTGTTGTCTTTTGCGGGAAGCGCGCTTCCAGTGATCGTGTTTGTGATTTGGTTGCTCGGTGCTTTTGTCTTGCTGCTGATCGCTATTGCCGCCACGGTTGGCGGGGTGTGGTGGCGTAAAAATCGCAACAGCTTGAAGGACAAGCTCCCACGCATTTGACTCTGGCTGTACGCAAATACGCAAGCTCCCGCGTTATCATCGCAGCCCTGCCACGGTTTAGTACCGGGCATGATCCTTTGAATGACCGAGCGGGAGCTTCATGAAGATTTGCAAAACCATTGACGAGCTGCGTGCCGCGTTAGAAGGCAAAACCAACGCCTTCGTGCCCACCATGGGTAATCTGCATAGCGGCCATATTGCGCTGATGAGTCTCGCCGCGCAGCAAAAGCGCGAAGGCAAAGTCAGCACGACTGTTGCTAGCATTTTCGTCAACCGTCTGCAATTCTTACCGCATGAAGACTTTGACAGCTACCCGCGTACCTTTGAGCCCGATTGCGCTCAGTTAGAAGCCGCTGGCTGCGACGTGCTCTTCGCGCCGCTTGAGAAAGACATGTATCCCGAGCCGCAAGGCTTCAAAGTGCATCCGCCTGCTGGCTTGGCTGATATTTTGGAAGGCCATTTCCGCCCCGGATTTTTCGTGGGCGTGAGCACGGTGGTGATGAAGCTATTTCAGATCGTGCAGCCGCACATTGCTATCTTCGGCAAAAAAGATTATCAGCAGCTCATGGTGATCAGGAGCATGGTGCGCCAAATGGCGATGCCGATGGAGATCATCGGCCATGAGACCGAACGCGCCTCCAGCGGCCTCGCTCTGAGTTCACGCAACGGCTATTTGAGCGAGGCAGAGCTTAAAGAAGCCGTGCAACTCTCGCTCGCCTTGAAAGCCCTGATCGCAGCGCATCAAGCAGGCGGCAAAGACATAGCTGCCCTAGAAGCAGCCGCCATCGCCGCGCTCACAGCACGCGGCTGGCAGCCTGATTACCTCACCCTGCGCCGCCGCACAGATCTGCAAGCGCCCACTGCGCAAGATGCAGCAGGCAGCTTGGTCGCGCTAGGTGCGGCGCGTTTGGGCAAGACGCGGTTGATCGACAACATTGAATGCTGATCGCAAACAGGTTTAGCTCGAATTTTCAAGCCTTTTGAGGCTCTAGCCGTTATAAGATGTGCGCAGAATGCTATCTATTCAATAGCAAATCAATCCAGCTTAATCCCCAAGTCAACCGCCAGTTTGATCCACACTGGGACATCCCGCGCCCAGTCTTCGCGGGTTTCTTTCAGATTCTTCGGCTTGTTCGGAATCGCAAACATCTCGCGCAATTGCGCCGCTTTCGGCATGTTCGCACCATCCACCACCACTTGCGAGAGCATGCGCAACACGGCCTCGGGTGTGCCCGCCGGAGCCATGAGCGGCAGGCCGCCCTCTAGCGTGACCAAGCGGCCCTCAATGCCTTGCTGCGTGAGCGTGGGCACGTCGGGCAGTTTTGGGGAGCGATACGAGCCGGTCACGCCAATCGCCTTCACGCCGCGCGGCTGCACCGTGGCAAACGATTGGTAGCTACCAATCGCCACCTGCAATTGCCCGCCCGCCACATCCACCCACATCGGCGATTCGCCTCGATAGTTGATCGTGACGATCTTGGTGCCTTCATTGCGATTGGTTTGATCGGCCACCATTTGCGGATACGAGCCAGGCGCATAGCTGCCCATGTTCACCGGATTTTTTTTCGCATACTCAATCAGCTCGCGCATCGTGTTCACGCCGATCTTCTCGGGCACGCCCACCACCAGCGGGCCCGATGGGAAGAAGGCCACGGGCACGATGTCTTTGTCAAGGTTATACGGCAGCTTGTTGTAAAGCACGCGGTTTTGCCATACCGTGCCTGAAGTCGTCATGAGCAAGGTGTAGCCATCTGCTGGCGATTTAGCCACCGCATCAATCGCAATGATCGCGCCAGCGCCGGGCTTGTTTTCCACAATCGCTTGAATGCCAAACTTGGCCGTCAACTGCTCCGCATACAGCCGCGCATACGAATCCGTAAGCCCGCCGGGCGCGAAGGCCACGATGATGCGAATGGGTTTGTTGGGCCACGCAGGCGTTTGCGCGATGGCGCTTTGCATGGCTTGCGGCAAGGCGAGCGACCCTGCGGCAAGGCTGCTGGCGACGATGAGTTGGCGACGTTGTAATCTGCCTTGAGCAGTTTGTGGAATATTCATGCGATGTCTCCTGATTGTGTTTCCTTGAAGCATCGTAGCCGCAGACGCTGAAATACACCACAGGAAAAATACTAAGCGCTTATCGCTGACGCGTCTAATCAATCATTTATAAAGAATTTATGGGACGACTGCCCGATGGCAGGCCGCAGGTGCGAAACGTGGCGCGAAACCTCGAACGCACCAATACCCTTCGACAAGCTCAGGCGAACGGTTGAATGGTTAATTTACTATCAATTCAATAGCACACTGCGCACATAATATAACGGCTACAGCCCTAAAATGCTCAAAAAATCAAGGCCGCACACAATCCGCGTAGTAGCGCTTCACGCCATCCTTACCCACCTCTTCCACCAAGCCATGAATATCGTTTTCAAAGCCGGGGCAGAGTTTGGCGAATTCGCGGTTGAATTTGAGGTAGTCCACGATGCGTTTGTTGAACACTTCGCCGGGGATCAATAAAGGAATGCCGGGAGGATAAGGCGTGACCAAGCCAACCGTGATGCGGCCCTCTAAGTGGTCGATCTCTACGCGGTCTGTTTTGCGACGCGCGATGTGCGCGTAGGCGTCTGAGGGTGTCATCGCGGGCTCTAAGCTGGAGAGATACATCTCGGTCGTCAAGCGGGCGATATCGTATTTTGCATACAGCTCATGCACATGCTGGCAGAGATCTTTCAAGCCCATCTTTTCGTAAAGCGGATGCTTTTGGCAAAACTCGGGCAGGATGCGCCACATGGGTTGGTTGCGGTCGTAATCGTCTTTGAACTGCTGGAGCGCGGCCAAGAGCGTATTCCAGCGGCCTTTGGTGATGCCGATGGTGAACATGATGAAGAAGCTGTAGAGCCCCGTCTTTTCAATGATCACGCCATGCTCTGCGAGGAATTTGCTCACGATGCTGGCTGGGATGCCTGTCTTGGCGAATTTGCCATTCAAATTCATGCCGGGTGTGACGATGGTGCTCTTAATCGGATCGAGCATGTTGAAGCCTTCGGCGAGATTGCCAAAGCCATGCCAATTGCTGGCCACGTTGTCGCCGCTCTTGGTGGTGCGGGCTTCGCCTTTGATGATCCAGTTGTCGGCCTTGCCGATGCCGTCTTCCACCAGCTTGTCGGGGCCCCACACTTTGAACCACCAGTCTTTGCCATACTCTTTATCCACCTTGCGCATGGCGCGGCGGAAATCTAACGCTTCGGCGATGCTCTCTTCCACCAGCGCAGTGCCGCCGGGCGGCTCCATCATGGCGGCAGCCACGTCGCAACTGGCAATGATGGCGTATTGCGGGCTGGTGGAGGTATGCATCAAATACGCTTCGTTAAACAAAGCACGATCTAACTTGCGGTTTTGCGCGTCTTGTACGAGCACATGGCTGGCTTGGCTGATGCCTGCGAGCAGCTTGTGTGTGGATTGCGTGGCATACACCACCGCCTCTTTCGGGCGCACACGCTTTTTGCCCATGGAATGGTAGGTGCCATAAAACGAATGAAAGGCCGCATGCGGCAACCAAGCTTCGTCGAAGTGCAGATTCTCAACATAACCATCGAGCATTTTTTTGATGGTTTCAGTGTTGTAAAGCACGCCGTCATAGGTCGATTGCGTGAGCGTGAGCACGCGCGGTTTGACCTTCTTGGGATCGACGCCTTTGAGCAATGGATTGGCCTTGATCTTGGCCATGATGCTGGCGGGCTCAAACTCCTCTTTCGGAATCGGGCCAATGATGCCGAAATGATTGCGCGTGGGCTTTAAGAACACGGGGATAGCACCCGTCATCACAATCGCATGCAAGATGGATTTATGGCAATTGCGATCCACCACCACCACGTCGCCCGGAGCAACGGTGTGATGCCAGACCATTTTGTTGGAGGTGCTGGTGCCATTCGTCACGAAGAAGCAATGATCGGCATTGAAGATACGTGCGGCATTTTTCTCAGATTCACCAATCGCACCATCGTGATCGAGCAATTGGCCGAGTTCTTCTACCGCGTTGCATACGTCGGCACGGAGCATGTTTTCACCGAAGAATTGGTGAAACATTTGGCCGATGGGGCTCTTCAAAAAGGCCACGCCGCCTGAGTGGCCGGGGCAATGCCATGAATACGAGCCGTCTTCTGCATAGTCGAGCAAGGCTTTGAAGAAAGGCGGCTGAATGCCTTCGAGATAGCTCTTAGCTTCGCGTGTGATGTGTTTGGCGACGAACTCTGGCGTGTCTTCAAACGCATGCAAGAAGCCATGCAGCTCGCGCAAGATGTCGTTGGGCAAATGGCGGCTGGTTTTGGTTTCGCCGTAAATATACAGCGGCACATCGGCATTTTTACGGCGCACTTCTTGAATGAATTCGCGCAGATTGAGCACGGCCGGATCTAAATCAGGGCCGGGGGTGAATTCGTCGTCGTCCAGGCTCAAAATAAAAGCGCTGGCGCGGCTTTGCTGCTGGGCGAATTGGCTCAAATCGCCATAAGTGGTGGCGCCTAGCACTTCAAAGCCCTCATCCTCAATCGCCTTGGCCAAGGCACGGATACCCAAGCCTGAGTTATTTTCAGAGCGGAAGTCTTCGTCAATGATGACGACGGGGAAGCGGAATTTCATGGCAACTCGCCTGTAGAAAAGGTAAAACGCGAAGTGTAAGGATATTCCGTGTCACTTGCCTCGCAAACTGATGCTTTTGCCGCAAAATGTCGTTAATCAAAGAAATTGGAGGCTCAAGACATGGATGCATCGACATTTTGGTGGGTTGCGGCAGCAGGACTGGTGATTGCTGAGCTGCTGACCGGCACGTTTTACCTTCTTATGGTGGCGCTGGGCTTAGCAGCGGGTGCCCTGGCTGCGCATGCGGGGCTCAGTTGGACAGCGCAAATCGCCATCGCTGCTGCTGTAGGCGCTGCCACGACGGTGGTGTGGCACTTTCGCCGCCCTAGCCGCTCAGAGGCGGCCAAAGCGCAAGCCAGCCGCAATGCGAATGTGAATCAGGACATTGGCGCGATGGTTTATGTCGAAAAATGGGCAGCGGATGGCACAGCGCAGGTGAGGTATCGGGGCGCGATGTGGAGTGTCATCGCGAGCGAAGGTGCTGCGCAGGCCGTGGGCTCGTATCGCGTGAAAGAAGTGGTGGGCAGCCGCTTGGTGGTTGAGCCTGCATGAGTCAGTAGTTTTAGTTTTGTGTCAGATTTTTTTGGAGTAAAGCATGGAAATTGCAATCGTCGTCTTGATCTTGGTGGTGATCTTTATAGCCAAAACGGTGCGCATCGTGCCGCAACAAAATGCTTGGGTGCGCGAGCGCTTGGGCAAGTATCACGACACGCTCACACCGGGTCTGAATTTTCTCGTTCCCTTCATTGACAAAATTGCCTACAAACACAGCCTGAAAGAAATTCCGCTCGATGTGCCGAGCCAAGTTTGTATCACGCGAGACAACACACAATTGCAGGTCGATGGCATTTTGTATTTTCAAGTGACCGATGCGATGCGCGCCAGCTACGGCTCGTCGAATTACATCATGGCGATTTCTCAGCTCGCGCAAACCTCGCTGCGCAGCGTGATCGGTAAATTAGAGCTGGACAAAACCTTCGAAGAACGCGCCATTATCAATTCGCAAGTGGTGGCGGCGATTGATGAAGCTGCTTTGAACTGGGGCGTGAAAGTGTTGCGCTATGAAATCAAAGATTTGACGCCTCCGAAAGAAATTTTGCTCGCCATGCAATCGCAGATCACTGCTGAGCGCGAGAAACGCGCCTTGATTGCCGCCTCCGAAGGCCGTCGCCAAGAGCAGATTAATATTGCCACAGGTGAGCGCGAGGCTTTCATCGCTCGCTCTGAAGGCGAGAAGCAAGCTGTGATCAACAAAGCCCAAGGTGATGCGCAATCCATCACCGCCGTGGCCGATGCCACAGCGGGTGCGATTGAGCGCATTGCTGCTGCAATCCGCCAACCCGGCGGTGAGCAAGCCGTGCAGCTGAAAGTGGCTGAAATGGCGGTTGAGGCTTATGGCAAAGTAGCAGCGGATGCGACCACCACGCTCATCGTTCCCAGCGACATGTCGCAAGTCTCTACGCTGATCGCATCGGCGATGAAGATGACGCAATTGGGCGTGACACCAAAGTAATTTTTATCTGCGCATTGCAACATGACCAAGAATGTTTTGGGCACGCCCCTCGTGCCCTGCTCCTACGATCCGCTTACCGGTTACTACCGCGATGGCTGCTGCACAACCGATGAGCATGATCATGGCAGCCATGTGGTCTGCGCCCGCATGACGCATGAATTCTTGGTCTTCTCGCTGGAGCGCGGCAACGATCTTATGACCCCGCGCCCCGAATACCGCTTTGCAGGCTTGGTAGCGGGAGACCGCTGGTGTCTTTGCGCTGCGCGTTGGAAAGAAGCGATGGATGCAGGCTTTGCCCCGCCCGTGGTGCTTGAATGTACGCATGAAAATGCGCTGAGTTTCGTCACGCTGGAGAAACTACAGCTTCACGCGGCGACGCGACCGACAAAACCTCTGGCGAACTAAAGCAAACGGCCCGTTCTCCTACAGTGCTTTGCGCGAAAAGCCGACGCATCATATCTCACCGCTGCCGCATCATGGCTGCTTCACCAAAAGAATGAAGCTCCCCATGAAAATTGAACCCCAAGACAGCCCCCAATTCATAAAATTGGGTGAGTTGATTGAAGGCATGAATGTCGCCATGCTCACTACCTCCAGCGCGACAGGAGCCCTAGAAAGCCGTCCGATGTCACCGCAAGAAATGGACGGCGACGGTGCGATCTGGTTTTTAACAGCCAACCATTCAGAGAAAACCAAGCACCTTGACCATGTGAATTTGACTTTCACACACCCAAGCCATGGCACTTATGTCTCGCTATCGGGTCACGCCATCATTAGCACCCGTCGCGAACACATCCGTCGCCTTTGGAGCGTATTTGCAAAGCCTTGGTTTCCAGATGGTCCAGACTCGCCAAATGTGGTGCTGTTTAAATTCATACCGACTTGCGCTGAGTATTGGGATGCTCCTCACAGCAGCACGATTCGGCTATTTGCTTTGGCCGCCTCAGTGATTGCAGGCAAGCCCATTGGCTTAGGCGAGCACGACACGCTCCAACAGCTTTGAGCATCTTCAATTTTTATCCATTTAAGGAGTTGCTATGAGCTTAGGAACCATTTTATTGATCATTCTGATCTTGTTGTTGATTGGGGCTATACCAAGTTGGCCGCACAGTAAAGGCTGGGGTTACGGACCCAGTGGCGGGATTGGTTTGGTCGTTGTCATCATCATTGTGTTGTTGCTGATGGGGCGGATTTGATCCTGCTGCGCATGCTGCGCTTGATTTGCATGAGGGCTTACAGCTTGCTGGGGATGTGGGGTTGCAGTAAATTGCCGAAGATTGATCGTATTGATTCAACAAGCTCCACACCGTCAATCGCGCTGGAAGATGCTCGCGGGCTCTTGTCTGCGACTCGCAGTCAAGCCCTAACAGATAGACTGACACCCAGCAATGCGTAAGCCAGCGCCTCAGAGCGCCACCTTGCTGCTGAAGAAGCCATCACCGGTACGCACTTGAATTCTGGTAAAAATGTGCAACCTCTTGTTGATGGCCCGGCCACTTACCAAGCCATGCTCACTGGCATGGAATCCGCACGCAATCACATCAACTTAGAAACCTGTGTTTTTGAAGATGATGAGGTGAGTCGGGGCTTCTCAGGTGTATTGATGAACAAGCAACGTCAAGGTGTGCAAGTCAACATGATTCGATCAGCGTTCACCCAGGTAGCTCGTTCGGAAAAAAATCCCGCCAGCAGACCACAGTTGCATCCGCTTGGCACGAGTGAAAATTTACGAAATGCATAGCGCTGTTCTGCATACCAAAACCGCCCTGATCGACGGCGTTTGGGCCTCGGTGAGCTCGACCAACTTACGTGGGGCACTTGCGTCAGTGCAGTAGCCGCCATGGCCGGCAATGCCATTCACGACCACTGGGCCGCAGGCATTTAGCCACTTCGCCACTGTAGAATAAGCATAGATTGCTATCAAATATGTAGCAACATTCGATGTTAAAATACTCACTTCACACGCTGCGGAGGGGTGGCAGAGTGGTTGAATGTACCTGACTCGAAATCAGGCGTAGATGCAAGTCTACCGAGGGTTCGAATCCCTCCTCCTCCGCCATTGACACATTTGATCTGATGAGCCAAATAGGCAATCGTCCAACGTCCTAAATTTCACTTCGCCCAGCGAGCTGCAACTCTGTTCGACAACGCACAGACACTGCATTCCACGTGGCATATCTTTCGTACTCACAGCGCCTGTGCGCCGCGAAATTTTAGAAAGGGTATCTATGTTGAAGAAGAAATTTTTAGTGTCCACTTCAGTGTGCCTATCGTTGATGTTGATATCTTCTGGATCTATTCACGCTCAAGAGGCTGTAGTTAAGGAAGAGCAAGGACAAGGGGCGAGATATGTCAATGGTGGGGCGGGTGATGAGCAAGCGCGTTACATGCAATCCATCGCAAAAAATTGGCCCATGCGCATTATGTTTTCCCAGCTCAAGGCCAATGAGTTCATCGCGAATGTCAGTTTGCAAATTACCGACACGAGAAATGCCACCGTGTTGCAACTCGATGGCGCCGGGCCGTTAACCTATGTGCAACTGCCTGTAGGCACCTACCGCGTGACGGCCTCCCACGAAGGACAGTCGCAAACGCGCAACGTCACCATCGGTAAAAGCAAAAACAGCGATCTCCATTTTCATTGGAAAGGATCTGCAAAGAACGATCCGTTTGACGGGCAACCGTTGGGTGGCAAACAAGTTCCGGGTTAGAGCTTGAAGAGCTACAAACTCATCAGGCTCTGCCCGCCCATGTAGGGGCGCAAGGCTTCAGGGACAGTGACTGAGCCGTCTGCGTTCTGATAATTTTCCAGCACAGCCACGAGGGTGCGGCCTACGGCCAAGCCGGAGCCGTTGAGCGTGTGAACCAGTTCGTTTTTACCTTGCACATTTTTAAAACGCGTCTGCATGCGCCGGGCTTGGAACGACTCACAATTGCTGCAAGATGATATCTCGCGGTAAGTGTTCTGCGCGGGCAGCCAAACTTCGAGGTCATAAGTTTTCGTAGAGGCAAAGCCCATGTCGCCTGTGCAGAGCGCGAGTACGCGGTAAGGCAAGCCCAGCTTTTGCAACACGTTTTCAGCGTGGCGCGTCATCTCCTCTAGGGCGTCATAGCTCTTGTCTGGATGCGTGATCTGCACCATTTCAACTTTGTCAAATTGATGCTGGCGGATCATGCCTTTGGTGTCTTTGCCGTAGCTGCCTGCCTCCGAGCGGAAGCAGGGGCTGTGGGCGGTGAGCTTGATGGGCAAATCGCTCTCGGCGAGGACTTGATCGCGAACGGAGTTGGTGAGCGAGATTTCGCTGGTAGAAATCAAGTATTGCGTGGCTTGCGTCTCATCGCCACCGCGCGTGACCCAAAACATATCCTCTTCAAACTTCGGCAACTGCCCCGTGCCTTCGAGTACTTCGCGGTTGACGATGTAAGGCGTGTAGCACTCGGTGTAGCCGTGCTCATTGGTTTGCATATCGAGCATGAGCTGCGCGAGAGCACGGTGCAGCTTGGCCATTTGGCCTCGCATGAACGTGAAGCGTGCGCCGGAGAGTTTGGCGCCCGTATCAGCATCCAAGCCCAGGGGTTGACCGACATCGACGTGGTCTTTGACTTCAAAGTCAAATGTTTTGGGTGTGCCCCAGCGGCGCACTTCGACGTTGCCTTCTTCGCCTGCGCCTATTGGCACACTCTCGTGCGGCAGATTGGGCAGCGTCATGAGAATGGCTTGCAGCTCAGCAGCGATTTGGTCATTGCGCGCAGCAGCAGTATCCAGATCCGTCTTGATCGCGCCCGTCTCAGCCATCACAGCATCCACGCTCTCACCTTTGGCTTTGAGCATGCCGATGGATTTGCTCAAGGTGTTGCGCTTGTTTTGCAGCTCTTCGGTGCGCGTCTGGATGGTCTTGCGCTCAGCTTCGAGCGCAATATAGCTGGCCACATCAAGGTAAGGTTGAGGATTCTTGCGCTTTTGCAGCGCAGCGACGACCGAATCGAGGTCTTTGCGGAGTTGGTTTGGATCTAGCATGCTTTTATTTTAAACGCTTTGTTTACTATTGAATTCATAGCACTCTGCGCAGTATTTATGCCAGTGAAGTGCTTAATTTGCAGTAAATTTCTTTTGTGGTAGAGCAGCCTCGACTGCGCTTGGGTTGCCTCACTTCGCAACTGTCCCCCGCCTGCGGCTCCTCCTCTACGTCGCTGCGCGAGACAGCCCAATCGCAGCCGAGGCCTGTTGGCACATTGAAGGTCTACGTTCGCCCACAATAACCAACCCCAGCAATGTTCGGCTCCCAGATTTGAACTCCGCACGCCAACCAACAGCCCTCGATGCGCGTGGGTGCTTGGGGTATCTCACGTAGCGAAGTCAAGGGGGAGCGCCAGGCGAAGCCCAGCGCGGAGGACATGAGCGCAGTGGGATACCCCAAGCACCCACGCGCATCGAAGGCCGAAGAACACCAAAGAATCAGACTGAATATTTACCCAATTCATTCTTAGCAATCGCATTGCGGTGCACCTCATCCGGGCCATCGGCGTAACGCAGCGTGCGAGCCGCGGTGTAGGAATACGCCAGCGGGAAATCATCACACATGCCGCCGCCGCCATGCACTTGCATCGCCCAATCAATCACTTGGCAAGCCATGGAAGGCGCGACCACTTTGATCATGGCGATATCGTTTTTAGCCAGCTTGTTACCACCCACATCCATCAGCCATGCGGTGCGCAAGGTGAGCAGGCGGGCTTGATCAATCTTGCAACGTGCCTCTGCGATGCGCTCTAACGTCACGCCCTGCTGCGAGACCAGTTTGCCAAATGCGGTGCGGCTGCTGGCGCGTTTGCACATCAGCTCCAGTGAGCGCTCAGCCAAACCGATCAAACGCATGCAATGGTGAATGCGCCCAGGGCCTAAGCGGCCTTGTGCGATTTCAAAGCCACGGCCTTCGCCGAGCAGCATGTTGGACGCGGGCACTTTGACATTGGTAAACGTCATTTCGCAATGGCCATGCGGCGCATCGTCGTAGCCAAACACGGTGAGCGGGCGAATGACATTGATGCCCGGGGCATCAGCGGGCACAACGATCATGCTTTGTTGGCTGTGGCGTGGCGCATCAGGATCGCTCTTGCCCATCACAATGTAGACGGCGCAGCGCGGATCGCCCGCGCCTGAGATCCACCATTTGCGGCCATTGATGAGGTAGGTATCGTCGTTTTGCTTTTCAACGCGGGTGGCGATGTTGGTGGCATCGCTTGAGGCCACATCAGGCTCAGTCATGGCAAAAGCGGATCGCACTTCGCCTCTCAAAAGGGGTTTCAGCCAAAGGTCACGAATCTCTGGGGAGCCATAGCGTGCCAGCGTTTCCATGTTGCCGGTATCGGGCGCGGAGCAGTTGAACACTTCGCTGGCCCAGAGCACGCGGCCCATGATCTCGGCCAAGGGCGCGTACTCTTGGTTGGTTAAACCTGCGCCGCCGAATTGCGGATCGCCGCCAAAGCCTGCAATCTCGGCAGTGTCGCGCGGCAGGAAGAGATTCCAAAGCCCAAGCTTTTGCGCGATGGGCTTGAGCTTTTCAATGGTTTGCAGCGGAGTCCAGCGCTTGCCTGCTTTGGTGTTGGCTTCTATTTCGTCAACGTAGGCTTTTTCGTTGGGATAGATGTGATCATCGAAAAATTTGAGCAGCTGCGCTTGCAGCTCTTGGACGCGAGGTGAGTAAGAAAAATCCATGTTTGTCTCCGGTAAGTTGGGTGTTAGGTTAGGAATGAATACAAATACGAATACCGGACGCAGAAGACGCAAAGGTTACGCAAAAGGAATACCAAAAAATTCATTGAGAAAAATCAAGCGACTAGCGAACTATCATTTTCTTTTTTTGTATTTTTCTGCGTCTTCTGCGTAACCTTTGCGTCATCTGCGTCCGGAAGTTCTGTCTTAAAAATCTTTGATATCAAGCACGTAAAGCAAAGCGCCAGCCCATTTGCGCGAGAGGTTTCGCCCCTGCCGCTGAAGCAATCGCTTGCGCGCTAGAGGCTGTGCCTGTTTCAATCCGCTTGGCGATGCCTTGCAGAATCGCCGCCAAGCGAAACAGGTTGTAGGCCAGATAAAAATTCCAATCTTTTTGCAATTGCTCAGGCGTGGCTAGTCTTGTGCGTTCGCAATAGAGACGAATGTATTCAGCCTCGCTCGGAATGCCCAGAGCGGCATGATCGAGCCCGCCGATACCGCGAAAAGCGCCGGGCGGGATGTGCCAAGCCATGCAGTGGTAACTGAAATCGGCAAGAGGGTGGCCCAGCGTAGAAAGCTCCCAATCGAGTACAGCCAAGACGCGCGGCTCCGTGGGATGGAAGATCAAATTATCTAAGCGAAAGTCGCCATGCACAATACTGACTTTGCTTTCATCGCGACCACTTTGCGGAATGTTCGCAGGCAGCCACTCGATCAGCTTGTCCATCTCTTCAATCGGTTGCGTCACAGAGGCTAGGTATTGCTTCGTCCAGCGGCCAATTTGGCGTTCAAAAAAATTGCCGGGTTTGCCATAACCTTCCAGACCTTGCGCTGCAAAATCAACGGTATGCAAAGCAGCCTGCACGCGGTTCATCTCGCGGTAAATCGCGCCGCGCTCCTCCATGCTCATGCCAGGCAAAGCCTGATCCCACAGCACGCGGCCTTCGACGAACTCCATGATGTAAAACGCGCGGCCAATGATGGATTCATCTTCACACAGCGAATGCATCTTTGCCACCGGCACATCCGTGCCCGCCAAGCCACGCATCACGGCAAATTCACGCTCTACGGCATGCGCCGACGGCAGCAGCTTGGCCACCGGGCCTGGCTTGGCGCGCATCACATAGGTCTGCGCGGGCGTGATGAGTTTGTAAGTTGGGTTGGATTGCCCGCCTTTGAACATTTCTACCGTCAATGGGCCTGCAAAACCTGCCACGTTGACAGCCATCCAAGCTTCCAGAGCCACTGCGTCAAATGCATGCTTGTCAGACACGGCTCGCGTGCCGACGAAATGATCAAAGTCACTCATTCTGGATCTCCATGGCTGATACGTTTCAAGCCATCACGGCTGCGCACGATCAAACCACTGGGCTCCACTCGGATCAGCTCTTCGCGCTCCATTTGCTTTAATTCTTGGTTAACGCGCTGGCGAGAAGCGCCCAGCAGTTGCGCTAACTCTTCTTGCGCCAAATGCAGGCCGATGCGCGTTTCGTCTTGGTGAGACAGGCTGGGTACGCCATAGCTGCGCGCCAAATGCACGAGCTGCTTGGCCAAGCGGGCACGTAGTGGCAGCGTGTTCAAGTCTTCCACCAAGCCAAAGAGCAGGCGAATCAGCCGCGCGTTGAGGCGCAGTAAGGCTTCGTACAACTCGACATGATCGGCCAGAATTTTGGCAAAATCATTCCGAGCCACGCAAACAATCGTGGTGTCGCCATGTGCATATGCATCATGCGTGCGCTGGTCGCCATCAAAAATGGCCACATCACCAAACCAAATGCCTGGCTCCACATAAGTCAGCGTGACTTGCTTGCCAGACACCGAGGTGCTGGATATGCGAACAGCCCCTTTCGCGCAAGCGCTCCATTCTTCCGGCCGTTCGCCGCGCGCTGCAATCAACTCGCCATCGCGGTAGCGCTTCACATAGGCATAGCGCAAGATATCGTGGCGCAGGCTGGGGGAAAGGGAGGCAAACCAGCGGCCAGCGTTGATCGCTTCGCGCTCGTCTTGGGAGAGGATGGGTTCGTCAGAAATCATGTGTTTTCCATTGTGGAGGCAGTTCTAAGGCGCGGGCTCTAGGGTTGTCACGTGGGTGTCTAGCGTAGGTGCGACAATACACCCTACATGACCGAACCCCTCACTATCCCATTTTCCTCTGTTGGCTTGGCCGAGCCGATCCTACGCGCTGTGGCCGAAAAGGGCTACACCACGATGAGCCCGATTCAGGCGCAGGCCATTCCGCATGTGCTGGCAGGCCGAGACGTGATGGGCGCAGCGCAAACCGGTACCGGAAAAACCGCCGCCTTCGTGCTCCCGCTCTTGCAGCGCATGCTCAAGCATGAAAGCGCCTCGCTCTCGCCTGCGCGCCACCCTGTGCGCGCGCTGGTGCTCACGCCTACACGTGAGTTGGCCGATCAAATCGCCGCCAACGTGACGCAATACGCCAAATACACCCAACTTCGCAGCGCCGTCGTCTTCGGCGGCATTGACATCAAGCCGCAAATGGCTGAGCTGCGCAAAGGCGTCGAGATTTTGACCGCCACGCCCGGCCGCCTGCTCGACCATATCGAAGCCAAAACGGCTGTGCTGAATCAAGTGGAATACGTGGTGCTGGATGAAGCCGACCGCATGCTCGATATTGGCTTTTTGCCCGATTTGCAGCGCATCCTGAATTATTTGCCCAAGCAGCGCACCACCTTGCTCTTCTCAGCCACGTTTTCCCCTGAGATCAAGCGCTTGTCTGCGAGCTATTTGCAAAACCCGATTCTTGTGGAAACAGCAAGGCCCAACGAGACGGCAGCCAACGTTGAGCAATTGTTTTTCAGCGTGCATGAAGACGACAAACGCCGTGTCCTCAAGCAATTGGTGCGCCAACGCGGCATCACGCAAGCCTTTGTGTTTTGCAACAGCAAGCTCGGCTGCGCCCGCTTAGCTCGATCACTGGAGCGCGACGGCCTGCGCACCACCGCCTTGCATGGCGACAAAAGCCAAGACGAGCGCTTGAAAGCGCTGAAATCCTTCAAAAAAGGCGAGGTCGATTTGCTGGTGGCTACCGATGTGGCCGCGCGTGGCCTGGACATCAAAGACGTGCCCGCTGTATTCAATTACGACATCCCGTTCAACGCTGAAGATTACGTCCACCGCATTGGCCGCACGGGCCGCGCAGGCGCTTCGGGCCTGGCGCTCAGCTTTGTGGATGGCGACGACAAGCGCTTGATTGCCGACATTGAAAAGCTGATCAAAACCAAGGTGGAGTTTTCCCCGATTGAGATGGAAAACGAAAGCCCACGCCGAGGTGACCGCTTCAACTCAGGCCGCCGCGCTTGGGGCGAAGAAGATGCCGGTGGGCAAACGTCATCTGATCGCCCGGCTGAGCGTGGCTCGGATCGCCGTGAGGAGCGCCGTGATGATCGCCCCACGCAGCGCAGCCAATACCCCAGCCGCCCTGCCCGCGCACCCGCCGATCCGTTTTTCAACAAGCCTTACGAAGAACCCAGCGCCGCGCAAGCCGCCGCTTGGGAAAGCACGCCGAAAGCCTCGACTTCGCGTTTCTCAGCCAATATCAAAACCAAACGCAAAGTGGCCGCGCTGTTCAAAGCAGGCGAGAGCGAGCCTGATCAAGTCCTGGCCGAGCTGGCTCGGCCCACGCGGTACTGAAAGCATGGCGCAGCGGTGACGTAAAGCGTATGCGGCTTGATGATCTGTTATTCAGCCAAGGCTTTGGCACCCGGCGCGTCTGCGCCGGCTTGATTCAACAGGGTTTTGTGCAGTTCCCCCTTATAGAATCTACGCAGAATGCTACTGAAATAATAGCAAATGACGGTATGCCTTTCACCGTGCAAGGCAAGAGCTGGGAATATCACGAGAAGGCCTACCTGCTCCTACACAAGCCAGCAGGCTTCGAATGCAGCCACCGCCCCGGCGCCTGGCCCAGCGCCTACAGCCTGCTGCCCGCCCCCCTGCGCCAGCGCCCCACCAAAGGCGTGGTGCAAGGCGTGCAAGCCATTGGCAGGCTCGACCAGGACACCACCGGCCTGCTCCTGCTCACTGACGACGGCCAGTTTCTCCACAAAATGAGCAGCCCCAAGCACCATGTGCCCAAGGTCTACCAAATCACCACCGACCGCGAAGTTGAAGCGCAGCAGATTGAGAAGTTGCTCACTGGCGTGGTGCTCAACGACGACCCAAGGCCAGCCAAAGCTGCCGCCTGCGTACAAACGGGCGAAAAGTCGCTGGACATGACCCTGCTAGAGGGCAAATATCACCAAGTCAAACGCATGATCACCGCCGTCGGCAACCACGTCGTGGCCCTGCATCGCTCACAAATAGGCAGCTTGGTGCTGGCGGAAGATTTGCCCTCTGGGCAGTGGCGCTGGTTGACAGAAGTCGAACTACAGGCTCTGCAACATAAAAATTAAGCTTGCAATTCATGGAATGAAGCTCCATAAATGCAAGGATGATGACTCAGAATTTCTCCCGCTAACTCATCGCTCTAAGCAGCCTCAGCCCCAAGCTGGGGCGCGGTTTTCACGAAAAGTGGTGAGGCCGCCTGCTCACACTTCACCTGCACCAGCTCCCGCCGCCCGCCATCCACGCGCATGGCGCTCAAACAGCCGCCCCAAACGCAACCGGTGTCTAGCGCGATCAAATTGGGGCGGTTGATGAGGCCTAGCGTGCTCCAGTGGCCGAAGGCGACTACTGTGTTGGCTGTGGCGCGGCCGGCTACGTCGAACCACGGCATGTAGCCCTCCGGCGCCGCGCCTGCGCCTTCTTTGGTGGCGAATTCCATCTCGCCCACTAAGCTGCAAAAGCGAAGGCGCGTGAGGGCGTTGATGATGACGCGGTGGCGCTCTGGGCCTTGCAGATCGTCTTGCCAAGCGGCTGGCGCGTTGCCATACATGCTTTGGAAGAAATTTTTAGGGTCTTTTGAGCGGATAGCCGTTATAGATTGTGCGCTCAGTGCTATTGTTTTAGTAGCATCCCAACTGGGCAGTACGCCTGCATGCACCATCAAAATACCGTCTCGCAAAATCGCCAATTCGCGCCAACGCAGCCAATCGAGCAGTGCTGGCGCATCGGGCGCGGCGAGCAATTCTTGCAGTGTGTCGCTCTTGTGCGCAGCTCTTGCACCGCAAGCCACCGCCAGCGCATGCAGATCATGGTTGCCTAGCAAACATTGCGCGGCATCACCCAAAGCTTGTAAGCGCCGCAACACGGCGAGCGAATCGGGGCCGCGGTTGACCAGATCGCCCAGCAACACGATCTGATCTCGGCTAGGGGAAAAGTCAATCTCAGAGAGCAGCCGCCCGAGCGCCGAATCGCAGCCTTGCACATCGCCAATCAGGTAAAGTCCCATATCTCTAGACTCTAATCGTTTTTCATGGATTTCCTGCTCATTGCCGTCCTCACGCTCATCAACGGCGCATTTGCCATGAGCGAGATGGCGCTAACAGCTTCCAAAAAAGTACGGCTCATGGCCATGGCCGAGAGCGGCGATGATGGCGCGAAAGCCGCGCTGGAATTGGCGGACAAACCCACGCTGATGCTCTCCACGGTGCAAATCGGCATCACCTCAATTGGCATGCTCAACGGCATCGTGGGAGAGGCAGCGTTTAGCGAAGATGTGCAGCAGTTTTTGATGAATCTGGGTTTATCCCAAGCTGCTGCTGCGCCGAGTGCTACGACTTTCGTAGTGATCTGCATCACGTTTATCACCCTGATTTTTGGCGAGCTCGTGCCCAAACGCATTGGCTGGGCATACCCGGAAGCTGTGGCGCGGGTGGTGGCCAAGCCGATGCTTTGGCTGGCTAAGGTGGCCAGCCCGTTTGTGAAACTGCTCACCGTCACCACACAGGGCGTGCTCAAACTGCTGCGCATCCGCACTGATCAGGCGCGCAGCGTGACCGAGGAAGAGCTTTCCGCCAGTTTGGACGAAGGCCTAGACGCGGGTCTCATTGAACAGCATGAACGCCAAATGGTGCAAAACCTGTTTCATTTGGACGACCGGCCTCTCATTTCCATCATGATTCCGCGCTCCGATATCGTCTGGCTCGATACACACATGACAGTGGAAGAAGCCCTGCGCAAGGCAGGCGGCACCCATGACAGCAACAGCAAAACCTCGCACAGCTGGTATCCCGTCTGCCAAGGCGGGCTGGACAATGTTGTCGGCATTGTGAGCGTGGCGCGGTTGCTGCGCCAGCAGACGGGTAACACGGGGCAAATGGTGGGCGATTTGGCCACGCCCGCCGTCTTCATTCCTGAGACGCTCAGCGGCATGGAGCTGCTGGAGCAATTTCGCCAGCAATCGGCGCGGCTGGTGTTTGTGGTGGACGAATACGGCGTGTGCCAAGGCTTACTGACACCGCGAGACTTGTTAGAAGCCATCACCGGAGAGCTCAAGCCCCAAGTGGCTGGCGATGCTTGGGCCACGCGCGAAGCAGATGGTGGCTGGCAGCTCGATGGCCTGATGCCTGTGGCTGAGCTGAAAAGCCGCTTGGATATTGACGATGAGTTGCCCGACGAAGAAGCGGGGCACTACAACACACTGGCTGGCCTGCTGATGGCCGTGGCTGGGCATTTGCCTGCCAAAGGCGAGACGATTGAAGCCAATGGCTGGCGCTTTGAGGTGATGGCGCTGGAAGGAAGGCGCGTGGATCGGGTGCGGGCGAGGAAGCTTCTTGCCTGATTTTTCGCTTCGGATACGGGGTTGTTGATTGACCGCTTCGCCTTCGCACCGCCTGCTCGCCTGCTCGCCTGCTTCGTCTGCACGCCGCCCGCTCGCCTGCCACGCGACGTGCCCGAAAAAGCCGAGGCCTTTCTTTTGGGCGCTCTCGGCTTGGTCTGTCGAGCTGCTGATCTTTTGTAGCGATGATGAGTTGGTTGGCCGCGCCCGACCGAGAAAGACTTCGTTTTTTCAGACCCATCGCGTAGCGGATCAGCTTGGTTAGCGCGTCGTTATGCTCTTAATTCAATAGCACTCTGCGCATATTTTATAACGGCTAGAGGCCGAAATTAGCATAAATTCCCCCTTTACTCGGGTGTTGAGCATGCTCACGCCAATGCTGCCAACGGTTGCCGGGGTCCGCCATGTATGACATGAGCTTGTGGATGACTGGCAATGTGCTTCAAAAATAGCGGCGCAGGGGGCGCTGTGCGTGCGGCGTGTGCAAACGGCAACAGCAGCGTGGTTTCGCATTGCGCGGGCTGTGCATCTGTGTCTCTGGCGGTGCTGCAATCGCACTTGGGGCACTTTACAGGCATCCAAATGCGCCAATCTGCGCCATAATTTACTTCAAGCAAGGGACTGAAGATTTCATTCCCCTTACCCGCAACCACCCAACGTGGTTCAGTCCAACAAGGTTTATCTGTCGCAGGAGGCACTCTTGGTTTCTATCAACTTGATCTCGCGACAGATAAACGCTATTCGTTAGCCGTCACATGGCCGACAGCCGTCCAACGCCCGTCTCCATCTTTCAGGCAGCTCGCCTTTGTTGGCAGCTTCTGTTTGCGCCACAGCGCTTCATCGAGGCCGAGCAAAAAGACATCGAAGCTCGAAACGGGTACACGGATCGACCGAGCCCCCCTCATCGAGCAAGTGTGGTCCGTGGTGCTTTCTTCAAATCACTGGCCTTGGTCGTCGTGTCTTCGGCTGTGGGCTTCGCCGTCGGCCATGCAATGGATAGCATGGGCAGGTGCGCAACTGGCGAAACCGTGCAGTGGGCTCAAATAGTTGGCGCTTCTCTTTTGCTTTGGGGAACGCTCTTCGTGCGCGGATGGGAAATACAGAGTTTCAGCGGCGTCCTGTTCACAGAATGGGCCAACCAGTGGCTGTATCGCGCGCTCTACTGTCTCGGAACAGCCGTGCTTGTCTTCTCCCTGGCGTTTCCAGCATGCAAGCAGTGACGGCTAACTCTCCATCGAGCGGACGTCCCAAAGGCTTCGCCTTTGTGCCGCCGCACATCTCGAACGTTGAGGTTGTAAAAAAACCTCTCACTAGAATTTCAAAATGCACCGCTCAAAAAATCAACGCATCAGAACGCCGCATACGCCACGATCAGAGGTGAGGGAATGGTTTGGGCACCCTCCAAAACGCTCCCTCACTGTGT
>JANMHJ010000080.1:0-2095 GCA_031375105.1 Variovorax sp.
ATGCAAGATCAATATGACTTGTGGCAAGCGCGGCAGACACTTGATCTGGATGGCGTGCAGCGGATGGCTTTTGCTTGATATTGTGACCCTTCATCCAACCGAAGTGTAGGCACCATTGATAGTGCAAGCTGTTTAGATACCTGCGCAGAGTGTTATCCATTCAGTAGCGGAGTACAGGAGCTCAAGCAGTCTAGGATCTTTGCGAAACGCTGGATACCTTGTATTCCGCGCAGACTTCTGGTAACTTCAAGCCTGTCGGGCTCTCACGCGGCCTCCCGGCTTACTCAAGACATTGTGTCCAAGCGCTGCTCCGTATCCCCTTGTTGGGCGGAGGCGTTTTTGTGACTGAATTGACGAAACAACTATCGAGTATTTCCACTCTTCCAACGGCATCTGCCCAAGCGCCGTTAACACCTGCTGCAGCTAGAAAGAAGCTTTTGCTTGAAGGCGCGATTGTGCCTACTATGCTTCGCTTGGCTGTGCCCAATGTGATGAATTTGTTGGCCTTTGTGGGGGTGATCATCTTTGATGGCTATTTCCTTGGGCAGATTGGCACCAGCGCGCTCGCGGGTGCTTCGCTGGCATTTCCTTTTGTGATGATGGTGCTGCACAGCACCAACAGCGGCATGGGCGCGGGGGTGAGCTCGGCGATAGCTCGAGCGATTGGTGCTGGGCAACATGAGCGGGCAGAGCAGTTGGTCTTCCATGCTTTCGTGCTCGCATTGGCGCTGGGCGCGATATTCAGCGTGTCGATGTGGCTGGCTGGCTCTGTGGTTTTTCGCTGGATGGGCGGGCGGGATGAAGTGCTTGCGGATGCTTTGAGCTACGCGAATGTCGCTATGGGCGGCGCGGTGTGTATTTGTGTGCTGAATTTGCTGGGCAATGCGGTGCGTGGCACGGGAAACATGCGGGTGCATGCGGGTGTGCTGCTGGGCTGTGTGGTGGCGCATATTGCGCTGTCGCCCTTGCTGATTTTTGGCTGGAGGCCGATTCCTTCCATGGGATCGGCTGGAGCGGCATGGAGCTTGATTCTTCCCTTTGCCGTGGGCAGCTTGGTGATGATTCGCTATCTGCGCTCGGGGCAATCGTCTCTACAGTTTCGCTTTCGAGGCATTCGCTTGCAGCGCGCGCTATTTGCTGATATTTTGAATGTGGGCGTGCCGAGCTTGATCAATATGGTGATCATGAATATGTCGATCGTCGTGCTCACGGGCATCGCTGGGCAGTTCGGCCCATCTGCTGCGATTGGCTACGCGATGGGCGCGCGGCTTGAATACATTTTGCAACCCATCGTGTTTGGTTTCGGGGTGGCCACGGTGGCTATGGTGGGCATGAATTGGGGTGCGGGGCAATATCGGCGTGCACGCAAGATTGCTTGGACGGGAGCGCTTCTCAGCGCAGGTATTTGCGCCGTTATCGGCTTGGTGGTGGCGGTTTGGCCACATCTTTGGGTGGGCTTGTTCAGCAGCGAGCCGGAGGTCTTGCGCACCGGCTCGTTGTATCTTCAGACTGTGGGGCCTGTATATGGCTTCTTCGGGCTCGCACTGGGCTTGGTGTTTGCCTGCCAGGGTTATGGGCGTGGCTATGCTGCGATGGTGGCTAACGCGGCGCGCTTGTTCGTCAATGCGGTTGGTGCTATCGCGGCAGCCTATTGGTTAGGATTCGGGTTGACGGGGTTTTGTGTGGCAGTCGCCTTCGGTTTCGTGTTTTATGCGGCGCTGCTTTGCTTGAGCTTGCTGCTGATCAAAGACCCTGTTGTGAAGGAGCTGTGAATGACTCAAGCTAAATATCAAATTGCTATCGTGTTCCCTGCTGATACCCAGGAGCTTGCTCAAACGCGGGTTGAAAACACGCGCATGGCAGGCATTGCGCAGGCGCTTGGCGATGCGGGAGCAGAGGTAATCAGTGCGCCGTTTTGCGATGAGATTGCCAGCGAGATCGAGGCACGATTGGCCGATGTGGATCTCGCCTTGGTTTGGTACAACCCCTTCGAAGCTGGCCGTGATCGCGCGCGCTTGAATGCGATGCTCAGATCAGTGGCTGCCAAAGGCGTGAAGGTGAGTGCGCATCCCGATGTGATCGACAAAATGGGCAC
>JANMHJ010000006.1:0-14004 GCA_031375105.1 Variovorax sp.
CCGAACCTTTGAGACGCTGGATTTACTGGAGGACCATCTGGTGGGGTCGCTCAAGACCCTGGAAACGCAACATGAATCGATCAAAAGTATCGCCGGATGGGATTGGATTATTAATGCTATTTCTAATGGGAATTAGAATAACGAGCTGAACGCCAGTGCCTACGAAATCACGGGTGTTGCGCGTGGCGAGCTTATAGCCATGGACTAGCGCTGTAGCTGCAATCGCAGCATCTGGGAAATCAATATCGTTGCCCGCCGCGCGTGCGCTGGCTGTAACTTCTGCGATGCGGTAGCTAACCGCGAGATCCACCTCCAGTAAACGTCCTTCAAACGCAGGTAGCACTTGCGCGGCAATGATTTTTGTTAACCCTTCGCGGCGCTTGCCTGCGGGTAGCAAGGCCGCGCCCGTGAGCATTTCAGCGGCAGACACCACACTCAGGTATGCCGCGCTCGGTTGCAATGCTGCGAGCCATGCCATCAGCTTCTCGTCTGGTGCAGGTTTCATGCTCTCAGAGACCACATTCGTGTCCAAGACAATCATGCTTGGCTCTCTGTGCTTTCATCAAAATTTACGCCTTTGAAAGGGCGTTTAGCTCTCTGAGGCAACCAATCTTTGCCGCCCAACAAGGCATCCATGTCTTTGCCCGCTTGCCTTAGTTGATCAAGCCATGGCGCAGCTGGCCTAACAGCTTTTTCCAATATGTCTCGAATTTCAGCCTCCGCGCTGCGCCCATGCAGCTGCGCTCGAAATCTCAAGGCGGCGTGAATCGGCTCAGAGATTTTTCTGACTGTTAAGGTATGCATCCCAACTCCTAAATGACAGCATTAATGCTATTTGCTAGCAAATTATAGGGCTTATTGATATTGGGAGCAACCGGGGAGAAAAAGAGTCGGGATGACGTGACTATGAACGGGTCGCTGCTTTTTAACCCCAGCAAATTATGCTTAACTACGCTTTCAAAGCCTCACAAGCCATCAAAATCCGCTCTGGCGTGGCTGGCGCTTTGAATGCAACGCGTTTTTTATGATCTGCACTGGCGCTCACCGCATCGCGGATGGCGAAGTAGGAAGACAGCGCGAGCATGAGCGGCGGTTCGCCCACCGCTTTGCTGCGGAAGGGCGTGGGCTTGAGGTTCTGGTTGTCAAACAGGCTGACTTTGAAATGCTCGGGCACATCGCTGGCCACGGGGATTTTGTAGGTGCTCGGGCCGTGAGTGAGGAGTTTGCCTCGTCCGCTGAAGCCGTCTTTCGTAGGCTTGCCCTTCAAATCCCAAACGCATTCTTCCATCGTGAGCCAGCCCATGCCTTGGATGTAGGCGCCTTCGACTTGGCCGATGTCAATGGCTGGGTTGATGCTCTGGCCTGCATCGTGCACGATGTCTACCGCTTTGAGCCACCATTCGCCGGTACGGGTGTCGATCTCCACTTCGGTCACGGCTGCGCCGTAGCAGAAGTAGTAGAAGGCATGGCCCATCAAGGTATCGATGTCGTAGCCGATTTCAGGGGTCATGTAAAAACCTGCGACTGAAAGACCGACGCGATCAAGCCATGCTTTCTTGATCAGCGCAGACCATTCCACGCTGTTTTTAGAGTCAAATTGGCCATTAGCCGGCATAGAACCTGCGCGGCCTGCTACGAATTTAATAGTAGACGCATCACACTTGAGCATACGCGCAGCCACTGGCGCGAGGCGTGCGCGCATCTGCTCGCAAGCATTCATGATGGCAGCACCATTGATGTCTGCGCCGCTGGATGCCGATGTGGCAGATGCATTGGGCACTTTCTGAGTGTCCGTGGCGGTGACGCGAACGTAGCTGGCAGGAATGCCCAAACCATCTGCGCAGACCTGCTGCATTTTGGTGTTGAGGCCCTGCCCCATCTCCGTGCCCCCGTGGTTCACGCTGACCGAGCCATCCATGTAAATATTGAGCAGTGCGCCGCCTTGGTTGAGCATGGTGGCGGTGAAGCTGATGCCAAACTTCAAAGGCACGAGGGCCACGCCGCGAACACGTGATTTACGGTGGGTTTTGCTCTGCGCATTGAAAGCGCTCACTGCTGCACGGCGCTCGCGGTAATTCGACTCCGCTTCGACTTGGTTGATGACTTTATCGCCCACCCAATCTTCAATCTGCTGTCCGTATTGTGTCGTCATGCTTTGCGCGTTACCCGAAACAGCAGGATCTTGGTACAGATTGATCTTGCGCACATCGAGTGCGTCTTTGCCAATGGTTTGCGCAATTTCCTCGATCACGGTTTCAATGCCAAACATGCCTTGCGGGCCGCCGAAGCCTCGAAAGGCGGTGGCGCTTTGGGTATGGGTTTTGCAGCGGTGGCTGATGATATTGAGGTTGGGCAGGTAGTAGCAATTGTCAATGTGCAGCACGGCGCGGTTGTTCACTGGGCCGGAGTAGTCGGTCGAGTAGCCGCAGCGCGAAGCCAGCATGAAATCTACGCCGAGGATGCGGCCTGCATCGTCAAAGCCCACGGTGTAATCCAAGCGGAAATCGTGGCGCTTGCCGGTGATCATCATGTCGTCATCGCGGTTGACACGCAGCTTGACGGGCTTTTGCAGCTTGTGCGCAGCGAGAGCTGCAGACTGCGAGAAGATCGACGCATTGCCTTCTTTACCGCCAAAACCGCCACCCATGCGGCGGCAGATCACTTCCACATCTTTGGTCGTCAGATTGAGTGCCGCAGCGGCTTCGCGCTGATTGCCATCAGGGTGTTGCGTGCTCACATACAGCGTGAGCTGATTGTCTTCGCGCGGCACGGCGTAGGTGATTTGACCTTCGAGGTAAAACTGCTCTTGCTGGCCGCAATAGGTGCTTCCGCTCAGCTTGTGTGGCGCTGCGGCTATCGCCTCTTGCGGCTTGCCGCGCGTGATGGCTTTGGCGGGCATGATGAAGCTTTGCTGCGCGAGCGCTTCTTCAATCGTGAGGATGGCGGGCAGCTCTTTGACCAAGACCTTGGCCTTCTTTGCGACTTCGCGGGCGTAGAGCATGTCGGTCGCCACGACCACGGCCACAGCTTGCCCTAAAAACTCCACCTTGCCTGCGGCGAGAAACGGATCGTCATGAATGATGGGGCCGCAGTTGTTTTCGCCGGGAATGTCACTCGCTGTGTAAACCGCTACGACGCCATGCTCGGCAAGGATGGCGGCGCGGTCAATGCCTTCACCGATCAGCTCACCATGCGCCACAGGAGACAAGATCAGCGCCGCATAGAGCGTGCCGCGTAGCTCAGGAATGTCGTCGGTATAAACCGCTGCGCCTGTGACGTGCAAATGCGCGGATTCATGAACGAGATTCGTGCCCTGCTCTGCTTGGTTTTCTGTGTTACCAGCTTCTGCGGGCAGCAATTCTTTGAGCGTGGTGGGAGCGTTCATTTAAGCGGCCTCTTTCATAGCGGGCGTGGCAGATTCCACAAATTCAAGCACAAGATTGCGGGCAACGAGCGAGCGATACGCCCAAGTAGCGCGCAGGCCATCTCGCGCGGGGAAACTGGCGGTAATGGCTGCATCGATCTCATTGGCCTTCACGTCAAACAGCGATTTGCCTTCGAGCACAGCTTCGATTTTGGGCGCACGGCAAGGCGCGGGAGCCATGCCGTTGTAGGCGAGTTTGACGTTCTTGAGTTTGCCCCCAAATTCGTTGTCTTCGAGTTCAAAACTGATCGCAGCGCAGGTGGCTGAGATATCTTGATCAAAGCGCTTGCTGATTTTGTGGGCGCGAAATTGACTGCCTGCTTTGGGCTTAGCCAACTCAATCGCGGTGATGAATTCACCGGGCTGCAAGATGCTGGCCTTCATGCCGGTATAAAACGCATCGAGCGCCACAATGCGCTTTTTATCGCCTTTGCGCAGATGCAGAGTTGCACCCAAGGCCATCAGGCAAGGCATGGTGTCGCCAATCGGCGAGCCGTTGGCGATGTTTCCAGCGAGCGTGGCCGTCGAGCGGATCGGTGGCGAGCCAAAGCGGCGCAGCACTTCTGCGAAATCTGGATAGGCCTCGCTTACCAAATTCATCACAGCTTCGAGCGGCACAGCAGCGCCAATCATCCAAGCGCTAGCCGTTTCTTTAACACCCAGCAGCTCCGCCACATTGCCCAAATAGCAAATATTCTCAGGGCGCGCAAACTGCTTGTTCACTTGCAAGCCAATCTCCGTGCTGCCAGCGAGCAGCGTGGCTTGCGGATAGTCGCTCAGATACTTAGCCACTTCATCCACCGTGCTGGGCGAGACAAATTCACTGCCTTTTTTCGTGCGCACCACCGGCTGAATCACGATCTGGCCTTCGAGCCCGAGCGTGGGCTGTTTGTCGCGAGCAATTTCTTTGAGCAGCGCCACATCTTTCGTGTCTTCAATCTTCAGCTCAGCCGCTGGCCGCTGGCAGGCTTTCAAAGTGGCATCAATGATCGGCTTGTAGCCCGTGCAACGGCACAGGTTGCCAGAGAGCGCATCGTTCACCTGCGAGCGGCTCGGGCAGGCATTGGTCTGCACCATGCCTGCCAAGCTCATCACGATGCCCGGCGTGCAAAAGCCGCATTGCGAGCCAAAGCAATCCACCATTTCTTTTTGAATCGGGTGCAGCGTGCCGTCAGGCTTTTTCAAGCTCTCCACGGTTTTCAGCGATTTGCTATCGAGTGAAGGCAAAAGCTGCATGCAAGAGTTCACCGGCAAATAATCGACGCCTGAGCCTTGAGCATTCAACTGCCCCACCAGCACCACGCAAGCCCCGCAATCGCCCTCCGCGCAGCCCTCTTTCGTACCCGTGCGAGCCAAACCTTCTCGCAAATAATCCAGCACAGTGGTCGTGCGGCGCTTGCCTTGGGCTTCAATGATTTGCCCATCAAGGACAAAGCGAACGGTATTGGTGACTTGACTCATGAATGGATTACCTGTTTTGCTAGCCTCTATTTTATTTTTTAATTCGTATAGTAATCATACGAATTTTAATATATCCATCTCCTATGCCGCTCTAAGCAGGCTTCGCTCTGCGGCAAGCCTCCGAGCAATATTTCACCTCGTCCCAGTTCTTAGCCCAAGCCTTGCGCCAAGTCATCTCGCGTCCGCACACCGCGCTAGGCTTGCTGGGCAAGTAGGATTTATTGCCTTTGAAGTTTGCAGCAAAGCGTGGAGCTGGATTACAACGAAGCATGGTTCAAACCACCACCCCACCAGCCCCATGGCTATGTTGTGCATGCACCTTGATGTAGATCTAAAGAACCCCTGATTTTTTCTCTAGGATTATTCCTACTTAATATTGCGCCATGTAAGCATCTCGCGTGAGGCATTGTCTGGCAGCGCGGAGCGCACTTAAAAACGAAAATTCACACGCCGCTGAATGAACGGCTACAGCACCATGCATACAGCTTCTGATCTGCAAAGCGTGCTTTCTTTAACGTCAACCATATTGAAAGAAATTTATGATGAACAACGAAAAACCACTGATGACTGGATTATTCCCTGACCGTGACAGTGCGGAAAAAGGCTACCACGCACTCTCTGAGCGCGGCTATACCAAAGACGACATCAATGTAGTGATGTCTGACGACACAAAAAAACGCCATTTCACTTCCGTTGGCACAGAAACTGAGTTGGGCAACAAAGCAGCTGAAGGTGCAGGCGTTGGCGGAGCCATCGGCGGCACAGTCGGTGCGATTGCAGCAGCGATTGCTGCCGTGGGTACGAGCATTGCCGTTCCCGGCCTTGGCTTGGTGCTGGCAGGCCCGATTGCAGCCGCGCTGGCCGGCGCGGGCGCGGGCGCTGCGACTGGCGGAATTGTCGGCGCACTGGTCGGCTGGAACATGCCTGAAGAGCGCGTAAAAGAGTATGACGAGGGCATCCGCAAAGGTGGCATTTTGATGGGCGTTCGCCCACGCAATGACGACGATACAGCACATCTAACGACGCAGTGGAAAAATTACCGCGCACAGGACGTGTACAGCTAAAGCATCAGTGAATGGGCCTGATCGGCCTGATCACTTCAAGCCGCCAGCCGGTCGGTTGGCGGCTTTCTTTTCATCTAAAGTGACCTTCTTACATATTGCTGAAAATGCGAAAAATCGCAAGTTGCGGTATGGTCCTACAGCCAGTGGCGCATAGCAATCCTAAGATGGAAACAGGCAACGTTGCCCTGTGTTTAGCGAGCCTTCCATGTCCAAAACCACCACGCCAACTGTGCGCGATACGCAAGAAGAACAATCCACGCAGATTAACGCCTTGGCGATGGCCATGCAACACAACGCCATCAAATCTAAAGAACATGGTTTGAAAAATTCACTGGCTCCACCGCGTGGCCCCACCATTGAGCCCGCTTCCATGATGGCTACCGGCAGCACCTTATCGGAAATGCATGGCAATCAAAAATTAGGCGGTATGGCGGCTAAAGGTGTCAATGCCACCATTGGCACACTGGATCGTGTGCGAGCAGATTCATCGGGGCAGGTTCTCGCTACCAATCAGGGGGTTGCCATTGCCGACAACCAGAACTCTCTGAAAGCAGGTCTGCGCGGCCCTGCGTTGCTAGAAGACTTTATCCTGCGAGAGAAAATCACCCACTTTGACCATGAGCGTATTCCTGAACGCATCGTGCATGCACGCGGTTCTGCGGCGCATGGATTTTTTCAATGCTACGCGCCTTTGACAGAGCACACCAAGGCTGCACCGTTCAGTGAGGCTGAGAAAATAACGCCGGTGTTTGTGCGCTTTTCTACCGTGGCGGGAGAACGCGGCTCCAAGGATACAGCCCGCGATGCACGTGGTTTTGCGGTAAAGTTTTATACCGATGAGGGCAACTGGGATTTGGTGGGCAACAACATGCCGGTGTTCTTCATTCAAGACGCGATCAAATTTCCTGACCTGATTCATGCCGTCAAACCCGAGCCGCACAACCAGATGCCTCAGGCAGCCAGTGCACACGATACGTTTTGGGATTTTGTGTCCTTGATGCCAGAATCTACCCATATGCTGATGTGGGTGATGTCGGACCGCGGTATTCCGCGCAGCTACGCGACGATGGAAGGTTTTGGCGTGCACACGTTTCGCTTGCTCAACGCGAAAGGCGAGTCGGTGTTTTGCAAGTTCCACTGGAACCCGGTGGCAGGCACGCATTCGATGGTGTGGGACGAAGCGGTCAAAGTCTCGGGTGCAGACCCGGATTTTCACCGCCGCGATTTGTGGGAGCGGATAGAGTGCGGCGCGTACCCTCAGTGGGAGTTGGGCTTGCAGATTTTTACCCAGGAGCAAGCCGAATCCTTCAGTTTCGACATATTAGATGCCACCAAATTGATTCCGGTGGAATTGGTGCCAATCCAGTATGTGGGCCGTATGGTTCTCAACCGAAACCCTGACAACTTCTTTGCAGAAACTGAGCAAGTGGCCTTTTGCGCGGCGCACGTGGTGCCAGGCATTGATTTTTCCAACGACCCTTTGTTGGCAGGGCGCATTCATTCGTATATCGATACCCAGATTTCCAGGCTGGGCGGAGCGAATTTTCATGAAATTCCAATCAATGCGCCCATTGCACAAGCGCACAACAACCAGCGTGATGGTATGCACCGCCAGGCCATTCACCGTGGACGCGTAGCATATGAGCCTAATTCACTGGCTGGCGGCTGTCCTTTCCAAGCAGGTGCACAGCAGGGATTTATGACTTTTTCAGAACGCCAACAGAGCCATGAAGACCATGCCAAAGTGCGCGGTAAACCTGAAAAGTTTGCAGATCACTACACACAGGCCACATTGTTTTATGTTAGCCAGACACCGCTTGAGCAAGCGCACATCGTCCAAGCTTTCTGTTTTGAGCTGAGCAAACTAACGGTGCCCGCGATCCGAGAACGGATGCTTTCTTCTCTGCGCAATGTGTCGGACGATCTAGCTTCCAAAGTGGCCCAAGGGCTGGGCATCGACCCAATGCCCTCTGCCATGCCCCGAGCTTTAGACAAACCACAGAAGCCCGAGGTTAAAAATTCACCCAGCTTGTCGCTCACAGCGCGTCCGGGTGACGGTTCTGTAAAAGGTTTAAGAGTCGCTTTGCTCATCGCAGACGGGGTAAATGGCAAGTCCATTTCACAGATCCAATCTGCCTTGGCAGCTAAGGGCGCGATCAGCAGACTGGTGGGGCCACGTATTGGGCCTATAACCACAGAGGAAGGTGGCGTGGTGATTGCCCAGTCTTCGCTTGACAATGAGCCAGGGTATTTGTTTGATGCATTGGTCTTGCCCAATGGTAAAAAAGCAGTCGAAGTCTTAGCAGCTCACCGCCTGACCACTGATTTCATCAAAGACCATTATTTCCATTGCAAAACTATTTTTGCACTGCCCCAATCCAAGATGCTGCTTGAGCTGGCAGAGTGCTCAGCCGAGCTGCCAGACGGCAGCCCCGATCCAGGATTGATCATTGGCACGCATATGCGCACATCCCCATCAACTGATACTTTTTTGCAAGCTTTGGCACTCATGCGGCATGCAGAGAGAGCCATTTATTTTTAGCTAAGAATTGGCAAATGCACCTCAATTCAACGTATTGAAATAATGATGCGTATCAGTGCGGTAGTAGCCACGGCGCAGTTCCATGGGGGTGTCGCGGTAGGTGAATGCTACTCGTTCGACGAAGAGCAGGGGCGTGTCTTGCTCTACTTTTAATAGCAAACTTTGCTCTATTGATGCCGGCAAGGCGCGGATTTTCTCATCGGCTCTTAGCATACGGACGTTGAATTCGGTTTCAAACAAGGCGTAGCTTGGGCCAGGGTAATTGGCGAGTTGCTCGGCGGTCAAGCCTTTGAAGGGGGCAGCGGGCAGCCAGATGTCTTCCAAAATCGTGGGCACGCCCTTGAAGCCGAGGAGGCGGCGCACCTGCAACACCGCGTCTCCAGAACGCAAACCCAATAGCTTGGCAATGTCTGACGTGGCTCGGGTTTTCTTGCATTCCAGAATTTGCCGCTCTGCGGGACCCTCGCTGCCTATGGCGCCATCGTCGGGCACGAGCTTGAGGAATCGAAATTGCACCTGCTGCTCGTTGTGTGTGGCCACGAACGTGCCTTTGCCTTGGCGGCGATTCACTAAATTTTCTGCAGCCAACTCGTCAATCGCTTTGCGCACCGTGCCTTGGCTCACGCGGTAGCGCGCAGCCAAATCCATTTCGCTGGGAATGGCTTCGCCCGGCTTCCACTCACCCGACTGCAAGCTCTGCAAGATCAGCGTTTTGATCTGGCTGTAGAGCGGGCTGAAAGCGGGGGTGTCGAGGAGGTCGTTGGCCATGAAAAATGGGGCAGTGGCAGGAACGCGTGCCTTGCAAAACCCTAAGTTTATCTTATATAAGACATAAGACAAATCCCCAGCCGATCAGTTTCGAGGGTAAACTCTAGGGCTTTGCTGTGACCGCTTAGAAGCCTTGCGTTACCAAGCAGTTTCATCAGTCAGTTTTCGTTATTTTTCATCTTCAAACCTAGGAGTCTCCCATGAGCAAGAAACCCGTTCGCGTCGCCGTTACTGGCGCTGCTGGCCAGATTGGCTATGCCTTGTTGTTCCGCATCGCCTCTGGCGAAATGCTGGGCAAAGATCAGCCTGTGATTTTGCAATTGTTGGAGATCCCCGACGAGAAAGCACAGAACGCACTCAAGGGCGTGATGATGGAATTGGAAGACTGCGCATTTCCATTACTCGTGGGCATGGAAGCGCATTCTGACCCGATGACCGCCTTCAAAGACACCGATTACGCCCTCCTCGTGGGCTCACGTCCACGCGGCCCTGGCATGGAGCGCGCGGAGCTGCTCTCGATCAACGGCGCGATCTTCACAGCACAAGGCAAAGCTTTGAACGCCGTGGCTTCGCGCAATGTGCGCGTGCTGGTGGTGGGCAACCCTGCCAACACCAATGCCTACATCGCCATGAAGAGCGCCCCCGATCTGCCGCGCAAGAATTTCACCGCTATGCTGCGCCTCGATCACAACCGCGCTGCCTCGCAAATCGCTGCGAAAACAGGTAAGGCTGTGGGCGACATTGAAAAACTCTGCGTTTGGGGCAACCACTCGCCCACGATGTATGCCGACTATCGCTTTGCACACGTTGCAGGCGCTTCCGTCAAAGACATGATCAACGACCAAGAATGGAATGCCAATACCTTCTTGCCAACCGTTGGCAAGCGAGGCGCAGCCATCATCGCGGCTCGTGGCTTGTCTTCAGCAGCCTCCGCAGCGAATGCAGCCATTGACCATATGCGCGATTGGGCGCTGGGCACCAATGGCAAATGGGTCACGATGGGCATTCCATCGAACGGCGACTATGGCATTCCAAAAGACGTGATGTTTGGCTTCCCCGTGACCTGCGAAGGCGGCGAATACAAAATCGTTGAAGGCCTAGCCATCGACGCATTCAGCCAAGAGCGCATCAACCTCACGCTCAAAGAGCTCACCGACGAGCAAGCTGGCGTAGCGCATTTGGTTTAAATCCAGAGCCTGCCATGCATCCACGCGACGTGCTGTTAGGCGCTCAGGCGGCGGCTTTTGCCCTGCCTGTGGTGGACCATTACAGCGGCGTGGAGGCTCGCATGCGCAAGTCGCTGGACTTGCAAGCGGAGTTGATCGAAGAGTTTGGCGCTTGCGTGATGGACGTGACGCTCGATTGCGAAGATGGTGCGCCTTCTGGGCAAGAGATTTTGCATGCAAATACGGTGTTAGCCGTTATAGAATCTGCGCAGCGTGCTATTAAAAACATAGTAAGACGCATTGGCGTGCGTGTGCATGCTGTAGATCACGCCGCGTTTGAAAGCGATGTGAAGATCATCATCACAGGCGCTGCGCACAGGCTCTCGCATGTGATGATTCCCAAGGTGGAAAGCGCGGCGGATGTGGATGTGGCTGCGAAGGCGATTGACGCAGCAGGCGGCGCGAATTTGCCTCTGCATGTGCTCATCGAATCCAGCGCTGCAGTCTCAAAAGCTTTCGAGATCGCTGCACATCCGCGTGTGCAAAGCATCAGCTTCGGTTTGATGGATTTCGTATCCAGCCATGGCGGTGCAATTCCCGCCAGCGCCATGACAGCTGCTGGGCAATTCACGCATCCGCTGGTGATTCGAGCCAAGTTAGAAATCGCTGCGGCCTGCCATGCGCATGGCATAGTCCCGAGTCATTGCGTCGTCACGGAGTTTGCTGACACTGCCAAGATGCAGCAAACCGCCACACGAGCCAGCCAAGAATTGGGCTACACGCGCATGTGGAGCATTCATCCTTCGCAAGTGCGCCCTATTTTGGCGGCTTTCGCGCCAGCACAGCAAGAGATTGAGACCGCTACCGATATCGTAGCGCTCGGCGCAGGAAATGCATGGGCTCCTGCCAGTTTTAACGGTCAGTTACACGACCGGGCCAGTTATCGTTACTATTATCAGTTGCTGGAGCGGGCCTTTGCCACAGGGCGGTTGCAAGCAGCGGCTTTGCCCGCTGCTTTGCGTGCTTTTTTCGAGCCTGCCTCAGCATCCTTCCCTGTAGCAAGCCACTGAAAGCCAGCCATACCATGAACCAGCCCACTTTTGCCCCACGCACCTGCCTTCTGGCCGTCGCGCTCGCCTGCTGCGCCGCTCCCCTGTGGGCGCAAAGCCCTGCTGCGCAGCGAGAGCAATTCAAAAAAGAAGTGACCGCCAGCAAAGAATTGCCACTCTCACCCGAGCTGCTGGCTCTGGCTGAGCGCGTGTACACAGGCCGCATCCCTTGCGAGCTGGGCCACAGCGTTGCCTTGCTGCCTGATCCCGCTGCGCCGGGTTATTTCGTGATCACCACCGGCAAAGAGCGCTACCGATTGCAGCCTGTGCCTACCACCACCGGCGCGATTCGCCTTGAGGACAAAGCCCGTGGCGGCGTATGGCTCCAGTTGGGCAACAAATCCATGTTGCTCGATGAGAAAAATGGCCGTCGCTTGGCAGACGAATGCCTGAGCCCTTCGCAAAAGCTAGTGGCTGATGCCATGAAGCTCGCACCGCCCACCAGTGTGCTTGGCGCATTGCCGGGCACAGTGCCCAACGCAGAGCCGCTGCCTGTGCAAGCCGAGGCGCCTGCCGCCGCTGCTCCAAGCGCCGCGCCCGCCCCACTCAATCTCAGCTTGCCTGCCAAATAATCACCACCCCACTTAATTCACTATCAATTCAATAGCAAACTTCACGCGTTTTATAACGGCGAATCATCGTTTTCACTTAAATTTTTGACCTCCCAGGAGTACACACCATGGCATCGACCTTCCTCAGCACCTACCAAGCCCACGTCGCCGAGCGCGCCGCCATCGGCATCAGCCCCCTGCCGCTCACCGCGAAGCAAGTCGGCGAGCTGATCGAGCAACTGAAAAACCCACAGGCTGGCGAAGGCCAAGCGCTGGTAGACATGATTGCGCACCGCGTGCCCGCTGGTGTGGACGATGCCGCAAAAGTCAAAGCCTCGTATTTGGCCGCCATCGCTCTGGGCAAAGAGCCCTCTAGCCTGATCACCCGCGAAAAAGCCACGCAATTGCTTGGCACCATGCTCGGCGGCTACAACCTCACGCCGCTGATCGAACTGCTGGATGATGCCGCCTGCGGCCCCGTTGCCGCTGAGGGCCTGAAGAAAACCCTGCTGATGTTTGACCAATTCCACGACGTGAAGGAAAAGGCGACTAACGGCAATCAGAATGCCAAAGCCGTGTTGCAAAGCTGGGCTGATGCCGAATGGTTTACCTCGCGCCCGGAAGTGCCGCACAGCATCAAGCTCATGATCTTCAAAGTGCCCGGCGAGACGAATACGGATGATCTCTCCCCCGCGCCCGATGCTTGGAGCCGCCCCGATATTCCGCTGCACGCTCTGGCCATGCTGAAAAACAAGCGCGAAGGTGCGCCTTTCGTGCCTGAAGATGACGGCAAGCGCGGCCCTGTCAAGCTCATCAATGATTTGGTGGCTAAAGCCAAAGCAGCAGGCGCAGTCGTAGCCTATGTGGGCGATGTGGTCGGCACCGGCTCATCGCGCAAATCTGCCACCAACAGCGTGCTCTGGTGGACGGGCGACGACATCCCTTTCATCCCCAACAAACGCAACGGCGGTGTGTGCTTAGGCGCAAAAATCGCTCCGATTTTCTACAACACGATGGAAGATTCCGGCGCACTGCCGATTGAGCTAGACGTCAGCCAAATGAACCTGGGCGATGAAGTCGAGCTGCGCCCCTACGAAGGCAAAGCCATCAAGAATGGCCAAGTGATCGCAGAGTTCAGCTTGAAAAGCGACGTGCTGTTTGATGAAGTGCGCGCCGGTGGCCGCATTCCGTTGATCATTGGCCGTGGCCTCACAAGCAAAGCGCGCGAGGCCCTTGGCCTGCCTGTGAGCACGCTATTCCGCTTGCCTCTGCCGCCTGCCTCTTTGGCAAAAGGCTTCACGTTGGCTCAAAAAATGGTGGGCCGTGCATGCGGTTTGCCAGAGGGCAAAGGCGTTCTCCCCGGCACGTATTGCGAGCCCAAGATGACCAGCGTCGGCAGCCAAGACACCACCGGCCCAATGACCCGCGATGAACTCAAAGACCTCGCCTGCCTCGGCTTCTCCTCCGATCTCGTCATGCAATCCTTCTGCCACACGGCGGCTTATCCCAAGCCAGTCGACGTGAAGATGCACCACGAGTTGCCCAACTTCATCAGCAACCGCGGCGGCATCAGCTTAAAGCCCGGCGATGGCATCATTCACAGCTGGCTCAACCGCATGCTCCTGCCCGATACCGTGGGCACAGGCGGCGACAGCCACACACGCTTCCCCATCGGCATCAGCTTCCCCGCTGGCTCCGGCTTGGTCGCCTTCGGCGCGGCTACCGGCGTGATGCCACTCGATATGCCTGAGAGCGTCTTAGTACGCTTCAAAGGCAGCATGCAACCCGGCGTGACGCTGCGCGATTTGGTGCACGCGATTCCTCTGTACGCCATCAAAGCGGGGCATCTCACAGTTGCCAAAACCGGCAAGGTCAACATCTTTTCCGGCCGCATTTTGGAAATTGAAGGTTTGCCAGAT
>JANMHJ010000028.1:0-3739 GCA_031375105.1 Variovorax sp.
GGTGCGCCTGCTGCAATGATTTTGGCGCGCAGCGGGCCCACGCTCACGAAGGTGCCCGTGGCGAGCTTGAAGTCTTCTGCCACGCGGCCATCGAACTTGAGACCGAGGTGGATGTTGTTCTCATCAATCCATTTGACGGCATCGCCCGTAGAGAGGAAGCCCTCTTCATCGAAAGCTTCGTTCGTCGCTTCGGGGTTTCTCCAGTAACCTGGCGTGATGTTCGGGCCGCGATAGCGCACCTCCACTTTATCGCCATGCTTGACGAGCTTGAGTTGCATGCCCGCGCAGGGCAGGCCCAGATCGCCCGCTTTGACTTCGAGATGGGTGACAAAGAGGCCGAAAGGGGAAGATTCTGTCATGCCCAAGCCTGAAGTCATAGGAATGCGGTAGCCCAGCTCTTGCTCCTGTGTTTCGTAGAGTGAATCCCAAATCGGTTGCGCCAGCGCTGCGCCGGCATAGAAAAACATCCTCAAGCGCGAGAGCAGATTTTTGCGTAGCGCGGCGTTTGTTTTCATCTCGTTGGCCAGCAGCTCCAAGCCAATCGGCACGTCGTAATACACCGTAGGGGCGATCTCGGTGAGGTTGCGGATCGTCTCGCCAATCAAGGCAGGCGTGGGTTTGCCATCGTTGATGTACATCGTGCCGCCGTGGTAGAGCACGAGGAAAAAATCATGGTTGCCGCCGAAGGTGTGATTCCACGGCGGCCAATCGACCAGCACCGGTGGAATGTCAAACACGCTGGGCTTGGATTGCGCAATTTGCTGCTGATTGGCGCAGATCATGCGCTGCGTGTTGATCACTGCTTTGGGCAGCTTGGTCGAGCCGCTGGTGAAGAGAAATTTCACCACCGTGTCGCCATGGGTGGCTTGCATCGCGATTTGTACTGCGGGAGTAATTGCTGTTTCCAGCAACTGGTTAAAAGCAATCACACCCGTTCGGACTGAGCTTGGCCTGTCCTGAGCTTGTCGAAGGGTCGAAGTCCTCGCTGGCACTTCGACAGGCTCAGCGCGAACGGGTAAAGCGTTGATGACAATAGGTATATCTGCAGACACAGCCGCTTCAATCGCCTTGCCATACTTGGCCCAATCGCTTGCATACACGAGACCGGGCGTGAGCGTGTCCACCACATGGCGCAGCTTGCCAAAATCTTGGCTCATCAAGCTGTAGGCGGTGGAGACCGAGCAATACGGAATGCCCACGGTCATCGCGCCGACCATGAGCAGCGCGTGCTCCAAACTGTTCTCGCTCAAAATTGCTAATGGACGATCCTCACTCAAGCCTTGATTGAGTAGAAATTGGCCGATCGCCTGCGCTTTTGCCCAAGCCTCGCTGTAGCTGATGTGAACCCATTCGCCGCCATTGTTTCGCCTTGCCATCCAAGTTGCATCAGGCCGCTCGCGTGCCCACTGCATAAGGCGATCCGTCATGCGCTCGGGGTAGGGCATCAAAGCATTCTCCGCACGCAGATAGACGCAGCCATCGCGCTTCTCGCTCACGGCGCGGGTGATGCCAAACTCAAAAGGGCGAAATTTGGGCGCGTTCATCGTCTTAGATGCCCGTTGCCTTGACCTTCGGGCCACGGCCTTCCAAAAACTCTTGCACCCGCGCTTGCGCCTCAGGTGCAGTTTCCACAATCGAGGCCATGAGCGATTCCATCAGCAGGCCATGGTCAGCCGTCATCTCGCCAATGCGCGGCAAAGCTTGGATCAATGCGTAATTTGTCATCGGCGCGTTGCTGGCAATGCGCTGCGCCAATTCCATCGCCTTGGCCACTGCGCCGCCTGCAGGCACAAGGTATTGCGCAAAGCCCACGGGCACGGCCTCCGCCGCTTTATAAACGCGGCCAGTCAACATCATGTCGAGCATGCGGTGCGTGCCGATCAGCTTGGGCGCACGCACCGAGCCACCACCGCCCACAAAAATGCCGCGCGCGCCTTCAGGAAAAGCAAAGAAAGCCGTTTCATCGGCCACGCGAATATGGCAAGTGGCTGCCAATTCCATGCCGCCGCCCACGCAAGCGCCATGAATGGCTGCCACGATGGGCCGCGTGCCTTTTTCCATTTGGTCAAACACGCGATGCCATTGGCGCGAATGGTGCAAGCCTTCCACGCTGGTGCGACCCTTGATCTCGCTCAAATCCAAGCCTGCGCAGAAATGATCGCCTTGGCCGGAGATGACGACGGCTTTGCAGCTGCCCGGCAGCGCAGCAAAAGCTGCCTCAATCGCGAGAATCACGCTGTCCGATATCGCATTGCGTTTGTGAGGCCGCTCGATGCGGATGTGCGCAACAGCGCCTTCATGGGTGGTGGAGATTTCGGACATGAATAAAATTAAGCTTGATAAAACTACTTCATGAATTTAATTAATTAATCCTTTCATCGAATCAGTACATACCCTAAATTCCGTATCAATCGCTTGACTAACAGTTAGTTAAACTAAACAATTGTGCGATGAGTCTTTCACACGTTTTAGGCTACCAGCTCACCCAAGCCAATTTAGTGAGCTTGGCGCATTTTGAGCAAGCGGTGGGGCAGCCCTTTGAGCTTCGCCCGGTGGAATACACCTTGCTTCAATTGCTGCGCGAGGGTGCGTGCACCACGCCCAGTCAATTGGCCAAAGAGCTGCGCATCACGCCGCCCAGCATGTCGGTTTGGCTCGATAAGCTCACAGCACGCGGCCTGCTCTTGCGCAGCAAAAGCGCAGAAGATGGCCGTGCGCAGCAAATTTCGCTCACCGCCAAAGGCCAAAAGCTCATCACGCAGGCACACGATAAGCTGCTTGCCAGCGAGCAGCGCATGTTGGGTGTTTTAAGCATCGGTGAGCGCACCATGCTGCTCGAAATACTGCAAAAAATAAGCAAAAACACCAGTAAGCCGGCATAAATCCTGCTTAGAGTGCTATCAAATTAGGAATCATAAAAGCATCATGAACCACCAAGACCTCATTGCTATCGATATGCACACGCACCTTGAAGTGTCGTGCCGCAATCCGTTTGACAACTACGGCGAAGAATACGACCGCGCAGCGGACAAGTATTTTAAAAACGCCAAGCGCCCCACGATGCAGGAGACGATTGACTATTACCGCGAGCGAAAAATTGGTTTCGTGAACTTCACCGTGGATGCAGAAAGCAACCTCGGCCGCACGCGCATCACCAACGAAGAAATCGCCGATGCTGCTGCCGCCAACTCCGACATCATGATTGCCTTCGGCTCGATTGATCCGCACAAAGGCAAGATGGGCGCACGAGAAGCGCGCCGCTTGGTAGAAAGCCATGGCGTGAAAGGTTTTAAATTCCATCCCACCGTGCAAGGCTTCGAGCCGGCTGACAAAATGGCTTGGCCGCTCTACGAAGTGATCGCCGAGTACAAACTCCCCGCCATCTTCCACAGCGGTCACAGCGGGATAGGCTCGGGCATGCGCTGCGGCGGTGGCCTGCGCTTGCAAAACAGCAATCCCATGCTGCTCGAAGACGTGGCGATCAATTTCCCCGACATGGAAATCGTGATTGCCCACCCCAGTTGGCCTTGGCAAGACGAAGCCCTGTCGCTGGCGATGCACAAGCCCAACATTTGGATCGACCTCTCCGGCTGGAGCCCCAAATATTTTCCGCCCCAGCTCGTGCAATACGCGAATACCTTGCTCAAAGACCGCATCCTCTTCGGCAGTGACTATCCGCTGATCACGCCTGATAAATGGATGAAGGACTTCCAAGAGGCGGGATTCAAAGAGGCTGTGA
>JANMHJ010000084.1:0-25457 GCA_031375105.1 Variovorax sp.
CACCGAGACCAGTCATTTTGCGTCGACCGCCTGCAAAGCGCTCTACAAATGCCTTGATTGCTTAGAACCGTTTGATTATTTCAAACCTTACTGAACCCCCCGCATGTCCACGCCCCGCTTTCATGGCCTGTTTGTCAAACGGATCGACGCACTCACCGCCGATTCTGCACAAATCGCCTTCGCGATCCCGCCTGATTTGCGCGACGCTTTCGCGTTCAAAAGCGGCCAATTCCTCACGCTGCGCGCAAACATCCATGGCGAATCCGTGCGCCGCAGCTATTCAATTTGCTCCACGCCTGCGCTACTCGATCACGCTCAGGAAATTTGTGTGGGCATCAAACGCGTCGAAGGCGGCGTGTTCAGCACGTGGGCCACGCAGCAATTGCAAGCCGGCGAGAGAATAGATGTGATGCCGCCTGATGGTCGCTTCACCATCAAGAAGCCTGACGCGAAGATGCGGCTAGGGATCGCAGCAGGCAGCGGCATCACGCCCATTCTCTCCATCGCCTCGCATGCGCTCGCCACCGAACCCAGCAGCCGCTTCACCTTGATTTATGGCAATCAGCGCACGAACAGCATCATGTTTAGCGAAGCCCTACAAGACTTGAAAGATCGCTATCCCAGCCGCTTTCAAATGATCCATATCCTCTCGCGCCAAGCCACAGAATTGCCGCTCAGTCATGGCCGCATTGATGCTGCAAAAATCGCTGAGCTGATGGGCACTCGCGCAGGCAGCTTGATTGATCCGAGCGTGATTGACGAAGTATTCATCTGTGGCCCCGAGGCAATGATCGAGGTTGCCGAGACTGCTTTACAAAAAGCAGGCATCGCCAAAGACCGCGTCCACAGCGAACGCTTCGCCTCCACAAACACTATCAATTCAATAGCGCCGCGCGCAGTCAATACGCCGGCCAATGACGCAAAAGGCATCAAAGACCATCCATACAAGCTAGAAATCATCCTCGACGGCAAAACGAATGCTTTTGGCATGGGCGATGAAGACAACGTACTCGATGTCGCGTTAAACCACGGCCTTGATTTGCCCTACGCCTGCAAAGGCGGCGTCTGCTGCACCTGCCGCGCGAAAGTGATGGAAGGCAAAGTGAGCATGGACAAGAACTACACCTTAGAACAATGGGAAATCGACAAAGGATTCGTCCTCACTTGCCAAGCCCGCTGCCAAACCCAGCGCGTGGTGGTGAGTTTTGATGAGCGCTGATCGGCGTATAGTCGCATCATCATGTCATGTGGTTCATCAGATCGGTTCGTTTATGAAAATCCTCTTGCGCCTCATCACGCTTGTGGCCTTGAGCCTTGCCGCCTTGAGTGCGCAAGCTCAAGACAAAGTCGTCTATCACTTCGACAGCGGCATCGCACAAGCCACCAAAGGTCTGCGTAATGTGCGTAACCATTTAGATGTTGATAGCAAAGCAAAGATCATTGTGGTCGCGCATGCTGAGGGGGTGGACTTTCTCATGGAAGGCGCGAAGACCGCGAACAATCAAGATTTCGCTTCACTCGTGAGCGATTTGTCTGCGCGCGGCGTGGTATTTGAAATCTGCGAGATCACGCTGAAAAACCGCAACCTGAAAAAAGAGCAATTTATCCTCGGCCCCAGCTACACGCCCTCTGGCGTGGTGCGCATTGCGAATTTGCAGACGCGAGAGCAGTTTGCATACATCAAGCCTTGATACAGCACACACTCAAGCAAAGTCCGCAACGACTTGACTGACGCGATCCATGTATTTGCGCTTCACCGCAGCATCACAAAAGCTCGCCTCGAAACTGTTGTTGGCGAGTTGCACAGCATGCCCAGCATCTAAATTCAGTGCGGAGAAAGTCGCCAGCCAATTGCCCGTCATGTAGCCACCGAAGTAGGCCGGATCGTCGCTGTTGATCATGGCGCACAGGCCTGCGTCGAGCAATTTGCGCAAACTGTGATCACGCAAATCGGGGAAGACTTTGAGCTTTTGATTGGACAGGGGGCATACGGTGAGCGCAATGCGATCTTTGGCCAAGCGCTGCATCAGCGCGGCATCGCGGGTGGATTGCACACCGTGGTCGATGCGCTCGACTTTGAGCACATCTAGCGCGCTCCAGATGTATTCGGGCGGGCCTTCTTCGCCCGCATGCGCCACCAATCGGAAGCCCAGCTCTTTGCATCTGGCAAAAACGCGAGCGAATTTCTCGGGCGGGTGACCGATTTCGCTGCTGTCTAGGCCAACGCCTAGAAAATAATCGCGGTAAGGCAGCGCGGCTTCTAGAGTTTCAAACGCCTCTTGCTCACTCAAGTGGCGCAGGAAGCACAGGATCAATTCGGCATCGACACCGAGCCCGGCTTTGGCATCTTTGCAAGCGCGGGAGAGCCCTTGAATCACGGTTTCCATGCTCACGCCGCGTGCGGTGTGCGTCTGTGGATCGAAGAAAATTTCTGCGCGGATCACGTTGTCTAAAGCGGCCTTCTCAAGATAAGCCCAAGCCATATCGTAGAAATCTTGTTCCTTGAGCAGCACGGATGCGCCGGCGTAGTAAATATCCAAGAAGCTTTGCAAGTTAGTGAAGGCATAGGCTTTGCGCAAATCTTCCACGCTCGCATACGGCAGGCTCACAGCGTTGCGCTGTGCGAGCTTGAAGATCATCTCAGGCTCCAGCGAACCTTCGATGTGAATGTGCAGTTCGGCTTTGGGGATGCGTCGCAGAAGATCGGGCAGGCGGTCAGGGGAAATAGGTTTCATCAAGTTCATAAAAGTTTCTCCATGCACTGCAATCATCCCAGATTGCCGTTTGTGTTGCACGAACTATTGCTGTGACTCAAACAATAGATATTCTCCATCTGAGGTTGCAAATTGCAAGCTCAAGCGCCGCCGCCAGCCGTTCATAAAACCGGGTGTATTTACAGCGAAAAGCTTAGAATCAAACCACTTTGTAGCATCACATCCAAAAGGCCACCGCATGACGACGATTCAAATTGAATTGCCTGATACCACCGCATTAGCCGCTCGCGCCGCAGGTTTGTTAACTCCGCAGGCGCTAGACAGACTTCTCACGCAGGCATTGCGCAGGCGTGAGGCGGCGGATGCGCTGCTGGCGGTGGCCGGCCGCGTGGCTGATGCTGGCATTGCGCCGATGTCGATGCAGGAGATCAATGCGGAGGTGAAGGCGGCTCGTGCAGCTCGCTCGCGTGGTGCGCAGCACTGAGCAAAGCTAAAGGATGCGAGCGGTTTTAGACACCAATGTGCTGCTGGCGGGCTTGCTCTGGCGCGGGCCGCCGTATGCATTGCTAGAGCAGGTGCGCGGCGGGGCGCTGACGTTTATCAGCAGCCCTGAGCTGCTCGCTGAGTTGGCTGAGGTGTTGGTACGGCCTAAGTTTGATGAGATTGTGAAGCGCTCCAATTCTTCGCGCGAGCAGATGTTGATTCAAGTGAGGATGCTGGCAGAAGTGATTGACCCGCCGCCACTGGCTCAGCCTGTGTGCCGCGATCCGGATGATGATGCGGTGTTGGCTTTGGCCATCGCGGCTCAGGCTGATGTGATTGTGTCGGGCGATGAGGATTTGCTCATCCTCTCAAGCTTTGAAGGTATCCCGATACTGAGCCCGGCGATGGCGCTGCAACGGGTGATGGATTCGCAGTAGCGATCAACGATCAACGCGCCAAGGTGGTCGCAAACTGTGACTACCCACAGAACTCCAGCTCTTAGCGGCTAAGGAGTGGATGGGCTGCTCTCTCATAGATGATGAAGAGAAATACGAGAGAGATGAAAGAGAAATGAGCTTCTTGCCGGCATGAATGCTGCGAAGTTCGCTATTGATATAGGATCAATATCGCGACCCGTCCTTGGCTCATGAAGGAGCGATACGGTTAAACTTTTTTCCATTTGTCGCGCAAATTGTCGATCAACTCATCAATGTGTTTAAAGAGCTTCTGCCCCTCGTCTGGCCGACCTTGTTGGTAGTGATCCAAGAATGTTCGGTGGATGGCTTTGAGTGCCTCCAAGTCATCTTTTTCGTAAGTCCACAGTTTTTCTAGTTTAACGAAAGCTTGCTGGCATTTTTTATAGTCGTCTTCGCGTGGACCCATCCAGTCTTCACGTCCACTAATATGGCGGCCGACAACAGTTGCTACTACTGCTGAGTAGTCCCACAAAGCGTCGTGAAACACTTTACTCATCTTCATGATTTCTCCTAGCGTCGAATCCGCACATTATTGGAGTTGTAAATCCAATCCAGCCCGTTTCGCGTGACGTTGCCCCATTGTGTCACGCCGTAGCGAAGCGAGTCACGCACTTGCGGCGTAGAGCTAGTTTTAGTTCCCAATGTTGCATCAAGTGCATACACCTTCTGCGGGCCATAGTTCACCAACACATCTGGAATGCGGTAGTTCGTCGGATCACCCTCGTCCGTGAATCGACGATTGATGCTAACGATACCGAAGGCTCCTTCGGGCACTCTCTGATTTGCAAGCCAATCCGACACATCAAACTTGTAACGTCTATCAACAACATTACCCTTCGCGACAGCTTCTGCTGAATCACCAAAGTAGAAACGATTGAGCGGCAAATCGCCGCTCTTAGCAAGTGCATCCGCCTCACGTGCACCGGCCGCTACGCTGCGTTCAGCCACGCGCCCGAGTTCCTTCAAAAATTCATCGGGCGTGAGCCTGTCTTTGCCGATGGTGCGGATGCTCAAATCATCATTGAGCGTGAGAACACCCATTTTTTCGTAAGCAACCAGACGAACGTAATTTCTGTGCTCGGTGAGTTTATCTGCCAGAACACGCACGCCGTCGCCAGGTGCCATCAGATCAGTTGTCTCAAGCGGTGGCTTCTTACCAAGTGCGAACAGGTCTTTGCGTATATCGCCTAGTTCGCCCTGCATATTGCCGACCTGCGCTCGCAGCTGCATTGAATTGCCTAGAACTCGATAGTCTCCCAGCAGAGCTGCAAAGCCGGTGATATCGTCCAGCCCTTGAATGACACCATCGCGGCCAGTGTTTTTCGCCAACTCTACGATGGAGCCAGAACGGTAGCGTGCATTGCTTCTGGCGTTGCCACCCGTTTGCGTCAGTTCCCAATCAGAACCGAATGTGTCAGACCGCTGCTTTTGTGTGTTTGTCTTGGCAGCACTGTAGCCATCATCAAAAACGCCATCGATCTGCATCGCTTCGCGTAAGGGGCGATCATTCCAAGTGTCGGCGCCTGCCGTGATGCGCAGGCCTGGCTCAGAGGCGCGGCCTAGTCTCAAGCCTGTGCCCGCTACGGCTGGCTCTTCCCATTGCGTGGGCAAGCCCAGTGGGTTGTTGGCTTGTTTTCTGGCCTGCGTGTCTTGCGCAAAGCTCAAAGCTAGGTTGACTGAGCTGGTGCCCGCGCCTGCGCCAAACAGCCCTGCCATGGCGGCATCGCGGGCATCTTCTCTGGCTTGCAAAGCCTTTTCTTCTTGCTGACTTCCGCTTGATCCCAGCTCCTGGGCAAAGTAGCCACCCAATGCATTGCCAAATGCATTGGGTCTGAGGCGAAATCGTAGTCGCACCCCCGCGCAGGCCAATACTGGCGCGGCTTTGCGGGCATGCGGAGCGGCAAACATGAGCCAGATTTTGCTGCAAATTTCCCGATACGCGGTTTTGAGCCGCGCACGGCAGCGCAGCCAGCGGCTAAAGAGAGGAAGTTTGAGAGCGTTTTGAGCACTTTGCCGTTATGGAATAAGCGCAGAGTGCTATCACATTCATAGTAAGCAGAAGATGACGCGCTTTCACTTTTAGCCGCTGGCCGGTCCAGCGCCAACCACCTATGCTGTGTCCAGGCCGCGCAGCGCCCGATAGGGCTTGGCCTTGACACGTGAGGTTTAAATACGCTGTGGCTCGTGCGGTGCAATACCGACTTGATCGGTTTGCACCGCATGGCCAACTTAAGCGATCTTTGAGTGCTCAGGTGATGGTTTCAGAGAGATTTATAAGCCAAATCGGCCAGTAGCCGTTATAGAACCTGCGCAGGGTGCTATTAGATTCATAGTGAATGGTTTTGCTGCTCTGAGTGATTCAAACTGCAATGAAAGAGCGCAGGCCGTGCCTGCGCTCGCGCACAGCGCGGGCGCAGCTTCGCTTCTTTCGCCGCTAGCTCGCTCACACGCTCGATGCGGCGCTAGCCGCGCACTCAGCTTGGCCAGCGCCGAGGGGAGGGAGACCCCTTGGGGGGCGGACGGGCTCCCCCGGCGCAGCGAAGGGCTGCGCAGCAGCCATGAGCCTCGCAGGGTGGGCGGGGGCACACACGTGGATGCTGCGCGAAGCGCACTGGCTTCAACTCCTGTGGCGGCGCAAGCGGCCACACTGACTATGAGCCAAGCAACGCTCTGGCGCTAGACGGGCCAGCGGCCCGCAAGCCAGGGCGCTGCGCCGCGCGGCGAAGGGGCGCAAGACATAACGGCCGTTGCGTTGCGTGAGCGCACCAAGGGAGCTTTAGCGAGCGACTGCGCTCATGCAATGCAACAGCCCGTTATGTTAATTTTGGCGTTAGCCAAATTTACCCCGCAGCCGCGCCAAAGGCACAGCGGGCTCAATGCCCGCTTGACTTTGATCCTCGTGGGACTGCGCGCAGCGCCTGGCATCATCGTGGCGTGCAAGTCATCTATCCATTCACTATGACATTGATAGCACTGTGCGCAGGTTCTATAACGGCAATCGGCCACTTTTGCCATTAAATATGCTCAGAATCTGGGCTTTTATCATCGTTTTCAGCGGCCAATTCGTCCAGAAACGCCGCGTGAGCCTCGCTGTCACTTGGCTGCGGTCTGGGCTCATCTGTTGCGCTGTTTATCGCTTGCAGCGCGTTTTGCGCAGCCGGCGGGGTGTTTTGCTGCTCAGCGCCACCGCCGCGCACGCGCCTGGCCACGCCCGGATGCGTCATCGCATGCACGCGCTGGAGCTGCCGGATCGCCACCTGCGTGTAAATCTGCGTGGTGGACAGCTCAGCGTGGCCAAGCATGGCCTGGATGAAACGAATATCCGCACCGCCCTCCAGCATCAAGGTAGCCATGGTGTGGCGAAACAAGTGCGGGCCGCCGCGTTTGCCTAAGTTGGCCGCGTCCACCCGCTTGGCAATCAGGCTAGAGAGCCACAGGGCTGACAGCGGCTTGCCCTCTGCGCCCAGAAACAGCGTCTGCTCCGCTTGATTCCAAGCGAGCTGCTCGCGAGCGCTCTGCACGTATTGGCGCAGCCAATGCAGCGCACGCTCGCCCAGCGGCAGCAAGCGGTCTTTGCCACCTTTGCCCTCCCGCACGAGGATCACGCAGCGCTCAGCATCCATATCGCCGATCTCCAAACGGCACAGCTCCATGCGGCGCAGGCCAGTGGCATACAGCAGCTCTAGCATGGCTCTGTCTCGCAAGCCGATGGCCGTGCTGGTGTCCACACAGGCCATGATGCGTTCGACCTCAGCGGCGGTGAGCACCACACGCGGCAAGCGTTTGAGGCGTTTGGGCAGCTCCAGATCCGCCGCCGGGTTGGCCGGGATCTGGCCGACTCTTGTGAGCCAACGAAAGAAGCCGCGCAGGGGAACGAGCTTGCAGCGCTGGCTGGCCACTGACAGGGGTTTGCCGTTTCTCTGGCGATAGTGGTAGAGGAAACGCTGATAGCGCTCCAAGACGGCGCGGGACACTTGGCTCGGATGGGTGATGCCGCGCTCGGCTGCCCATGCTGTGAAGTCACTGATGTAGCGCTGGGCGGTTGCCATGCCCTGCGCCCGGTAGCCGCGCACGCCCAGATGCTCGATGTAGCGCCAGAGCGAACGCTCGATAGCGCTGTGAGATGCGCCAGCTATTGCCAAAGCCGCCTGCGAGTGCATGGCTTATGCCGCAGATGCCGCTACGACATGACCAGCGGCTAAAGATGAAAGGGCAGAACTATGCGGTTTGCTGCCATTGATGCGTGATTTAGGCGAAACATCAATATCCATGCGGGTTGGCGGCGGGTTTGCGGGGTCAGACTTGGCCCAAACTTGACCCAAACTTGGGGCAAACTTGACCCCAACTTGCTGATCTTCACCCCAAACTTGCGACTGTCGTAGCGTTGGTTTGGATTCGATTTCACTCAGCGCATCCGCATCAATCAACCCACACACCCGCTTTTGCCGGGCGCTTTCTGCATCACCATCTGTCTCGCTGCTGCCATCCCACAGCAATTCATACGTGATGCTGTGGCCACGAGAGCCGCCGTGGATGAGCAGGTATTCCATATCGGTCAACCGGGCGCAGTGCACCTTCAATTGGCTGTCGCTCCACTGCGTGGCATCGCGCACATCACGGCGCGTAAAGCGCACCTGATTGACCGTGGTCTTCTTGTCCTTCGCACGCGCTTGGGCCATGGCCTGAATCAAACCCAGCAAACGCCGTGTCTGCGGCGGCAATTCATCCAGCGTCCTGCCCAGCACCTCATGCGCCAGTTGGTTGGCCAGTGCAATATCACTCTGAATCACCTCGATGTAGGCCAGCTCCTGCCCACGATGCTGAACCGTCTTCACCGGCCTTTGATGCTGATGCAAGAGCGCAATGGCGCGGATCAAGGTCAGGTATTTCATGTGATCGCGCCGGGTGCGCGTCTTGTCACTGAGGAAGCTCAAGCGATCCGCATACGGATTGACCACAGCCACTGAACTCAAGAGGCGCTGGGCGTTGTGGTGCAAAGCCGTGATGGCGGCTTTGTCCGCACTCTGGAGTAAACCCGCCAAAGTCTGCTTGTGCCGCTGGCGCACATGAATCGCTGCGGTTTGCTCTCGGCTTTCGTTCACACTGAGCACCAAGCAGCGGTTGAGCAGCTCCTCATCCACATCAATGGCCGTCGTTGTCAGCATCAGCATCACCGGGCCGCGTACGCTGTATTGCTTGGTGACCAGGCTTCCCGTCTGCTCATCCTTGGCCGTGCTGGCAATGGTGAGCGTGCCCTCGGACTGGAGGAGTTTGAGCGCATAGGCAGCTTGGCGCACGCCTTCTTCTTCGCTGATGGCTAGGATTTTGTGAGCCAGATTGTGCTCACCCAAGTAATACAAGCTCTGGCCGGTCATCGCCGAATACCGTAAGCATTGCTCTTCGGGCATGAGTGAGAGCACGGCATCCATCAATGCAGACTTGCCGGCGGCGCTGGTCGATTGGATCAGCACCGCCAGCGGTGAATCCAGCTTGCGACTGACAGCGGCCAGATACGCCGCTTGCAAGTTCACCGACTCGCCCACCACGCCCAGCGCATGCAGATCAGCGACGATGCGGCTCATGAGATCAGGGGCGCGAAGCAGTGCCAGTGCAGAGGTTTCCTCATCTGCCGTGAGCACGGGCGCAGCTGCGCCACCGGCCGTGCTGCCTGAGCCTGCACCGCCCTTGGCCTGCAGCATCAACGCATCCTGCAAAGCCTCCAGCTTGAGCAGCACCGCGCCCAGCTCGCGTTTCACTGCATCTTCCGCCATGCCCAGCTCCACACTGGCTGCGCGAATAAAGCTCTGGCGGCTCCTCGATGCAAACAAATCCAAGCTGTCCACGAAATAGCCCTCTCCTGAGCGCACCTGCACATGGACCTTCATGGCCTCGGGGGAGGTGTTTTTCTTCCAAGAGCGGATGCGCCAGGTGAGCGCTTGCTGGCCTTGGCCCGTGGCCATCTGCACTTCATCGGGCAGCTCGGTGGGCAGAGCGCTGGGTAGGTCGTTGGGTGGAGCGCTGGGTGCATCAATGGGCACATCATTTACTACTGATTTCATAGCAGCTTGCACAGATTCCATAACGGTAACTGGCTGATTTGGCATAGAAACATGGACCGTTCGGGCTGAGCCTGTCGAAGCCTCTGCCTGCACAGGTTCAGCGGCTAAAGAAGAATGGACAGGCTCAGGCGATGACTCAGGTAATGGCTCGGGCGATACAGCGGTTTTTCTCACGCCTCCAACCCACTGCGCCTGCCGCAATACCAAAGCCAGCGATTGCGAAGCCGGTGTCATTTTCCTCGCAAATTCATTGGCATCCATGCCCTGCGGGAACACCACACGCAGCACTTCAAAGCCAGCCTCGATGAGCAGCGGCGCAAGCTTCTCCGCTGCCTTGTCGCCCGGTGCATCTCGGTCATACGCAATCAATATTCTCTCAATGTGATTGGCCTTCAAAGCCTGCAACATCTCATCGCTAAACCCCTCAATCCCATAGCTGCTGGTGACATGGGTGAACCCCGCACACCAGAAGGTCAGCGCATCAATCAGCGCTTCGCACAAGATCACCTCTCGCGCCCCAGCCTCCCCCCGCTCACGCGCACCAGCGGCCACCACGCCAGCCAAGTTGAACACCCCTCTATTGCGGGGAGCTTCATTTTCTTCTCGCGGCTGCGGCAAATACAAATGTTTCGGGGTTCCTACGCGCAAATCATCACGCAGCTTGCGCCCATAAATCTCAGTGACGCAGCCAGCACCATCCAACACAGGAATTACCAAGCTGCCATTGAAGTGCTCATGGCCGCTGCTGCGGATCAAACCGAGCTTTTGCAATCGAGCGCGGATCGCGCCTCCATCCTTCCTGTTCTTCTCCGGCAAGGTCAATCCCAAGCTACGATCGGCCACACCCAGCTGGAAGGCATCGATCACGCCGGGATGAGAGAGGCCACGCGAAGCCAGATAGGCCAATGCCTCGGGCGAAGACTTGAGCCTCTGGTGGTAATACGCCACCGTCTGCGACAGCAGCGCCTGATCATCAGCATCGAAGGCCACAGGAGAGGCCAGCGTGCGCACGCTGCTGCGCTTGGGCGGTGCTCCAGCGGGCGCAGAAGAAGCAGCTAAAGAAGAAACTTCACCAGCGCCGCCGCCACCGCCCAAGCCACCAGCCATCTGCGAGCGCAGCAACTCCACCGCATGGCGAAACGAGACGCCCTGCCGCTTGATCACCCAATCAATGGGCCCACCGCCAATCTGGCAGCCAAAGCAATGCCACAGGTTCTTATGCGGCGTGACGACCAGGCTGGCGGTGTCATCCGCATGAAACGGGCACACCCCCGTCAAATCCTTGCCGCCTTTCTTCAACGCCACGCCTGAAGCTTCAATCAAACGCTGCACAGAGACTTCCATCTTTAGCCGCTGAAGGTCTGTGTCGGGGATGCGTGCCATGGTGAAGAAGCCCTTTCCGACCCGGTTGGAGGGTCAAATCCTGTCAATACGCAAATGCGATATATTATTACACGCATATATGGTATCTTATGGATACCGCAAATAAACGAGGACTTACAGTGACACCTTCTCAAACTTGGTATCTCTGGGCTATGAACTTTGGCAAACGACTGGCCGCACTGCGCAAGGCGCGTGCGATGACGCAGCAATCCTTGGCTGATGCGGTGGGCTGTCATGTGACGATGGTGCGCCGCTATGAGGCGGGCGAGACGCAGCCGACCTTGGAGGTGATCCGCAATATGGCGCGTGCGCTGTCAGTCAGCGCAGATGCGCTGGTTTTTGAGGAAGATGAGCGCAAACCGGGCGAGGAGCTGGGTTTGCAGTTCGAAGCCGTGAGCCAGTTGCCGGCTGATGAGCAAGCCGTGGTGCGCGAGGTGCTGGAGAGTTTGATCATCAAGTACCAAACGAGGCGCTGGGATGTCTCTCGCGCAGCGGCTAAGAAGGTATTGCCCAAACAGACCGCTCCCAAGCGCTTGGCGCAGGCTGCGCTATGAGCGCGCCCAATACGCCCGCGACTGACGTACTCCCAGCCCTGCAAAGCATTGGCCTGGCGATTAATGTGCTGCGCGGCCAGCGGGTGATTTTGGATGCCGATTTGGCCGAGCTGTACGGCGTGGAGACCAAGCGCTTTAACGAAGCTGTGAAGCGCAATGCTGAGAAATTTCCGCCCGATTTGATGTTTGAGCTGACGCAAGAGGAGTTCGCAAACTTGAGGTCGCAATTTGCGACCTCAAGTTTGATAGCAAAGAATCACGGCGGGCGGCGCTATGCGCCACGGGTGTTCACCGAACACGGTGCTTTGATGGCAGCTATGGTGCTCAACAGCCCGCGCGCGGTGCAGGTCTCGCTTTACGTGGTGCGCGCCTTTGTGCGGCTGCGTGAGGCGGCTTTGCAGAATAAGGATTTGGCGCAGCAATTGGCTGAATTGCAAGATAAGACGGAATCTCTGGCAATGAGCCATGAGACGTTTAGCCGCAATACGCGCAATCAGTTGAAGCAGGTGTTTGATACCTTGCGCGAGCTGGTCACGCCGCCTGAGCCGCACAAGCGCCCGATTGGGTTCATCACGCCAGAGGATAAATCGAAGCCGAAAGCGGTGAAGAGTAGCCAAGGCGCAAAGAGCGCAGTGCCTGTGAAGGCGCTGGGCAGGGTGAAGATGAAAGCGAAGAAGTAGCGCAGTAGCAAGCAAGCCGCATGCGCCAAGGTGGTCGCAAACTGTGACTACCCCCAGAACTCCAGCTCCTAGCGGCTAAGGAGTGGATGGGCTGCTCTCTCATGGAAGATGAAGAGAAATACGAGAGATGTGAAAGAGAAATGAGCCAGTCACCGATATGGATGCTGCGCGAAATGCTATCTATTTTGTAGTAGCTAGTGATGAGTGATGTAGCATTACAGCTTCATAAATGCCAACACTTCTTAATGAAACTGTAGCTCGCATGACGCTCTTCAGAGCCGTCATATGTGATTTCTATGTATCGCACATGCAGAACATCACTGCTGAGTGACTGGATATACAAATCATGGGGAGGCCACTCTCGCCCCAGAGTTTTCCACCAGCTCAGCCAAGATACCTTCCAACCCAATAAGTTGAAGCTCACCCCATTGTCGATAGAGAGGTAAATTGCAGATTTACCCATAGGATGCGTAGCGTCGCTGTAATTCTCTATGATGGCTTTTACCTCGCCATTAGATTCTTCAGGGCGCGTCTTTCGCGACTCAGGCGCTGCTAAATACTCTTGAGTTGGCTGCACAGTTATTTCCCCCAAAGGTTGTAATAATGTGCACCAGCTTGGCGTCCATATCCCGAGGTGTAAATAGCACCAGCAATGCCAGCAACAGCGCCTGCCACAAGCACTACAGGAGCTGCCACCGTAACCCCTACAGCTGCAGCTCCGAGTGCCAGGCCACCTATAGCACCTGTGGCTGCAACACCACCAGCTAAACCACCTAGGAATCCGCCTGCTTCTTCAGACGCAACACGCCCCGTTTGTCCCACTGGCGCATTAGCAATCACATAGCCACTCGAAGCTAGTCCCAATCCCAAGCCTACTGGTCCGGCAACTTTCGTGAAACTGTTGATGCTAGACACCAACTTATTGCTGGAGCCAGATCCCTCAATAATTCCTTTGTAGGCATCCATAGGTCCATATGGACCCGCTTTAGATGCACGATTTGCATACTTCTCGTATTGGCTTTCAAAGGTATATTTTTGTTCAATTGCCATCGAGACTAACTTTCCTCCTGGACTGAGTGTATTTTGCGTAGCAGTTCGCAAAGTTTGACGTGCCTCAAAGGCTTGGTTAGCAATGCTTTGTCCTTGAGAGATTTGTGATCTTGACAATGAATTGAACTGGTTCATGAACGAATTGCTATTGGCTACTGCTCGTGCTTTGTACTCAACTCGACGATATGCATCCCAAGTTGAAACTGCTGAATAACCTGCAGTGCCACGCTTGTCGATCAAATAATCAAGCGCTCCCACGCCTGTCGAATTTGGATTCTGCCGATCAAACTCATCCATCTCAGCCGGCGTCATACGAGGCGCAGTCACCACCACGGGCGGCAAGATGTAAGGATCTGCAGCTGTTCCAGTACCCGTGCCGGGAATGCCCGTGGAACTCCCAACGGAAGGCCCTGTGATTACGTCAGGAATATCAAACTCAGGACTACCTCCGCTCTGGCCACCACTTGGTGCAGGCGAATAGAACGGCCCACGCACATCCCCCGCGCCTGATCTGTACAGGTCAGAGGTAGCCTGCGCAGCCTCTCTCTCATACGCCGCACGCCCCGCTTGCTGGCGCGCAGTCTTGTTGTCCAGCGCGTTCAACACACCTTGCGCATCCTTGATCTGCTGATCCAAGTCGTCCATGGTGTTGCCACGGCTCAGGCGCAGCCTGCTGCCGCTGGCATCGGCCAACAGCATCGAGTCGCCTCCCCCATAGCCTCCGCCACCATTGGAATCAATCCAGCCGCCATCGGTGAAGATCATGCCCGAGCGAGGCGCGCCAGCGCCGTAGTCATCATTGCGCACATAGCCACTAGCAGCCTGTACGCTGCCGGCCACGCCGTAAGCCGTGCTCGCTGCAGAGAAACGATTGCCGCCCGCATAGTTGTCGCTCTCAATATCCATCCCGTTGCGGTAATCCGCACCAGAGTAAGGCCCGACTCCTTGCGCCACTGGGGTGGGCGCTCGCAGGGAGTCTACGAACGCTGTGCCCAATGCATTGCCAAATGCATTGGGTCAGGAGGTCGTAGTCGTATGCGTGGTTTTACAGCTTCGCGTTGCCTCGTCAATAGACTCCGAATGTGATGCCAAGCTCGTTCAAATAGCGGCGATAAGCCGAAGATGCTTTATCCGCCACAGTATGCAGCTCAGCTCGCAAATCCAGAGGCAGGCGTTTGGGGGATTGCGATTCGAGCACGGGCTGGTCTTGGCCGAAGATCGTGTTTTGAAAGCTTTGCAAGGCGCTGTCGGGCGACTCGAAATCGGTCATCGCCATGCGAATCCAAACGCGGCTGAGCTCGGGCGTGATCGGGCAGACAAAGAGCGCAATCGATTCGCGGAAATTGTCTTTGTCAGCAATGTGCGCGCCGAGTGTGGCCGGGTCGGGCGCTTTGGTGAGCACGCAGGTATACGGCGCATTGACTTCGTAGGTGTAACTCACCATCGACCCCGTAGTAGAGTGCAGATTGCTTTTGGGTTGCCAGGCTTGGCAATTCGTAGCCAAGATACCGGTAGCGGTTTTTTGCACCTCGTAATCGAGCATGGCGACATGCTCGCGATCACCGAGCCAGCCTTCATGCACAAAACCAAAATGGCTCATGTCTAGGAAATTTTCCACAAGGCGCGGCGCGGAGGTTTGCACCAGATACGGCCCGCAGTTGACCTTGCGCAAACGCGCGTCAATCTCCGCATCGAAAGCGGGAATTGCGCTCTCACCTTTCTCCAAACGTACCCAGAGCAAGCCATATGCCTCTTGCAGTTCATACACCGTGGCGCAATGGCTCGCGGGCGGTGAGAAGCTTGGCAGTGCGGGCACGAGCATGCATTGGCCACTCGCATTGAATTGCCAGCCGTGATAACCGCATTCCAGCCGATCATTCACCACTCGCCCGAGCGAAAACTTCGCCCCACGATGCGGGCAGCGGTCGCCCCAAGCATGCGCTACGCCTTGCGCATCGCGCCAAAGCACGAGCTCGCTTGCGAGCAGCGTGACAGCGATAGGCGCATGAGCCAATTCTTGGCTGGCCAGCACCGGATGCCAAAGTGTTTGCTCCATCATCTGCCTTTGATTCATCTTTCAATCACTATTAATTAAATAGCAAACTATTTAGGAAATATAACGGCTAGTGGCCGGTTTTGCATAAAAAAAGAGCCGCGCAAGGCGGCTCTTTTCACGCGAAACGCAGCCGCTTATTTACCAGCAGGAATCTTGCCTTCGACGCCTTTGACGTAGAAATCAATCTTGCCTTTCCAAGCATCATCGCTCTTGGCGTCTTTGGCCAAACGCTCTTTGCCCGCGTTGTCGACGATGGGGCCGGTGAAGGGGTCAAAGGTGCCGGCTTTCATGCCTGCTTTGATCTCATCGACCTTGGCTTTGATCTCGGCTGGCACTTGATCAGAGACTTTGACCAAATCATTCTGGCCTTCTGGCACGCCCCAGCGCGTCACGATGCCGCCTTTCCAAGTTTTATCTTTCACTTCTTGGATGGATTTGGTGTAGTAGTTACTCCAATCCACGATGGCCGAGGCCAAATGCGCTTTGGGGGCGAAGGCGCTCATGTCTGAATCCCAGCCGAAAGCAAACTTGCCTGCTTTCTCAGCGGTTTGCAGCACGGCAGTGGAATCTGTGTTTTGCAAGAGCACGTCTGCGCCGCCATTCATCAGGGCTTGTGCGGCTTCAGATTCTTTCGGTGGATCAAACCAAGTGTTCACCCAAACCACCTTGGTTTTGATTTTGGGGTTCACGCTTTGTGCGCCCAAGGTATAGGCATTGATGTTGCGCAGCACTTCGGGAATCGGGAAGGAGCCCACGAAGCCGAGCGTGTTGCTCTTGGTCATCTTGCCGGCGATGATGCCCGCCAGATACGCATCTTGATAGAAGCGAGCGTCATACACGCGCATGTTGTCGGCGGTTTTGTAGCCGGTGGCATGTTCGAATTTCACATCTGGGAAATCTTTGGCCACTTTGAGCATCGGCTCCATGTAGCCGAAGCTGGTGGCGAAAATGATTTTGTTGCCTTGGGTGGCCAGATCGCGGATCACGCGCTCTGCGTCTGCACCTTCTGGCACTTTTTCCACGAAAGTGGTTTTCACCGCATCGCCAAACTTGGCTTCCACGGCTTTGCGGCCGAGATCGTGGGCAAATGACCAGCCTGCATCGCCGACAGGGCCGACGTAAATCCAAGCAGCCTTGAGCGGTTCAGGTTTAGGCGCAGGCGCGGCAGCAGGTGCAGCAGCGGCGGGCGCAGGGGGCGGGGTTTCTTTCTTGCCGCAGCCGACCAAGGCCACAGTGGCCATGGCTGCGCTTAAGGCCGCCAGCTTGAGCGCAGAGCGCTTGGTGAAATCAGTCATCTCAGGTTCCTTCTAGGTAAATGTGACAAAACAGCATAAGCAAAAATCAAACCAACATTATGAGAGAAATCGGGCGGCGCTGGAAGCTAGCCATTCGGATGAAAGGGTTTTCCTAGTGAAGCGGGCATGTTCATGCGAATCCAGGTGGGGTTGCGCGAGATGATCACCAAGACCACGATGGTGGCCACATAAGGCAGCATGCTCATGAATTGCGCGGGAATGTCCACCCCCTGTGCTTGCAGATGCAATTGCAGCATCGTCACGCCGCCAAACAAATACGCACCGAGCAACAAGCGAGCCGGCCGCCAAGTGGCAAAGACGGTGAGCGCCAATGCAATCCAGCCGCGCCCTGCCACCATGCCCTCTACCCACAGCGGCGCGTACACAACAGACAAGTAAGCGCCTGCTACGCCACACAAAGCCCCGCCCGCCATCACGCCAAAAAGCCGCACCCAGCGCACGCGGTAGCCCAGCGCGTGCGCAGATTCCGGGCTTTCGCCGATGCTGCGCAAAATCAGCCCCGAGCGAGTGCGAAACAGCCACCAAGCCAGCGCCGCCGTGATCAGCATCGTCACATAAACCAGCGCATGCTGGCGAAACAGCGCTGTGCCGATAAAGGGAATATCGGACAGCCAAGGCACGGCATGTTCAATACGGTTTTCCAGTTTCTTGCCCACATAGGCCGCGCCAGCAAAGGCCGAGAGCCCCGCGCCAAAGAGCGTGAGCGCCAATCCAGTGGCGTATTGGTTGGTGCCCAACCAAATCACCAACCAGCCAAAAAGCGCCGCCGCCGCCGCGCCCACCAAAGCACCTGCGGCAAAAGCAATCGTGTCGCTGCCCGTGTGAAACGCCGCTGCAAAACCTGCCACAGCCGCCAGCAACATCAAGCCTTCAGCGCCAAGATTCAAGACGCCCACGCGCTCATTGATCAGCAGCCCTAGCCCGGCCAAGGCCAGCGGCGTACCTGCGTGCAGCGTGGCGGCGATGAGAAGAGCGATTTCGTTCATAGAGGGTATTTTTTTATCGTTTTAGGGCTCTAGCCGTTATAAATTGTGCGTGGAGTGCTACGAATTCGATAGTGAATCAAGGTATCGCAGGCCAGCAAAGCCACCAGTAAAACGCCCTGAAACACGTTGGATAAAGCCGAAGGCAGGCCAATGCGCGATTGCGCCAGCTCGCCGCCGATCAAAAACATGCTCAGCAGCGCCGCGCCGAAAATACAGCCCACCGGATGCAGCCGCCCGATGAAAGCCACGATGATCGCCGTGAACCCGTAGCCGACCGACACATGCGGCGTGAGCTGCGCCAGCGGCCCCAGCGCCTCCATGCTGCCGGCGATGCCGGCGAGTGCGCCAGAAGTGAGCAACACCGTCCAGAGCGCGCTGCGGCTGGAAAAACCCGCATACCGCGCCGCCGCAGGCGCCAAGCCGCCCACTTGCAGTTGATAGCCTTTGAAGGTGCGAAATAAAAACACCGTCATCAACACCACAGCCAGCAGCGCGATCACAAACCCCCAATGCAAGCGGAAGCCTTTGAAGATGCGCGGCAAAAGCGTGCCATCATCAAACGTCACGGTTTGCGGAAAGTTAAAGCCTTGCGGGTCTTTCCAAGGGCCAAACACGAGGTAGCTCAGCAGCAAATTCGCCACGTAAACCAACATCAAGCTCACCAAAATTTCATTCGCATTGAACTTGTCGCGCAGCAGCGCGACAATGCCCGCCCACAATGCGCCGCCGATTGCGCCGGCCAGCATGCCAAGCCACATGAACACCCAAGGCGAAAAGCTCTGCTTGGCTTGCGTCGCCCACATCGCCAGCCCGCCAGCAAAGATCGCACCCATGAGCAACTGCCCTTCCGCGCCGATGTTCCACACATTGCTGCGATAGCACAGCGCCAGCCCGAGCGCACACAGAATCAGCGGGATCGATTTCAGCGCAATTTCACTCGCGCCGCGCAGATTTGCCCAAGGCTCGATCAGAAAGATCGACGAGCCGCGCACCGGGTCTTTACCCAAAGCCATGAACAAACCCGCCGCCACCACAATTGTGATCAGCAGCGCCAGCACGGGCGAGGCATAGACCCAAGCTTTGGAGGCTTCGGCGCGTGGTTCAAGCCGCAGCATCACTGTGCTCCTTCGCGTCTTGCCCTGAGCCAACGGCGGCATCCGTCCACAAACCACTCATCCATTGCCCCACCAACTGTAGTGTGGCATCCACACGCGCCAGCGAGGGCGAGAGCCGCCCTTTGGCGATCACTTGCAAACGATCCGACAGTTCAAACAATTCGTCAATCTCCTCGCTCACCACCAGCACAGCGCAACCCGCATCGCGCAGCGCCAAAATCTCCGCATGAATTTGCGCCGCTGCGCCTACATCCACACCCCAAGTCGGCTGCGAGACGACCAGCAGCTTGGGCGCTACTTCAATCTCGCGCCCCATGATGAATTTTTGTAAATTGCCGCCGGAGAGACTGCACGCAGCCGCATTGGGGCCACCTGCTTTCACGCCAAAGCGAGCAATGATGCCTTGCGCTTGGCTCTTCAATTTGTCTGGCGAAATCCAACCCTTATTGACCGATTCAAGCCGCGTGAGCAACAAATTCTGCGCCAAGCTCATCACCGGCACCGCGCCGCGCCCCAACCGCTCCTCGGGCACGAAATGCAAACCCAGCGCACGCCGCTCAGAAGGCGAAAGCTGACCCGCTGCTTGCTCGCCAATCAAAATGGCCTGTGGCGCAGAGCGCGGGTCTTCCCCGCTGATCGCCGCCATCAATTCTTTTTGTCCATTGCCCGACACGCCCGCAATACCCAGCACCTCGCCCGCATGCACCGTGAGGCTGATGCCTTCCAAATCCACCGCAAACGCATCCGATTTCGGCAACGACAAGCCCTTGACTTGCAACACCTTTGCGCCCGCCTTCGATGCGCGATGCGCCAACCGAGGCGGCTCAGCGCCGATCATCATGCGAGAGAGGCTCGCGTTACTCTCTTGCGCAGGAGTACACGTCGCCACCACTTTGCCGCCACGCATCACCGTGCAGCTATCGCACAAAGCGCGAATTTCATGGAGCTTGTGAGAGATATAAAGAATGCTGCAACCTTGGCTTTTCAGCAGGCGCAGCGTTTCAAAAAGCTTGTCCACCGCTTGCGGCGTGAGCACCGAAGTGGGCTCGTCCAAAATAAGCAGCTTCGGATTCGTGAGCAAAGCGCGGATGATTTCTACGCGCTGGCGCTCGCCCACGGAAAGCGTGTGCACGGGGCGCAACGGATCAATTTCCAGCCCGTATTCAGCCGCTTTGCCGCGAATGCGCTGCGTCACCTCGGCGAGATTGGAAGATTTCTCCAAACCAAGCCACACGTTTTCAGCCACGGTGAGCGTTTCAAACAAACTGAAATGCTGAAACACCATCGCAATGCCCAAAGCACGCGCCTCTTGCGGATTGCGAATGCTCACCGCTTGGCCGTCAAACTGCATGCTGCCGGCATCCTGCTGCACCGCGCCATAAATGATCTTCATCAGCGTGGATTTACCAGCACCGTTTTCGCCGAGCACGGCGTGAATCTCACCCGGCTGCACCGCCAAGCTCACCGCATCATTGGCCACCACGGCAGGATACGCCTTGGTGATGCCTTCAAGCTGTAGGCGCGGCAAGCTCATGCGATCACTTTCAGCGAAGCCGCCACCGCCTTGACCTGCTCACGCAACCAACGCGCCTGCGCGGAAGCATGCGAGCGTTCGTGCCAAAGTTGGTAATACATCAGAGGTGGAAAGGGTATCGGGCAGGGCAAAATTTTGACGGACAGGCTGCCCAAATGCCCGCTTGCATAGCGTTCGCAATATTGACGGCCTGTGGTGAGCACAAGCAAGCTCGATGCCACCATGCTCGGGATCAGACCGAAATGCGGGCAGCGGGCGGTGATGTTGCGCGACAAATTCAAGCTGGCCAAGTGATCGTCAATCACGCCTTTTGCGCCGATGTGGGTGGGCGTGGGGGCGATGTGCTCGGCGGCAAGCCAGGCCTCTGGCGTCCATTTGCGGCGCAACGCGGGATGCTTGTCGCTCACGAGGCACACCACTTCGTCAGAGAAGAGCTTGCCCATGTGCAAATCATCAGGTGGCTTGGGCCAATTGCCGATCACGATGTCGCAATCGCCTTGCGCCAAGCGCTGGCGGTAGTCTTGCGCGCCTGAGAGCGGCTGAATGTCAATGCGCGAGAGCGGCGCGTTGGCTTTGATGCGACTGACGAGTTGAGGCAAAAAGAGCGGATCCAGATAGTCGCTGGCGGCAACGCGAAAAGTCGCCTCTGCAGTTTGCGGATCAAAGCCGCGTGCGTCTGAAAACATCACCTCAGCGGCGCGGATGATGTGGGCTGAAGGCTCGATCATGCGCAACCCCGCATCGGTAGGCACCATCCCAGCGCCCGAGCGCACCAAGAGCGGATCGCCAGACAGCTCGCGCAGGCGTTTCAGGGCTGCGCTCACGGCGGGCTGATACATACCCAGGCGGGTGGCGGCGCGCGAGACGGAGCGTTCGGTGAGCACGGTATGCAAGACCTTGATGAGATGAAGGTCTATCTTGTCAAAGTAAGCGCTGTTTTGCATACGGTTGGGAGATTCGGGGCTATATGCCGTCTTGTATGTTGTGCGATGGCTTTAGAGCTACTCTGCAAGGATGCACGCCAAAATGACTGTGAAGCCACTTCGATTTCTACACCGGGGGCAACTCCGTGAGATACAGAATGTACCACCCACGCGTACGCTCTTGCAGCTGATTCGGGAAGACCTGCACCTGTGCGGCACCAAAGAGGGCTGCAATGAAGGCGATTGCGGCGCGTGTACTGTCGCGCTGCGTGAGCCGGGCGCAGCTCAATTCAAGGCGGTGAACAGTTGCATTCGTATGGCGCATTCGATTGAGGGGCTGGAGCTGACGACGGTGGAAGACTTGTCTTCTGATGGCAAGCTGCATCCTGCGCAGGAGGCTATGGTGCAATGCCATGGTTCGCAATGCGGCTTTTGTACGCCGGGTTTTGTGATGAGCATGTTTGCGCTGCACGAGAATTCATTGCTTTCAGGCACAGTGATTGATCGCGCGACCGCGCAGGTGGCCTTGTCGGGCAACCTGTGTCGTTGCACTGGGTATCGGCCTATTTTTGCAGCCGCTGTGAAAATGCAATCACTATCAAAAAGTGAGCATGCTTCAGAGCATTTAAAAGGGCTAGATACCGAAAACCCCTCAAAAACAACTACAAAGCAGGCCTCTGGCGCGTATCTGTTGCCCACAGGCTTGCAGGAGCTTCTCGCGCTGCGCAGCGCGTATCCGCAGGCGCAGATCGTGGCCGGTTGCACCGATGTCGGGCTGTGGGTCAACAAAGGGCATCAGGTGTTTGAGCAGGTGCTCGATATGAGCCGTGTGGCCGAGCTGCGCCGCATTGAACGCTATGCGGATCACGTCGCCCCCCACGTCATGATTGGCGCAGCCGTGACGCTGCATGAGGCCTACGCCGCCTTGGTGCAAGACCGCCCGCAGCTCCAGCCCTTTGCCGAGCGCTTTGCCGGCCTTCCCGTGCGCAACAGCGGCACACTGGGCGGCAATGTGGCCAATGGCTCGCCAATTGGCGATTCGATGCCGCTCTTGATTGCTTTGAAAGCCAGCGTCGTGCTGATCAGTCTGCGTGGCCACCGCGAATTGCCGGTGGAAGCGCTCTACACCGGCTATCGGAAAAACGTGATCGCCGCAGATGAAGTGCTGGCGTGGATCAAAGTGCCTTCAGCAGTAGTGAATGAGTTTTCGCGGGTTTACAAAATCTCCAAGCGTTATGACGACGATATCTCTTCGGTATGTCTAGCGATTTCTACGCAGCGTGATGGTGATCGGCTCCAAAGCTTGAGTATCGGTGTAGGTGGCGTGGCGGCTACGCCAGTGCGCGCTATCAAAACAGAAGCACTCTACGCTCAATCTATAACGGTTAACGGCCTATTTGACTCTATAAAACAGAGCTTGCAAGCAGAATTCAACCCGATCTCCGATATGCGCGCCTCCGCCGCTTATCGCCGTGAAGTACTGGGCGCTTTGGTGGATCGCTTCGCCAGCGAGTGGCGCGGTGAACAAATGCTGAGCTTGGAATCTTGGGAGAGTTTGCAAGAGGTGCTGGCATGAACGCCGCCGGATCGAGTGTGGCGCACGAAAGCGCGCGGGCGCAGGTTCAAGGCACAGTGCGCTATGTGGACGACATCCCCGAACTGCAAGGCACGCTGCATGCCGCGCCGGTGATGTCCTCAGTTGCCCATGGTCGTATGCTTTCTCTTGATTTCAGTGCGGCGCTGGCCATTCCCGGCGTGCTCGGCATCATCACCGCGCAAGACATTCCCGGCGATCCGATTCTTGCCGCGTTTGGTCATGACGAGCCGATTTTTGCAAGCAAGTTGGTGCAGCATGTGGGCAACGTCATGGCCATCATCGTGGCCGATGATGTGATGACGGCGCGGCTTGCGGCGCGGCTCGTGAAAGCCGATATCGAACCTTTGCCTGCAATCTTGAACACACAAGAAGCGCTGGAGAAAAACCATTTTGTGCTCCCTCCCGTTCACGTCTCTCGCGGAGATGCAGACAGCGCTTTGAAGACCGCGCCGCATCGCATCCAAGGCAGTTTTTCTGTTGGCGGCCAAGAGCATTTTTATCTCGAAGGCCAAGTGGCTTATGCGCAGCCGCAGGAGATGGGGCAATGGCTGATTCACAGCAGCACGCAGCATCCTGGCGAGGTGCAGCATTGGGTGGCGCATGCGCTGGGCTTGCAGCTCAATGATGTGCGCGTGGAGATGCGGCGCATGGGAGGCGGGTTCGGCGGCAAGGAGACGCAAGCGGGGCATCTGGCCGTCTGGGCGGCGCTGGCGGCGCGTAAGTTTGGCGCGGCAGTGAAGCTGCGCTTGGATCGGGATGATGATTTTTTGATCACTGGCAAACGGCATCCGTTTGACTACGACTACGACGTTGGCTTTGATGACGATGGCTTGCTGTGCGGCCTGCGAGTCAACATGCGGGTCAACTGCGGCTTCAGCGCCGATCTCTCCGGCCCGGTTGCAGACCGCGCCATCTTCCATGTGGACAACGGCTATTTCCTGAAAGATGTGGCGATCAGCTCCTACCGCTGTAAAACCCACACCCAATCCCACACCGCCTTCCGAGGCTTCGGCGGCCCACAAGGCATGATGGTGATCGAGACCATCATGGGTGAAATCGCTCGGCATTTGAAGCGCGATGCATTGCAGGTGCGCACTAAAAATCTTTACGCAGTCAAAGGGCAAAGCACCCACTACGGCATGCCGGTAGAAGACAACATTCTTCCCGATTTACTATCAAAACTAGAGCACTCTGCGCAATATCTACAACGGCGAGAGACCATTTTTACTTGGAATTCTCAGCAAAACCACTTCAAGCGCGGTTTGGCCATCACCCCCGTGAAATTCGGCATCAGCTTCACCGCAACACTGTTCAACCAAGCTGGCGCATTGGTGCATGTTTATACCGACGGCAGCGTGCAGGTCAACCATGGCGGCACAGAAATGGGGCAAGGCCTGCACACCAAGGTGGCGCAGATTGTGGCGCATGAGTTGGGCATTGCGTATGAGCTCATTCGCGCCACAGCCAGCGACACCAGCAAAATCCCCAACGCCAGCGCCACCGCCGCCAGTGCGGGCACAGATTTGAATGGCCGCGCGGCGCAATTCGCTGCGAGAAATGTGCGCGACAAGCTCGCGGCTTTTGTGGGCGGGCTGGATGGCTGTGGCGCAGGCGCGGTCAGTTTTAGCAAGGGCCAAGTGATCTCACCCAGCCAAACACGCTCTTGGCAAGATGTCGTTGCTCAAGCCTATGCCAACCGCATCCAGCTTTGGAGCGATGGCTTCTACGCGACTCCCAAAATTCACTACGACAAGAAAACGCTCTCTGGCCGCCCGTTTTACTATTTTGCCTATGGCGCGGCTTGCACCGAGGTGATCATCGATACCCGTACCGGCGAGAGTCGCGTGCTGAAAGTGGACATCCTGCACGACGTGGGCCGCAGCATCAACCCGGCTATCGACATCGGCCAAATCGAAGGCGCGTTCGTGCAAGGCATGGGCTGGCTCACCACCGAGCAGCTCATGTGGACCGACAAAGGTGCGTTGTCTACCCATGCGCCCAGCACCTACAAAATCCCCGCCACAGGCTGCATCCCAGAGCATTTCAATGTAGAACTTTGGCATGAAGCAAACCGGGAAGACAACGTCTTCGGCAGCAAAGCCGTAGGCGAGCCGCCCGTCATGTTAGCCATCAGTGTGTGGGAAGCAATGCGCGAGGCGGTCGCTGCGGGTGGTGGAGATACATCACGCTTGAATGCACCTTGTACTGCGGAGAATGTGTTGCGTTCTTTGAAGCGCTTGGCTTGATGAGCATTTTGTAGTTGGCGCTGCATGGCTTGTGATCGACGCAGACGTCGTAGCCTCATGCGCCCGAGCAGCGAGTGACGCGGCACCTGCCGCTGAAATGTTGTGCGCTGCGCGGCCAAAATCGGCCACGCCAACTGCGCCGATCACAGGCCGGGAATGGTGAGGACATTTCCAATCTCAGAGTGCAAACGGTGTTGGTGGTAGTTACCGTGAGCGAACGAAGACTTTCACAATAGCTAACAGGCTGCGGGTGAGGCAAGGCAGTTGGGGTATGCCCCTTGGCGA
>JANMHJ010000001.1:0-77059 GCA_031375105.1 Variovorax sp.
TATTGCTCCGGCCCGATGAAGTATCAAGCCGCATACTGAACTCGCTTGTCTTGAAAGTAGCGCATCACACGCTCAGGGTTTTGCTCCAACATCGTCATATGCTCGACTGTTGCAGCGCGTAACTTGGCTTTTGTGCGCACCGGTACGCGTTTGCCCATCTCCTGCTTCAAATCTGCGTTCAGCCTCTCCTCTGGATTGAGTTGCGGGCTGTAGCTGGGCAAGTAGAACAGCTCGATTTGTTCGCTGTGCTGTGCCACCCACGCCTTCACAAGTTTGCTGTGATGCACCCGCAGGTTGTCTAAGATTAGAAAGACTTTCTTTCCCGCATCTTTGATCAAAGCGCCTAAGAATTCAATGAATTTGTCTGCATCAAAGGCCTCCTCAATGATCATCCAGCGTGTCTTGCCTTGGTTGGTCACGGTGGCAATCATGGAGAGCTTTTGCCGCGTGCCGCCTACCGCCATGGCCACGGGTGTCTTGCCCGATGGGGCAAAGCCTCTGCCGCGCACATCTGTGTTGACCAAAGCCGTCTCATCGCCCCAGTGAATCTCCGCTCCCTCGGCTCTTGCGCGTTGTTCAATGGCCGGGTACTCGCCCTGTAGCCACGCCTGCACTGCTTGTGGGCTTTGCTCGTAGGCGCGTTTGATGGGCTTTTGCGGGGTAAAGCCCCAGCGCCCGAGGTACTTGCCAACACTGCGCACATGCAGCTTGAGGCCGAACTCTTGTTCGATCAGTTGGCCTACAGCGATGCGACTCCACAAACAGAAATCCATCTTGAGTTGCTCGGGGCGATTCTCAATGATCATGCGCTGGATGGTTTGCTCTTGCACGGGAGTCAAGATGCGTGCATCACCCTGCGCGCGCCCCCGCGTTGCTGGCCGTATCGCTGCCCAGCCGCCAGATTCAAACAAATCAATGGCAGCCCTGACAGGTGGGTAGCTCAAACCCGTCATGGCTACGATTTGCATGATCTTGATGCCTTTCTTGTGCAACCTCACGACTTGCTTGCGCCTCTCGTGCAGTTGCTCTAGTGTTTGCTTTCTCGCGTTTTCTTTTTCCATGTGTCTCTGAGTCACGAATCACCAGAAAGTTCATACTTTATCATGCCGGATCTATAGGAATCACTTCTGGTGAGGGTATCTATTCATTGCTCCGTTAGCTAGTGTCTTCCGCGTTCATTCACCGCAACATCTCGGTTTACCGCACCTTGCGTCTGCGGTTGGGCGACCATACAACGGAGGACGCAGCCAATCAAGTCTCGGCGAATACCACGCACGATACTCGATTCAATTTTTTGCAGAATCATCCCCAGTGATATCTGCGCCGTCTCCTACATCCACGACCAGGCCGATCGCCTCCTGCACATCTGACTCAGTAAATCGGTTTTCAAGAGATGCTGTAGACTGAATCGCATGATCAACCAAATTCGTGAGGCCGTTGATTTTGCCGTCGACATGATCTACACCCATGTTGATCCCGGCGTCAACGACATCAACTGTTGCGTTGATTCCCGCGTCAACAACGTCCACAATACCGTTAATCAGCTTATCAATCAAGTTCACGATCATGATTTGCTCCTTTCAACGAGCACAAAGGCCCAAACAAGTCTAATGCATTGATGACGTTTTGACCATGCCAATTGCGTTCCCAGTTGAAAAGTTCGAACTACCGAACCTTTGACTCGGTCAACACCGCAGTCAAAGCGCAAGACCCCTCCCCCTGCAATTCCCCGCTGTTATGAACAAAGCTCAGTTAGCAGTGTTGGGAGGGCGAGCCCCCAGACTTTTTAGCCCACCGGACGCGCCATAGTTCGTGGGTAGCATTGATGCCGCTATAAATCTGAGTAGGCCAAAAACACCAATCGCGAGCGAGCCTCCGTTTGCAAATCACTTCACTAGCCATTCCAAAGCCATGGACGCAGCAAAAGCGGCAGTAGCCGCACTAAGCCACGAAAGCCAAGAAGGCCAAAGGCGATCAATGAACGATGGCTTCTTGCCCGCCAAAAGTATTTCGGCATTCGGAAGGAATCGAGTGTGTATCCAAACCAGCAACGCAAGAAGCGCGACAACTACTCCCGCAAAAATTGCACGCTTATCCCATTCCTGAATACTTGGCATTGCAACTAGCATCGCAATGAATATCGCTTGATGGAAGTTTAGACCGAACCTCTTGTAAGTGGTTACGAGCGATCGTTCGTTTCGCTTGATCATGGCTGCGATAGTCTCTGCCTTCCCGACTACCCAGCTTTCGTGAATACCTTGGACAAGCACACGGTTATCGCCGAACGCTTTTATCTCAATACTGACCAGTTTATTGATCCCATTGGCTTCATGCTCTTGAATATAAATCTTTATGTTGCGTAGCGACTCCAAGCGGTCGGCATCAACGAGAAAGTGTTCAGCAAATTTAGTCACCTCACTTCCACGAATACTGTAAGTGACGACGACTTTGCTACTCACAAAGTCTTGTGAAACTAGGCGTATTAGCTCCTTTACGTCCTCTTTGAAAAGTCGAACCGCACCAAGCGAAACATCTCGTGAGTAAAGTTGCGGGGGGACTGTTTCGGACTGTGACTGCCCGTTAGAGCTCTGATTGATGTCGTGTGGATGTGCCTTGAATGTACCGGCAGTTCCTATCGATGTTGACCACACCCCTTGCATAGTTCCTTGAGGGGTGAGCTTCCCTTCAACTGTCAACTCTCCCGTAGCAATGCCTGGATCTTGTTGTCTCGGGCTACCCTTGAGTTTGAGCACCGCATCAACAAACATCCCGTTAACTTCGTATATGGTCAAGCCAAAGGAATCGTCCTGAAGACGAATTGTTCCATGAACTCGGTCGTGTACTTCGTCAAACGAAATAAAGAGATTGCCAGTATTTGTTCCGTAAACATTGCCCGCCCAGAGTTTTGATAGGTTATTCATTTCTCGATTTCCTACACCGTTATGCTCAAATTACTTTCGAGACTGTAACTCGGGCTTTTCCTACGAAGTCATATCCTAGTCGACTAAACGTCAGGATGTTGATTTGGGCTTAGTTTTGACCCACCAACCTCTTTTTGCACCACGAATTTTCCGTGCCAATAAGACAATCTATGTCATCAGTCCCATAGTCCTTGATTGAATAATGTGATGAAAATAGTACTAAAATATAAAATATTATCAAAATTCAATCATTAGACTTGAGTATGTTTGAAAAATATGCTATTTTTTCAAACATGGATAGAATCCCACGACACAATCTAATCAAGAAGCTGCAGACTAGCTTGCCGCGCGGCGTGCCATTTGATTTGGCCGTTCTGAAGAACATCGGTGTGTCTGCCCAACTAGCAGCTCATTATGCGGAAGCTGGATGGCTGGATCGCATAGGCCAGGGCGTGTACGCATTCACAGGTGACACTCTGGCTGCGCACGGCGCCGTCAAGCTGCTGCAATCGCGCGTCACTGGCTTGCATGTGGGCGGCAAAAGCGCTCTCGCGTTGCAGGGCGTGCGCCACAATCTTGCAATACAAGAAACACTGGTGCTCTGGGGCGATACACGCTTCATGTTGCCCGTATGGTTTACATCGCGATTTCCATCGCGGTATGTGGCCGCTCAATTATTCGGCACGCTAGAAACCCGACAGCTTGCCCAAAGTCTGACCACGCCACCTAGCGTGAGCGATGGTTTGCGCGTCTCTGTTCCGGAGCGCGCTGTGCTTGAATTGCTCTACGACGTTGGCACGCACCAAGGCTTAGAAGAGGCGCGCAATCTGTTTGATGGCGTGCGCAATCTGCGCAAAGATGTTTTAGGCGGGTTACTGCAATCTTGCACCAGCATCAAAACCGTCCGCCTGTTCTTGACTTGGGCACGCGAAACCAGTTTGGTCGACGTGGAGACCTTGCGGCGCGACTTTGCTTTGCCAGTTGGTAGTGAGAAGCGATGGATCAGTCGCATGAAAGATGGCCAGCTACTAAGCCTGCAACCTTATGGATAAAACTTACGCTGATACCGTACGCTTGCTGCTAAGCGTAGCGCTCGACGTATTTGCCAACGACATCTTCGCGATGAAAGGCGGTACTGCCATCAACCTGTTCGTGCAAGACATGCCGCGACTGTCGGTCGATATCGACGTGGTCTACACACCGTGGCAAACGCCGCGCGAACAAGCCTTAAAAGCCATTAGCGATGAGCTTGACGCTATCGCCTATCGGTTGAGCCGTTTAGGTCTCACCACACGCAAGGTTCGCTCCAAGGATCTAGACGACACCAAACTGCTGATCGACAACGCCGAGACCCAGGTCAAGATTGAAGTCAATGTGGTTTTTCGGGGCACGGTGCTCCCAGTTGAGCGTCGTCCCTTGAGCCCCAAAACCTCCGATCTGTTCAGTGTGGCTCTGGAGCTGCCAATTCTGGCACCCGCAGAGCTATACGGCAGCAAACTGGTCGCGGCCATGGACCGTCAGCATCCCCGCGATTTGTTCGATGTGTTGAAAATGTTCGAATCCAGCGGTTTGTCGGACGCAGCCGTGGAGTGCTTCGTGACTTACTTGGCTGGGCACAACCGACCCACCCACGAAGTATTGTTCGGCACCGAAAAAGACATCGAGCACGAATACCATCAGCATTTCGTCGGTATGACTACCGAGCCAGTGAATCTAGACGTTCTGCTATCGACACGCATCAGACTCCGCGAAGAACTTGCGCGACGGCTCACCGCTAAGCACAAGCAGTTTTTGATAAGCCTGGCTCGTGCTCAACCGGAGTGGAGACTGCTCCAGTGCCCCCATGTGTCTGAGCTACCTGCTCTGCGTTGGAAATTGAATAACTTGCAAACCTTCAGCCAGCGTCGGCCAGCGGACTTTGAGGGACAGGCATCAATGCTGGAAAGGTTGCTAGGTTAAGTTACGGTCAGATGATGGATTCAGCCCCCGGTTTAAGCGACTCGTGATCAGTGGTTCGTATCCACTCTTCGTCGTAAAAGCAACGGAAAACACGTTGCACCCCGCCTGTATCCTGACTTTTACAAAAAAGTTGAGGCCTATTACTGACGAGGTTTCCAGTGGATTTTGCGAAGTGGCTCCAGGCCACCATCTCTACTTCCACGCAAGTGCGCAGAAGTCCAAAAAGCCATAGGTTTCAATGACTTATGGCTTTTTCATTGCTACTTCGATGGATCGCAATTCAAGGCTTGAACAACTCCCGCTGCTTGCGATCCACCACGGCTTTGATCAATTGTGCGCTGGTGTTGCGTAGGCGCTGGGCGAGGAGTTGGGTGATTTTCACTAAGAGTTTGGCGCCAACTGCTGGGTGATTTTGAATCAAGTGGCTGATGGCTGCGCGCGTGAGGATGCCGGCGTGAACTTCATCAATCGCTGTGCAAGTGGCGTTTCTTGGCTCGCTGTCAAACATCGACATTTCGCCTAAGCTGGCACCGGCGCGCACAACGGCTAAACGCGAGGTCTGGGCGAGTTGATCTGATGGCCCGGGCAAATGAATGCGCTTGGTCACGTCCACGGTGCCACTGAGCAACAACAACAACCAATCGCCTGCTTCGCCTTCTGCAATCAAAACATGCCCCGGCGAAGCCAAGATACGCGGCATGCAATTGCCCAAGATATTCAAATCTTCAAGCGTGAAGTCATGCAGCAGACTGGAGCTGAGCACGATATGGTCCACATACCGCGCTAGCTCGCGACAATCGCCATCCATCCGCAGCCCTCTGCCCTGCAAAGTTTGCTGGAGTGTCTCGGGCAACAGATCATTCGCGTTCATGGTGTCGCGGTGCTCACGATCCTATTTCTAGGCGAGCCCAACGCACCATCTGGGCAACAGCATCATCGGCGGCAGCCGTCAATGCTTTCACGCCGCCAGCGGCATCTTGTGTCGGGGCGTTGGTGCGCACCAAGATGTTGGTCTGCGCGACCAGACGGTCCGCTTGATACAAGGTGGCGCGTAATCGGATCATGCCCAGACTCGCTTCTGGGCTGACAAATAACTGGCTGAATTCTTCCAGTTCCACCTTTAACACCCAAGGCGCGATGGCTACAGGGCCGACCACGGGGCCCTGTAGCGCTAGCGCATCGCGCAGCCGAGCCCAGATCAGTTGGGCGGGCGGCACAGACCACCTTGCCTGCGCATAAGGGCGCAATTGCTGCGCATCTGCATAGCCAAGTCGATACAACAGAGCCGTTGAATCTAAGCCAGCCCCGCTGTCCAACTCAGGCAATGAAATCGCTGGCGCGATGGCCAGCTTGGCCATCAAACTTGTTGAGGGCAGAGTCAGCAGCGGCCCAAAATCGTAAACTGCTTTCGGGTTCGGCGCTTGAGGTGTGGCGCAAGCGACAAGCAATACTCCACTGGCTATCAGAGTCAGTCTACACAGCGCCTGTTGCAATGTTTTGGTTACTATTTTTATAAAAATAACCGACTTTGCCCTTATAAATAGAGCGTAGTTAGCTATATATTTAATAGCATCTAGTGATTGACTTGTGTGCTTCATCATCTGTCCCATCAAGGCTTATTGGGTGGTGCAAAACCGCTCTCGCCTGGCCCGGGAGGCGTTTGGCCATTGCCGAAGATCAGGCTTTGCGGGTTATCGCCAAAGTCCTTGACGACGCGATCGGTAGAACGCGCCGCTTTGCCTGCATCGTCGAGCAAGCGGTTGGTGCGAGGCAGCGTGTTGACAGACAGGGCTTGTGCGCTTTGGCCAATGGCTTGCACGGCAGCATTGGCGCTGCCCAGGCTCTCGTTCACGCGATCAAGCGTGCCACCTTTTTCCACGACACGCTGGCTCACCGTGTTAAGCGTGGCTACCGCCTGGCTGGTGTCTTTCGCTGTTTTGCTCATATCCGCAGCGGTGGTTTGCATGGCCTGCATCGCGCCACGTGTGTCTTTGACCAAGGCGGGAATGTCGGTGCGCTCTGGGCCAAACTGTGCATCGAGTATTTTCTGCATCGCCGTGACTTGATTTGAGAAATTGCTGGCGCTGGCGCCCACTGCCTGCACACTGCCAAACAACACTTTTTGATTTTCTGGCGCCAGCAGAAGATTCAGCCGTTTGGTGGTCTCTTCAATTTGAATCAGGATGTTGGCACCTTGATCAGAGAGCTTAGAGAGCAAGCTGGGCTTGAGCACCACGCGCGGCGTCTTCGCAGCAGACAGATCCAGCAGTTCATTGGATTCGCCTTGGTCATCCAGCTGCACATATGCCAACCCCGTTACGCCTTGGTAACCGAGGACCGCGTAGGTGGATTTTGTGACGGGTGTGCCTTTGTCGATGGCTAGCGTGACGAGCACATTGCCGCGCTGCATGGGATCAAACTCAATCGAATCTACCTTGCCCACCGCGATCCCCCGAAAACGCACCGCCGCCTGCTCTTGGAGCCCAGTCACGGATTCGCGGGTCGAAAATTCCAGCGCGTCACGGATACGGGTGTCACGCATGAGCCAAGCGGCTAGCGTCACCAGCAGCGCAGTGACAAGAATAACGAATGCGCCAGCGGCGAATGCATGTGATTTATTTTCCATAGCGAATTATTGCTTTCTACACGGCAAAAGGATACTCCCGGAGCAACTCCATCGCGCGCTGACCGCGCTCACCGAGGAAAAACTCTTGAACAAAAGGATGCGGATAGGCGATAACTTCTTTGGGCGGCGCTTTGACAATCACCCGCTGCTGCGCAAGCACCGCCACGCTGGTGGACAACTCGTACAACGTATCCAGGTCGTGCGTCACCATCACCACGGTGAGGCCGAGTTCTTTGTGCAGGCTGCGCAGCAAGGAGCAAAAACCATCCGAGCTTTCGGGATCGAGCCCGGCGGTGGGCTCATCCAAAAGTAGCAGTGGCGGATCCATGATGAGAGCGCGAGCTAGGGCCACGCGCTTGACCATACCGCCCGATAAATCCGAAGGCATTTTGTAAGCATGCTTGGGCTCTAAACCCACCATTTGCAATTTCACCAATGCCGCATCTTCGATCAAATCATCAGGTAGCGTGCCCAATTCGCGCAGCGGAAAAGCAATGTTGTCGAGCACGCTGAAAGCAGAAAACAAGGCGCCATGTTGAAACAACATACCCACGCGGCTGGCCGCACCTTTTGCGCCCAGCTGCGCAGCAGGCGCACCCAACACGCTGACCTGCCCACGCTCTGGCGTTTCTAGCCCGAGGATTTGCCGCAGCAGCGTGGTCTTACCCGAACCAGAGCCGCCCACAAGAGAGACAACTTCACCGCGTTCGATCACCAAATCCAGATTCTTATGAATCACAAACTCAGCCTCGGGCGTGCGAAAGACCGTCCACAAATTGCGAATATCCACCAAATGCGGTGCATCGAAGACGGATAAATCGCTGGTCAATGCCTGGTTCATAGACCCACATCCTTGAAGACGATGGCAAACACGGCGTTCACCAAAATCACCACCGTGATAGAGGTGACCACCGATGCCGTCGTGCCTTGACCCAAGCTTTCGGTATTGGGCTTGACGCGCAAACCGTAATGACAACCGATGAGCGCAATCAAAATGCCGAACACGACGGATTTGCTCATGGCCAGCGTGAGATTACTGATTTCCACCGCTTTGGGCAGCGCTTGCAAAAAGAATTGCGGCGAGATTTGCAGCGCAATGTCTGCCGCCAGCATACCGCCGAGCAAAGCCATCGCCGTTGTCCACACCGCGATCAATGGCATGGCAATGGCCAAAGCAATCGCACGCGGCATCACCAGGCGAAAGCCATGCGGAATGCCCATGACGCGCATCGCATCCAATTCTTCGGTCACGCGCATCACGCCAATTTGCGCGGTGATGGCTGAGCCCGAGCGCCCGGCGATCAAAATCGCCGCCAGCATCGGCCCGAGCTCGCGCACCAAGCTCACACCGAGCAAATTCACAATGAAAGCATCTGCGCCAAACTGACGTAACTGCTGCGCACTCAAATAAGCCAAGACTACGCCGATCAAAAAGCCCACCAAGGCCGTGATCGGCATAGCGGTAGCGCCAATTTGATAAAGATGCCCAGAAATATCACGCCAGGGCGCTTCTTTGGGCGCGCGTGCAAAGCGCAGTAAATCAATGAAAAGCTGGCCAATCAGCCGCGTGAAGCCACGAAGATGCGAGATCACGGTGAGGATGATTTCGCCCAAGCTTAAAAACCTTTGATAAAGCGTGGGCGGTGCGGGCTGCGGCTTGGGTGCGGTAAATTGCGCCACACGCTGCAGCACCGCACGCTGGCTGGGCATGAGCTCCAGTTTCGCCGGCCAAGCACGACCCCAATGATTCCATAGCATCTGCGCGCCCAGATGATCCAGCCGCTGCATCAGGCGCAAATCCCAATGCGGCGCGGCGGGCAAGGCTGCTTTTAACTGCGCTTGCAATGCATACAGCACATCTTCACGGCTCAGTTGCCCTGCTGTCCAGCGCCCGAGCAAGAGCAGCCGAGCCTGGGCGTCGCCGGGCGCGGTCTGCTGTTCGATGCGGGGGATGTCGCTCATGAAAAGGGCTTGTTTTCAGCATCGTAGCCGCGAAAGTGCCATTTGGCATCTCAAAGCACGCGGCAAACTGCGAACCCCCCAAACGTGGGGTATGCGGACGGCCTTCTGGCATCGACCTGTGGCGCATATGCATCATTGCAGCTCATGGCCAGACCTTGTTCAAGGCTTGCAGCGCCGCCACCAGCACAGGGCTGCCGGATGCCGATGGTGCATGCACGAAGCACAGGCAGCAAGGCAGCGAGACCCGATCTGCGATCACCAAGCCTCGCGATTGCGCCTCGCGCAATGCAATCGTGTCGCGCGCTAGGGAAAGTCCCACGCCCGAGCGCACCAAATCCAACATCGAGGCTTCTTGATCGACCAAAGCGGCGCGTTTGAGCTGCAAGCCCAGCGGCAGCATGACCGACTGCAGCAGGCGATGGTGCGCCGAGGCGGGCGGCGTCACAATCCACGGCAATTGCGCCAAACCGCGCCAATCTCGTCCCGCCACCTGCGGGCCCCAGCCTGCGGGTGCAATCACGCGGTAGCTGAAATGGGCCAACTCGTTCACTATTAAATTCATAGCAGTCTGCGCAGATATATCAACGGGTAGAGGCATATTTCCTTCATAAAGATAGGGATTGATGCTGCTTACAGTCTGCTCGGCTGCATTGCCGCGCAAGGCTTGAATGTCTTGCGCGGTGGCCAAATAAAAACCTACATCCAAGCCGCCTTGCTGTACCTTGGCCAGCACATCGCCACTCATATGTTGAGACAGCTCGGTCTCGATCTGAGGCGCGGCCTCGACCAATTCCTTGAGAAACGCGCCTAGACGAATGAATTCAGGATCGAGGATGGTGCCGATGCGTAATGTGCCGCGCAAACTCGCATGTAGGCTGCGAGCCGCTTGGCCAAAGTCTTGGTAAGCCGTCAGCACTTTCTCCGCCTGCGGCAAGAGCGCTGCGCCATCGCGCGTCAGGGCCAAGCCACGCCCCGAACGCGCAAACAGCTGCAATTTCAAGCGTCCTTGCAGGGCTTTGAGTTGCAGGCTCACTGCCGGCTGCGTCAGATGCAGAAGAATCGCCGCCTTGGAAACCGTGCCTTCACGCGCGACGGTAACAAAAGCTTGGAGGCTGAGTAAATCAGCATTATTCATAAATATTACTTATATCAAATTTTGCATAACTCATTGGACGATAGGTAAATCGCCTCGCAGAATGCTAGTATTTTATCGAGGTAATCATGAGCAACACAAATATCGGTCACGCCATCAACGGGCATAGCATGGCTGGCACATCAGGCCGCACGCAGAGCGTTTTCAACCCGGCCACAGGCGCGGTTTCTGGGCAAGTGGCACTGGCATCGAGCGCCGAGGTCGCGCAAGCCGTGGCCGCCGCGCAAGCGGCATTCCCCGCCTGGGCAGACGCACCGCCGCTCAAGCGCGCGCGCGTGATGTTCAAATTCTTGGAGCTTTTGAATCTGCACAAAGACGATCTGGCTCGCATGATCACCGCTGAGCATGGCAAGGTGTTTACCGATGCACAAGGCGAGGTCACGCGCGGCATTGAGATTGTGGAATTTGCCACCGGCATTGCACAGCTCTTGAAGGGCGATTACACCGAGCAAGTCGGCACCGGCATCGACAACTGGACGATGCGCCAACCGCTGGGCGTGGTGGCAGGCATTACGCCGTTTAACTTTCCGGTGATGGTACCGATGTGGATGTTTCCGGTGGCGATTGCTGCCGGCAACACCTTTGTTTTGAAGCCCAGCCCGATTGATCCGTCCCCTGCGCTTTTCATGGCCGAGTTGCTTAAAAAAGCGGGCTTGCCCGATGGCGTGTTCAACGTGGTGCAGGGCGACAAGGAAGCCGTGGATGCGCTGCTCGTGCACCCTGATGTGAAAGCAGTGAGCTTCGTGGGTTCCACGCCGATTGCGAATTACATCTATGAGACCGGTGCGCATCATGGCAAGCGCGTGCAAGCCTTGGGCGGCGCGAAGAACCACATGATCGTCATGCCCGATGCAGACATGGATCAGGTGGTCGATGCCCTGATTGGCAGTGCATATGGCTCCGCTGGTGAGCGCTGCATGGCGATTTCGGTGGCGGTGTTGGTGGGCGATGTGGGCGAGCGCATCATGCCGCTGCTCATTGAACGCACAAAAGCCTTGAAGATCAAAAACGGCACGAATCTCGATGCCGAAATGGGCCCGATCGTCACGAAAATCGCGCAAGACCGCATCACGGGCTATATCGCAGCAGGCGAACAAGAAGGCGCAAAGCTCTTGGTGGATGGCCGCAGTTTCCAGAGCAAAGAGTCAGGCTGCGAGCATGGCTTTTGGCTCGGCGGCACGCTGTTTGACCATGTGCAGCCGCATCACAAAATTTATCGTGAAGAAATCTTCGGCCCCGTGCTCTCTTGCGTGCGCGTGAAAGACTTTGCTCACGCTGTCGATTTGGTCAACGCGCATGAATTCGCCAACGGCGTCAGCTGCTTCACCCGCGATGGCGGCGTGGCCCGCGAATTCGCCCGCCGCATCCAAGTCGGCATGGTCGGCGTGAACGTGCCCATCCCGGTGCCCATGGCTTGGCACGGCTTTGGTGGCTGGAAACGCAGCCTGTTTGGCGACATGCATGCCTACGGCGAAGAAGGCGTGCGCTTCTACACCCGCCAAAAATCCGTGATGCAGCGCTGGCCAGATTCGATAGGCAAAGGCGCTGAATTTGTGATGCCTGTATCAAAGTAACCCCCCTATGTCGCCTAGCGGCTCCTTCCCCCAAGGGGGACGCCGCTGGTGGACTGGCAAAGCCAGATTCACGGCGGCTGCTGGCAAAGCCACTTCCGTTTCCTAAGCTCAACGTCATGACTTCAACGACATTCAACCACATCATCATTGGCGCTGGCACTGCAGGCTGTTTGCTGGCCAACCGGCTCACCGCTGACAATAGCAAGCGCGTTTTGCTGATTGAGGCGGGGCGCACGGATGACTACCACTGGATTCATATTCCTGTGGGCTATCTGTATTGCATTGGCAATCCGCGCACCGATTGGCTCTACAACACCGAGCCCGATGCGGGCTTGAATGGGCGCAGTTTGCGCTATCCACGCGGCAAGGTGTTGGGCGGTTGCAGCTCGATCAACGGCATGATTTACATGCGCGGCCAAGCGCGTGACTACGACAGTTGGGCAGCAGCCACTGGCGATGATGCATGGAGCTGGAAGAGCAACTTGCCCGACTTCATGGCGCATGAAGATCACTATAAATTAGATAGCAAAGAACGCAAGAAATATAATGGGAAACCGCCTAAAAGTCTTGAAGATTTCGCCTTGATGCACGGCCACCCCAGCAACTCTGGCGCCGCTAAGAGCACCGGCGAATGGCGCATAGAAAAGCAGCGTCTGAGCTGGGAGATTTTGGATGCTTTTTCACAAGCTGCGCAGCAAGCGGGCATCCCAGCGAGCGAAGATTTCAACACCGGAGACAACGAAGGTGTGGGCTATTTTGAGGTGAACCAAAAGAGTGGCTTACGCTGGAATGCGGCCAAGGCGTTTTTGCGCCCCACCTGCTATGGTCGCCCCAATTTTGAAATGTGGACAGGTGCGCAAGTGGCCAAACTGCTGCTAGAGACCACGCCCAGTGGCCAACAGCGCTGCACCGGTGTGCAGGTGTGGAACGGCAAAGAAATGATCACAGCGCATGCCACGGGCGAGGTGATTTTGAGCGCAGGCGCGGTCGGCAGCCCGCAGATTTTGCAGCTCTCTGGCATTGGCGATGCACCTGCTTTGAAAGAGGCTGGTATTGAGCCGCTGGTCGATTTGAAAGGCGTGGGTGCGAATCTACAAGACCATCTGCAAATTCGCGCGGTTTACAAAGTGCAGGGCGTGAAAACGCTCAACACGATGGCGAATTCTCTGTGGGGCAAGGCCATGATCGGCTTGGAATACGCGCTCAAACGCACCGGTCCGATGAGCATGGCGCCCAGCCAACTCGGCGCTTTCACACGTTCTGATCCATCGCAGCCCTATGCGAATTTGGAATATCATGTGCAGCCGCTCTCACTCGATGCGTTTGGCGAGCCGCTGCACAATTTCCCCGCGTTCACAGCCAGCGTCTGCAATCTCAATCCCACCAGTCGCGGCAGCATTTCTCTCAGAACCAACAGCTTTGAAGATGCACCCGCGATTGCGCCGAATTACCTCAGCACAGAGGCTGACCGCAAAGTGGCTGCCGACAGCCTGCGCGTCACACGCCGCATTGCTGAGCAGCCCGCGCTGGCGAAATACAAGCCCGAAGAATTCAAACCCGGTGGGCAATACCAAAGCGATGCAGAGCTTGCAAAACTAGCGGGCGATATCGCCACCACGATTTTTCATCCCGTTGGCACGGCCAAGATGGGGTGTGACGGCGATGCAACAGCGGTTGTGGATTCCCGCCTGCGCGTGCGCGATGGCAAGGGTGGACTGATCGCAGGTCTGCGTGTGGTGGATGCCAGCGTGATGCCCAGCATCACCAGCGGCAACACCAACTCGCCCACCCTCATGATCGCCGAGAAGGCCGCTCGTTGGATCGCCAAAGGCATGTGATCCGTGCGTGGATTGACAGCGTATGAAAGCAGCAGGGAAAATCCCGATAGCGCAATACTGTCAATCCATTTACATTGTCACCACTTCTGCCTGAGATACTTAGGCTTGAGGGCTTGAGGAGACACAAAGAGTAGTACGGATCGATCACCTGCGGCCATCTACACAGCAAAAAGCCAGCCTACCCGGCTGGCTTTTTTCATGGGGGTTCATTCTGACTGGCTCAGCCCAACTCAGCCGCCTCCAGCGCCACACTCTTGCGTGAATAGCCATCCAGAATTGCTGCGCGTGAATTGAATTTTCTGGAAGCCAGCGCCAGCTCAGCAGCTTCGTGAAGCACATCTTGCGCCATCGAAAAGCTGTCAAATTCGCCCGCATGGGAGGTGTTCATATGGCCACGACGTGCCTCACGCCCGCTGGCCACGCGTGAAACGCCCACGCCAATATCCGCACGAAATTCGCGCGGATCGCTACTGAAGGCATTGAGCATATAGGGCCTGCGCACACCCGCAGTCAAGCGTAAGCCCAGAGTACGCAAATAGCTGGGTTGCTTGACGCTGTCCAGCACCACCACAAAACTGGTATCGCTGTAGCGGCCCACCACGGCGGCATCGCTGGCCTGCTGACGGATGCGCGTCGCCATGCCATAAATCACCTGCTCCAAGCCGTTGTGGCCAAACTCCTGCCGCAGCACGGCGGTGTTGTAGATCTCTACGCAAATCACCGCCAATTCTTTGCGGTTTCTGCGTGCGCGTGCAATGGAGTCATCCACCCGGCGAATAAAAGCGGCCCCGGTCAACAACTGGGTCAGCAGATCTTTCTCCCGGCTGGCCGCCAATGCGCGACTCATCCGGCGATGCATCGCATAGCGCCGCTTCATCGTATGGCAAATCAACACAACATAGAGCGCTGCGCACAAGGCGGCCAAGCCTTGTAAAAGCAGATTGCCATAAATCGCATGAAGCGCGGTCCCAAACAAGCCCATCACCGCAAAAATCATGGCTGCACAGGCCAGTGTCATAGGCATAGCAAAGCGATCACCCAGCAGCCAAGCGCGAAGCGCGAACCAAAATGCCATCACCGATGCGCCCGTCACCACCAAGCCCACCAGCTCCACTGCTTGTTGTAGGTCAGGCCAGAACTGCGCCAACAACAAACTCAGGCACACCAGCATCACCGCCAGCATGCCTCCGTCCACAATCGCATCGCGTTGCGCGGCACGCAGAAAATTACGCAAACCCATTGCAGCATAGGCGCTCGATAATGCGCTCAAAGCCATCACCCAGCGCAACTCCGAGGTCTTGGACATCCCGGGCATCAGCTGCGCAGCCAAGCCACTGCTAAACACGATAAACCATGCGCACAGCAACACAAAACCCACCACTTGCAAACCTCTGAACGACCGGTTGTAAGCGGCATAGAACAAAGTCAAGCAAGTGTAGGAAAAGTAGATGCCTACACAGCCACTCCACAAAACGATTTCCAGATCAGTCACTGCAGTCTCCACTGAGTTTGATTCTGTGGCGAAACGAAGATGTTGTTTTTAAAGTCATTTGAAACATATTTTATTCGCTACAAGCTCTGTGGGCGCAATCTCCAGATGAATGGCATCACCACCGGAAGATTGGAATCAGCGCTGCCAAAAACTAGTCTGCGCATAGTGATGCTTCAAGAAATCCACCCAGAGGCGCACACGCAGCGGCAAATGTTTGCGCTGCGGAAACACCGCATAAATGCCGTTGGGCGGCGCAGCAAAATCATTGAGCAGGCTGACCAGCTGGCCGCTTTCAATCTCACGCGCCACTTCCCACGTGCTGCGCCATGCAATGCCATGACCTGCCAAACACCAATCATGCAAAACCTGCCCATCGGAACAATCCAGCGGCCCGCCCGGGCGCACATGCTCGACCTGCCCGTCCACTGCAAAAGCCCAGCCGCGCGATTGCGAAGCGTCTGATGAAAGCATCAGGCAATCATGTTTGTGCAAATCTTGCGGATGCTCAGGCCTGCGTTGGCGCTGTAAATAAGCGGGCGCGGCGACGCACAACCGGCGGTTGTCAGCCAAGCGCACACTGACCAGCGAAGAATCAGGCAAATCGCCCACACGCACCGCGCAGTCAAAGCCTTCAGCCGCAATATCCACCACGCGATCCGACAAATTCAGCGAGATCGTCACGTCGCCATGCTGTTGGCGAAATTGCGGCACCAGTGGCGCCACATGCCGGCGGCCAAATCCAGCCGGCGCGGTGATCCGCAAATGCCCACTGGCTTTGACACCCCCCGCACTCACGCTGGCTTCGGCGTTGGATAAATCAGCAAGCAAACGCTGACAATCCTCCAAAAACGCGCTGCCCTCATGCGTCAGACAGATGCGCCGCGTGGTGCGCACCATCAGCTTCACGCCGAGGCGCTCTTCCAATGCATCCAGCCTACGCCCTATGATGGCAGCGGCCACGCCCTCTGCTTGCGCAGCAGCAGTGAGGCTGCCTTTGGCGACGACGGCGACAAAGGTTTCTAGTTGCTTGAATTTGTCCACAGCCTATTATGAATCTAGCGGTGATCGTTGATTCTTAGGTGTGCTTATATCGCAAGCAAGCGCTATCAATAAAATAGCAAACTAAGCACAATATATAACGGAAAACTGCCCAATACCCTCAAAATTTCAAGCCCGCAAAGCCAGTTGAACAGCCAAACCAATATAGCTGCCCGGTGTCATGGCAAGTAATCGCTCTTTGTCTGCCTCAGGAATTGCCAGCGAGCGAATCAGCGCATGCAAATCTTCTTTGAGAACGACCTTACCGCGCGTCACTTCTTTGAGCTTTTCATAAGCCCCAGCCACGTTGTAGCGGCGCATCACGGTTTGAATCGGCTCGGCCAGCACTTCCCAACTTGTATCCAAATCCAGTGCCAGCGCTTCTTCGTTCAGCTCCAGTTTATTGAGGCCAACGAGTAAAGATTGATAAGCGAGCACCGCATAACCGAGCGCCACGCCCATGTTGCGCAGCACGGTGGAGTCGGTCAAATCACGCTGCCAGCGGGAAATCGGCAGCTTCTCAGACAAATGGCGCAGCAGCGCATTGGCCAATCCCAAATTGCCTTCGGCATTTTCAAAATCAATCGGGTTGACTTTGTGCGGCATCGTTGACGAGCCGATTTCGCCAGCTTTCAAGCGCTGCTTGAAATAGCCCAGCGAAATGTAGCCCCACACGTCACGGGCGAAGTCAACAAGAATAGTGTCGGCGCGAGCGACCGCATCAAACAGCTCGGCCATGTAATCGTGCGGCTCGATCTGAATGCTGTAGGGCTGAAACGTGAGCCCCAAATCGCGCTCGATCACGCGGCGCGAGAAAGCTTCCCAATCCACCTCTGGGTAAGCCGCCAAATGTGCATTGAAATTGCCCACCGCGCCATTCATCTTGGCCATGAGCTTCACACTCGCGATGCGCTCGCGTGCTGCGGCGAGGCGCACGAGGACGTTGGCGATTTCTTTACCCACTGTGGTCGGCGTGGCCGTCTGCCCATGTGTGCGGCTGAGCATCGGCACAGCGGCAAACTGGTGCGCCATCTCGCGCAGTTTCTTTGTCAATGCATCAAGAGCAGGCAGCAGCACTTGCTCACGTGCGCTGCACAGTTGTAGCGCATGCGAGGTGTTGTTGATGTCTTCACTGGTGCAGGCGAAATGCACATACTCAGAAGCTGCCTCTAATACTGCACGGCCTTTGAATTGCGCCTTGATCCAGTATTCCACCGCTTTCACATCATGGTTCGTGGTTTTCTCAATTTCTTTGATCGCCAGCGCATCGGCCTCAGAAAATTGGCTCACCAAACTTTGTAGATACGTGCGCTCAACCGCAGGCAAGGGCGCAAATTCAGGCAAGCCCGCGTCAGACAGCGCAATAAACCAAGCCACCTCCACCTGCACACGCCGATGCATATAGCCCAGCTCGCTCATGAGCGGGCGCAGGCTGGCGAGTTTGTTGCCATAGCGACCGTCGAGCGGTGAGAGGGCATTGATGGGTTGGAGAGTTTGGGACATGCGAAATCTTTGTTCTGAGCAGGTTGGGTTAACCCTCTGATTCTAAAAGCCCTACGTGATGAGGGTGTACACAAGCGCTTGTGTATCGCTTTGCAAATCTTTAACGCTACTATTTATATAGCAAACTATGCTTTATAAATAAGGGCAATCAGCCTTTTTATTTCGAAAAACTGTTTGTCACGTACTGCTAAATGCATCACGAAGTAACTGCTTAATCTTAATTAATACTTGTCAGTACTTAAAAAGAATAATTGGTATATAGTTCTCTCACTGGCTGCTTTGGTATTGACTTCAGCCTAGTGCAGATCGCTTGGAAGAGCGCTGCGAATCCTCAAACCAACGCTTCAACCCTTGAAAGGAAGCACCATGAAAAAATCCCTCCTCGCCCTCGCTTTAGGCATTGGCATGTCTGTCAGCGCATTCGCTGCTGATATCGTTGATACCGCTGTCAAAGCTGGTAATTTCAAGACCTTGGTCGCTGCAGTTCAAGCTGCTGGCTTGGTCGACACTTTGAAAGGCACGGGCCCATTCACTGTGTTTGCTCCTACTGACGAAGCCTTCGCCAAAATTCCGAAGGCAACGCTGGATGCTTTGTTGAAAGACAAAGCTGCCTTAAGCAAAATTTTGACGTATCACGTTGTCTCTGGCAAAGTGATGGCTAAGGATGTGAAGGCTGGCATGGTCAAGACGGTGCAGGGTCAAGAGATCACTTTAGCGACCACTGGTGGCGTGACGGTCAACGGCGCTAAAGTTGTGGCTGCCGATGTGGCTGCCAGCAATGGCGTGATCCATGCGATTGATACCGTGATCATGCCCAAGTAAGCTGTTTTCTGCCTCAACTTGAGAGGTTTGAAATGTTCGCCCTGAGCTTGTTGAAGGTCTTCGACAAGCTCAGCCCGAACGGGGTTGGGCGCAAACGATGGGCAAGACGGTTTTATCTCAGCCGATGCCTCGCGCCATCCGCGATGGCTTGCGTCAGGCCATCGAGCACATTCGATTCCAAATTCCAGCAATGCCAATACAGCTGCACAGGCAGCGAAAAACCGGGCAGCATATTAACCAGCTCGCCGCTATCGAGCAAGGGCTGCACACTCATCTGGGGCAACACGCTCACGCCCCAGCCATCGCGCACCGCGCGCACCTGCGCTTGTGATCCGGGCACAAAGACTTGCCGCAAATTCACGCGCTTCAAGCCAAAGGCCTTGGCCACAAACTCAGTTTGCATATCGTCTTTGCGGTTAAACGCAACGAAGGGCATGCGCTGAAAATTATGCGCTGTGAGCCCATTTTTTAGATCAAATGGGCTGTTCTCCCTTATAGAATCTGCGCAGACTGCTATGTAATTCATAGCTCCCAATGGCACCACTTTACAGCCGCGCAAGGCCGCTTTGAGCGTGGTGACGCAGCCCAACACCTGGCCTTCGCGCAGCCATTCTTGCGTGAAATCTTGATCGTCGGTGATGATCTCCAGCGGCAGGCCTTCGCGCACCAATGGGCCCAAGGCATCGAGCGCCCAGGTGGCGATGCTGTCGGCATTGATGGCAATGCTCACGCGCTCTTCCTCGCGAGCGCCGCTACCTGAAGGGGCCAAATCTTTCAAATCACGCTCCAGATCGGCGCGCAAGAGGCGCATTTGCTTGGTGTGCTTCAAAAGTAGCTGCCCCGCCGATGTGGCTTTGAGTGGCCGGCTGCGCACGATCAGCACCGTGCCCACCTGCGCTTCCAGCGAGCGCAGCCGCTGCGAGACGGCCGATTGCGTGATCGACAAACGCACCGCAGCGCGTTCAAAACCGCCCTCTTCCACTATGGCGGCCAAGCATTCCAGAGCATCGGGATCAAAGGTACTCATCATTAGCGTTTCTGATGTTAAAACGAAGAGTTTAATTTCGCTGTTAATGCGCGTCAAGATGCGGCATCATCCAAAACCATGAAAACTCTAGTTTTAGGTGCCGGCATCATCGGCGTGAGCACAGCTTGGCATTTGCTGCAAAACGGCCATGAAGTCGTCTTGGTGGATCGCCAAGATGAGGCAGCCAGCGAGACGAGCTTTGCCAATGCTGCGCAAATCTCAGTGAGCTACTGCGAGCCTTGGGCCAACAAAGATGCGCCCCTCAAAGCTTTGAAGTGGATGTTTTCTGACGAAGCGCCGCTGCTCTTTCGCCCGCAATTTCCTCTGGGCGCAGGTTGGCACCAATACCGTTGGGGCTTGGAATTTTTAGCCAACTGCAATGACGCTGCATTTGAACGCAATGTGGCGCAAATCGTCGCGCTGGGCAGCTACAGCCATGCCGCTTTGAAAACCATCGTAGAACAAACCGGCATTGACTACAACCGCCTAGAAAAAGGCATTGCGCATATTTTTACCGACGAGCGCGCCTTCAGTGCGGCCAAGCAAGCCTCTGAATTGATGCGCCGCTATGGCGTGCAGCGCAAAGTGGTCAGCACAGATGAGCTGCTGCGCATTGAGCCTGCGTTTAAAAGCTTTGCCGCAAACATCGTCGGCGGCACTTACACCGCCAGTGATGAATCGGGCGATGCCCGCGAATTCACGCGCCAGTTGGCACAGCGCTGCGGCCAACTCGGCTGCCAAATGCTGTTTGGCCACGACATCGTAGGTTTGGAAAAACGCCAAAATGCTATTGATTCAGTAGCACTCCGCGCAAGAAACACAAGGGCAGAACGTCAAATTCATGCCGATGCGGTGGTCGTGGCTTGCGGCAGCTATTCCGCACCACTGCTCAGAAGCGTGGGCGTGAATCTTCCCGTGTATCCGGGCAAAGGTTATAGCGTCACGCTGCCACTTTTAAAGCCCGAGGCCGCGCCGCAGGTCTCCACCATCGACGACGAAAAGAAAATCGCCATGACGCGCCTAGGCAATTTCCTGCGCGTGGCCGGCACGATTGAAGTGGGCGGATATGACTTGAGCTTAGATACACCGCTGGCGCAAAAGCGCCTTGAGATGCTCTTAAAACGCATCGAAGCCATCCTCCCCGGCGTGGCCGACACGCGCACGCCCGCGCAAGGCGGCAACCCACAATACTGGTGCGGCCTGCGCCCCGCCACACCCACCAACATCCCCTTCATCGGCAAAACCAAAGTGGGCAAGCTTTGGGTCAACACCGGCCACGGCACCTTGGGCTGGACGCACGGCGCAGGTTCTGGCAAAGCGATGGCTGAGCTGATTTCAGGACGCAAACCAGAGATGGCGTTTGATTGCTTGGGGAGTTGATACTTCTTCAGGCCAGATCAATAAGCCGCAGCGCCTGAGCGGCCTTGGCTGGCTTGGTCTGCCAACTGCCGCAAATCCAGCAACAGTTCCTGCCAAGCATTGACCCAAGCGCGGCTGGCGTGGCGGAAATGCTTTAATTTCTGGCCATCTTTGGGCCAATGCGAAACCGCCAATTCAAAATGATCCGCCAGCTGCGGGCGCTGGCAGTGCATCAACGCGCCCACATGAAGATGCTCGCCCACACCCTCGCAGCTCACGCGCACGATGCTGCTGGCATGCGGCACATCGGGCAAGCTCAACGTCACGGCCTTGCTCCATTGGCTGCACGCCTGTGGATTCCAATGCGCTTGCATGCTAGCGCGTGCCTCTGGCTGCTGCATGCAAGCCTGCAAGCGCAGGCCAGTTGACGCAAACACCACCAAGCGGCCATGACTATCACAGCCCACAGCAAAGCTGCTGGCCTTCAAGCCCGTGGGCAACAAAATCGGATCCGCCCCTGCCAAACGCACAAAATTCCAAACGCAGCCATCGGGGCCAATCGCAAAACTGTCTTCCCGCTGATCGCTCTGCACGACCACAGTGCCTTGCCAAGTCACATGCTGCCCGAGCTGGAAGCTTGATCGCGCAGCCACAGACGTACTCTGCATGGGCATTTCAGCGGCGGCGGGGGTGTGAGGTGCAAGGAGCATGGGGCGGTACTTCTTTGGAATCACTGTTCAAGGAAACAGTTGCTGTAACAAGATTTGTATTGTGCCGGCAGGTAAACTGAATGTCCTGAAAAAGTACTCCTTTTGACCTTAAAAATCCTGAAAACTACTGCTTACGCCATGTCTGCCCCCCAGATTTTTGAACCTTTTGCCCTGTATTTGCATGAACGCCGCTTGCTGCGCGCAGGCCAGCCTTTGCTGCTGGGAGCACGGGCGTTTGATGTGTTGGCCGCTTTGGTACAGCATGCGGGTGAGTTGGTGAGTAAAGACCAACTTTTCCAATGGGTGTGGCCAGGCCGTGTGGTTGAAGAAAACAATCTTCAGGTTCACGTCTCCACCTTGCGGAAATTGTTGGGCCCTGATCTGATCGCCACCGTGCCCGGGCGTGGCTACCGTTTCACGGGCGTGCTGCAAGTGGCAGCCTCGCCGGGCTCAGCAGCAGCATCGGCTGCCACGCAGATCGATGCTGTGGCCAGCTCAGCAGCTAGCCGCTCGCTGGCGGTGCTGCCGTTTGCCAATTTGAATGGCCAAGCCGATCAAGAGTATTTCTCTGACGGCATTGCCGAAGACGTGATCAGCCACCTCACGCGCTCGCCTTGGCTTTTTGTGGTGGCACGCAATTCTTCGTTCACCTACCGGCACAGCAGCGCCAGCGCGGCCGAGATCAGCAAAGAGCTACAGGTGCATTATTTGGTGACGGGCAGCGTGCGGCGTGTGCAAGATGCGCAAGGCGCGATGCGTGTGCGCGTGACCGCTGAGTTGATTGACGGCTCGCGCAACGAGACGCTTTGGTCGCAGCGCTTTGACAGCCCGCTGGCTGATTTGCTCGGGCTTCAAGAGCAGATTGCAGCGCAGATTGTGAGCGCGATCGAGCCAGTGGCGCTGCGCCGTGAAGAGCAACGCGCGTTGCAATCCCCTCCACAAGCCAGCTCTCCTGTGAAAATCAAGCATTGGGATTTGCTCATGCAAGCGCGCTGGCATTTTTGGCGCTCCACCCGCGAGCATTTGCAAACCAGTGAAGCGCTGCTGTTGCAGTCTCTGCAAGAGCTGCCCAGCAGCAGCGCCAGCTCTGCGCTTTTGGCCTTCGTGCATATGTCGCGCGTCTGGGCAGGTTGGGCGCCTGAGCCACGCGCCGTGCTGCAAGAAGCGCTGCGCTGCGCGATGCATGCCGTGAACCAAGATGATCGTGACAGTTATGCCCATTTCACCTTAGGCACAGCCCTGTCTTGTGTGGGCAAGATGAGCCAAGCAATTGTGGAAATGGAGCATGCGCTTGCGCTCTATCCGCAAGCTGCCGCCGCTGCAGGCGAGCTGGCGCGTCTGCTGGCTTTCAGTGGCCGCAGCGATGAAGCTCATGAATTCGCCCTGCAAGCCATCGATGCCAGCCCACATGATCCGCACCTCAGCTTGTGGGTGCGCACCCGAGCGATTGCCTGCTTCATCGAGGCCGATTACGAGCAAGGTGCGCATTACGCCATGCAAGCCGTGGCCAAACGCCCCGATTGGTTTTTCAACCACTACACACTCGCCGCCTGCCAAGCCTTGAGCGGCCAAATGGAGGCCGCCCGCGCCAGCCTGCAAGCCGCGCAGAAACAAGGCCGCTACAACCTAACCGCCCTGAAAATCGGCCATCCTTTTGTGCAGGATGCGCATTTGCAGCGCTTCGTTCAGGCGTTGCAAAGCGCTGGCTGGGAGCTTGATTGCCCCGTGCATTTGCCCTTCAAATAGCAACACCTTGTCGTTTGTGTGAAGATCAAATTCAAGGAAAAAATATGCTCATTCAACTCACCTACGCTAGCCGCACTTCATCCGTTTTTACCAACGACGATTTAGGCAGTATTTTGAAAGCCTCTCAGCGCAACAACGCCCGAGTCGGTGTCACCGGCGCTCTCTGCCTAGCAAACGGCATCTTCTTGCAACAACTCGAAGGCGACCGTGCTGAAGTCAACCGCCTCTATCACCGCATCTTGGCCGACCCGCGCCACCGCGAACCCGCCGTGCTTGATTTTGCCGAAATCAGCAGCCGCCGCTTCACCACTTGGTCGATGGGCTCACTCGCCCCGCTAGAAGCCAACCGCCACATCTTCCTCAAATACTCCCGCTCCGCCAGCTTTGACCCGTATGGCATGAGCGGCAGCACGCTCAAAGAGTTCTTTGGCGAACTGCTCACTCATGGCGAGTGGATCGTTTGAAGCATTGCAGGATCAATTTTTAAGGCAAAATCGGCCTCTACCCGTTATAAAACCTGCGCAGCATGCTATGTAATTCATAGTAAATGCTGCCCAACCAGAGAGCCGCTATGCCCCTGAGCTGGAGTGAAATCCGAGATCGTGCTGTTGCTTTCAGCCGCGAATACCGCGAAGCGGTGAGCGAAAAGAGTTTGAGCCAGCAGTTTTGGCGCGATTTCTTCCATGTATTTGGTGTCGATGGTCGCAAAGTCTCTGCTTACGAGCAGCAAGTCAAGCTCACCCGCGCGGGCGACAAGGTCAGCAATGGCTGGATTGATGTGTTTTGGCGCGGAAAGCTGCTGATTGAGATGAAAAGCGCGGGGCAAAACCTCGACCGCGCTTTTGCCCAAGCCTTGGAATATTTTGAAAACCTGCATGAGCGCGATTTGCCGCGCTTCATCCTCGTTTGCGATTTTCAGCAATTTCGCTTGTTTGATCTACAAACCAGCCAAGAGCATCGTTTCAAGCTCGCAGAGTTGTCCAAACACATTAAGCTCTTTGGCTTCATCCCCGGTTATCAGGTGCAAACCATTGCACCGCAAGACCCGGTCAACCTGCGCGCCGTGCGCCGCATGCGCGATCTGCACGATGCGCTTAAGAAGAATGGTTATGAAGGCCACAGCCTGCGCGTTTTCCTCGTGCGCACCCTGTTTTGCCTGTTTGCTGACGACACCGGCATCTTCCAGCCCACCAGCAGTTTCAAAGAGCTGCTCGATCAGCTGGCCGACCCATCCGAAATAGGCCGCAGCCTGAATGAGCTGTTTGAAATTCTCAACACACCGGAAGATAAGCGCCAAAAGGCGCATCAAGACAATTTCAGCGCCTTCCGTTACATCAACGGCAAACTCTTTGAAGAGCGCATCAGCACCCCCGCCTTCGATGCCGCTGCCCGCGAAGCCCTGCTGGATGCTGCGGCGCTCGATTGGAGCGCGATCAGCCCCGCCATCTTCGGCGCCATGTTTCAAGACGTGATGAACGGCCAAGAGAGGCGCGATCTGGGCGCGCATTACACCTCTGAGGAAAACATCCTCAAGCTCATCAAGCCGCTTTTCTTGGATCAATTCTGGGCTCAATTCAACAAAGTGAAAAACCAGCGCAACAAGCTCTTTGAGTTTCACAAGAGTTTGCGCACACTCACATTTTTTGACCCCGCCTGCGGCTGCGGCAACTTTTTGGTGATCACCTACCGCGAGCTGCGCAAGCTAGAAGCCGAGATCTTACGCACCGCCTACGCCGATGGCCAGCAAATGCTCGATGTGCATCAGTTCACCACCGTGGACGTGGATCAGTTTTACGGCATCGAAATCGAAGAATTCCCCGCGCAAATCGCCCAAGTGGCGCTTTGGCTCACTGATCATCAAATCAACCGCGCCTTGAGCGACGAATTCGGCAAATACTTTGATCGCCTGCCGCTCAAAAGCACGCCGCATATTCACCACGGCAATGCCTTGCAAGTGGATTGGGAAGATGTGTTGCCGGCTGCGCAATGCAGCTATGTGCTGGGGAATCCGCCTTTTGTGGGGAAAACCTATCAAAACGCTGAACAAAAAGCAGACCTAGCGAAAGTCATGTACGACTTGCCCGGCGCGGGCCTGCTCGATTTCGTGGCTGCTTGGTATGTGAAAGCAGCCCGTTACCTCAAGGCAGCAGATTTTCAAGGCGAAAACAGCATATCGCCGGCAGAAAATATGCGCGGAGTGCTATCAAATTCATTGCAAGTCGCATTCGTTTCTACCAACAGCATCGCCCAAGGCGAACAAGTCAGCGTGCTCTGGAGTTGGTTACTCGCGCAAGGCATCAAGATTAATTTTGCCCACCGCACCTTCAAATGGAGCAACGAAGCCTCCGGCAAAGCTGCTGTGCATTGCGTCATCATCGGTTTCGGTCTTGATCATTCGGCAAGTAAAACTATTTACGGTTACGAAGATATTGCAGGTGAGCCACTGGCGATTGTGGCAGCCAACATCAATCCTTATCTTGTCGATGGCCCAGATGTGATCTTAGCCAAGCGCTCCGAGCCCCTTGCAGCCGTTTCAGCAATGCGTTACGGCAGCAAGCCTGCTGATGGCGGGCATTTGCTGCTCACCAAGGCAGAAAAAGAAGCACTCCTTGAGTCGCAACCAGCGCTTTCGCCTTTCATTCGCCGTTACATGGGCGCAGAAGATTTCCTGCACAACCAAATCCGTTGGTGCTTCTGGCTTCATGACGTATCTCCGGGCTTGCTGCGTAGTACGCCTGACCTGCAACTGCGCGTTGCCAAAGTCAAAGCCTTTCGCTCAGCCAGCAGCGATGCGAATACCCGCAAATGGGCAGATTTCCCCGCTCTGTTTCAAACCAATCGCCAGCCCGCCGGTAAGTACTTGGTCGTCCCCGAAGTCTCCAGCGAGCTTCGCCGGTATCTGCCGATTGGTTACTACGGCGGTGAAGTCATCGCCAGCAACACGATCTACACGGTAGAAAACGCCACGCTGTTTGAATTTGGCCTTTTATGCAGCAGCATGCACAACGCTTGGATGCGCTACACCTGTGGTCGCCTTGAAAGCCGTTACCGCTACTCCAAAGACATCGTCTACAACAACTTCCCCTGGCCCGTTGAACTGCTGTTTTCAGAAGAAAAAGAGCCTCTAGCCGTCATAAAGTCTGCGCGGAATGCTATCGAATCAGGAGCGCAGAGCGTACTCGATGCACGCGCCCAGTTTCCCGGCAGCTCGCTGGCAGACCTGTATGACCCGCTGGCCATGCCGCCCGCCTTGCTCAAAGCGCACCAAAAGCTCGATGCAGCGGTAGACAAAGCCTATGAGTTGCACAGCGGCGATGTCAAAGGCAAAAAGAGCTATAAAACCGATGCCGAGCGCGTGGCCTTTCTTTTCGAGCTTTACCAGCGCCTAACGAGCCTTCTACCCACAGAAAAGCCAAAAAAAGCGAGCAGGAAGCGCTGAATCAGTAGTTTGATGTGTAGAAAAACAATTATTTTCTTATTAATTGCGAATTTTTCGCATTTTCTATGAAAATAATGTAGTATTTATCCCATGTTGCTTGAATTCCGCGTTCAAAACTTCCGCGCCCTGCGCGATGAGCAGGTGCTGAGCTTGATGGCCAGCCCTGCGGACAAACTGCTGGCTGATACCCACCTGCAAGCCACCGGGCTTGCGCCCAAGGGGCTGACGCATGCTGTGCGCAGCGCCGTGATTTATGGCGCAAACGCCAGCGGTAAGTCCACACTCTTGCACGCCCTGAATTACATGCGCATGGTGGTGGGCGAATCGGCCACAGTAATTCAGCCTGGGCAAACATACAACGTGCAGTCTTTTCGCCTGGACGCAGAGCGTGAAAAAGAGCCGATCTCTTTTGAGTTGACCTTTATGCTGGGTGGCGTGCGCCATGAATACGCTTTTGCAATGCGCCCAGAGCGCATCTTGCGTGAATCCTTGCGTGTTTACACCAGCAACAAGCCGACTGAGCTATTCAGTCGTGAGTTTCACGGTGAATCCAAAATGGATCGCTACGAATTCAGTACGCGACTTAAAGGCCAGAAAACGCTCTGGCAAGAGAGCACGCGACCCAATGCACTGTTTCTCTCGACGGCCGCTCAACTTAACAGTGAGATGCTATTGCCCGTGTTTGCATGGATCACACAAAAAATTTCCATGATTCCGGCAGCCGCTATCGTTGACTCGCAGCTCACTATGAGCCTGCTAAGTACAGAAGCAGGTAGAGCACAAGTGCAGCGTTTTTTGTGCCACGCTGATATTGCAATCAACGAGGTAAAAACCGTATCGCGTAAAGGTGCAAGGCAACAGGTGGTTTTGGGTGCTGGTGGGCAAATCCATACCAATCGGATTGAGGGTGATATTGTTTCTCCGCAGTTTGTACATAAGACAGATGCTGGCAGCGCAACTTTTGAATTGTATGAGGAATCTGACGGGACGCAGCACCTGTTTGGCTTGATTGGCCCGCTGATGCAGGTACTTCGTGAGGGTGAGGTTCTGTTAGTGGATGAACTAGACAACAGCCTGCATGCGCTCTTGGTGCGGCAGTTGGTGGATTTGTTCCACAGCTCGGTCAATACAAGTGGCGCGCAGCTGATTTTCACGACACACGATACGGCTTTGCTCGATAACAGCATCTTTCGCCGCGATCAAATCTGGTTTACAGAAAAAGATGCAAGCCAAGCTGCACGCCTGTATTCACTCTCAGATTTTAGCCCCCGCAACAACGAAGCCTTTGAGCGCAACTATCTCAAAGGGCGTTATGGTGGCGTGCCATTCCTCGGCGCAAGCTTGCTGGAGGGCAAGTAATTCATGGGGAAAGATGGGCAACCCAAGCATCGCCAAGAAGCAAGAGGACTCAAGCGGAAAGTCGCCATGCGTGGTTTGTATGAACGCGTGTTGATTGTTTGTGAGGGAGAGAAGACAGAGCCCAATTACATCAACGAAATTCGCGCCCACTACAAGCTTCACACAGCTAATGTGTTGGTGCGCGCCAGCGAGCTGGGCACAGCGCCGATTCAAGTGGTGAAGTATGCCGAGCAGCTTTTTTTAGAAGGCGATTCGCATCACAAACTGGAGGCTAGAGAATTTGATCGGGTTTTTGCGGTGTTTGACCGCGATGATCATCTGAGCTACCAAGAGGCTTTGGCCTACTGCCAGCAAGCAACGCACCTCAAAAATAATGAACGCCAAACTGTGCCGCTCTTTGCAATCCCCAGCGTGCCTTGTTTTGAGCTTTGGCTCTTGCTTCATTTTGAAGATGTGCTCGCGCCGCTGCATCGCGACGAGATTTACAAACGGCTACGCATCCATCTCCCTGAGTATGACAAAGGCAGCTCTGGCTATTGGCTGCAAACAATGCAGCAGCTTCCCCACGCCTACCGCAGAGCCAGCAGATTGGCTGAAATCCACCAGCCCGAAGATGGCATCCAGCCTTGGACAGGCATTGCACAGCTTGTGCGCTACCTTGTCGAGCTGAAGGCATGATTCCCTCCATCGATTGGCTAGCTCCTTGGTGGCAGCCTTGGCGAGAGCTGGGGCAGCGCATTGAGGCTTCTGTGCAAGCGGGTGCGCCGGTGTTTGAGGCGCTGAATGCTTGTAGTTTGCAATCCGCCTTGCGCTTCGTGCCGCAATCGGCTCTGCCTGAAGGCCAAGCCTACGAAGCCTTCATCTTTGAGACGAAAACCGTGCCCACGCGGGACAATTTGCATGACTTTTTCAACGGGCTGGCTTGGCTGCGTTTCCCCGCCATCAAAGCGCGGCTGAATGCTTTGCAATATGCGGAGATTCAAAAAAACGGTGTGCAACGACTGCGCGGGCCACTGCGCGATGCGCTCACTTTGTTTGACGAAAACGCGGCTTTTCTTTGCGCAGAGGTGCATGGCTCAGTAATTACCGCTTTGCGTGAGCGCGATTGGCAGGCCACTTTTCAGACGCATCGCGCCTTGCTAGAAAAGCACCCGCCTGTACTTTTTGGCCATGCCCTGCTGGAAAAATTGGTTTTTCCGTATAAATCGGTCACAGCCCATGTATTTACTGCGCAATATGCTCATGAATTCATAGCGAAGAATGATTTGCAAGCGCTCGATGCTGCCGTTTCGCAGCAGCTCGATGCCAGCGCTTTGCTGCCTAAGCCCTTTGTGCCTCTGCCCGTGCTGGGCGTGCCGAATTGGTGGGCTGCCAATGCAGATGTCAATTTCTACACAGACCGTACGGTCTTTCGAGCCCCCCGCTCTTGATTTTTTGCACTCTGGCCTTACCATTCGCCCCATCGGCGCACCTTCGTGCGTTGTTTTGAAGACCCAGATATGAAACGTATCCTTTTGTTCCTTGCGACCAACCTGGCTGTAATGGTTGTGCTCGGGATCGCCGCCAGTTTGCTCGGCGTGAACAAATTCCTGACCCCCAACGGCCTTAATATTGGCTCGTTGATGGGCTTTTCCCTCCTGATGGGCTTTGGTGGCGCGTTTATCTCGCTCTTGATCAGCAAGCCGATCGCCAAATGGAGCACGGGCGCTCGTGTGATCAGCGCCCCGCAAAACGCGGATGAGGTGTGGATCGTCTCCACGGTGCAGAAGTTTTCTGAAAAAGCAGGCATCAAAACACCTGAAGTGGCCATCTATGAGGGTGAGCCCAACGCGTTTGCCACCGGCGCATTCAAGAATTCCGCGCTCGTGGCAGTGTCGACTGGCCTGCTGCAAAGCATGACGCGCGAAGAAGTGGAAGCCGTGATCGGCCATGAAGTGGCGCACGTGGCCAATGGCGATATGGTGACGATGGCCTTGATTCAAGGCGTGATGAACACCTTTGTCGTGTTCCTCTCACGCATCATTGGCTACTTTGTAGATAAAGTGATCCTGCGCAACAACAACGATGGCCCAGGAATCGGCTATTACGTGACGACCATCGCTTTGGACATCTTGCTTGGCTTCGTGGCTGCGATGATCGTGGCATGGTTTAGCCGTCAACGCGAATTCCGCGCTGATGCAGGCGCTGCGGGCTATATGGGCCAAAGCCGCTCCATGCAAAACGCGCTCGCTCGTTTGGGCGGCTTGACTCCGGGCGAATTGCCCAAGAGCATGGCAGCGATGGGCATTGCCGGCGGTTTGGGTAAATTGTTTTCCACACACCCACCGATGGAAGAGCGCATTGCACGGCTGCAAGCTTCCAAGCTGTAAGAGCTGGTTTGCAATTGCGCGACGTCTGAATTTTTTTCCTGCTCTCAGGACGAGCCCACCCTAGCGTGGGCTTTTTTTTGTCTGCCCATTTCGCAGCCCACTAAAATCAAAGCATGCGCTTTCTTGAACAACTCCAAACCGCCCAGCTTCAAAATCAATCCATGCTCTGCGTGGGTCTTGACCCTGAGCCCAGCCGCTTTCCGGGTGCATACAAAGGCAATGCCAACAAGATCTATGATTTCTGCGCCGCCATTGTGGATGCCACTGTAGACTGCGTGATCTCTTTCAAACCACAAATTGCCTACTTCGCTGCGCACCGCGCCGAAGGCCAGCTAGAGCGCCTGATGGAGCACATGCGCCGCGCTGCGCCAAACGTGCCGATCATTCTCGATGCCAAGCGCGGCGATATTGGCTCCACTGCCGAGCAATACGCGATCGAGGCCTTTGAGCGCTATGGCGCAGACGCCGTCACGCTCTCGCCCTTCATGGGCTTTGATTCGGTGCAGCCGTATTTGAAATATCACGACAAAGGCGCATTCCTCCTTTGCCGCACCTCCAACAAAGGTGGCGACGATCTGCAAAACCAACGCTTGGCCTCCATCGAGGGCCAGCCGCTGTTGTATGAGCATGTTGCAAAGCTAGCGCAAGGGCCTTGGAATTTCAATGGACAGTTGGGCTTGGTGGTGGGTGCGACGTATCCCAACGAGATTGAGCGCGTGCGCACGATTGCGCCAACGCTTCCTTTGCTCATTCCCGGCGTGGGCGCTCAAGGCGGCGATGCAACTGCCACAGTGCGTGCAGGCTGGCGAGCTGATGCGCCCATCATCGTGAATTCGTCGCGTGCGATTTTGTATGCATCGAGCGGTGATGATTTCGCGCAAGCCGCACGTGTAGAAGCACTCAAAACGCGCGATCTGCTGCAACTGGCCAAGCCCATCTGAGCACTTGAACACCTGCGCGAGCTGACAAATCTGTCACTTTCGCCATTCATCTTGAAGCCTAGACCGCTCGTCTTGAGTGGTCAACAACTCGTCACAGCTGTAGCGCGTTGGTAGCTATTTTTACGCGCAACTATTGGAACAATGTCACGGTCTAGGCATTACATTGGCATCACCTTCAGTCACCTCAGTGGACGCCATGCAAGACATCGATACCCCAACCCGCCCCGATCTCCGATCAGACGCTGCCGCCCAAGAGCCTGCCGCAGGCAGCTCATCTTCTGAGTCAAATCAGTCTCAGGCCCTTGATAAATATGCCCCGCATGCTCTTACTTTGCTAGCAACTGCTTTACTGGCAGCCTGCGGCGGAGGTGGCGGCGGGAGCAGCACAGGCAGTGGCGGTGGCGGTGGTGGCAGCGTCGTTCCCAGCGCACCCGGATTCAACAACAGCCCGCAGGCCAAGACCGATGAAGAGGCCGCACGTTTTTTGCAGCAAAGCCAGTTTGCCTCTACCACCACAGACATCGCCGCCGTGCGCAGCACCAATTTTGCAAGCTACTTGCAGCAGCAATTGGCCAAGCCGATCAACCAAACCGCTTGGGATTGGCTGGAATCACGCGGCTACGGCGCAGATGCCACGCTGAACAAAACGGTTTACAGCTCTGAGATCGCCGAATATGCCATCTGGCGTGATCTGATCAGCGCACCCGATGCCATGCGTAAACGCGCAGCGCTGGCCTTGTCGGAGTTTTTTGTGGTCTCGCTCAACTCCATGGAGATTGACTGGCGCGGCTACACGATTGCCGCGTATTGGGACATCCTCAATCAACACGCATTTGGCAACTACCGGAATCTTCTCGAAGCCGTCACCCTGAGCCCCGCTATGGGCTATTTCCTCAACACCAAAGGCAATCAAAAAGAAGACGGCAAAGGTCGCTTGCCTGATGAAAACTATGCGCGTGAGGTGATGCAATTGTTCACGATCGGCTTGTATGAGCTGAACCTCAATGGCACGATCAAAACCGATGGCTCAGGCAAGAAGCGAGAGAGCTACGACTCTGATGATGTAAGCCAACTCGCTCGCGTGTTCACCGGCTACGACTTTGACCCAGCCTATGCGCCCAGCTCAGCCAATGGTGTGCAATTCCCGGGCGGCTCCTACAAAGTCTGGGGACGCGAATATGCCCGCCGCCCGATGACGCTGGATTCAAACAAACACTCCATCTTGGCCGCCAATTTCCTAACCGCCACCATCGCCCTCAACACGCCAGGTGCAGCCGCCCTCAAAACCGCGCTCGACGCCCTGTTTAACCATCCCAATGTGGGCCCGTTCTTTGGCCGCCAGATGATCCAGCGCTTGGTCACCAGCAACCCATCTCCTGAGTATGTGGCCCGCGTGGCCAGTGCGTTCAACAACAATGGCGCGGGTGTTCGCGGCGATTTGAAAGCCGTTTGGACAGCCATCTTGCTTGATGATGAAGCCCGCAGCGCCGCCAGCTTGACCAGCGCCAGTTTTGGCAAGCTGCGCGAGCCGATGTTGCGCTTTGCAAGCTGGGCACGCACTTTCGGTGTGGTCTCCAAAGCCAACTCTTGGAAACTGGCTGATTTGTCTGACAGCTCGTATAGCCTGGGTCAAAGCCCGATGCGTTCGCCCTCGGTGTTTAACTACTTCCGCCCCGGCTATATTCCACCTGGCACAGCCATGGCCAGCAGCGAAGCCACCGCACCAGAATTCCAGCTTGTGAACGAAACGACCACCGGCAGCTATCTAAACTACATCAAAGACCGCATTCGATCCGGCATACGTGTCAACAACCCCACGGTCGCTTTGCCGGAATATGTGAGCAACACCGATGCGCTCGATTTCGAGGGCGACTACACCGCTTTGCTGGCGCTGATCAACAACAGCACCATCACCGATGCCGAAGCACAGCGCGTCTCACAAGCCATCGTGGCGCAACTGAATTTGCTGCTGTGTGCCGGCCAATTGGCAAGCGCTACAGCCACTGCCATGACCAACAGCCTCAAAGCCGCGATGTTGCAAAGCGGCAAGCGCATCACCAATGCAAACACCACGGCCATGGACACCTTGCGGCGTGATTTGATTGCAGCCGCCATCTTGATGGTCATGGCCTGCCCAGACTACCTGATCCAAAAATAAGCGAGAAAAATAAAATGCATTTCATTCAGCCCCAACTCCAATCACGCCGCGCCTTCCTGCGCCGCGCTGGCCAACTCGCTTTCACCGGCGCAGCCCTTCCCACGGCCATCAATCTTGCCGCCTTGGGCGAAGCCGCCGCCTTCAATGCTGGCAATGATTACAAAGCCTTGGTCTGCGTCTTCCTTTATGGGGGCAACGATTACGCCAACACCATCGTGCCCTACGATGCCACCAGCTATGCTGCCTACCAAACGATTCGCGGCACAACGGGCTCCATAGATCAAAACGGCATCGCACTGGCCCGCGCCGATCTCACGCCGATGCTGCTCACACCGGGTGCAGGTGGCAACCCCATCTCTGCCATGGGTGCAACCGGCCTGCAATACGCCATGCACCCCAGCATGACGGGGCTGCGTGATTTGTTCAACAGCGGCAAGGCTGCCGTGCTGCTCAATACCGGCCCACTGGTCAAGCCCATCACCAAGGCGCAATACCAAAGCTCAGACCGCACCAACTACCCGCTGCCGCCCAAGCTCTTCTCGCACAACGATCAGCAATCTATCTGGCAGTCGTCATCCCCCGAAGGCTCGACCATTGGCTGGGGCGGCAATATTGGCGATCTGGCCATGAGCAGCAACACCAATTCGCTGTTCACCTGCATCTCCATCACCGGCAATGCGGTGTTTCTCTCCGGCGACACAGCGTTGCCCTATCAGGTGGGCTCAGGCGGTGCGGTGAAGATCAATTCGGTGGGTGCTAATGCCTATCCCTATGGCTTCCAATCGGTTGGCGCGACCATGGAGCAACTCACCACCGACATTGGCCGCAGCAACCAGCTGGAAAACGAATACAACCGGGTCACGCGTCGCGCCGTGCAGGCTGAAGCGTCGATCACGTCAGCCCTGGCCAGTTCTGCGCCCACCAGCAACGTGTTTCCCAGCGCCTTTGCGCCGTTGAATAATTTCCCCACTGGCAATCCGCTGTCAGACCAGTTGCGTATGGTCGCGCGCTTGATTGCCGCGCGCAGCACGCTAGGCAACAAACGCCAAGTGTTCATGGTCTCACTGGGCGGCTTTGATTTGCATGACAACCTCATGACCGCCAACGGCCACGCGCGAAACATGGCTCGCGTCAGCGGTGCGATGAAGGCGTTTTATGACGCGCTGGATTCAACCCAATTTGGCAACATTGCCAACCAAGTCACCACCTTCACCGCCACCGACTTTGGCCGCACGCTGTCTTCCAATGGCGATGGTTCTGATCATGGCTGGGGCAGCCACCAAATCGTGATGGGCGGCGCCGTCAAAGGCGGGGCTTTCTATGGCTATGCACCGCCAGTCAGCGTGGGCGGGCATGCGTCTGGCGACTCCGCAGCGGTCAAGGCCGCACCAGAAAACCAATGGCATGTTGGCCAAGGCCGCCTGCTCCCCACATCGAGTGTGGATCAATATGCGGGCACACTGGCCAAATGGTTTGGTGTGAACGACAGCGAGCTGGTTGGCACCGCAGGGCAAAGCTACCGTGATGCCATCTTGCCCTACCTGCACAATTTCGGTGGTTCACTGGGTTCACTGAGCTATCCACAGAATATGGGCTTCATGACTTGAATACCGATTTCGGTGGATTTTAAGAGGGAAATCGGCTTCTTCCCCTTATAAAATCTGCATAGTGTGCTATATATTTAATAGCAAACTATGCTACCAGTGCAGCGTCTAACACTTCCACCCAATGCCGCACAGGTACATCGGTGCCACTTTGCAAATGCGTGATGCAGCCGATATTTGCGCTCATGATCGTTACCGGCTTCATCTCCGCCAAATGGCCGAGTTTGCGATCTCGCAATTGATACGAGAGTTCGGGCTGCAACACGCTATACGTGCCCGCCGATCCGCAACACAGATGCGCTTCGCAAGCAGCGGTTTTGACGTTGAAGCCCAAGGCGCTCAGATGCGTTTCTACGCCGCCTTTGAGCTGCTGGCCGTGTTGCAAAGTGCAGGGTGGGTGAAAGGCGAGTTGCTCTGCATTTTTAGTTTTGATTTTCGGTTTCAAGGACGTCACCAATTCGGGTAACAGCTCACTCAAGTCTTTCGTGATTGAGCTGATTTTGGAAGCCTTTTCAGCATACTGCGCGTCATGCTGCAAGATATGGCCATACTCTTTTACCGTCACGCCGCAGCCTGATGCATTCATGATGATGGTCTCGATGTCGCCACTTTCCACTTGCTGCCACCAAGCATCGATATTGGCACGCATCTGCGCCTTGCCGCCGTCTTGATCGTTCAGATGAAACTTCACCGCGCCGCAGCAACCCGCTTTGGCCGCCGTGATGGTTTGAATGCCCGCTGCATCAAGCACCCGCGCCGTCGCTGAATTGATGTTGGGCGACATGCTTGGCTGGACGCAACCTTCCAGCATCAACACCTTGCGAGCATGTGTGCGCGTGGGTCGTTGCCCAGCGTCTCGCTTTTCAGGCACTTTGTTTTTCAACGCCTTCGGCAGCAACGGGCGCACCAGTTGCCCCATCGCCATCGCAGGTGCAAACAAAGGCGATGGCAAACCTTCTTTCAGAGCCCAGCGCAGCGCAGATTCGCCCGCAGGTCGGCTTACTTTTTCATCCACCAGCTTGCGCCCAATGTCCACCAAATGCCCATACTGCACACCGCTGGGGCAAGTCGTTTCGCAATTGCGGCAAGTCAAGCAACGATCCAAATGCATCTGCGTCTTGCGCGTGGGTGCTTCGCCTTCCAATACCTGCTTGATCAAATAAATCCGCCCACGAGGCCCATCCAGCTCATCGCCAAGCAGTTGATATGTCGGGCAAGTCGCCGTGCAGAAACCGCAATGCACGCACTTGCGCAAAATGCTCTCAGCCTCCAAGCCATCGGCGCGGTGTTTGTATTCGGGAGCGAGGTTGGTTTGCATGATAGAAATATGGAAAATTCAGGCTAACAGGCGCACGATCAATGGAAAGAGTAGAGAGGCCAACACCGCTTGCAGCGCCAGCGCCAGCCCAGCGAATGCGCCTGCATCTGGGTGTACTTGCATCGCACGTGCTGCGCCAATACCATGCGATGCTGTGCCCAATGCAAAGCCGCGTATGGCGAAGGGTTGAATGCGAAGCCTGTCAAAAATATATTTACCACTGATCGCACCAACGATGCCGGTAAGCACCGCGCCAATCGCCGCCAAAGCGGCGATACCGCCGATCTGCTCGGCAATGCCCATCGCTACAGGCGCAGTGACGGATTTCGGAACCAGTGATAGTAAAATCTCGCGCGGCAAATCTAAGGCCGCGCCTAAGACCCACGCCGAGCCTGCAGCAACCATACCTCCGCAAGTAGCGGCCAATAACAACACGCCGATATGGCGTCGCAGCAATTGCCGCCGCTCCCACAGCGGCCACGCTAGCGCCACCACTGCAGGGCCCAAGAGAAAATGAATGAACTGCGCACCCGAAAAATACACCGGATAGGCGGTTTGTGTGATGCTGAGCAAGCTAACTAAGACCAACACTGTCCAAAGTACTGGGTTTGCCCAAGGCGCTTGACCCAAGCGTTCATAAACGGCGTAAGCCAGCACATAAGCCACCACTGTGGCAGTCAAGCCAAAGAGCGGTGTAGCTGAGAGATACGTCCACAGTTCCACGAAATCTTTCATGGTCGGCCTCGTAAATCCAGTGGCGCAGATGCGTCGCTTGATTGTGTTGGCCAGCGCGAGCGCAGCACCAGCGCCGTCGCAGCCAAGCCCAACCAAGTCGACAACACCAACACAAGGAAGAGTTTCAAACCATACGCACTGAGCAAGCCCAGATGCACCACCACGCCCACGCCGACGGGAACAAACAGCAGCGACAAATGCGTCAGCAAAACATGCGCTGCTTGCCCGACGGATTCTGCTAACCACCGCTGAACCCAAGGCATCAGAAGACCCAAACAGAGTAGCAACATCCCCAAAACGGGGCCAGGAAGCGTCCAACCCAAACTGCTCTTAAGCAATTGCGCCAACACGTCGCCAAATGCTTGTGCACAAAGCAGTGTCGCAAAGCCTTGCAGCGCTTTCATGATGGCCTCAGATGACGCCCAAGCGCCCGGGATTGAAAATACCTGCCGGATCGAACTCGCGCTTTAACTCACGGTGAATTCGCGCCAACGGCTCACTGGGCATTTCGAAGTGAGGAATTTTTGAGCTTTTTATGTCATTTGCCGTTATAGAATCTGCGCAAGATGCTATGAAAAGTGTAGCACCTCCATCGGCAAATTTTGCTTTATATCGGATGCGTTGCGCAGCTTGCACATTGCCAGCGGGAACAAACAGCCAACGCTGACCGCCAAGCCAATCGATCATCGTATCGCCCAAATCCAAAGGGAGTGTGGTTTGCGGCACACTGACGCGCCACAGATCGTCACCTCTGGCAAAGCCTTCTTTGAACCAAGGGAGTTGCAAATCACGCGCCGCGCTCCAATCCGCGCTCGTCTCAGAAGAGTCCACACGAATTCCCCCCGCCTCGTTCGCCAATCGCTGGCAAGCTGAGTGAACGGCAGCTACCGCACCGCGCAAACGCAGATACAGCGTCGGCACGCCTTGATCGATCCCCCAAGAGCTGGCATTCAGTGGCAGCGGTTGGCCCGCCCAAGTATTGAGCGACTGGATGGCTGTCGCTTCATTCATCTCAAAGCGCAGCGTTGCCTCTGCTGGCGCAACAGGCAACACTTTCAGCGAGACTTGCGTGATGAGCCCTAGTGTGCCCAAACTGCCTGCGAGCAGGCGCGAGACGTCGTAGCCGGCCACGTTTTTCATCACCGTGCCGCCAAATTGCAGATGCTCTGCTTTGCCGTTGATCAGATGCGCACCGAGTACGAAATCACGCACACTGCCTGCGGTGGCGCGTGCAGGGCCTGCCAGGCCAGCGGCCACCATGCCGCCGATTGTGGTGCCCGTTTTGTAGTGCGGCGGTTCGAAGGGGAAGCATTGCCCCTTCTCAGCCAGCGCGGCTTCCACTTCTGCCAGCGGCGTGCCTGCACACACCGTGATCACAAGCTCGCTCGGCTCATAGCTCACGATGCCGTTGTGGGTGCACGTGTCGAGCACAGGCAGTGCTGAATCAAAGGGCTCACCATAAAAATCTTTGCTGCCGCCACCACGAATGCGCAGCGGTGTTTTGGCCGCGATGGCGGCTTGGATTTGCTCTGTGAGCTGGGCGAGGCTGGGTTGCATACTGAGATACTACCGCGCCAGCCTAGGCGCTGACCACATCAACCGCTTGAATTTTCAACACAGGACGATTGAAATAAGCTCTCATGGCCGCAGCACCAGACCGGCACCAAGATCAAGGCCCAGCCGCGAGCGCCTCTTGAGAAAATCCCGCCACGCGTTTGTAGCTCTCAGAAATCTCTCGCAACTCGGCTTGGCTAATCACATCATCGATATGACGGAAAGGCTGCCCGCCAGTCAACTCATCGACCCGGGTATTGATCAAATCAGGCGGTGTAGTGCGGTTGGTCAGCACGATCTTCGAGGTGATGGGGCGACGATTTGCTTCGTAAGCGAGCAACGACTCGTGATGCGCTTGCGCAGTATGGGCCGCATCGCGCCGTGCCGCCAGCTCATCAGCGAGCGTTCGCGCATCAATCAAGGCTTGGGCGCTGCCGTTCGAGCCGCGCGGATACATCGGGTGAGCCGCATCACCCATCAGCGTCACGCGGCCAAAAGTCCATTGCGGAACGGGATCTTTGTCCACCATCGGATATTCAAGAATGCTTCCTGCGCGCTGGATCAACTCTGCCACATTCAGCCAATCAAAACGCCAGTTTTGATAGATGGGCAAGAAATCTTGCAGTCTGCCGCCTCGATTCCAATCGTTGCTGGTATCGCCCTCGCGACGAATTTCAGCCATCCAATTGATCAATTGCTCGCCCGAGCCATCGTTGGCTTCGACGATCGGATAAATCACCATCTTGCCGGTTTCAATCGAGCCGATGCGCATATAGCTTTTGCCGCTCAAGATCGGCTTGCGCCGCGTGGTGCCACGCCATGTGTTGATCCCAGTGAAGGCGAGTTTTTCATCGGGATAAAACAAGCGGCGTACCGAAGAATTGATGCCATCGCAGGCGATGGCAATGCTGGCTTGCACGCTGGGCAAAGCGCCGCCAGCTGGCGCTGTGAAATGCAGCCTCACGCCCTGTTCGCTTTGTTCAAGACTTGCAAAGCGATGCCCGCAATGGATTCTCTCTGCACCCAGTCGCTGCACCGCTGCATCAAACAAAATGCGATGCAGCTTGCCGCGATGGATGCCTATCTCAGGCAGGCTGTAGCCTGCATGTCGCCCGCGCAATTCGCTATAAATGAATTGGCCATGCCGGTTGTAAAAAACGCTTTCAAGATTTTCAATGCCAGCGGCTTCAATTTCGTCTTGCAAACCTAAAGCAGCCAGCTCACGCATCGCATGCGGCAAGAGCGTGATGCCCACGCCTAGCTCGCGCACCTGCGGCACCGCCTCATACACATCGCAGGCGATGCCGCGCGCATGCAAATGCAGCGCCAGCCCCAAGCCGGCAATGCCACCGCCGATGATGGCAAGCGCTGAAGATTCGCCATCTTCTGAAAAAAACGTCGTCATCATTCAGCCGTGAGTTGTTTGCTGCGAATCACATTTCCCCAGCGCGGATAGTCCTTTGTCACAATCGCGGCCAACTCTTGTTGCGTCGAACTGGCGGCATCCATGCCCGCACGGCCTAGCAAGTCACGAATGTCTTTTTGTTGCACGATAGCGGCAATTTCCGAATGCAAGCGGCTGCTGATCGGTGCCGGCGTTTTGGCGGGCACGAAGAAGGCATACCAAAGATCCACCTCAACACGTTTTGTGCCTTGCTCTTCAAAGGTGGGCACATCAGGCGCCACAGGGTGTCGTTTGGCCGAGCCCACGCCCAAAGCCACCAAGCGCCCCGCCTTCACGAAGCCTTGCGCAATATGCACAGGCAAAAAGCCCACTTGCAACTCACCTGCGAGCAGATCTTGCGTGTAGCCCGCTGTACCTCGGTAGGGCACATGCAGCAAGAATGTGCCCGTCTCCAGCTTGAACAGCTCCATCGCCATGTGATGCGGTGTGCCCACCCCAGGCGAGCCGAAATTGAGTGCGCCAGGCCGCGCCTTGGCTTTAGCGATCAGCTCTTTGAGCGTTTTCACTTCGGTCTTGGGATGCGCCACCATCATCAGCGTGCCATAGGCGGCCATGCTGACAGGGGCAAAATCGTTGACAGGATGAAAGGGAGCGCTCTTGACCATCTGCGAGGCCATGAGCATGGTATTGGCACCCATCAGAATCGTGTGGCCATCGGCGGGAGATTTGGCCACGGCATCTGCGCCAATATTGCCGCTGGCCCCGGCCATGTTTTGCACCACCACGTTTTGACCGAGCTTTTCTGCCAGTTTGGGAGCAATTGCGCGTGCGATCGTGTCCATCCCTGTGCCCGGTGTGAAGGGCACGATGATCCGAACAGCTTGGTTGGGATAGGCTTGCGCAAATATGGGCGTGCCAAAAGATACTACAAAAAGAGAAGCGCTCTGCGCAAGAATGGTGCGGCGTTGCATCGTGAATTCCTTAAATTTCGATCTTGAATACGCGCTCGGCGTTGGTTTGGAAAAAAGCCTTCTTGTCTGCATCAGACATGGCCATGGCATCCAATGCGGCCACTTCCTGCGGTGCGTACTGGTAAGGATAGTCCATCGCATAGAGTACACGATCAACGCCCAACACATCTTGGCTAAAACGAATGGCTTTGTCCCAAGCCACGCCGCTGTTGGTGATGTAGAAATTTTCGCGTAAATACTCGCTGGGTTTTCTTTGCAGAGCTTGCACACTCGGATAGCGCTTGGAGTTCACTGTGGCCGTGTGCATGTAATCGAGCCGATACATCCAAAAAGGCAAGGCCTCGCCCATGTGCCCGATGATGATTTTGAGCTTGGGGAAGCGGTCAAACACTCCCGATGTGATTAGACGCAACGCATGCAAGCCTGTCTCCACGCCAAAGCCATAGATCGCACCATCCAGCCCGGACTCAATGAAGGGCTCAATCATCTTGGGCGGCAGGCTGTTGGGGTGCAGATAGATCGGCACGTCCAGAGCTTGCGCTGCCTCAAAAACCTCCCAAAACTTGGGGTCACTGAGATACTCGCCTTTCGTGTGAGAGTTGATCACCACCGCATTCATACCGAGCTGGTTCACCCCCCGCTGGATTTCCTGCGCTGCCGCTGAAGGTGCATGTGGCGCGACGGTGATCATGCCGACATATCGTTTGGGATGGCGCTTGATGGCCGCAGCGAGTTCGTCATTCGCATTGCGAGCAACACGTACTGCTGTGGCTGAATCCATCACTTGAACGCCCGGCGATGTCAGCGCAAGCACTTGGATGTCAATGCCAGCTTCATCCATATGGCCAATGCGAACCTCATCCAAATCCACCAGGCAGCGCATGATGTGCTGTGCACGCGCACTTGGGCTGTGCATGTAAAAGCCCATCAGATGCTTAAAGCCTAGATCGCAATCTCCCTTATCGAGAATGTTGCGAAATTCAGCCAGCTGCTCTTGCGTAGCAAAGGCTTCTTCGGTGGCAATGCGCAGATACGGTCGGGCAAAAGTGATCATGCTCTGATTGTGTCCGGCTTCGCCTTCATGTTGAGCGCTCTTACCCTCCAAGTTTGAGGCGGCGCAGCTCTAACTCCTATGCAGTTTCGGAATGGCCTCGTCGCACAGCGACTACGGATACCTGCGCCAGTCCGGCATCGACGATAGGGTGTGCCCCGTGATGCCTTCCGAGTGATCGCTGAATGAGAACAGCGTGGGCTAAACCAGCTTAATGGATTCGAGGCGAAATTTAAGGCTTTGCAACTCGATTCCTTCGATCATGTCTCCGCTTCGGCAAATGCGCAAACGATTTCCGTGCCCATACTCTGACGGCCGCCTGAGATCATGCTGATTTTTTTGAAGTTGGGGTAGAGAGTCAGCACCGCATCTCCTTTTTGTTCAATCTGAATATAGATTCACAGGCAAACCCGCCACGTTCACGCGCAAGCTGAACACGCAGCCAAGTGTCGGCTCGCGATTGAGTTCAGCCTCGGTGCGGTTGTGACGCGCTGTGGTGAGATAGAGCGTTTGCATGTCGTCGCCGCCGAAAGCGGGCATGGTGCAGCAAAGAACGGGTGCTGCAATGTCTTGCAGCACATCGCCCCTAGGAGACAATTGCAACACGCGCTGGCCTTCAAACATGGCCACCCACAGGTTGCCTTGTGTATCTACAGCCGCGCCATCAGGCCGCCCAAGATAGCCGCCATTGTTTGGCTGCCCACTTGCCCAGCCTTCTGGCTTCGTTGGGAATTGCTTGAAGATGCGCTGATTCGTCATCGCACCCGTCGCGAGATCGAAATCCCAAGACCAGATCAGATGCTGTGGCGTGTCAGCCCAATAGACTTTTTTGTTGTCAGGAGAAAAAGCGAGTGCATTGGCTACTGTGGCTTCGCCTTGTTTGAGTACTGCACCATCTTTCGTCGAGTAACTCCATAACTGCGCCTTGCGTGCATCGCGCGGCTCATACATTGAACCTGCCCAGAAACGGCCTGCGGCATCACACTTTCCATCGTTAGCGCGGGTGGTTTTCGGATCATGCACGAAGGTGTGCAGCTCGTGCAACTCTCCGCCCCAAGCGCGAGCACGCACGATACGATCACGCAAAGCAATAATGAAGCCGCCGCCTTTGGCTGGCGCAAAGCAGCCCGGCTCGCTGGGCATTGCCCAGGTTTCCACATCGCCCGTGAAGGGATTGAGGCGATGCAGCTTACAGCCTGCGATATCTGCCCAATAGAGCATCTGCTCCTGCGGATGCCAAAACGGGCTTTCGCCAAGGGTGGATGGCGTGGTGGTGATTTGATTCCAGGTGGTCATGACGGGGGCTCAGGGTATGCTCACTGCGATTTGCATCGAGATTTGCCATGATTGTCCGGGCTGCAGCGTCACCACACCGCGATACGCAGATTCTTTTGGGTTACCAGCGTTCATCGCGTTATTGGCATGGCTCACAGGTTCAATAGCGATGAAGCTTTTCTCAGGTGCAGTGAACACCACTAGGCGGCGCATATCGGATTCGATCTGAACTTGCATTTTTTCATCGCGAAGCGTCGCATGGCCGCTCCAGCCTTCGAAGCAATTATCCACAACCAAGGTTGCGCAAGACTGTTTCAAACCGCTGCTTATCTGTAAATCTGTGGGCAACTTATCTGCACCCATTTGCCAAATGCCCTGCGCGTCAAAGCTCAGATGTGATTGCGCACGTTTCACAAAATACGGATGCCAGCCAAGCCCTACAGGCGCAGGCTGCTGCGATTGGTTGGTGATCGACATCGTCATCTCTAATGCATCGCCATGCAATCGAAAGGTTTGCGATGCATCAAAGTCAAAAGGCCATGCCATGCCCGCCTTATGCTCCAAGCTCAGCATACAAAAGTCATCGTTGTGTTCTAAAACTTCCCATGCACGCAGCCAACCCAGGCCATGAATGCTGTGCTCCTCATCTGCAAAATTTTTCACAAGCGGATGACTCGTCCCATTCCATACCAACTGAGCATGCGCCACACGGTTAGAAAAAGGAATCAAGGGATAACAAGCCGAGAGACGTACATTCGTCAAACTGTCCGCAGCACTTGAACGCAACACCGGCAAATCACCTATCCACATCCCTTCAATGCAACCGCCCAGATCAGGCCGGATATGCATGCGCAGGTATGGCGATTGAATTGCTATCATGTTGTAGTAACGAAGGTGCCGCCTCAAATTAACGCGCTCATCAGTGCGAGTGACCCGCTCTGATGAAAAGGCCTCCGCCTAGGCCTGCTCTGACTCAAGCCTTGACTTGCGCCAACATCGTGGCGGCATCGCTCACTTCAAACTTGCCTGGCGCTTCGCGGTTGATCGTGGTCACGACACCGTCTTTCACCAACATCGAGTAACGATCCGAGCGCAGACCCATGCCGCGTGCAGTCAGATCCAAGCTCAGGCCGGTGGCTTGCGTGAAAGCTGCACTGCCGTCAGCGAGCATGCGCACTTTGGTGCCGGTTTTCTGGTCACGCGCCCATGCGCCCATGACGAAAGCGTCGTTTACGCTGACACACCAGATTTCGTCAACGCCGGCATTCTTTAATTCTTCGTATTGCGCCACGTAGCCAGGCACATGCTTGGCAGAGCAGGTAGGCGTGAACGCACCGGGCAGGGCAAACAAAGCAATCGTCTTGCCTGCACTGGCTTTGCTTGTGTCAACGGCATTGGGACCAATTGAGCAGCCTTCGCCTTCAACTTCAGAATATTCCATCAGGGTGCTGCTGGGTAGTTTGTCGCCGATTTTTATCATGATTTTCTCCGTGGAAGATGGTGAATATGAGAGTGATTTGACTATACAAGCACTTTGTAGCGCCGCAAATGCAAACGGCTCACATTGTGAGCCGTTTGTCTTCATCTTGCACAGAGAAAGGTTAAAAACCCAGCAGACTGTGCAGATGAGGCCTTATCAAACGTCGATGGCTTTTTGCACCAAACGAGTCGCAACCCAGTTCTTGGTCTTGGAAATCGGACGCGATTCTTGGATCTCGATGGTGTCGCCCATCTTGTACTCGCCCTTTTCGTCATGGGCGTGGTATTTGCTAGATTTCGTCACGATCTTGCTGTACAGCTCGTGCTTGACACTGCGCTCGACCAAAACCGTTACGGTCTTGGCACGCTTGTCGCTCACCACCTTGCCGATCAAGGTGCGCTTGAGGGATTTTTTGGCTTCCGTCATGTTGGCTCCTTGGGGTTATTTGGCAGCCTGCTCAACGGCGACTGTCTTGGCGCGTGCAATCGCACGACGCGTGACACGCAGCTGAGAGGTGTTGTTGAGTTGTTGCGTGGCTTTTTGCATGCGTAGCGAAAAATGGGCTTTTTGCAGCTCTTTCACTTCCGTGACGAGGCCAGCCGCATCTTTGGTGCGCAGTTCTTTGCGTTGCTCTTTAGCTTTCATTTGAATTCTCCTGCCTTATTGTCCGAGCATGCGAGCCACGAAGGTGGTGCGCAGGGGCAGCTTGGCAGCAGCCAGGGTGAAAGCCTCGCGAGCCAACGCCTCAGGCACGCCGTTGATCTCATAGAGCACCTTGCCGGGGCGAATTTCGGCGACATAGTACTCAGGATTACCTTTACCGTTACCCATACGAACTTCGGCTGGTTTGGTAGAGATAGGCTTGTCGGGGAAGATGCGGATCCAGATACGACCGCCACGTTTAACGTGACGCGAAATGGCACGGCGAGCTGCCTCGATTTGACGGGCCGTCAAACGGCCACGGTCTGTGGATTTGAGACCGAAGTCTCCAAAGGCCACGGACGTGCCACGGGGGGACACGCCGGTGTTACGGCCTTTTTGCTCTTTGCGGTATTTGCGACGAGCGGGTTGTAGCATGTTTGATTCTCCAGATTAGGCTTGGCCACCGTCTGTGGAGACAGGCGCGGTCACTTTGCGAACGCGCTTAACGGTGGTTTTCACTTCAGCAGCGCCGCCAGCATCAGCTGGTTTGTCGCTGCCATCAGCAGGGGCGGCATTGCTGCCAGCGGGACGACGTGCACCGCGAGCGGGAGGACGAGCATCGCCACGGCCACCACGGTCATCACGGCGAGGGCCGCGCGGTTTGCGTTCGTCATCAGAACGAGGTTCTTGAATTGCAGGAAGATCATTGCGGCCCAAGGTGTCACCCTTGTAGACCCAGACCTTCACGCCAATCACACCATAGGTGGTTTTGGCTTCAGAGGTGCCGTAGTCAATGTCAGCGCGCAGGGTGTGAAGAGGCACACGACCTTCGCGATACCACTCACAACGAGCGATCTCAATACCATTCAAACGGCCAGACGACATGATCTTGATGCCAAGGGCACCCATACGCATGGCGTTTTGCATCGCGCGCTTCATAGCACGGCGGAACATGATGCGCTTTTCCAGCTGTTGCGTGATCGAATCAGCAATCAGCTTGGCATCGATTTCTGGCTTGCGCACTTCTTCGATGTTGACAGCAACAGGCACGCCTAGCTTGGCAGAGAGTTCTTTCTTCAGGTTCTCAATGTCTTCGCCTTTTTTACCGATCACCACACCCGGACGTGCCGAGAAAATCGTGATGCGGGCATTTTTAGCAGGACGCTCGATCAAGACGCGCGACACTGCCGCGTTCTTGAGTTTGGCCTTGAGATACTCGCGTACCTTAATGTCTTCTGCCAGCATGCCAGCAAAATCAGTGTTGCTGGCGTACCAGCGGCTGGCCCAGTTGCGGCTCACCGAAAGGCGAAAACCGGTTGGGTGGATTTTTTGTCCCATGTGTTTACGTCCTTCGGTTTAGTTGCCAACAACCACATAAATGTGGCAGGTGGGCTTGACGATGCGGTTGCCACGGCCTTTGGCATTGGCAGTGAAACGCTTGAGCACGGTGCCTTGCTCGATGTGAATGGTTTTCACCTTCAACTCATCGATATCGGCGCCATCGTTGTGCTCGGCATTGGCAATCGCCGATTCGAGCACTTTTTTCACGATGCCAGCGGCTTTTTTGCGCGCAAAAGTCAGGGTGTTGAGAGCGCGATCCACGGGCATGCCGCGAATCATGTCTGCCACCAGACGGCCTTTGTCAGCCGAGAGGCGCACGCCACGCAAAGTTGCTTTGGTTTCCATGTTGAGATTCCTTTACTTCTTCACGACTTTTTTGTCAGCCGGGTGGCCCTTGAATGTGCGGGTGAGCGCAAATTCACCGAGCTTGTGGCCAACCATTTGGTCAGTCACATACACCGGAACGTGTTGCTTGCCGTTATGGACTGCAATCGTCAGGCCGATGAATTCAGGAAGAATCATCGAACGGCGCGACCAAGTCTTGACGGGCTTTTTATCTTTGATGGCAATCGCTTTGTCAACTTTAGCCATCAGATGATGGTCAACAAAGGGGCCTTTTTTGAGGGAACGTGTCATTTCAATTTATCCCTTACTTCTTGCGACGCGAGACGATCATGACTTGCGTGCGCTTGTTGTTACGGGTGCGATAGCCCTTGGTCAAATTGCCCCATGGATCGCGCGGTTCACCGCCTGTACCGGTGCGGCCTTCGCCACCACCGTGAGGGTGATCCACTGGGTTCATGGCGACGCCACGCACAGTAGGACGAATGCCCATCCAGCGCTTGACACCGGCTTTGCCGATGACACGCAGGTTGTGCTCACCGTTGGCCACTTCACCAATGGTGGCGCGGCATTCGATGTGAATCTTACGAACTTCGCCTGAGCGCATACGCACCTGAGCGTAAGTGCCTTCGCGAGCCAGTAAGGTAGCAGAAGTACCCGCCGAGCGCACGATTTGAGCACCTTTGCCAGGTTGCAACTCGATGCAGTGGATCGTTGAACCCACAGGGATATTGCGAATCGGCAAGGTATTACCAGCGCGGATTGGCGCTTCTGCACCATTCATCAGGCTCACACCTGGCTCGACCCCGCGTGGGGCGATGATGTAAGCACGCTCGCCGTCGGCATAGCACACGAGGGCGATATGCGCAGACCGGTTGGGATCGTATTCAATGCGTTCAACTTTGGCTGGAATGCCATCTTTGTTGCGCTTGAAATCGACCACGCGGTAGTGATGCTTGTGACCACCGCCCTTGTGACGGGTGGTGATGTGACCGTTGTTGTTACGGCCCGCTTTTTGGAATTGCGGCTCAAGCAGGGGAGCATAGGGCTCACCTTTGTGCAGATGCTCGCGAGTGACCTTAACCACGGCGCGTTGGCCGGGGCTGGTCGGTTTCATTTTAATGACTGCCATGATTAAGCTGCCTCCCCAGAGAGGTTGAGCTCTTGACCGGGCACTAACGTCACGTAGGCTTTGCGCAGGTTGTCACGACGACCCACGGATTTGCCAAAACGCTTGGTTTTGCCTTTAGTGTTGAGCACAGACACGCCCTTGACCTGGACTTTGAACATCAGTTCAACAGCGGCCTTGATCTCGGGCTTGGTAGCGTTTTGCAGGACTTTGAAGACAACAGCGTTGGTTTTATCGGCAACCATGGTGGCTTTTTCAGACACGATGGGGGCGATCAACACCTGCATCAAACGGCCTTCGTCAAATTTCAGGGTGCTCATGCGAACATCTCCTTGAGTTTCTCGACTGCGGCTTTGGTGACCAGCACTTTGGTGTAATGCACGAGCGAGAGCGGATCCGCATAACGGGGCTCAACGATCAGCACACCAGGCAGGTTGCGCGAGGCGAGGTAAAGGTTGTCATCGACTTCATCAGAAATCACCAGCACGTTGCCGGATAGATTCATGCTTTTGAGTTTGGCGGCGAGCAGCTTGGTCTTGGGGGCTTCGATGGTGATCGACTCCACCACAGACAAACGGCCTTCACGAGCCAGTTGCGAGAAGATGCTGGCCATACCGGCGCGATACATCTTCTTGTTGATCTTTTGCGTGAAGTTCTCTTCCGGCATGTTCGGAAAGATACGACCGCCTCCGCGCCACAGCGGGGAAGATGTCATACCAGCGCGGGCGCGGCCCGTGCCTTTTTGCTTGAACGGCTTTTTGGTGGAGTGCTTGACTTGCTCGCGGTCTTTTTGAGCGCGAGTGCCTTGACGGGCATTGGCTTGGTACGCAACGACGATCTGATGGATCAGGGCTTCGTTGTATTCACGGCCAAACACGGTCTCGGGCACATCAAACTGGGAAGCAGCTTGGCCTTGATCGTTCAGGAGATCCAATTTCATTATTTGGCTCCTTTCTGCACGGCGGGAATGGGCCTGGTTTTCACAGCCGGGCTCACAGTCAGAAAACCACCTTTAGCACCGGGAACAGCGCCTTTGATCAACAGCAATTGACGAGCTTCGTCAATGCGGATGACATCTAGGTTTTGTACGGTTTTGGTGACATCGCCGAGGTGACCCGACATGCGCTTACCAGGGAACACGCGGCCAGGATCTTGCGCCATACCGATAGAGCCGGGCACGTTGTGCGAGCGGCTGTTACCGTGCGACGCGCGCTGCGAACGCATGTTGTGACGCTTGATCGTGCCGGTGAAGCCTTTACCGATAGACGTGCCTTGCACATCCACCTGTTGGCCAGCTGCAAACACAGCTTGGGCAGCGATCACTGAACCGGCTGCGTGAGCACCAGCTACTGTTGCATCGACGCGGAATTCTTGAATAATTTCACCGGCTTGCACACCTGCTTTTGCAAGGTGGCCAGCGATGGGCTTGGTCACGCGAGACGCGCGACGCTGACCGAATGTGACCTGCAAGGCCACATAGCCGTCGTTTTCGACAGATTTGACTTGGCTCACACGGTTGTTAGACACATCGACCACCGTGACAGGAATGGAATCCCCGTCATCAGTGAAAACACGCATCATGCCGACCTTGCGACCCAGCAAACCCAAACGGTTGCTGCTGCTCATTGTTTTCTCCGTAACTTTCACCGCTGCCACTGCAATTGGTAGCTAGCGACCAGATCACCTGTGAAGGCAAACCAGCGACGTGAAAGACTGTTAAAAATCTCTACGCGGAAATGCGCAGAGCCTTTGATTATAGCCCGGATTTACTTGATCCACAAGCGCACTGCATCCCACGTGCGCCCGAACCAGCCCGCCTGCTCCACAGACTCCAAGGCAAACAAGGCTTGCTCGGCATAAGCTTGATCGCCCAAACTGATCTTCAAACTACCGATCTGCTGGCCCTTAGATAGAGGGGCCAGCAGAGGGTCGGGGCGTGAAACTTGGGTTTTGATCTTTGCGGCAGAACCTGCGGGAACAGCCACAATGTAAGCAGTCACTGCGTTACCAAGCTTGGCAATAGGCTCTTTGCCCTTCCAGACGGGGGCATTGATCACCGCTTGATTGGCATCAAATAACTTGACGGCTTCAAAGGCGGTGTAACCCCAGTTGAGTAATTTCTGGCTTTCATTGGCTCGCGCATTTTCATTGGCTGCGCCCAAGACAACCGACAACAGGCGGCGCTGACCGATGCCTGCAAGGTCACGTTTGGCGGTGGCGATCAGGCAGTAACCGGCAGCATCGGTGTGACCGGTTTTGAGGCCGTCGACGCTCGGGTCGCGAAAAAGCAACAGATTGCGGTTGGTGTCGTTGGCCGCAGGACTGCCTTCCATGCGAAATTTCTTAATGGCGTAAATCGGCGTGTATTCAGGAAATTCGCGCATCAAGCGGGTAGACAGCAGCGCCAGATCACGTGCTGTGGTGGTGTGGCCGGCTTCGGTCAGACCTTCGGGATTTTTATAAGCGGTTTTGCTCATGCCGAGCGCTTTGGCTTGGCTATTCATAAGCTGGACGAAGCGCTCGACACTGCCTGCCACGCCCTCGGCCAGCGCAATCGTGGCATCATTGCCAGACTGCACGATCATGCCTTTGAGCAAATCTTCCACGCGAATTTTCATACGCGGCTCAATAAACATGCGGCTACCGGGCATTTTCCAAGCGCGCTCGCTCACACCGAAGGTTTGATCCAGCGTGATCTTCTTGGCGCGTAGCGCGTCAAATACGATATAGGCTGTCATGAGCTTGGTCAGGCTAGCGGGCTCAACCGGCATATCAGCATCTTTTTCTACCAAAACCTGATTGGCCGTGATGTCGAGTAACACATATGCGCGGGCGGCCACTTCGGGGCCTTGCAGGCTGCTTGCTTGCGCCCAAACTTGGCCAGACATTGCAAAAAACAAGGAAAAGGCGGCGCTAGCCCTTATAAAACCTGCGCAGAGTGCTATCAAATTCATACTTCGATTGTAAGTCAGGAAAGCAGGTGTCTGGCCACCAAACCACGCAAGAGCGGTAACTGTCCGTGAAAAAAATGTCCGCCACCGGGCACCACCGTCACAGGCAGTACTTGGGGCCGCGCCCAATCCATCACGCTGGCCAGCGGCACCGTGTCGTCTTGCTCGCCGTGGACGACGAGCAGCTTGTCATGCAGCGCAGCAGGAATGGTTTGCACCGCAAACCGTGAAGCAGCGGTGCCGACCATGACGACTTTTTGCAGATCGTGGCTTTGCATGGCTTCTTGCAGCACCTGCGACACCACGAACGACCCGAACGAAAAACCCGCCAAAGCCAACGCAGAACCGCTGGGCGCGAGCTGCTGAATCAGGCCGCGCAGATCATCAGCCTCTGCCAGCCCTTCGCCATACACACCTTCAGACTGCCCAATGCCGCGAAAGTTAAAGCGCAGCGCCGTCCAACCCGTTTGCACGAAGGCGCGAGCCAGCGTTTGCACGACTTTATTGTCCATCGTGCCGCCAAAGAGCGGATGCGGATGGCAGATGAGGCCCAAGCCTTTGCTCTGGCCCTCAGGGCGATCACGCAAGGCCTCGATGCGCCCAGCTGCGCCGTTGAGCGTGAGACGTTCGGTGCTGACGTTCATGGGGTTATTTGCCGACGTGCGCAGGCACGAGCAAGCGCTCCACAATCTGACCGTTTTTCAGGTGCGATTCGACGATGTCGTCAATGTCATGCGTATCCACATAGGTGTACCAAACGGCATCGGGATAGACCACGCACACCGGCCCTGCGGCGCAACGATCCAGGCAACCCGCACCATTGACGCGCACCTTGCCTGGGCCGCTCAGGCCCGCCGCTTTCACAGCTTGCTTGCAATGCTTTTGCGCGTCTTTGGCGTTGTGATTGGAGCAACTGCCTTCGCCTTCACCGCGTTGGTTGGTGCAAAAGAAGATATGGCGCTGGAAATAAGGGGCGGGCGTGGAGGACATGTCCTGATTTTATCGGCGCAGCGGATGGTCTCTGCGGCTCAAGGCCATCAAGGCCACAACCAACGTGGCATACGGCCAAGCCCAGCCCAGCCACTGTGCCAGCCCATGGAAGCGAATGAAGCTGCCCTGCTCCCAGCTTTGCAAGGTTTGCGCGAAATACGGCGTTTCGGGCGCGGAATTGACCAAACTGAGCTGCCATACCAATGCCGCCAGCAGCAACCCTAAGCACAGCTTGCGCGGCAAAGCAATGCAAAGAAGCGCCACGGCCACACCCAACACCAAGCCCACCTGTGAGGCCAAGCTCAGCCAGCCCCAAGCATGCTCTGGGCTGTAGCTCAGTGCCGCAGACAAGCTGCTGGCCGCCATCGCGATCAAGGCCCCTGCCAACCAAAGCAGCAAGCGCCGATGCCAGCCTAGCGTAATGGCGTAGGCCAGCAGGCACGGAATCAGAAAACCCAAAGCCACGCAGATCAGCTCTCCCAAACTTGACAGCGGCAGCAAATAGGCGCTCGGCTCGTCAATCAGCGGCGCAAGCAATGAGCCCTCCACCAGCTCGTTCAGAAAACCATGCAGGCGCTGGCGAATCTGACCCAAAGCCAAAGGCACTGCGGGCGGAAACAACAGCGCCACCGGCCACAGCGCCAGCAGCACCAGCGGCGCATGCGCCTCGGGCACAAACCAGCGTGCACGAAAGCGGCTCCAACGGTCAATCACGCCCAAGCGCTCCAGCGCCATGGCCATCACCGCACCCGCCAGTGCCCCGCCGCTGTTGAGCAACCAATCCGACAGTTGCGGCACGCGCATGGGCAAGTAGCTTTGCACCGCCTCCATGACGAGTGACAAGACGCTGCAAAGCAGCGCTGCGATCAACGCAGGCTGCGGCAGCAAGCGCGTGCGCAGCAAAGCCAGCGTAGCTAAAAACCCCAGCGGCGCATAGCCCAAAAAATTAGCCACCACATCAAAGCGGCTCCAGTAGCGAGGCCACGGCGCCTTCAAAAAAAATAACGGATGGATGCCCTGATTGCGCCAACCGTCAAACGGATACAGGCTGGCATACACAATCAGCAGTGCAAAAATCAGCGCAAAAAGCGTGGCCGAGCTGCGGTGCGGCTGCATGAGCGTGTCTCAGAAGGGTTTGACAACCACCAAGACCACGGCCAGCACCATGATCAGCACGCTGGCCTCATTGAACCAGCGATACCAAACATGGCTGCGCGTGTTCGCACTGCGCTCAAACTTTTTGAGAATAACACTGCAAGCATGGTGATAGCCCATGGCTGCAATCACCACCCCAAGCTTGGCATGCATCCAGCCCTGCCCACGCCCAATGCCATAGCCCAGCCAGAGCCAAATACCCAAGCCGATGGCGGGAATGGCAAGAATCGTCATGAATTTGAAAAGCTTACGCGCCATGAGCAACAGACGATGCTTTTCCGCCTCTGATCCTGGCGGCACTTGCGCCAGATTCACGAAAATGCGCGGCAAGTAAAACAAGCCTGCGAACCAGCTGGCAACGAAGATGATGTGGAAGGCTTTAACCCAGAGCATGAGATTAAGTGTAGGTTAAAACTGTGTGTTTTGTTGCAATCTGATTACTACATAATTCATAGCACTCTGCGCAGGTTTTATAACGGGTAGAGGGCTAAATGGCTTGTCATCTTTACCCTTTGTATGTTTTGGTAGTGTTGATGATCGGTAAAGTTTGGCGCGCCAAGGCCTGCGAACGGCGAGGAGAGTTCCAATCACAGGACTCAAACAGTATCGGTGTTCGTGGCTATTCAACACGACGATTTTCACAGCAGCTAATAGGCTGCATGTGAGGCCGGGCGCTTGGGGCGTCGCGCTTGGCGAGGTAAAGGGGGAATGCGGGCGAAGCCCGCAGGAGGACACGAGCAAAGTGGGACGCCCCAAGCGCCCGGCCTCACACGCAGCCGCTCCATTCAAAAAGCGACCCTCAAAGTACCAACCATACTAAGCCGGCACAACCCCTGCCTTCTTAACAAGCGCCCCATACCGCACCAACTCCTTTTTGAAGTGCTCCAAAGCAAATTCGGGTGTGCTGATGTTGACGATGTTGCCCTGCTTGGCCATGGCTTCTTTGACTTCATCGGTGGCAAAGGCCACGCGCAGGGCGGCGTTGACCTTTTGCACCACAGCAGCGCTCAGACCTTTGGGGCCTACGCAAGCGATCCACGCATCGAGTTGGTATTTGGGCACACCGGCCTCAGCTGATGTGGGAATCTCGGGCGCGGCGGGGCTGCGCTGCATCATGGGGATGCACAGGGCACGCACATTGCCTGCTTTGATTTGCGAGAGCGCAGCGGGCAGCGCGCTCACGCCCCAATCGACTTGGCCGCTCACGATGTCTTGCAACATCGGGGCGAAGCCTCGGTAAGGAATGTGGGTGCTGAACGTGCCAGTCACATCTTTGAAATACTCGGGCGCAAGGTGCAAAATCGTGCCGTTGCCGCTGGATGCGTAGTTGTATTTGCCGGGGTTTTTCTTCAGGAGCGCGACGAATTCGAGCAGATTTTGCGCGGGCACTCTCGGGTTCACGATCAGCACGAGCGGCGTGTAGGCGATGACGGCGATCGGCGTGATGTCGGCCACCGGATCGAAGCTCAAATTCTTGATGACGCTGGGGTAAATCACATGGTTGTTCGACACCATGGAGAGCGTTTGACCATCGGGCGCGGCCTTGACGAGCGATTGCGTGCCGACCACGCCGCCTGCGCCAGGCTGGTTTTCAATCACCACGTTTTGGCCGAGCGCTCTGCCCAGTTGTGCACTCGCTGCGCGTGCAATCCCGTCCACGCCCGAGCCTGCGCTCACGGGTAGGATGAATTTCACCGCGCTGCTTTGGGCAAAGCTTGGCAATGGCAGCGCGGCTGCGCTGGCGGCTGCGAGTAGGTGGCGGCGTTGTAGGCTCATGTAGCGTCTCCAGACGTGTTTGATGGCTAAATATGTAGCGAAAACGGCTATTGCCCGTTATATATTCTGCATAGTTTGCTATTTATTTGATAGCAGTTGATTGGCTTCTTCTGCACTGTATCCCAACTCCAGCAGCAACTCCATGCTGTGTTCCCCTAATTTTGGAGGGTTCAGGCGCAGGCCGGGTTGCTTGCCGTGCAGCGTGAACGGGAAAAGCACGGTGTCGGTAATGCGGCCATCGGGCAGCTCCATCGGCGTGAGGCCACCGGTGGCTTTGAGATGCGGGTCGTTGACCAAATCTTGCGGTCTGCGTATGGGCGCGTAAGGCAGGCCGTTGTCTTCAAAGAGCTGCGTGAGCTGCGCTGCTGAATAGTCTTTCAAACGCTCGCGCAGCAGCGGAATCAGTGTGGGGCGCTCGCGCACGCGGTCGTTGTTGCTCAGGTATTTGGCATCAGCTTTGAGCTCTGGCAGATTTAAGATACGGCAAAACACCTCCCACTGTTTGTCGCTCACGGCGCTTAAAAATATTTGCTCACCGTCTTTCACCGTGAACACGTCATACACGCCCCAAGCAGAGATGCGGCTAGGCATCGGGTCTGCAGGCACGCCGGTGACGGCGTATTGCAGTATGTGTTGCGCTACTAAAAATATGTTGTTTTCATACAGCGCGGATTGCACTTTTTGCCCCAAACCCGTTTGCTCACGCTCCTTGAGTGCTGCCATGGCCGCGATGCCACCAAACAAACCGCCCATGATGTCGTTCACGCTGCTGCCCGCACGCAGCGGCTGGCCGACGGGCCCAGTCATATAGGCCAAACCGCCCATCATTTGCACCACTTCATCTAAAGCGGTGCGGTGCTCATACGGCCCCGGCAGAAAGCCGCGCAGCTCGATGTAGATCAAGCGCGGGTTGATTTTTTGAAGCGTCTCGTAATCCAAGCCTTGCGCAGCCATCGTCTCAGGGCGAAAGTTGTGGCTCACGATATCGGCGGTGGCGATCAGTTTGTGCGCTGCTTCTCTGCCTTGCGGCGTTTTGAGATCGAGCGTGAGGGATTTTTTGTTGCGGTTGAAGAGCGGATAAAAACCTGCGCCAGAGCCGATCAGCTTGCGGGTGTTGTCACCGCTGAAAGGCTCGACCTTGATGACTTCCGCGCCAAGATCAGCCAGCAGCATGCCGCAAGTTGGGCCCATCACCATGTGGGTGAATTCGACCATGCGGATATCTTTATAGGGAAGCGTGTTGGTGTTCATAGATTTTTAATGCGGACATCCGGTGCGCGAAAGACGCGAAAGTTACGCGTCTTTCGCGTACCGGAAGTTTTTCTTCTAACTCCCAGCATATACAAACCCCATTGGGAGCCCAGCCTCAGCCGTCATGCCATACAAGGGCTCACCCGGCAACCCGATTTTCAAGGGCTCACGCGCCGCCAAAAGCAAAGAAATATCAATGCCCGTGCGTAGCCCCATGGCTTCAAACATCATCACCAAATCCTCCGTCACCACATTGCCCGAAGCCCCCGGCGCATGTGGGCAGCCACCCAAGCCCGCCAGCGAAGAATCAAAAGCGCGGATGCCTTCTTCATAAGCCGCCAAGCAATTGGCAATACCCAGCCCTCGCGTGTTGTGCATGTGCGCTGCGCCCACGCGCTCCCGGCCAACTGCTGCGAACGCTTTACGAAACAAGCGGCGCACCTGCGCGGGATTGGCCATGCCCGTCGTGTCTGCCAAACCGGTCTCGTTCGCGCCCGCTTCAATCACGTCATGCACGAGAGAAATCACGTCATCTTCCGGCACGACACCTTGCAGCGTGCAGCCAAAGGCCACGCTGATGCCGGCTTCGATTTGCACGCTGGGCGCGATCTCGTTGCGCAGCGCCACCACATTGCGCACGTTCTCCACCATCTGCTCGCGCGTCATCCGCACATTGGCCAATGAGTGCGCCTCAGAGGCAGAGCAAGGCAGCGTGATTTTGTGTACGCCAGCGCGCATCGCAGCTTCTGCGCCTTTTAAATTCGGCACCAGCGCCACCACCTGCAATCCCGGCAATGTGAGCGCGTGCGCTACGATTTCTACCGCATCGGCGAGCTGCGGCATCAGCTTGGCAGGAACGAAGGAAGTCACTTCAATCTCGCGCAGCCCCGCCACATGCAGCGCAGTCAGCCAGCGCTTTTTATCTTCCGTGGGCATGGTGCGAGCAATCGATTGCAAGCCATCGCGCGGGCCGACTTCGCAGATGTGGATGTCTGGGGCCAAGGTGTTGCTGTGGGTGTTCATGCGCCTATTGTCCTGCGCGGCTACACGCTTGAGCCATCGCCAACCACGATGGCTGATCACCTTGTTGGCGAAATGCTTGGGGTTTTTAAGTTGGCTTGAATACGCTTTGCCTTGGTGACAAACCATGAAAACCATAGCATTGATTCGCAAACGCGGCTACCACGCCGCCGAAGTCGCTGGCATCAGCGCCCCCGTGTTTAAAACCGAAGCGGGGCAGCAGCACTTGGTAGGCGCACTCGTGCTCACCATGCCCGCTGGCCGCTACCGCGAAGCCTATATCCCCAGCGTCGTGCAAATGGCGCAGCGCCTGAGTATGAGCTTGGGCGCGGGCTAGCTGAGTGGTCAGATGATGGTGATTGCATCGGTGGATGGGAATCCCCGGCTGCCGGAGCTTAGGGTTTTCCGCTTATGTGCGCTGGCGCACAGACTAGCGCTCTGAAGAAGGTGACTATCAGCGGTCTTTTTAAAGGCTGCCAATGATCCTAAAACGTCTCAAATCAGCCACCCATTCGCGTCACGTCGATTTGGAGCGGCAGCTACCCCTGCTCGAACCTGGCTTTTCGCGTCCAGCGTACCGTCAGTTGGCGCGCAGGTTCTATGGCTACTACGCTCCGTTAGAGTCCCAGTTGATGGCGCTTCCTTGGTGGGACAGCATTGGTTTTACCTACCTGCAGCGGCAAAAAACACCGCATTTGGTGCAAGACTTGACCGCCTTGGGTGATACCACCGAGACTTTGGCCACACTCCCACGCTGTCGCAATTTACCCGCTACTGACAAGCTGGCTCATCTGTTAGGTTGCCTTTACGTCATAGAGGGGGCCACCTTGGGCGGGCAGATCATCACCAAACACCTGCAAACCAATTTGGGCGTGACACCCATCAGCGGGGGTGCATTTTTTCATGGCTATGGTGCCTACACGGGATCGAACTGGCTCGCGTTTGGCAAGATGCTGATGACACACGCGGAGGGCACTGGCAACGGGGACGACATCATCGACAGCGCCAACCAAACATTCGCCACACTTGACCAGTGGCTGTTTCCAACAACACAGGTCAAAGCGACTTGCCAATGACAAATACATCACCAGAGTCTTCGCAGTTGCCGTGGGCTGATAGCCCCTACAGTACCAAGCGCCACGGCCTGAGCTTGACCAACTGCGCCAGCGAGCCGGTGCAAACGCCGGGCTGCATACAAGCGCACGGTGCTCTGCTGGTGCTGCGCTTGGCGGATTTGACCATTTTGCAGGCCAGTGAGAACACCGCGCAGTATCTGGGCAAGAGCCCGGCTGACTTACTGGGTCAAAATGTTGCCACCGTGCTAGGTGCAAGCGGCGTGGCGCGCTTGCGTGAGATGCTGCAGCGCGAGCAGCTAGAGTCAAGTAGTTTGTATGCGTTCACTATGCCGCCGCAGGCTGGCATCACCGCACTAGACCTGTGTGTTCACACCACTGAGGGCGTCGTGGTAGCAGAATTTGAACCCACAGGCAGAAGCAGCGAGCCCAAAAACAACGATATTTTTTCCTTGGTGAAAACCGCGATCAGTCGGATACAAACCTCTGGCAGCCTGCGGGATTTTTGCCAAAACGTGGCGCGTGAAGTGCGAGGAATGACCGGCCTAGACCGGGTGATGGTGTACCGTTTTCATGCCGATCAGCATGGTGAGGTGTATGCCGAAAGTAAGCGCGACGACTTGCCTGCATGGCTAGGTTTGCACTACCCCGAGAGCGATATTCCCCAGCCCACACGCGATATTTTCAAGCGCATTTGGATCCGGCCGCTGCCCAATGCAGCAGGGCCACTGGTAGAAATGGTGCCTCTGGCCAACCCCGACACAGGCAAACCGCTGAACATGACCCACTGCGCGCTGCGGGGTGCCTCCGTCATGTACACCGAATACTTGGCAAATATGGGCGTAGCCGCCTCGCTGACCATGCCCATTCTGGTGGATGGCGAGCTATGGGGCTTGATCGCTTGTCACCACCACAAGCCTACCCATTTCAGCCACCAAGTGCGTTCGGCCTGTGAGCTGCTGGCGCAGGTGGCGTCGCTGCAACTCAAATCGGCAGAGCAAAACGAACAGCTGAGCTACCGACTGCAGCTAGACGAAGTACACCAGCAGCTGGTTCGCAAGGCGGCTTTGGAAGGCGATTTGATGGCGCTGTCAGACAGCCAGCCTTCTTTGTTGGACGCGATGGATGCCGAAGGGGCGGCGCTCTACCACCTGGATCGCTGGTGGTGCGCGGGGAAAACACCCACCGAGGCACAGCTCAACGCGCTGACAGCCTGGCTTGATCAACGCCCGGAGTTTGATGCCAGCATCCGTCCGGTTTTTGTGACCGATACACTTGCCAGTCTGTATCCCGCTGGCGCAGAAATAGCAGATGTTGCCAGTGGTGTCTTGGCAGTGCGCGTCTCGCGCCTTCGCAAAGACCTTATCCTGTGGTTCCGGCCTGAGACTATTCAAACCGTGCAGTGGGCGGGCAACCCAAATGACAAGCCTCTGGTACCAGGGCCGCATGGGCAGCGCCTGAGTCCGCGAGGCTCTTTTGCACTGTTTGTGGAGTCGGTCAAGCAGCGCTCACTGCCTTGGTCACCGATGGAGGTGGAGTCTGCTCTGCGCCTGCAGCTGCTCATCATGGAAATCGTCGTTAGCCGTGCAGAGCGGCTGGCAGAAGTGAACTTAGACCTGACGCGCAGCAACGAGGAACTGGATGCTTTTGCTTATGTGGCCTCTCACGACCTGAAGGAGCCGCTGCGGGGTATTCACCGCTACGCACACCTGCTGTTAGAGAGCAGCATGACGGAAGATGTCGAAAACCGAAAACGCATTCAAGGTCTCATGCAACTGACCGAACGAATGGACAGCCTGCTGGAGTCCCTGCTTCATTTCTCCAGAGTGGGGCGAACAAATCTAGAACTTCAAGCAGTAGACTTAAACGAAGTTGTTGCAGAGGCGCTGGAAATGATCGGCGTGCGCCGCTCAGAGAATTCATGCCATATTGATATCGCCCGCCCGTTGCCGACCGTCATGTGTGATCGTGTGCGTGCGCGGGAGATTTTCAGCAATTTGCTGAGCAACGCCATGAAATATACGGGGCAAATTTGCCCACATATCGAGATAGGTTACCTTGCGCCCTATGAGCAGTGTGCAATTTTGTCGAAAAAAATTGAAGGCGAAAGGCACATCATTTTTTATGTGCGCGATGATGGCATCGGGATTGCGCCACAGCATTTTGACCAAATCTTTCGGATGTTCAAGCGGCTGCATGGCCGAGACGAATTTGGCGGGGGTGTGGGCGCAGGTTTGACCATCGTTGAAAAGCTGGTGCAACGCCATGGGGGTGATGTGTGGGTGGAATCAAGAGAAGGCGCTGGCAGCACCTTTTACTTTACGCTGCCTCAGTGTGAAGAGAGCAAAATATGATGCATATGCGCCATATTTTGGTGGTGGAGGACCTGGATGAAGATTATCAAACCATCCTGGATGCCGCCAAGCACTGCGAGGTGCCCAACAGTATGACCCGTGCGACATCAGGAGACGCTTGCTTGCAGCAGTTGCGTGAGCTGGCAGACCGGCACCAGAGCCTCCCTGCCATGGTGCTGCTAGACCTGAACACCCCGCAAGGCGATGGCAGAGAAGCCTTGATTCAGATCAAACAAGATGCGCGCTTGCGTGCTATTCCTCTGGTGGTGCTCAGCGGATCGGCCAATCCACGCGATCTGGATTTTTGCTACGCTAACGGCGTGAACGCCTATCACGTCAAGCCAGTGAACCATACATTGCACCTGCGTGTATTGCAGCAGATATTTGGCTATTGGCTGGGCAGCGTAGTGCCCCCTTTTGAAGCGATACACACACCATGACCGATACGCCTTGGCATATTTTGATCATCGACGACAACCCGCACGACACAGCCGACATGCGGCAGATGCTGCTGCGCGGCTCAGGACGCCGCTATGTATTTGATGAGGCGGAGCTGGGCAGTACAGGGCTAAAGGCCATCCGGGAAAAGCAAGGCAGGCCGTACGATTGCATCCTGCTGGACTACTATCTGCCCGACATGGATGCGCACGCTGTATTGGCAGCCATGGGCGGGCAGGAGGGCCTAGGCCTGGTACCTGTGGTGGTCATTACCGGCGCAGACCACCACGACGGCCCGACCTTGCTACGCGCTGGAGCGCAAGATTTTATTGGCAAAAAAAATTGCGCGCCAGACAGCCTGACACGTGCCATAGAAAATGCGGTAGAGCGCTTTGCCTTGCTGGCCGCGCACACACAAATCAAGCAGGCGCTACGGGCCAGTGAAGCGAAGCTGCATCTGGGTAATAGCGTGGCAGGCCTTGGACTGGGCACCATGAACTACCTGAAAAATACCATCACACTGGATGACGCTGCGGCCACGCTGCTGGCGCTGCCAAGCCATACGCCCATACCTCGCAGCCAAGTGCATGCCCGCTTTCATCCAGATGACTGCGCCGAGATATTCAGCAAGATGGAAAAATTGCTTGACCCATCTGGCGACGGGTTCATGGCCATCGACCACCGCGCCATTCGGCCCGATGGCGCTGTCGTCTGGCTGAGCGCACGCAAGCAAATTGAATTTTCACTGCCCTCTGAGGGAACGCCACACCCCACCACGGGTTTACTCGCGCTGCTGGACATTACCGAGCGCAAGCAGGCAGAAGAAGTGCTGCGCAAATCTGAGGAACGCTACCGCACACTGTTCAACTCTATCGACGAAGGCTACTGCATTGTGCAGATGCTGTTTGATGCGCAAAACCGACCGGTAGACTACCGGTTTTTAGAGACGAGCAAATCGTTCCAGCGGCAAACTGGGTTTGTCGATGCACAAAACAAAACCATCCGCGAGTTGGCACCCGACATAGAGCCCCATTGGATAGAGGCTTTTGGCAAGGTGGCATTGACGGGGGAAGCGGTTCGTTTTGAAGAATACTCACCCTCATTAGAGCGTTGGTACGACGTGTATGCTTTTCGTTTCGATGGACCAGAGAATCACCAAGTCGCCCTGTTGTTTAACGATATCTCCAAGCGTAAGAAAGTCGAATTTAAACTCCAAGAAGCCATGGCTGCTGCGGACAAAGCCAATCAGGCCAAGACGGAGTTTTTGGCCAATATGAGCCACGAACTGCGCACGCCATTGAACGCCATTTTGGGCTTTGCCCAGTTGATAGAAGCTGGCACGCCGCCACCGACTGCCAAGCAAAAACAAAGTTTGACGCATATTGTCAAAGCGGGCTGGTACCTGCTGGGCTTGATCAACGAGACGCTGGATTTGGCCGCTATTGAATCGGGTTCGCTGCCGATGGCGTCCGAGGTGTTGGCTTTAACGGGGGTGATGCGTGAATGCGAAGCCATGATAGAGCCGCTGGCAGAGCAGCGCAGCATCAGCATCACCTTTCCAGAGTTTGAAACGCCTTGTTATGTTCATGCTGACAGAGTCAGGGTGAAGCAGATTTTGATCAATCTGTTGTCCAACGCCGTGAAATACAACCGTGTGGGTGGCACTATCCATATCACCTGTGTGACCCAATCGTCTGGCACTGTGCGCATCAGCGTGCAGGACACAGGCGACGGCCTGTCTACAGAGCAAATACAAGAGCTTTTTATGCCCTTCAAGCGCTTGGGTGACGATACCAACGCAGTGCAAGGCACGGGCATAGGCTTGGCGATGTGCAAGCGCCTGACCGAGTTGATGGACGGCAAGATAGGTGTGCACAGCACGGTGGGCGTGGGCAGCGAGTTTTGGATAGAACTTACTGAGGCGATGGCACCCCTAGAGCCCCTAGAGCCCCTAGAGCCCCTAGATAAAATTTTACCCTCTGGGGCGGTACGCCATACCGTGTTGCATGTGGATGACAACCCTGCCAGTTTGGAGTTGGTAGAGCACTTGCTGGCGAAACGCACGGACCATCGGGTCATCGGTGCCACACACGGTGGCCTGGGTATTGAATTTGCCAGAGCGCACCAGCCAGCAGTGATACTGATGGACATTAACCTGCCCGGTATGAACGGTATAGAGACTTTGTGCAACCTGCGTGCAGACCCGCTCACGGCACACATCCCGGTCGTTGCGTTGAGCGCCAACGCGATGCCCCTTGATATTCAGAAGGGCTTGGATGCTGGGTTTTTTCGCTATATTACCAAGCCAATTCAAATCAATGAATTTTTTAAAACCCTTGACGAAGCCCTTGCGTTTGCCCAAACGCCTGTTGGCCGCCCCACTTTAAAGGAGTCAACACCGTGATTCAAGAATCCGACATTCTGCAAGCCAGTATTTTGATTGTGGACGACCAAATGACCAATGTGCAATTGCTTGAGCAATTGCTGGGCGATGCAGGCTACACGCATGTGAGCGCGACCACCGACCCCACGGCGGTGCAAAAACTGCACCACCAAAACAGCTATGACTTGATATTGCTGGATCTGAAAATGCCAAAAATGGACGGCTTTGAGGTGATGGCAGGCCTAAAGACGCTCATAGAAAACGACTACCTTTGCGTGATTGTGCTGACGGCTGACCCGGCACATAAGCTGCGCGCTTTGCAGGCAGGCGCTCGAGATTTTGTGAGCAAGCCTTTCGATTTAATTGAAGTGAAAACGCGCATTAGAAATACGCTAGAAGTCAGGTTGTTGTATAAAAAATTGGCTGCTTATAACGATGAATTGATCAAAACCGTAGAGGAGCGCACAGCGCAGCTGCGCACCAGCGAGCAGCGTTTTCGTAGCTTCACGGAATTGGCGTCGGATTGGTACTGGGAGCAAAATGACACGGGGGAATTCACCACCGTATCAGGCCCCGTTTTTGACACGCTGGGCATATCAGCCACCTCATTTTTGAGCGAAAAACTGGGTGACAACACCAGCGGATGGAATGTGCAAGATCACAGCAAACTACAACTGATCATTGCTGCCAGACAACCGTTTCTCGATTTTGCATTCACTCGGGTCTACGGAAATGGTCCTGAGCGGCACTATCGCATCAGTGGTGAACCCATCTTTGACCAAAACTGCCGGTTTACGGGCTACCGTGGCATTGGTGTCGAAGTGACGCCGCGCCTCTAAAGCTTCGCCCTCCAAGCCACAGTCTATGTATCCGAGCACGTTAATTGGGCTTCACCGGCCCGATCAAAACCAGCTTTTGGCAGCCCTGTCTGCGCAAGAATTGATGCATTTTCTTGGCAGCCTTGAGCTGGTCTTACTTCCTTTGGGCAAACGGTTGTTTGGTTCTGGCGAGCAGTTGCGGCACGTGTACTTTCCAACGACGGCAATTGTCTCGCTACATCAGGTGCTGGAGTCGGGCGCCTCTGCGGAAATATCAGGCGTGGGTAACGAAGGCGTGGTGGGTACGCATCTGTTACTAGGTGGCAGCACAACCACCAGCTCTGCCATGGTGGCAACAGCGGGCTACGCTTACCGGATGGATCGCCACATCTTGATGCAAGAATTCAACCGCGCAGGTCAAGTTCAATCCGTGCTGCTGCGCTACACGCAAGCCTTCATCACGCAGATTGCCCAGTCGGTGGTGTGCAAACGACACCATGCTGTGGAGCAACAATTCGCATTCTGGTTGCTGGCCACCCTAGACCGAATACCTTCTGGCGATTTGGTGATGACGCATGAGCTGGTCGCTAGTATGCTGGGTGTGCGCAGGGAGGGCATCTCCCAGGTGGCGGGAAAGTTTCAGCAGTTGGGCTACATTCAATATCGCCGCGGCCACATCAGCGTTTTGGATCGCGAGGGTCTGGCAAGCTGCGCATGCGAATGCTACGGGGTGGTGAAGAATGAGTTTTTGCGTATGCGCAGCGATATTTCGTTGGGAAACGGACGATAGACTCAATCGCATGAGAAAGCGCCGCGCCATGCTATTGAATTGATAGCTGTTCGCGCAGATTCTATGCCGACTACTAGCCATTTTATCTAAAAATCTTGATTCAGCCGTAGAAGTGCTCGCTGATGTTCAACGCGGCTGCGGGCTTAAGCCATCGCCAAGCGCGATGGCTAATCACCTTGTTGGCGAGCGCGCTCTTTTTCTAGATGGACTTGATTACACTTTGTTGCTGGAGACAAACCATGAAACCCACCCGAATCAAAACTAACTTCAAACGCCATTTCACCATCGGCCTGCTTGCTGCTTGCGCAGCCTTCATCAGCCTGCCCGCCACAGCGCAAACAGCCAGCTTCCCCAGCAAACCCGTCACGCTCATCGTGCCCAACCCGCCTGGCGGCTTGGTCGATGGCTCGGCGCGCATCGTCTCTGACGCACTCGCCAAAGTGCTTGCGCAGAGCGTGGTGGTCAACAACCAGCCTGGCGGCAGCGGCAATGTGGCCTACAGCAATGTCGCCAAGGCCGCGCCCGATGGCCACACCTTGCTCACCTCGTATTCCGCGTATCACGTGGGCTACCCACACATGAACCCCAAGCTGCCTTGGGCGCAGAAAGACTTCGTGCCCGTGGCGCTCGTCACCGTGGCCACCAATGTGATCGCCGTGCATCCCAGCATTGAAGCCAACACTTTGCCTGAGTTCATCGCCTTCGTGAAGAAAAACCCCGGCAAGCTGAGCTATGCCTCGCAAGGCAATGGGTCTCTCTCGCACATGGGCACAGAAATGTTCAAGCAGCGCAACGGCATCAGCATGGTGCACATCCCCTATCGCGGCTCCGGCGCGGCCATCACCGATGTGCTTTCGGGCCAAGTGCAAGTTTTCATCACCACGCCGCCTTCCGTGATGCAGCATATCCAAGCGGGCAAGCTCAAAGGCTTGGCAGTCGCCGGCCCCACGCGCCACAGCGGCATCCCCAATGTGCCCACCACAGCAGAAGCGGGCTTGAAAGGCTTTGAGCTGGAAGCTTGGGTCGGCATCTTCGCCCCCGCTGGCACGCCGCCCGATGTGGTGGCCAAGCTGAGCAGCGCCATCAAGCAAGCGATGGAAACGCCCGAGACGCGCACCCGCGCTCAAACAGCTGGCATAGAGATTCGCTATCGTGATTCCGCAGCACTCGACGCGCAAGTCAAAACCGAGACCGAGTTTTGGGGCAAAGTGATCAAAGGCAGCGGCATCACGATGGATTGAGGCAAGCGGCTTTTACCTGCGCGGGCATGCCAACGCTCTGATTACATTCATTTTTATCACGAATGCAACAACCGCAAGGTTATTAATCGTTGATTCAGTCTGTAATACAGTCTGAATCATGGAAAAAATCCTATCTGCGCCTCGCGCTGTCTTGTTTGACGCTTATGGCACGCTGTTTGACGTGTACAGCGTCAGCTTGGCTGCTGAGCAGCTCTTTCCCGGCCAGGGGCAGCGGCTCGCGCAGGTCTGGCGTGATAAGCAGATCGAGTATTCCAGGCTGGTGACGACTTCCAACCACGGCGCGCATTACATTCCGTTTTGGGAGCTGACCGAGCAAGCGCTGCGGTATGCTATTAAATTTATAGCATTTGGCGCAAATCCTATAACGGCCAATAGCTCTTTTGACATAGAAAATACTGAGCCAGCCGTGCAAACGCTGATGAACCAATACCGCCACTTGAGCGCCTTCCCGGAGAACCGCGAGGTGCTGGCAGCGCTCAAAGCCAAAGGCATCGTGACTGGAATCCTCTCCAACGGCGATCCGGCGATGCTGGATGTGGCAGTGAAATCCGCAGGTTTGGCTGACGTGCTCGATCACGTCATCAGCGTGGACAGCATCCGCAAATACAAAACCCACCCCGATGCCTATGCGCTCGGCTCACAAGCCACCGGCTTGCAACCCAAACAAATCCTCTTCGTCAGCAGCAACGGCTGGGACGCACTCGCCGCCACATGGTTTGGCTACCGCACCCTCTGGGTCAACCGCGCTGGCCTGCCTTTTGAAGAACTCGGCACGCAACCCACCCGCGTGGGTGCGAGTTTGCGCGATGCTTTGACATTTTTTGAAACACCATGAAGATGAACAGCCAACTTCCGGTACGCGAAAGACGCGAAAAAAATACCAAAACGCGCCCTTCGCGTCATTTTCGCGTCTTTCGTGCACCGGATATTCATTTCCCCTTCTAACCACTCCAAGACCCCACCATGACCAACCGCACACAAAAGCATTCCCTGCAAGTGGCCAACAGCCTCCATGATTTCATCGAGAATAAAGTCCTGCCCGCCACTGGCTTGAAGAGCGATAAATTCTGGAAGGGGTTTGACGCGATCGTGCAAGACCTTGCGCCGAAAAACATCGTCCTGCTGGCCGAGCGTGACCGTATTCAGTCCGCGATGGACACATGGCACACGGCGAATCCCGGCCCAGTCAGTGATGCCAAGGGTATGAAGGCGTATCGCAAATTCCTCACTTCAATCGGCTATCTCGTGCCCGAGCCGAAAAAGCTCAAAATCACCACAAAAAACGTCGATGCCGAGCTGGCCACCCTCGCGGGCCCGCAGCTTGTGGTGCCGATTTTGAATGCGCGATATGCGCTAAATGCCGCCAACGCCCGCTGGGGCAGTTTGTATGACGCGCTGTATGGCACCGATGCGATTTCGGAAAGCAACGGTTTGCAAAAAGGCCCGGGTTACAACGAAGCACGCGGCGCGGAAGTAGTACGCCAGGGCCGCTATCTGCTCGATCAATGTGCGCCGCTCGTGAAGGGCTCACATTCTGATAGCAAGCTTTATAGAGTTTATAAGGGCGAACTGCTGATTTCCTTTAAAAATGGCCAAGAAACTCATCTGCTAGATAAAAAGCAATTCATCGGCTACCAAGGCGATGCCGCCGCACCCAGCGCCATCCTGTTGCAACACAACGGCCTGCATCTTCAAATCAGCATCGACAAAACCAACCGCATCGGCAGCACAGACGCAGCTGGCGTGGCAGATATCGTGATGGAATCCGCTCTTTCCACGATTTTGGATTTGGAAGACTCGGTGGCCGTGGTCGATGCCGACGACAAAGTGCTGGCTTACAGCAACTGGCTCGGCATTTTGGACGGCACGCTCACCGAGAGTTTCGACAAAGGCGGCCAAACGCTCAAGCGCGGCTTGAACCCAGATCGTGCCTACACCAAGCCAGCAGCGAAAATTGGAGCCGACGGCCGACCAGCCGTCGGGGGTGAAGTGAAATTGCATGGCCGCAGCCTGCTGTTCCTTCGCAACGTCGGCCACCTGATGACCAACCCCGCGATTTTGTACACCGCCAAAGACGGCTCCACCCAAGAAATCCCAGAAGGCATTTTGGATGCGGTCGTCACCACCACCATCGCCTTGGTCGATCTGCAAAAGAAAAAGTCCCATGCGCTGCGCAACAGTCGCACCGGCTCGGTTTACATCGTCAAACCCAAAATGCACGGCCCGAAAGAAGTGGGTTTTGCAGACGAGCTCTTTGGCCGCGTTGAAAAGCTCCTCGGCCTCAAGCCCAGCACCGTCAAACTCGGCATCATGGACGAGGAGCGCCGCACTTCGGTCAACCTCAAAGCCTGCATCGCCGCAGCAAAGAGCCGCGTGGCCTTCATTAACACCGGCTTCCTGGATCGCACCGGCGACGAAATGCACACCTGCATGCTCGGCGGCCCCGTGATGCGCAAGGGCGACATGAAAACCTCCGCCTGGCTCGCCTCGTATGAGAAAAACAACGTCATCGTCGGCCTGCAAAGCGGCCTGCGCGGCAAAGCGCAAATCGGCAAAGGCATGTGGGCCATGCCCGATTTGATGGCCGCGATGCTGCAGCAAAAAGTAGCGCAGCCGCTGGCGGGCGCGAACACCGCCTGGGTGCCCAGCCCCACCGGCGCGACGCTGCACGCGATTCACTACCACCAAGTCAACGTGCCGGCCCTGCAAAAGCAAATGGAAAAATCCATCGCCAAGCAAGACGGCAAAGCCCTGCGCGAAGAGATTCTCTCCAAACTTCTGCAATTCCCCGTGGTGGATGTGAAAGCAGGCGGTGCAGACTGGAGCGCAGAAGACAAACAAAAAGAGCTCGACAACAACGCCCAAGGCATCCTAGGCTACGTCGTGCGCTGGATCGACCAAGGCGTGGGCTGCTCCAAAGTGCCGGATATCAACGGCATCGGCCTCATGGAAGATCGCGCCACCCTGCGCATCAGCAGCCAACACATGGCCAACTGGATGCACCACGGCGTGGTCACAGAAGCGCAAATCAAAGAAACCTTGAAGCGCATGGCCAAGGTGGTGGACGGTCAAAACAAAGGCGACCCGCTCTACAAAAACATGGCCGGCAACGAAGGCGGCGCAGCCTACCAAGCCGCTTGCGACCTCGTCTTCAAAGGCAAAGAGCAACCCAGCGGCTACACCGAGCCACTGCTGCATGCTTGGCGTTTGAAGGTGAAGGCGGCTTGAGTTACTATAAATTCAATAGCACCATGCGCAGATCCTATGCCGGCAATCCACTGATTTCGGTGTAAAACTCATTAAAAAAGGCATCCTTGGATGCCTTTTTACTTTCTGATAGAGGATCTAGAGCACGTGTTGCAAAGGAGCTTGCCAGCCTTCTGGCGCAGCAACAGACTCTAGGCTGAGCAAGGTATACGCCCGCTTTGGTGCACGATTGCGAATCGCTATCTCGCGCACTTTTACTCGTGCACGAATATGCTGGTGAAGCGGATTCAAATTTTCTGCCTGAATGCGAAGTAGCTCGTTAGTTCGCACTGCACCCGCCACCACTTCGCTACCATCGTGTAATTGAAGTTCAAACTTAGCGGAGTAATCTGACCAACCAACGACATAGCCAGCTTGCTCAATCTCTTTGTCAGAAATCACCATGTTTTCTACACGTGCGCGGGCTCGATGCACCGCATCAGATTTCAGCTCAAAGTCCCGCTCACCTTCCACGATTCGCATCGTGGCTCCTTCGCTTTCAAGAAGCTTGAAGAACTCCGTCAACGTGCCTTTTTGGCGTTCATCTATCTCTTCTGCAGCATTGTCAAACAACGAGTCATCTTGCGCAGACACACGTGACAAAGTGTCTGCCACCTTGTCCACCGCATGCTTGAGCGTTTGCCCCACTTCACTTGTAGCCACGTCTTGTGATGCCTGCAGCACAAAACCAAATGAGCCGCGCACAACATCCGTCATGATCAGTTGCGATTGATCGTTCTTGGGCAATGGGCCTTTGGATGGCAGTGGCCCGCCAAGCGCATCTGCTGCAAACCGCTGACTAACCAGTTTTTGAAAGGTTTCAAGCGCTTTGCTACCAAATTTTGCATCGATGCCGTGCGAGCCCATTACAGGTCTACCGCCAAAAAACAAAGCCAGGCCTGCTGGGGCATTAGCGATTTTCTTTGGCATGGTCTGAATTTCTAGCTCAAGCTCATTGACCAACTGGCTGTATTGGTGATGGCTGATCGGATCGTCATCTTGCGGGCTATCTGCCAACAGCTGGCGCGCACCCGCAAGGCGGGCGCTTAAGTATTGGCGCTCAAGCTGGGGCAACATGTGAATCTCCTAACTTCGTATTGTCTAGCAATGCCAAGGCTTTGTCGTCATTGCTTTCCAGAGGGATGTGTAACAACCCCTTCCATACATGATCGGAACGCCGATGCGAAAACAACTGGAAGTAATAAGTGGTGCGCTTAACCAAATTCTCGGGCGATACATCAAGTGGCACCAAAAATGCGTCGCAGCTATAACTTAGTTTCACTTCGTTGCGCATAAACAAACTTGGATTGGCTATCAGTATGGCATTAATGTCTTGTTTTGTCTTGCCTGTAGGTGGTTGGGCAAAAGTCACTACATCCACATCGCTCGGTGGGCGTTGCTCATGCATCTCAACATCTTCAGAAAAGCTCCCATCGACCCATTGAAAGCCTTGATCAAATCCGAGCTTGCGCAAATCAGCGCGATAGCGTAGCCACCCTTTGAGCAATTTGCAACGCTCAACGCTCGTTGCAAATTGGCGCACCACCTCGATACACGAGCATTCGTAAGGCGATGTGTTAGCCGCAGCCGTAGGCGAATCACCCAAGAACGGTGGCATCACGTGCGAGTGGTTAAACGGCGGAATCATTTGATCGCTATCTTGCCACAGGTCCACATATCGAACTGGTTGATTAGCTCAATCATCCAACGACCCCGTCTCCACATCACTCCCCGGCACTTCGCCGATCAGTCTACGCGTCTCTTGCGCTTGCTGTTTGAGCCAGGTGCAAAAGGCTGTGACTTCTGGGCGGGCTGTGCTGATGGAGCGTTGGCGCGGGGAGAGGATGAGCCAGAAGGCCATGGGGGAATCCATGCGGAGTTTGGGGAGGATTTCCACCAAATCACCGCGCGCGAGTTGCTCGGCCACGAGTGGGGTGCGGGCGAGCATCACGCCTTGGCCGCTGAAGGCGGCTTGGGCCATTTGGTAGGCGTAGTTGAAATAGAGCCAGCGCTTGGGCTGCACTTTGGCCAAGCGCTTGTCGGCAGGGTTTGCTGCCGCTTGGGCAGCAAACCAACGCTGCCAGCTGAGCCATTCCAGATGGGTGCTGTGGGCGTCGCCCGCTTCGATCAAGGTGAAGTTGGCAAAGTCGGCAGGGCTCTTGATTTTGGCTTCGCTCTTGAGCAACCAGGGGCTGGCGGCGGGCGTGAGCTGCTCGCCAAACAGGCGGATCGCATGCGCGGGCATGCTGCGGGCGGGGCCATAGCGCAGCGCGATATCGACATCGGCGGTTTCCATGTCAACTGATACATCTGACGCATCAATCCGAAAATCGATATCGGCTTCCGATTTTTGAAATGCTTCGAGCCTTGGGATGAGCCACATTGATGCGAAAGACGCAAAGGTGGTGAGTGCCACATGCTTGCGGCCTACACTGGTGCGAATCTGGCGCACGCTGCTGTCGATGCGCTCCAGGCTGGGCGCAACAGCGCCGAGCAGCCCCATGCCAGCAGCCGTCATTTCTACGCTTCGGGTGTGGCGGTTAAACAGGCTCGTGCCGACTTCTTCCTCCAGCGATTGGATCTGACGCGAGACAGCGCTTTGCGTGAGCGACATTTCTTCGGCGGCAGCGCGGAAATTTAAGTGTCGAGCGACGGCTTCAAAGGCGCGCAGATTGCCTGCGCCAATGGGGCGGGTGCGCAGATGGGTTTGAGAGTGCAGCATTCGGATCACCTATTCATGCGTTTAATGAATGAATAGTGTAGCGCGATTTCATTAGACACGCAAGCATGTTGCGGTGCATCATTGATTCCCATTGAAGGAGAAAATCATGTCTCAAATCGCATCAATCTCAGCCCTTTCATCTGCCGCCGCATGCCTGCATGCACGCGCAGGCGCATTTGTGCTCGCGCCCGCGCAAGCCTTGGCGCTGCACCCCAAGCAAAGCAGCACCATCCGCATCACTTGCGGCAGCGCGTGGATCACACTGAACGATGGATGCGATTACTTCCTCACAGCCGAGCAATCGCTGCTTGCGCCAGCAGGCAGCCGCCTGGTGATGGAGAGCCTGCGCAAGGATGGTGTGCTGAAGTTTGATTGGCAGCCAGCTTTTGAGCCCACCCGTGAGCGGAGCGCACTTCGAAGCCGCATTGATGCGGTGGCTGCTCAAGCTGGTTTAGTGCCCAGCCCTCTAGAACACAGCCCGCAAGCTCAGGCTTGGCTCGACTTGCGCGGCGCTGCCTTCTTAGCCGCACGGGGCTTCGCGGGTTTGGCCACCGCTTTAGGAGCCGGCTTGGCAGCAGGTTTGGCGCGCGGTTTGGGCGCAGGCTTTGCTGCTCTGGCACGAAGCGCACATTCCAACGCGAGCCGAGCCCAAGGCCGCATGGCATCTTGCGAATCCATGGCTTCTTCAGGCGCTGTGTAGTAGCCCATGGAGGCCAGGCGGTCTTTCATCTGAAAAGTAAAGCGCTCGCAGCCGGCGGCTTCAAAGCGGCTGCGCGCCTCTTCATCGCCCTTGAGCCAGAGCTTCTCGCCCTTGCCCAGGTTGGTGATGATGGCCAACGTGAGAGAGTCGATAGAAATACCCCAACCGCCAAACATGCGCTTAGGCAAGCAAGGGCCTTGGGTAGAAAGCAGATCGCAGCAATAGTCTGCAAATTGGCGGTTGGCTTGAGGGGTACTTGGTTTGGGCATGAGCCCGATGATAGTGAAGCGACCGATAATTACAAGATGAGCGTGATCACACCCCCTACCCGCCAAGCCGCACTCGTGCTTTTCTCCGGTGGACAAGATTCCACCACCTGCTTGGCTTGGGCTTTGCAGCATTTTCCGCGCGTGGAGACGATTGGCTTTGATTATGGGCAGCGCCATCGCGTGGAACTGCAAGCCCGCCTCGTTGTCTTGCGCGAGATCAAGGCGCAGTATCCCGAGTGGGCGGCCAAGCTAGGGGAAGATCATTTGCTGGATGTGAATGTGCTTGGGGCACTGAGCGAAACCTCTCTGACACGCGATGTAGCCTTCAAAATGGAAGCCACGGGCTTGCCCAACACCTTTGTGCCCGGCCGCAACTTGCTCTTCCTCACACTTGCTGCCGCGCTGGCTTACCGCAGAGGCACCGATGTGCTCGTCACGGGCGTGTGTGAAACTGATTTTTCAGGCTACCCCGATTGCCGCGACGACACCATGAAAGCCATGCAAATCGCGCTATCGCTCGGGATGGACAAACGGCTCTTGATCGAAACACCGCTGATGTGGATCGACAAAGCGCAGACTTGGCAACTCGCGCATGATTTGGGCGGCGAAGCCTTCATCCAACTCATCCAAGAACACACCCACACCTGCTATCTCGGCGACCGAACGCATCGGCACGCTTGGGGATACGGCTGCGGCAGTTGCCCCGCTTGCGAGCTGCGCAAGAAGGGCTGGCAACTTTGGTTGCAGCCTACTTCTGTCACCTAAGAACTATTATTTTGATAGCAAACTATGCCCAATTTATAACGGCTATACCCCGATTTTCTTTAAAAAACCTCTCTGAAAGCCTTCTATGAGCATCCCACCCGTCTCTGATTGGCGCAAAAGTTACGAGCGCGGCGAATTGCTAGAGAGCCATGCCAGCGCGAACCCACTAGAGCAGTTCGATGTTTGGCTGCAAGACGCCGTGAAAGCGCCGTGCCCCGAACCCAACGCCATGACGCTGGCCACCGTGGGCTCTGATCTGCGCCCTTCCACGCGCATCGTGCTCATCAAAGGCTACGATGCAAAAGGCGTGTGCTGGTTCACCAGCTATGCCTCGCGCAAAGGCGTGGAATTAGCGGGCAACCCGTTTGCCGCGCTGCAATTTCACTGGGTGGAGCTGGAGCGCACGGTGCGCATCGAAGGCCGTGTGGAGAAGATGACGCAAGCTGAGAGCGATGCTTATTTTCACAGTCGCCCGTTGGCCAGCCGCATCAGCGCGATTGCCAGCCCGCAAAGCAGCGTGGTTGAATCGCGCCAATGGCTAGACGCGCGCGCCGAGCAAATCGCTGCGCAACAAGGCGATGCGCCACAGCGCCCAGAGGATTGGGGCGGCTATCGCCTCATCCCAGATCGCTGGCAATTCTGGCAAGGCCGCCGTAATCGCTTACATGATCGCTTGGCCTACACGCTGAATCAGCAAGGCCAATGGGATCGGGATCGCCTTGCCCCATGATTTACAAGTCTTTTTAGGGAACTTCCCGTTATAAAATCTACATAGTTTGCTATTGAATTAGTAGCAATTCTCATCTCACTCATTTCCCATGACATCTGACATCTCGCGCCGCTGGGCCTTCGCGCTGCTCGTGCTCACGCCTGCGCTGTGGTCGGCCAACTACCTGGTAGCACGTCTCGCACCGGGGGAGATTGCGCCGCACATGCTTGCGCTGTGCCGCTGGGCGCTGGCTGCCTGCGTTCTCGGCATCTTCGCTTGGGGCGAGTTGCGCGAGAAGCGCCATTTGATTTTGAAGAACGCTTGGCATTACCTCGTGCTCGGCGCACTCGGCATGTGGATCTGCGGCGCGTGGGTGTATATCGGCGCACGCTCGACCAGCGCCACCAACATCGCCCTGATCTACTCGCTCTCGCCTGCCTTCATCGTGCTTTGCGCCTCGGTGTGGCTGCATGAAAAGCTGCGCAGCATCCAATGGCTGGGCATTGGCTTGGCTTTTGCGGGTTTGATTCATGTGGTGATCAAAGGGCAATGGGGCAATCTGCTGGAGGTGCGCTTCGTGGCGGGCGACCTTTGGATCGTGGCCTGCGCCTTTGCTTGGGCGGGCTACGCCTTGCTGATGAAAAAGTGGCCTACGGATTTTTCGCCGATGGCGCGCTTGGTGCTCACGGCTTTGGGCGGCTGCATCGTGCTGCTGCCGTGCGCGTTGATTGAAGCCTACTCCGGCCTGCCCATGACGCAAACGCAGTGGGGCTGGAAATCTTTCGCCCTGATCGGCGTCGCGGGCCTGCTGCCCGGCGCCCTGGCCTACTGGGCCTATGGCACAGCGCAGCGCACGCTGGGCGCCGCCCGCACCGCGATGGCGCTTTACATGGGCCCGCTCTATGGAGCGCTGCTGGGCTGGGCCGTGCTCGGCGAATCCGTGTATGGCTACCACGCGCTCGGCGCGGCGCTGATTTTGCCGGGCTTGTATTTAGCTTCTTCTTCTCAGGCAAAGTAGTCAGCAATGGCTGCGAAACTGGCTTGCTAGGCGATACCCTAACGAATTTCGCCAACTTGTGTCTTCGTACGTCAAGGCAACCTTTCTATACCCAACGGTACCCACCCCGGGATAACCCCGGCGCACTTTAGGAACATCACAGTGCTCTCTGACGGCTCAAGCTGTATGCTCGGTTGGCGAGGCGGAACCCGACGATGAAAGTAGTCACCTTCAGCTTTGACATAGCGTAGATAAACGCGAAGCCGCTCCCCTGGCGCAAAGTCGGGTCCCATGGAGAAGCGGACTAGAGCATTGTGCATTGCACCTTTCTCTATCTTGGACACCTTGGCTTCGTAACTCGCCCCGCACGCCGTTCATTTTCTGTCGGTAAGTGGGTCAGACTTAACTATTGCTCCGGCCCGATGAAGTATCAAGCCGCATACTGAACTCGCTTGTCTTGAAAGTAGCGCATCACACGCTCAGGGTTTTGCTCCAACATCGTCATATGCTCGACTGTTGCAGCGCGTAACTTGGCTTTTGTGCGCAC
>JANMHJ010000012.1:0-52504 GCA_031375105.1 Variovorax sp.
CTCCGTCACGGCAAAAATGTGTTGAATGTTTCCAGCCACCACGTTGGCAGAATCAGCTTCGCGGGAAGCAGATTTAGAAATGTCTTCAATCAGCTCGGCGAGGCGGCGAGACACCGAATCAATCTGCACCAGCGCCGTACCGGCGTTATCAGACAGTTTCGCTCCTTCCACCACACCCTGCGTGGAGCGCTCCATAGCGGCTACAGCATCTTGTGTGTCGGTCTGAATCGCTTTCACGAGTGCAGAAATCTGTTTCGTCGCTTCAGCGGAGCGTTCAGCCAGCCGCTGCACCTCTTCCGCAACCACCGAGAAGCCTCGCCCGGCTTCACCGGCTGAGGCTGCTTGAATCGCAGCGTTCAGCGCCAGCACGTTCGTCTGCTCGGTAATGTCAGAAATCAGCTCGGTGATCTCTCCAATCTCTTGAGACGATTCACCCAGTCGCTTGATACGTTTGGAGGTATCTTGAATCTGGTCACGGATGGCGTTCATACCGCCGATGGCGTTTTGTACCGCCTGCAAGCCCGATTCAGCAGCAGACAGTGATTGACGCGCCACCTGTGCAGATTCCTGCGCTTGTCCAGACACTTCGTTGATTCGGCCTGCCATATCGAGCACAGACTGGCCGGTTTCGCGAATCTCGCGCAGCTGCTCGGTGGAGGCGGCCAACAATTCGGTGGAGGTGCTTTCCACCACCGCCGTCGTTTGCGCCACCCGAGTCGCCGTGTTTTGCACGTTACCTACCAATGAGCGCAACTCTTCCACCGTGTAGTTCACGGAATCGGCAATGGCGCCCGTGATGTCTTCGGTCACGGTGGCTTCTTGTGTCAAATCACCTTCAGCCACAGATTGCAATTCGTTCATGAGTCGCAAAATAGCGGCTTGATTCGCATCATTGATGCGTTTGGCCTCTTGCTCTTGACCTTCAGCCATGAGTCGTTGTTGCTCAGCAACGGCTTGGCCTTTACGGCTTTCTGCCAATTGAACCCTAGCCAAGCCCAAGCCAGCCAAAACAGCCATCACACCCATCAAACCCAATATCAACAAAGGCCCAAAGCCCAGGCCCGTTTGGCCTGACAAACGGCTCTGCAAATCTTCGAGTTGTTTACGCAGAGGCTCGGAATCGGCCACGATGGCTGATTGCGCTTCACGGGCTGAAACCAGACCTTGCAAGTTACCCAAAATCGCACCTGCTTGGCCGCGCGTTTCTTCGTATTGCTTGAGCAGCGCCTCCAAACGTTCGCGGGTTTGCGGATCTTTGGCGGCTGCTAGGCGCAGCTCGGGGCTGCCTTCAAGCAAGCCTTGTGCAATTTCCTTGAACGAATTCAAATCTTTGCCCAGCAAAAATACGGCTTCGGGGCTCACACCCTCCATCGTTAAGAATTCGTTTGCAGATTTACCGATCCGCTGCGTCAACATCACAAGCTGGCCTGAGGCAGAAATCTCTGCGGCGGGAGCATTTTGCTGTAGCTTGAGCGAAGAGACTGTTTCAGCCACTTCTAGCAGATCAGAGGATTGACGGTTGATGGTGCGCAGCGCACTGCCCACTTGGGTCAAAATTTTCTGTTGTCCGATAACAGTTGCCGCATTTTTTTCTGCGCGCTCAACCAATGGCATGGCTTTATCGACTTCTTCGACGATGCCTGGCGCCACTTGAGTCAGACGCAATTCTGCATCGCTGTTTTTCAATCCGCGCACATTCTTTGCCAATGCGGCAGAGCTGTCAGACACCTCGGTAAAAGCCTGAGGCGATCCCACGAGCGCCTGCGACACTGATTTGGCAAGGCGCTGCGACTGCATCAGTGATTGACCAGAAGCGCCCACCTGACGCGCCACGTTATCCGCCTGAGCCAGTGCAAAGGCCATCACTGCCACGAAGACCACCAAAGCCACGATCAGCAACACCGTCAAAATGCGTCGATGCTCAGCCGGATCGCGCGTTCCGAGCAGTGGCAAACTCACCGCAGAACCCGTGTCCAAAGGCGTTGTCAGATCTGCAGTCGCGTCTTGGTCTGAAGTGTTTGACATGGCGACTGGCGGGCTTTTGACTTGATCCAAGGCATAAGCTTCATCGGCAGTCAGCCCGACTTGAGACAACAGAGAAGGTTCGGCAGATGCCTGACCTCGTTTAAACAGACTGGAGAGACGTTGTGCGACTGACATAGTAAGTGCCTCGAAGTGGTTCTGGGCTTAGGGGAAAAAAGCAAGTGTCATGGGATTGCTCAGGCGAGAGATGCAGCAATGCCAAGGAATTCTGGGGAGCTGGCCAGCTGCTGTAAATCCAGCTCTAGCCAAGCTTGTCCAGTTTTGTCGGTGTAATGCGCTGAAATAAAAGCAGGCGAGCCATCGGGCGCCGCATCACGAGCCACAAAATCGGCCACGCCACGCAAACCACCTAAGCGATCAATCAAGACCGCGCAATTGACTTCCATGGCGCTGTTCAGCGCAATCAACCGGGCTTGTTCGCGACTGCTGCCATCGAAATTGCGCTGAGAAGCCGTGCCAGACATAAAACTGGCCAGATCAACGATGCCATACAGGCCGCCGCGCAAGTTGGCCACACCCATAAACCAGTCTTGGGTGTAGGGCACTTTTTGCACGCTGGTGATGGGAAAAATTTCACCAGATTGAGCCAAGGGCAATAGACATTGCCGGCCCATCAGCTCCACAGCCAGCCAGCCAGGGGCGACACCCTCCGCACGCGCTTGTTGCAGACGAGCTGCCAAGCGTGTTTGCAGGTCTCGCAATGCTTGCCGGTTTGCCATGAAAAGAGATCTTCCTTAGATGCTAGATAAGTTGCATGAACAGATAGCTTAGCCCAACGCCTTGATTTTGGCCATCAGCTCGTTGGCATCAACAGGCTTGGTGATGTAATCTCGCGCACCTTGACGCATTCCCCAAACACGGTCTGTCTCTAAGTTTTTGCTGGTGCACATGATGATCGGCACATCGGAAAACATCGGGTCGCGAGATATGGCGCGGGTGAGTTGGAAGCCGTTTTGGCCTGGCATCACCACATCCATCAGAATCAGCTCGGGCTTGTCTTCAGCGAGCTTTTTGAAGGCATCTTCGGCATTTTCTGCGCTGCGAACGCTGAAACCATTTTTGGTGAGCAGATCTGTGAGATACATGATCTCGGTCTTGGAATCGTCAACAATGAGTACTTTGGAAATGGGCATAGGAGACCTCTCAATTCGGTGTTAAGTTTTGCCAAATTGCAGCACAGCTTGCAGCAACTGGTCTTTGGTGAAGGGTTTGGTTAAGTATTCTTCGCTGCCCACCATGCGACCACGGGCTTTGTCAAAAATCCCGTCTTTGGAGGACAACATAATGATGGGGGTGCCAGCGAAGTGCGCGTTGCGCTTGATGATGGCGCAGGTTTGGTAGCCATCCAAGCGGGGCATGAGAATGTCGCAGAAGATCAGGTGTGGTGCATAGTCGTTGACTTTAGCCAGCGCGTCGAAGCCATCTTCAGCGAGCATGACATCATGCCCGCCTTGTTTCAGGAAGATTTCCGCACTGCGGCGGATGGTGTTGCTGTCGTCAATGACCAGCACTTTGACTCCACTGGGTGTGCTCACACGGGTCTCCTGCTGATGGTATTTACAGACTTCAAGATTATTGCCACATTCAGTTACAGCATAAGCGTAACTTAAATTTGCACCATTTCAAAGTCTTCTTTGCGCGCACCACATTCAGGGCATGTCCAGTTCATCGGAACCAGCGCCCAAGGTGTTCCTGGGGCAATGCCATGATCGTCAGCGCCACCGGCCTCGTCGTAAATCCAGCCGCAAATCAGGCACATCCATGTTTTCATTGAATTACTCTCACTCATGCTCCCGAATGTCTTTCTTAGAAATTCGCCATAGAATTGGCTAAACAGCCCATACTGTTGCATTGTATCGACACTCAAGCGCAAACTTGCCAAACATTGCACAGTATCGATGGATGGCAGAAAACCAGTATCCATCGGTCAACTTCTCACCCCAATCTTCTGCACCCTATGTTGACGCCTAGCTCCGCTTCTTCCTCTTCTGTTGACGAAGAAACCGACGACGATGCCCCGATTTGTGTGATGAGTTTCAACGTCATGGATGCCAGCGGCGCAGCGGGTTTGTCTGCTGACCAAATTGCAATCACTGCCTCTGGCGGGCACGCTTTGCCAGTGACAACGGGCATTTTGGTGCGCGATACCTCCACTATTTTTGAGCTGATTGAGCTCGATGCCGATGCTGTGGAGAGCCAAGCTCGCACGATTTTGGAAGACATGGACGTGGAGGTCTTCAAAATCGGTTTTGTGGGCTCGCCCGAGGCGCTTGCCGTGGTGGCTGAAATCACGGCTGACTACGAAGAGATCCCCGTGATTACCCAGGTGACGCCGCTTTCGTGGTGGGAACGCGACAAAATTGAGTCTTACCTCGATGCGCTGACCGAGCTGATCTTGCCGCAAACCAGCGTGCTGGTGGGCAATTACGATGTGTTGTGGCGTTGGCTGCTGCCAGAATGGCGCAGCGACAAGCGCCCTGGCCCGCGCGATATCGCCGCCGCCGCCGCAGAGCATGGCGTGCCCTATGTGGTGATCACGAGTGCCAGTGTGCAGCTTGAGACGACGGACACCATCGCTGCCTCGCCAGAATCCATCATCACCAGCGTGGTGCTTGATCGCTATGAAGCAAACTTTGTGGGCGCGGGGGATACGTTTTCTGCGACTCTAGCGACCTTGTTGGCCAGCGGAGATGAGCTGGCCGAAGCCGTGCGAGAGGCGAGTATTTATGTGAATGGCAGTTTGTTGGCTGCCTTTCAGCCGGGCATGGGCGCAGCCATCCCAGACCGTATGTTTTGGGCGCAAGTAGGGGATGACGATGAAGAAGAAACCGATGCAGAGGACGAACAAGACGATGGCTCGTACGAGTTGGGTATTCCCCCGAACGCCACACGGCACTGACATTTGATTTTTAATACAGCCATGGATCTGAACCAAAGTTTTTTCGAGCGTGCGCAGCGCAGCATTCCTGGCGGCGTGAATTCACCCGTTCGCGCGTTTCGCGCTGTCGGCGGCACGCCCCGTTTCGTCCAACGTGCGCAGGGCGCATATTTTTGGGATGCCAATGGCAAGCGCCATATTGATTACATCGGCTCATGGGGCCCGATGATCTTGGGACATGGCCACCCGGCGGTGATTGAAGCCGTGCAGAATGCACTGATGGATGGGTTTTCCTTTGGCGCACCGACTGAGCGCGAAGTCGAGTTGGCTGAGGAAATCTTGAAACTGATGCCTAGCATGGAGATGGTGCGCCTCGTCTCGTCAGGCACGGAAGCGGGCATGAGCGCGATTCGGCTGGCGCGCGGCGCGACAGGGCGCAGCAAAATCATCAAATTTGAAGGCTGTTATCACGGCCATGCCGATGCGCTGCTGGTCAAAGCAGGCTCAGGGCTTGCAACTTTTGGCAGCCCCACCAGCGCTGGCATACCGCCCGAAGTCGTGCAGCATACCTTGGTGCTCGAATTCAACAATATTCCTCAACTCGAAGAATGCTTTGCTTTGCATGGCAACGACATCGCGTGTTTGATGATCGAAGCGATTGCTGGCAACATGAACTTCATCCGTGCGTCTCAGGCTTTTGCGCAGCGCTGCCGCGAGCTTTGTACGCAACACGGCGCGCTCTTGGCTTTTGATGAAGTGATGACGGGTTTTCGCGTGGCGTTGGGTGGTGCTCAGCAAGTGCTGGGCATCAGGCCGGATATGACAGTGCTGGGCAAAGTGATTGGCGGCGGCATGCCGTTGGCCGCTTTCGGTGCGAGCAAAGAAGTGATGCGCCAGCTCTCGCCGCTCGGGCCCGTTTATCAGGCTGGAACGCTCAGCGGCAACCCGATTGCCACAGCCTGCGGATTGGCGACATTGAAAGAAATTCAAAAGCCCGGCTTCTATGAAAACCTCGGCACGCGTACAAATGCGCTAGTGCAAGGCATGGGCAAGGTTGCGAAGGCTGCCGGCGTGCCATACAGCGCAGACAGTGAAGGCGGCATGTTTGGTTTCTTCTTGCAGCCGCAGCTCGCCCAAAATTATCAGCAAGCCGTCAAAACCGACACAGCTTTGTTCTCCAAGTTCTACCACGGCATGCTCGATCGTGGCGTTTACTTTGCGCCCGCACTGTACGAAGCCGGCTTCGTCAGCGCGGCGCACAGTGATGCCGATTTGGAAGAGACATTTGTGGCTGCTCAAGAAGTATTTTCTACGCTTTTCTAAAGCGATTTCGGCGTGTTGCCGGCGTATTTATTGTGTTGGCTGCTATTGAATTGATAGTATTTTTAGGGCTGCTGCCCAAAGCGCTCAAATATCGAAATGATGCATCGTTTGCGCAGCAGTGGGTGGCGAGGCGAAGAAGCGTTGTAGAGTTTCTTTGACGGTGCGAAACGCGAGATCGTCCCATGGAATATCCGCCTCTGAGACGACCTGTGTGGCCATGGTCTCGTGGCCGGGGTTGAAGAGGGTAGATTGCAAAGCTGCGGTGTAGAAGAAATGCACTTGGCCGACGCGCTCGACATTGATCAGTGTGAAAAGTTCGCCCATTTTGATCTCCGCGCCGGCTTCTTCGCGAGTCTCGCGCAAAGCGCCTTGCGCGGTGGTCTCATTGAGCTCCATGAATCCCGCAGGCAGCGTCCAGAAGCCTTTGCGGGGCTCAATGTTACGTTGGCAGAGCAAGACTTTGAGTTGACCGCCTTCGATGATCCAGGGAATGGTGCCGACCACATTGAGCGGGTTCTCGTAATGGATCGTGTGGCAGGCGGGGCAGACGGCTCTGGGCTTGGTGTCGCCATCGTCTGGCGTGCGCTGCTCGGTAGCTGTGCCGCAGTTACGGCAGTGTTTGACAGGGGCGCGGGTGAACATGTGGGCAGTTTAGCGGCTTGTGAATAGCCTACTCGTACCGCATGTCAAAAGCCCCGGGACAATCCATGAAAAAGCCCCGAAGCTTGCGCACTCGGGGCTGTGTGTGCGGAAAAAATGATCAGGCTTTTTTCACAGGCGCTTTGGCTGCTGGAGCAACAGCCACCTTGGTGTGCTTTTCGATCAACTGGCGCGCTGAATCGAGCAGCTTGTAGCCGTTGAAGCCACGTTTGTTCATGTCTTCCACCCACTCGACTTCCACCAAGCGCGAGGCACGGCGGAATGCTTGTGCTTCGGCGATGTCAATCGTGAAGATCGTGTTACCAGGGCGGTCGCTGGCTGACTTGCGGCCAATGGGGTCGTTGCCCGATTGTGTTTTACCGAGCCAAGCAGAAGTGGCCAGACCAGAGTTGTCATCGATGATGCGCTTGAGATCAGGCGGCAGGCTGTTGTATTTGGCGCGGTTCATGCCCATCACGAAGGTGGTGGTGTAGAGCGCACCGCCTGCTGGGTCAAACTCCGCATGGAATTTGGTGAGCTCATGCACTTTCACCGATGGCACGACTTCCCATGGAATTACCGCACCATTGATCGTGCCTTTAGACAGGGCATCTGGGATCGCAGGCAGTGGCATGCCGACTGGCGTAGCGCCCAAAAAGCCCATGAGTTTGTTGACCTGGCGGGTTGGCGCTCGCATTTTGAGGCCTTTGAGATCAGCCACCGATTTGACTTGCTTGTCCACTGTGTGAATCACACCGGGGCCGTGCACTTGCAGTGCCAGTGGCACGACTTCTTTGAACTCGTCAACCGCCACGGTTTGCACATACTCCCAAAACGCTTTGGATGTGGCTTCAGCATTGCTCATCATGAAAGGCAGCTCAAACACTTCCACACGTGGGAAGCGACCTGCGGTGTTGCCGGGCAGCGTCCAGGTGATGTCAGCCACGCCATCGCGCGCTTGATCGTAGAGCTGCACGGGCGTGCCGCCCAATTGCATCGCAGGATAGCCTTCAAATTTGATGCGGCCACCAGAATCCTTCTCTACTTTGTCCATCCACGCTTTGTGCATGGAGAGCCACACATTGGATTGAGGCGCCATGAAGGTATGGAACTTCAAGGTGACTTGCGCTTGAGCGAAGCTGGAATAACCTGCACCACCGAGCGTAGCTGCGATGCCGGTTTTGATTAGGCTGCGACGTTGAATCATAAAAAACACTCCTGTTTAACAATGACGAAATAATAAGTCATCTTATGAATTGAGTTTGAGCGGATTTACCCTGACTTCTAGATTGAAGCCAGTGGGTGTTGAAAGATTTCGAGAACACGAAAGCCACGGAAGTTGCACGGAAATCACGGAAAAATTCCTTTTTTGGTTTTTCTGTGTCTTCCGTGTTGTTTCCGTGATTTCCGTGTTCTTCAATCTCAGCAAGCCAAGGCCTCAAGTCTGCACAAAGCGCAACGCCCACAGCGAAATCATCGGGAAAAAGAGCACCAAAAGCGCACGAATCGTGTCAGCCATCAAGAAAGGCATCACGCCGCGATAGCTCTCTGCAATTGGCACCGCATCGCCTTTGGTTTTCGTCATGCTGTTGACGACATACACATTCAGCCCCACAGGCGGCGCGAGCATGCCAAAGCCCACCGTCATCAGCACCATGATGCCAAACCAAATGGCCGTGTATTCCTTGCTCATGCCGAAATCCAAGCCCATGATCATCGGGAAGAAGATGGGAATGGTGAGCAAAATCATAGACAGCTCATCCATCACTGAGCCCAGCACCACATAAAACAGCATGATGCAGGCCACCACCATCACCGGCGACAAGCCCCAGCTTCCCACGACCTCAGCAAGTTGGCCGGGCACTTGTGTGAGCGCGAGAGCGGCATTCATGATGTCTGCGCCCAGGAAGATCAAGAAGATCATGGCCGAGCTTTCTGCGGTGGCGTAGAAGCAGCTCTTGAATTTTTCCCAATTCATTTCGCGCTTAAAAATGGCCGCCACGAAGGTGCAAAAAGCGCCGACAGCCGCACCTTCCGTGGGTGTGAACAAGCCGCCGTAAATGCCACCAAATACAACAACAAAAATCACAGCAATCGGCAAAATGCCAGAAAGTGCTTCGCTCATTTTTTGCTTGGCAATGTCGTTTTTCTCAGGCACATGGCCGGGCACAAAGCGCACATACAGCGCAATCGCAATCATGTAAGACAGCATCGCCAAAATGCCAGGCACCATCGCCGCCATGAAAAGCTTGGCAATGTTTTGCTCGGTGAGAATCGCATAGATCACGAGCGGCACAGAAGGGGGAATCAAAATGCCCAAAGTACCGCCTGCAGCCAACGTACCCGTCGTTAAACGGCCAGAATAGCCATGTTTGCGCATTTCATCGTAAGCCACGTTGGTGATGGTGGCTGCCGTGGCCACCGATGAGCCGCAGATCGCACCGAAGGCTGCACAGGCGAACACCGCAGCCATCGCCAGCCCGCCTTTGAAGCGCCCCATCACACCTGCGGCAAAAGCAAACAGCGCTTTGCTGATGCCGCCTTGTGTGGCGAAATGGCCCATCAAAATAAACAAGGGGATGACAGACAAATCGTAGCTCGCAAAGCGCGCATAAGCTTGAGAATTCAAGAAGCTGGCCAATGGGCCCCAACCGCGCTGGATCAAATAACCCGTGACACCAGCGACGAACATCGTGATGGCAATCGGCACGCGCAGCGCCATCAGCCCAAGCATCACGCCGAAAATCAAGAGTGCTAATTGAATACCGCTCATACTGCCAACTCCGGGTTAGATTCTTGGGTGTCCGCATCAGGGCCTTGGATCGCTTGCGCAAAGGCAATCACGGCAGCAAGAGCCAAGCCGGGCACGATGGCTGAATAAACAATCCATTCTGGAAAGCCGAGCATCATGGTGCCCGAATTCGATTTGAACGCGCTGATGCCGCCTAAAGTGGTGCGCCAAGCGAGCACGGCCATCACGATGCCGAGCGCAGTAGCGCCAAGGCGATCCAGCATGCTTTGTGTGGCAACGCTGGCATTTGCGGTGAAAAAATCCACAATGATGTTGCCGCGCTTGTATTGACACCAAGGCATGAAGAGGCCAACTGCCGCGCCGCAAGCCGCGCCCGACAATTCAAAATCCCCCGTGATGGCTTTGCCGAAAAAGTCTCGCCCGATCACGCTGGTGACGGTCATCAGCGTGATGAACACCATCAGTAAACCTGCAAAAATGGCACAGAATTTGGCCAATTGTCCCAAAATTTTCATGCAAAAGCTCCTTGGATGGTTGCAATCAATGCTACGAATTTAGTAGCATCTAATGCATATTCTATGCCGGCAAAGTGCCAATTTTTCTTAAAAAGCGATCAAATGACCTTGACGTGAAGATCCGGCAGCCCCGCCACTGTGCCGACCATCACATCGCCGCTCACCACTGCACCCACGCCTTCAGGTGTGCCGGTATAAATCAAATCGCCAGGCTGCATATCCCAAGCAGCGGACAGGTATTCAATCGTCTCAGCCACGTTCCAAATCAGCTTGGCCACCGTGCTCTTTTGGCGATGCGCGCCATTCACCGTCACGGCCAGTTCAGCGTTGTTGATATCTCCGGCTTGCGCTACGGGCACGATGGGACCAATCGGCGCGGAATGGTCAAAGCCTTTGCCGATGCACCAAGGGCGACCGGCTTTTTTCATCTCGCCTTGCAAATCGCGGCGTGTCATGTCCAGGCCGACAGCGTAGCCAAAGATATGCTGGGCAGCATCGGCAGCTTTGATGTTTTTCCCGCCAGTGCCAATGGCCACCACCAGCTCAATTTCGTGGTGGAAATTTTTGGTGAGGCTGGGGTACGGAATGCTGCCCGTCTCTCCTGCGTTGACCACCACAATGGCGTTGGCTGGCTTCAAGAAGAAAAACGGTGGCTCGCGGCCTGTGAAGCCCATTTCTTTGGCGTGTTCTTCATAGTTGCGCCCCACGCAGTACACGCGGTTGACGGGGAAGCGCTCTGCGCGGCCCGCAACGGGCACGCTGACCACGGCTGGCGGATTGAACACATAGCTCATGAGGAAAACCTTTCTTCTTGATGAATGCCCAGCGCCTGTTGGATCGGGCGGTCTGAGTAACTGAACAGCACACAACCATCATTTGAATTCAAACGCAGAGTGTGCCACGAGGGGACGACAAAATGATCACGCGCGGTGAACGCAAACGCATAACTGCCATGATGCGATTCGATAAGCGCTTGGCCCGAACCTTCTACTGCGCTGAACACTGCACCATCCGTTTGCCGGTACGGCGCACCTTGAAAACCTTTGGGCAGCAGCTGCATGAAGGTCTGCATCGTGGGCATCGGGGAGCCGCCTGTGAGCGGGTTGGTGTAGCGCAGCTTGAAGCCGTCCCATGCGTCGAGCTTTTCTGTGCGCTCCAGCGTATGCAAGGCTTCGCGGGTGCGGGCATACGGGTAGCTGAAGATCGGGCTGGTGTTGCCAAATGGTGAGCCGCCTCGCACGGGGGCCATGTTGTGGCCATAGCTGGCGAAACTCGCGCCCTCAAGTTTGGTGACTTTTTGCGATGTATTGACATCGTTTTGCGCGAAGCCGGCATCAAAGAAGCGAATGGTGGGAATATCTAATCCATCTAGCCACACCATCGGCGCCAATCCTTCGTGCCCGTGATCATGCCAAGTCCATTTCGGCGTGATGATGAAATCGCCGGGGGTCATCATCGTCCGCTCGCCATCGACTGCCGTGTACGCACCCGAGCCTTCGACGATAAAACGCAGCGCACTTTGCGTGTGCCGATGGCTGGGCGCGACTTCGCCGGGCAGGATGAGCTGCAAGCCGGCATACAGCGATTGGGTGATGCACGATTGGCCGCGCAGCGCAGGATTCTCCAAAATCAACACCCGGCGAATCGCCTCTTCCGCTGTGATCGCCGCGCCTGCGCGCATGAGGAAAGGGCGCACTTCTTCGTATTTCCACAATGCAGGCAGGCAAGGCGTTTTCGGCTGCGGCGGCACCAGCGCATGCAACACTTCCCACAGCGGCGTGAGATGGTGTGGCGACATGTCTTCGTAAAGTGTGGCACGGTCGGGATGGTGGGTTTTTGTGAGCATTTTGTAAGCTATCAAAACAAGTTGTCCGGGTCAATGCCTTCATACATCCATTTCAAGCCTGCAAAGCCCGCGGCATCTTTGCCACCTTGGAAAATGCTGTTGCGCAGCTCCCGGGTCACGCCGCTGGCATGGTAAATGTCGCCGTAAAAACGTGCCGTGAGCTGCACGCGGGCGGTGCGCAAATAGCGCTTGTCTTGGTAAGCTAAAAATGCCTTTACAAAATCGCAGCCACCGTCATTTTTAAAATGCTCAATCGCTTTTCCGAGCACCACGGCATCTTCAATCGCTTGGCCTGCGCCTTGCGCGAGGTATTGCAGCATGGGATGCGCGGCATCGCCTAAGAGCGTCACGCGGCCCTGGCTCCAGTTTTTCACCGGCTCGCGGTCACACAGCACCCACATCTTCCAAAGGTTGATCTTGCCCATGAGCGCGCGCACCGTCGGGTGAGCATCAGCGAAGCGCTCGGTCAGCTCGCTGTTGTCGCCATAGGTATCCCAACCTTCGTCGTATTTGTTGCTGTGGAAGACGGCGACTAAATTGAACAGCTCCCCACGGCGCAGCGGGTACGTCACCAAATGAGTTTTCTCGCCGCCCCAGAGCTGCACTTCATCGCTCCACAACTCAGGCGGCACATCCTCTTTCTTCAGTACAGCGCGATATGCGATATGTCCGCTCACGCGCGGCTTGCCATCGCCCACAATGGCTTCGCGGATGCCGCTCCACAAGCCATCCGCGCCGAGCAATGCAGCGCCTTGAAGGCACTCTCCGTTTTTCAGTGCGGCGATGACTTGCGAAGGATCTTGGGTAAACGAGGCTACGCCCGCATTCGTGCGCAGCGTGATGTTGCTCAAACTCTTGCAAGCCTCCAACAAAACATCATGCAAATCAGCGCGGTAAATCACACCATACGCAAAGCCGCCATAAGCTGCCCGCGCTGCATCGCCCATCTGTACGCGCACCACCTGCTCTCCCGTGCGCACATCGCGCATGCCCATCGCGGGCGGGAAGTAGGCTACTTTGTTGATCTTCTCCGTCAGCCCCAAATACGCAAACATCCGGAAAATATTGGGGCCTAACTGAATGCCAGCGCCGATTTCGCCAAATTCAGCCGCCTGCTCCAGCACCGTTACCTTGTGCCCTGCGCGACCCAATACGAAAGCCGCCGCCAAACCGCCAATGCCGCCGCCTGCGATCAATATGGGCAGCTCAAGGTGTGCAGATGTCATGTTGAATGCCTCAAAGCGGTGTGCTTGCGTTGTTTTGAATCCTGATTTAATTGTATGTATACATATCATCTGCATACTTAGTGATTACCCTAATCGTATGCGTGCTTACAATCACATCAGTTATTCATTTATTCAATGCCCACTTCTTTTGACTTCACCCAAGCCCCTGGCTATTTAATTCGCCGGGCGCACCAAACCTCCATGGCGATCTTTGCCGAGGAGTTGGGCAGCTTTGAGGTCACCGCTTTGCAATTTGCCATCCTGCAAGCCTTGGTCGATGAGCCGGGTGCTGATCAAATTACGGTGGCGCAGCGCGTTGCGCTCGATGCCGCCACTTCGGGTTCGGTCATCTTGCGCCTAGAAGAACGCGGCTGGCTGCGCCGGGAAGCTTCGCCTACCGACAAACGGCGCAAGCTGCTTTGGCTCACGCAAGAGGGTGAAAAGCAAGCGCTCGACATGAAAAAACATGCCAAAAAAGTACAGCAACGCCTGCTCTCTTCGTTCTCGGAGTCAGAGCGCACGCAGTTCGTAGCGTTGCTCAAGCGCGTCAGTCATATCGAATGATCCTGTGCTGCCAGCTGAGCAGCTTAAAATAGCCCCATGTTCAACAGCCTCTGGATGTACACCATGAACCGCTGTCTTTTTGCGATGCTCACGCTTGGTTTGAGCACTTCTTTGTTGGCGCAGAGCCAAATGTCAGAGCCGCTGCCTGTCAATGAAGTCGTGCAGACGGGTGTGCCCGGCTTGCGTAAATTCCCTGACAAAGCATTGCGCGGCAAGATGAAGGTCGTGCAAGCGCCTGAAATTTTGATCGACGGCAAGCAAGAGCGCCTCTCGCCGGGTTCGCGCATTCGCGATCCTCAGCAGCGAATGGTCATGTCAGCCAGCATCACGAATGTCGAGCTGATCGTCAATTTCGTGCGCAATTCGATGGGCGAAGTGCATGAAGTGTGGATTTTGAATGATGCTGAAATCAAGCAAAAGTTGAAAACCAACACGCCTGAGCGCAATTTCACTTTCGCTTCGGAAGAAGCTGCGCCCAAGCTAGACGATGGCAAAACGCCCTTTAACCAGTTGCCCAGCTTCGAGCAACTAGGTCGCCAACAGCCGCTCAAGCGCTGAAGACGCTCTGCGCTTCCAATGAGCGCATTTATTTAAGCCTTTTGAGCACTTTGCCGTTATAAAACGTGCGCAGAGTGCTATCAAATCAATAGTTATTATTTTCCTCCATCCGAGCGTCTCATGAGCAAAAAAGTATTTATCCGCACCTTTGGTTGCCAAATGAACGAGTACGACTCGAACAAGATGGTGGATGTGTTGCATGCCTCCGAAGGTTATGAAAAGACGGACAACGTAGACGAGGCCGATTTGGTGTTGTTCAACACTTGCTCGGTGCGCGAGAAAGCGCAAGAGAAGGTGTTTTCTGATCTGGGGCGCATCAAGCATTTGAAGGCCAAGGGCGTGAAGATTGGTGTGGGCGGCTGCGTGGCCAGCCAAGAGGGCGATGCGATCATCAAGCGTGCGCCGTATGTGGATGTGGTGTTTGGCCCGCAGACCTTGCATCGCCTGCCTGAGTTGCTCTCCAACCAGATGCGCACGAATAAATCGCAAGTCGATATCAGCTTCCCAGAGATTGAAAAGTTTGACCATTTGCCGCCTGCTCGCCGCGAAGGCGCGAGTGCGTTTGTGAGCATCATGGAAGGTTGCTCAAAATATTGCAGTTATTGCGTGGTGCCCTACACACGCGGTGAAGAGGTCAATCGCCCGCTGGATGATGTGCTGCTGGAAGTGGCGCAACTCGCTGGGCTGGGCGTTAAAGAGATCAATCTGCTTGGGCAAAACGTGAACGCTTATCGCGGCACGATGGGCAACACCACTGAGATTTGCGACTTTGCCACGCTGCTCGATTACGTGAGCGACATCCCCGGCATTGAGCGCATCCGCTACACAACGAGCCACCCGAATGAATTCACTTCCGCGCTGATTGAAGCCTATGCCAAGTTGCCAAAACTCGTGAGCCATTTGCATCTCCCTGTGCAGCATGGCTCAGACAAAATTTTGGCAGCGATGAAGCGCGGCTACACCAGCTTGCAATACAAAAGCACGATCCGCAAACTGCGTGCGATTCGCCCTGATTTGCCACTGTCCACCGATTTGATCATTGGCTTCCCGGGTGAAACCGATGACGATCACGCCAAGACGATGAAGCTGATCGAAGACATGCGCTTCGACAACTCTTTTAGCTTCATCTTCAGCCCCCGACCCGGCACGCCCGCCGCTTCTCTTGAGGACGATACGCCACATGACGTCAAGCATCAGCGCTTGCTGCAAGTGCAAAAAGCGATCAACGACAACACGCATGCTTTCAGCAATGCGATGGTCGGCACGACTGTGAAGATTTTGGTGGAAGGGCCTTCGCGCCAATCCAAAACCGATGCGCCCGAGCTCATGGGGCGCACCGAATGCAATCGCGTGATCAACTTTGCTTCTAGCGAGCAGGGCATGATACGTCTGCCCGGCCAGATCATCGAGATCGAAGTCAATCAACGCATGGGGTATTCATTGCGCGGGGAGTTGGCGCAGGCCGATGCGCCAGAGCTGGCGACCACAGATTGATGCCTTCTGATGCAGGTGCTTCGCTGGGATATTTTTTGCCGCGTCATCGATAATTTTGGCGATATCGGCGTGTGCTGGCGACTCGCGTGTGCTCTTGCGCAGCGTGGTCAGAGCGTGCGGCTGTGGGTAGACGATGCAAGTGCGCTGGCGTGGATGGCGCCTGAGGGCTGCGCGGGTGTGCAGGTGATGGCTTGGCAGCCTGATGCGCCAATGCCGCAGGAAGCGCAGACTGGTGATGTGGTGATTGAGGCTTTTGGATGTGAGATTGATTCTACTTGGATTGCTACTAAATCAATAGCGCACTGCGCAGATCATATAACGGGTAGAAGCCAAAATGGCTTAAAAAATACGGTGTGGATCAACTTGGAATACCTCAGCGCTGAGCCCTATGCGCAGCGCAACCACGGCCTGCGCTCACCTGTGATGAGCGGTGCAGCGCAGGGCATGGAGAAATGGTTTTTCTACCCCGGTTTCACGGCGGGTACAGGGGGATTGATTCGTGAGGCGAGCGTAGCGGATACTTCTCCTGAGATGGCTCAAACTGAAGGGCACAAAAATGCTTTCGCAAGTCTCAATACTCAGCGTCGCATCAGCTTGTTTTGCTACGAGCCGCCTGCTCTGGGGCAACTGCTGGAGCAATTGGCGGATGTGCGGCAATCATCCCGGTTGATCGTGATGCAAGGGCGTGCGCAGGCTGCTGTGAAAGAGGCCTATATAAATAAAAATGACCTGTCGCCCTTATGGAATGTGTATAAAGCGCTATCAGTTCAGGAGCAACGCTTGTTGCCTCAAGCACAATACGATGCGCTGCTCAACAGCTGCGATTTGAATTTCGTTCGCGGCGAAGATTCACTGGTCAGAGCCATCTGGGCGGGCCGCGCCTTCGTCTGGCAAATTTATCCCCAAGCAGATGGTGCCCATGCGGCCAAGCTCGAAGCTTTTTTGGATTGGCTGCAAGCGCCGCCCGATTTGCGTGAATTTCACCGCATCTGGAACGGGCTCAAAAGCGCGGCCTTGCCTTCGGTGGATGGGGTGGGTTGGACTGCTTGTGTCCAAGCCGCCCGAGAGCGGCTGCTCGGGCAGCGGGATCTGGTCTCGCAACTGCTTGATTTTGCTCGGGAAAAGAGAGGTTTGGCAGGCCAAAGCTGGTCTGAGGGCAACCAAATCGGGTTAAAATCGTAGGCTTTGCCGCAGTAGCTGCAAGTATTTATTGTCGGCTGAAGCTTCCATTTCAGCCCAGCCCCTAGAAAGCACACCCATGAAAATCGCTCAGGAAATGCGCGCCGGCAACGTCATCATGCACGGCAAAGACCCGATGGTCATCCTCAAAACCGAATACAGCCGCGGTGGTCGCAACTCAGCCACCGTGCGCATGAAGATCAAAAGCCTGATCGCCAACTTCGGCACCGAAGTCGTCTTCAAAGCCGACGACAAAATCGAGCAAATCATTCTCGACAAAAAAGATTGCACCTATTCCTACTTCGCTGACCCAATGTATGTCTGGATGGACAGCGAATACAACCAATACGAAGTCGAATCCGAGAACATGGGCGATGCGCTCAGCTATCTCGAAGAAGGCATGACAGCGGAAGTCGTGTTCTATGATGGCAAAGCCATTTCGGTGGAGTTGCCCACCAGCGTTGAGCGCGAAATCACCTGGACCGAGCCTGCTGTGAAGGGCGACACGTCAGGCAAGGTCTTGAAGCCTGCAAAAATTGCCACGGGCTTTGACATCGGCGTGCCGATTTTCGTGGCGCAGGGCGACAAGGTCGAGATTGACACCCGCACCGGCGAATATCGCAAGCGCGTTTGATCTGTTTTTATCGCACCCCAAACAGGGCTTCTTCGGGAGCCTTTTTTTATGCCGCATCGCAGCAATTGTTTCCTCCGTCCAACAAATATTCTCAAGTGGTATGTTTCTGCACAGAGAATCTCAAAATTTTGTCTTTTGAGAGGCATTTGACCCTCAGATTTCGCTATCATCGCCAGCAAACGAGATAACAATATTACCAAGAGGCGGCGAACTGATGGGCTACAAATACAGCTTGTTTGTGAACGGAAAATCCCTAGGTCCCTACGAACGACGCATGGTCGTCGGTATGCGGGTCAAAAACATCGTGACAGATGACCAAATCGTCATGCGCCATGACGGGCTAGACATGACCGTGGCTCAGTTGCTGCAAGACCGTGAAGAAGCGACGCGGCCTGTGTACACCGGCCCAGAATCGCAGCAAGAAAGTGTGCTCGGCGCACCATCGTCTGGCATGTGGCCGCAGTTCAGCGTCCGCTTTGGGGGCGGGCCGATGAAGCCAGGTGCCCTGGGCTTCAATGGTGTAGGGCAGATCAGCTACCAAGGCGATTCATTGCGCATCAGAGGCAACAGGCGCAATAAAAACTTAGGCATGAGCAAGCAGGAGGACAGCCTTCCAGCCAATGCGATTGCCAGCTCTTTGGTCGACAGCACGTTCGTTGAGATTTACCTCAAGCCCGGCCTTGCTTTTTCCGAGAGCGCGGAAGGCACGGCAGTGCGCCTAGAATTGGCCACAGAGCAGGAGGCCACAGAAATGTGGGAACTGCTCAATATGGGGGCCGGCCAATTGCCGCATGACTTGTCGATTGTCAAGACGACCTCTGGCGAGCAGCGCCAAAACGATTGATCATTTCGCCTGTTGATACCAACGCTGCCATAGAAACGCCAGGCCCACAGCGCAACACGCTGCCGCGCCACACCACCAAGCAGACCACAGCACATGGCTCACAAAATGCGCACCTCGCGCCACTTGCGTCAAACCCAACGCACCGCCGGTGAGCAGCACAGCGAACAACAAAATTAATGCTTGGCGCGGCGATGAAAGCATCACGAAGGCAGGCACTGCCAGAAAGGCAAAGCCTGCAGACGGATGCCCAGCAGGAAAGCAATGCCCCACCCCTCCATCACGCACGCCAAAGCGCCAATGCGAAATGTCTTGCGCGATGCCGCCAAAGATTTGGTAATCCCAAGGGCAGCTGGTCAAACTTTTTCGTTTGAGAAATTGAATCACCAACAGTGCCGCAATGACACCAGCGAGCATGAAGACGCGCTGATACTTGGGCATGAGCGCGAAAATGGCAAATCGCGCAGGTGGCTTGAAAACCATCCAAACCAACAAGGCCATGAAAGACCACCCTATCAAACGCTCTATTTTGTAGATGCGAACGCCCCAGAACGGATGGTCGCGGAGCGCAAAACCTTGCGCATTGCCCCAATAATGGGAAACAGCATTGTCAAGATTGAGAGCATCCCAGCCCGTGAAGACTATCATGCAGGCCAGCAGGACGGCCAGCAAAATCGCCATGGGCGGGCGTGCATAGGCGGAGGAAGCAGTCAATGGGATTGAATCATTTAAGTTGGTAAAACCGTTTGATTTCCGCCCAAGCCGTTTGCGCATCGTCCACATAGGTGAAGAGCTTCAAATCCTCATGCGAGATCGCGCCTTCATCCGCAAGCACTTCGAAGTTGATCACTTTTTTCCAATAGTCCGAACCGTAGAGAAAAATTGGCACTGGCTTGGCTTTGCGCGTTTGCACGAGGCAGAGGATTTCAAACAATTCATCCAAGGTGCCAAAGCCGCCAGGGAAGGCCACGAGCGCTTTTGCGCGCATCATGAAATGCATTTTGCGGATGGCAAAGTAGTGGAATTTGAAACTCAGATCGGACGGCACATACGGGTTGGGCTTTTCTTCTTTCGGCAATGCAATCGACAGGCCCACGGAAGGCGCGCCCACATCATGTGCGCCGCGATTGGCCGCTTCCATCACACCGGGGCCACCGCCGGTGCAGATGAAGAGCTTGTCTTCCTTGGGGCAATGTTGGCCGTACTGCGCCACGAGTTTGCCGAACTCGCGGGCTTGCGTGTAGTAGGGCGCATTGCGCACGAGGCGCTGGGCTTTGGCGAGCTCGCCCGCATCACCGCTGGCCTGCGCTTGAACCAGAGCCTGCTCAGCTTCTTCTGGGCTGCAAAAACGTGCGCCACCAAAAACGACGATGGTGTTGTCCACACCGGCAGCGCTTTGCCCCAGCTCAGGCTTGAGCAGTTCCATGTGCATGCGCATGCCGCGCATTTCGCGGCGCAGCAAAAATTCGGGGTCAGCAAAGGCAAGGCGGTTGGCATCGGGCTTCAAATTGTCAATGTGTTGCGAATGCTGTTGCAACACAGCCCAGGCATCGGCCAAGTGCTGCTCGGTAAGGTTGATGGTGTTTTCCATGCTTTTTTGTTTTCAGTCAATATCAGGTGTGTTCAAAAGCCAATTGTCCATTGACCAGCGTGTATTTCACGCGGCCTGGCATCATGCTGCCGCCCATATCATGCGCAAACGGTGTGTGTTTGCCTTGGCTGCGCAGGCTATCTGCGCTCACGCTCCATTCTTGCGCGGGATCGAAGATGCACAGATCAGCCGCGCCGCCCACACTTAAGCGGCCCATGCTGGAAGCGAGCGTTCCCAAGCTGCTTTCCAGCACACGGGAAGGCGCGAGTGTGATGCGCGAGAGTGTGTCGCTCAGATTCAAAGAATGTTGTTGCCCCCATTTGAGAGCGAGCGAGAGCAGCAACTCTAAGCCAGTCGCTCCCGGCTCAGCCTCGCCAAACGGCAGATTCTTTGCATCGGCCTCGACTGGGTTGTGATCGCTCACCAACGCGTCAATCGTACCGTCTAGCAAGCCCGCTTGGAGTGCATCGCGGTCGCGCTGCTGGCGCAATACAGGCGTGAGGCGAGCGCGGCTGTCGAAATAGCCGATGTCGTTGTCGGTCAAATGCATAGAGTTGATGCTTACATCGGCTGTCACGTTCAAGCCTTCTGCTTTGGCCACTCGCAGCAAAGCCACGCCTGCCGCGCTGCTGATGCGGCAGAGATGAATGCGTGCGCCTGTGGAGCGTATCAGCTCAAAAATCGTGTGCAGCGCAATCGTCTCAGCTGCGACTGGCACGCCAGATAAACCCAGCCGCGTGGCCAATGCGCCGCTGGCCGCCACGCCCTTGCCCAAATGCAATTCTTGTGGACGCAGCCAAACGGTATAGCCAAAAGTCGCTGCGTATTGCATCGCACGTTGCATCACTTGCGTGTTCGCCAGTGGGATTTCAGCTTGGCCGAAACCGACGCAACCACTCTCCGTGAGTTCGGCCATCTCAGTGAGAGATTCTCCGCCTAAGCCTTTGGTCAGCGCGCCGAGCGGGAACACGCGCGATTGATGCAGCTTCTCAGCGCGGTATTTCAGCATTTCTACCAGGCCGGGCTCATCCAGCACCGGGTCGGTATCGGGCGGGCAGACGAGGGAAGTCACACCACCTGCCACAGCCGCTGCCAATTCGCTTTCCAGCATGCCTTCATGCTCATAGCCGGGCTCGCGCAGGCGGGCACACAAATCCACCAAACCTGGCGCAACGATGAGGCCGCTTGCATCAATCGTTTTACTCGGCAAGAAATCTGTAGGCACATGGTTGATGCCTACAATGCGTCCCGCTGCTATCGCTACATCACCCACTGCATCCAGCTGAGATGCTGGATCAATGATTCGCCCGCCTTTGATCAGTATCTTCATGCCTCATTCCCCGCCACTATGCTCATCACCGCCATGCGCACCGCGATGCCAAACGTCACCTGCGGCAAGATCACGCTTTGCTTGCCATCGACCACCGCAGAATCAATTTCCACACCTCGGTTGATCGGCCCCGGATGCATCACGATGGCATCACTTTTGGCCAATTGCAGCTTCTCAGGCGTGAGGCCAAAGCTCTTGAAAAACTCTTGAGAAGAAGGAAGAAGTGCACCGCTCATGCGCTCGTTTTGCAGGCGCAGCATGATGATCACATCGGCGCCTTTGATGCCTTCTTCTAGCGAATGGCACACGCGCACACCCATCTCACGCAAATCGCCGGGAATCAAAGTGCGCGGGCCGACAACGCGCACTTCGGCGCAGCCTAAAGTGGTGAGCGCATGAATATCGGAGCGAGCCACACGCGAATGCAACACATCGCCCACGATGGCTACGGTGAGATTTGAGAAATCGCCTTTGAAATGGCGAATCGTGTACATATCCAACAAACCCTGAGTGGGGTGTGCATGCCTGCCATCGCCAGCGTTGATCACATGCACATGCGGCGCAACGTGTTGGCTGATGAGATAAGGCGCACCTGATTCACCGTGACGCACCACAAAAATATCTGCCGCCATCGCTGATAAATTGGCAATCGTGTCCAGCAGGGATTCTCCTTTGCTGGCGGATGATTTGGCGATATCTAAATTGATCACATCTGCCGAGAGCCGCGTGGCAGCAATTTCAAATGTGATTCGCGTTCGCGTGGAGTTTTCAAAAAACAAATTGAACACGCTCTTGCCGCGCAGCAGCGGCACTTTCTTCACCTCGCGGTCGCTCACGCTCACGAAGCTAGCAGCTGTGTCGAGAATTTGCGTGAGGATGGCTTTGGGCAAGCCTTCGGTAGAAAGCAGATGGATCAGCTCGCCATGCTTGTTGAGTTGGGGGTTGCGTTTGTAGAGCATTTATGCGAACTCCTTGGGCTTCATTTATACGTTCTCCACCTTGAAGCTGAAAATACCTGAATCATTGCGAGCAAGCGTGAGCGATTGCGCAGCAGGCAGGCTCACGCGAGCGGCTGCAAAATCGGCCTGCACAGGCAATTGCCGTCCACCGCGATCCACCAACACCGCCAAGCGCACGCGAGCGGGGCGGCCATAGTCAAACAGCTCATTGAGCACAGCGCGAATCGTGCGCCCGGTGTAGAGCACATCGTCGATCAACAAAATATCTTGCCCGTTCACATCAAACGGAATTTGTGTTTGCACGCTGTGCGCGAGCCCGCGCTTAGAAAAATCATCGCGGTGCATGGCAGATGAAATCACGCCCACTTTGCCTAGCAATCCAAGATCGCGCTGCAAACTTTCTGCCAGCCAGGCACCGCCAGAATAAATGCCGAGCAACTGCGTCGGCTGGGGTGTATTTGCTTCGCGTAAATTCTTCACACCCTGTAGCAGGTCTTGGTAGAGCGTGGGCGCATCAAGTAGGAGAGCACTCATTCTTCGATCTCACTGAAAAACTGTTCTAAAAGGATGGCAGCGGCTGCTGCGTCTAAATCTTTCGCGCCGCGCGAGGCGGCTTCTACGCTGCTGTAGCGCTCATCCACCTCATGCACAGGCAAATTAAAACGCCCATGCAGTTGGCGTGCGAAGCGCTGGGCGCGTTGCGTCATCTCATGCGCTGCGCCATCGGGATGCGTCGGAATGCCCACGATCAATGCATCGGGCTGCCATTCTTTCAGTATCTTTTCAATAGCAGAGAAACGAGCATCAATCACGGCAGTATGGATGGTTTGCATGGGTGTGGTGGTGCCAGTGAGCCGTGTACCAGAAGCTACGCCAGTGCGTTTTTCACCAAAATCAAAAGCCAAAAAGGATTGCTGCTGCGCGGGAACGGATCGCTTGAGGCGGCCAGCCACGATCATGCGCGCCCCACGTCGCGCGAAATCATCCATTCTTGCAAACCCAAGAGGCCAAGCGCCTTGGTGTAGCGATCAGCAGCGGGGGTGTCGAAGATCACTTCCGCGCTGGCCTTCACATGCAGCCAGGTGTTCTCGGCCAACTCAGATTCAAGCTGCCCGCGCCCCCAGCCTGCGTGGCCGAGCGAGACGAAGACTTTGCGCGGCCCGCCGCCGCTGGAGAGGGCTTCGAGCACGTCTTTGGAGGTGGTCAATTCCATGCCATCAGAAATCGTGAGCGAGGAGGCGTAAAAAGTGCCTTGCTGCGCTTTTTCTGCCTCTTCTGTCAGCGCTTCTAGAAGCTGCTGCTCTAGGCTCAGCTCGCGCACGGGTGCAGGCTCTGTATCTGGCACGGAGAGTGGCACGTCTTTCATGTCAGCAAAAGTCACCGCAATGGCCACTTGTTTTTCATGCAAGACAAAACCGCGCTCCGTGTGCAGCGGGCCGCCGCCAAAGACGAGCGTGTCTTGCAGATCCATGCGCTCCAGCGGCAGATCGACCTTGGCAAACAATTTGGGCAGGGTCAGTTCGGTGGGCTTGTTGATCACAATTCCCAAGGCGCCGCGCTCGGAATGCTCACACAGGTAAACCACGGATTTGGCAAAGGTCTCATCTTCCATGCCGGGCATGGCAATCAGGAAATACGCCGTCAAATCAAAATCTGGCGCATGGGGCACTTTTAGCGCATTGGGCAAATCTTGCGGGGCTTCGGGAGACATGCGCGAATTTTACCCGCTGGGCAGCACCGTTTGCTCCACCACGCGCTCATCGCCAAGCACGATCATCGCGAAGAGCAATTCATCCAGCGATTGAGCGCGGGCGGTGCGCCGCGCCAGAAGCGGCGTAGCTTGTGGATTGAGCACCAGGAAATCGGCATCGCAGCCGGGTTGCAAATTACCCACCACGCCAGCCAAACCCATCGCCTGCGCTGCGCCTGCTGTGTGTAGCCACCAGAGCTTTTGCGGAGATAGCGTGAGGGCTTGTTTGGCCACGCCTCTGCTTTGCGAGCTGCTACGAGAAACGTAGTGTGCGGCGAGCATGGTTTTGAAGGGGGAAAAAGAAGTGCCTCCGCCGACATCGCTGGCCAAGCCGTGCTGCAAGTAATGCTCTTGCTCTTGCTCTTGCGCTTTTGCAAAATCAAAATTGCCGCTGCCAAGAAACAAATTGCTGGTAGGGCAAACGGCAGCTGCCGCGCCGCGCTCGCGCATCAGAGCGCGATCAGCATCATTGAAATGTATGCAATGCGCATAAACGCTCTTCTCACGAAGCAAACCAAAGCGCTCATACACGCTGAGATAGCTCGCATCTTGCGGATACAGCTCGCGCACCCAAGCGATTTCCGCTTCGTTTTCGCTCACATGCGATTGAATCCACACATCGGGATACTTCGCAGCCAATGCCCCCATGCCGCGCATTTGTGCATCTGAGCAAGTGGGCGCGAAGCGCGGCGTGATCGCGTAGCCGAGCTGGCTGCGCGAGCCTTTGCCATGCCAGCGCTGAATCAGGCTTTCGGTGTCAATCAGCGAGGCTTCCGTCTCATCGCGCACGCCATCAGGGCAGTTGCGATCTTGCAGACATTTGCCGGTGATGATGCGCAGGCCAGCAATGTCAGCCGCTTCAAACAACGCGGTCACAGAAGCAACATGCGAGGTGGCGAAAGTCAGCGCCGTAGTCACGCCGTTGTGTAGCAATTCTGCTATAAAAAACGAAGCACACTGCGCAGCATATTCGCTGGCTACATAACGTTTTTCTTCTGGAAAAGTGTAATTTTCTAGCCAAGGAAGCAGGCCATCCGCGGGCGAGCCGATCACGTCAACTTGCGGGTAGTGCACATGCATGTCCACAAAGCCGGGTGCGATGATGCGGCCGGGAAAATGCTGCGTTGGTAGGTGAGAATAAGCGCTGTGAAGAGCAGCAAAATCCCCGCTTGCGACCACCTTGCCATTCGCATCCACCACCAGCAAACCGTCTTCATCAAACACAGCCGCACCATCCGGAGCAAAGCGTAAGAGGCTGGCGCGATAGGCGCGTGTGGTGGCGGAGAGTTTGGCGGTAGGAGCGGTGTTCACCCCGTTATTTTGCAATCTTTCCGACCACGCCCGATACGAGCGCGTTCATAGCCAGTATTTGCGAATCGGTCAGAGCGGTGTTTTTGGCTATCATGGGCTGGCCTTCGTTGTCCAGCACATCGTGTTTGCCTGCTGCAAAAGGCTTCAATTTGCCAGCGCCCATCGCCTTTTGCGCCGCATTGATTTCTGCAACCACCGCCGCAGGCACTTTCGGCCCAAATGCATCTACACGAATCATGTCTTCCTTGATCCCGCCCCATACGTTGCCAGTTTTCCAACTGCCCTCCAGCGCAGCCTTCACACGCTGCGTGTAATACGCGCCCCACTGGTGCGTCACTGCCAAAATCTGCGCATCTGGCGCAACTTTGCGCATGTCCGAGTGATACGCCACCGCCATCTTCCCGCGCTCCTGCGCCGCGATCATCACAGCATTCGAGCCGGTATGAAACGCAAGCACATCTGCGTCTTGGTTCATCAGCGTCATTGCCGCATCGCGCTCGCGCGGCGGGTCAAACCAAGCATTCAGCCAAACGATTTTCACCTGCGCCTTCGGGTTCACAGAGCGCATGCCTAAAGTGAACGCATTGATGCCCTGCACCACCTCTGGAATCGGAAACCCCGCCACATAACCCGCGATATTCGTCTTCGTCATGCGCCCCGCCGCGATGCCCGCGAGGTAGCGGCCTTCGTAATAGCGCGCATTCGCAGCAGACACATTCGCAGCCGTTTTATACCCCGTGATGGATTCAAAGCGCACCTCTGGAAACTCTGCCGCCACGCGCATGGTCGCTTCCATATAACCAAAGCTGGGCGTGAAAATAATTTTGTTGCCCTGCGCCGCCAAATCACGAATCACGCGCTCCGCATCCGCGCCCTCGGGTACGTTTTCCACATAGCTGGTCTTCACCTTATCGCCCAAAGCCGCTTGCACCGCCTTGCGCCCCTCATCATGCTGGCGCACCCAGCCAGCATCGGTGAGCGGCGCGACATATACCCAAGCTGCTTTGAGTTGCTCTAGAGATTTGTCGGGAGCTCGTTCGGGAGATCCCTTGAGAGCTTGGACGTTTTGTGAAAAAACGGAAGAAAAAAAGCAGGCGGCCACAAGCGTGGCTGCGAGGTTTTTGTACATGGTAGTCCTCTACATGGCTGCGGGGGTTGAGAAATTGGCGTTGCGCAGCGCAACAGGCAGTATTTTACTTGCGTGATATCAATGGCTGGATTTTTAAGCGTTTTAGGGCTGTAGCCTTTATGTATTGTGCGCGGAGTGCTATTAAATTAATAGTAAGAACCGTTCACTCTAAGCTTGTCGAAGGGTCTTGGTTTGTTAAGCGCTTCGCTCCACCTTGTGTACCAGCGGCCTACCATCGGGCAGTCGTCTCAGAAAGTTTTTTGAAAACACACGCGATTCAGGAAACGGTGAATTCAACATGGTCTCCACGCGCCTTCCAAAAAATTTCTGATCCAACCACCCGATGGTCTCCGCAGGTTAGATAGCAACAAGTCTGCGATTGGAAAATCCAGTCTATGCATACTCCTCACCAGAAATTACCTGCGCTGCAATGTAATCAAGATTCAACAGCGCTAAAGTTTTACTGTGCAGTTGAGCAAGTACTAGCGCACGAGCGCTAGGCGCAGAGATACTAGCCTCTAACTGTTTCCATAGCATTTCTTTTTTTGGATCGGCGTGATACTCAATTCCATTAAGCCAAAGCTTAAGAATCGATTGATCGAACAAGGGCTGCTCGTCAATCCTCACCTGCATGTAGATGCTGGCCTCACCATGCGCATACGCTTGATTGCATTCAGCAATGAAACCTTGCACATTTTCGAATGGGAAGCGGTTATAAAGAATTTTAGAAACTTTAGGATAACTAGCAGGCTCCTTTTCTAGGGTAACAAGGCGCATCACGTGCAAAAACTGATCAAGCTCTGCATCTGACCAATTGGCTGTACGGATTTCAAATCCTCGCTCCTCAGATAGAGAAAGTCCATCGAGCCCGCACATTCCTTTGCTCAATATTGTGGTTTTTCTTACGCGAGACATGTGCTCTTTGTATTTCACAAGTGTTGCAATCTCTTCTGGTGGAATATCAATACCAAATCGAAGACGAAAGATTTGGCCTTGAGGTCCAATAGGAAGAGATAAGTCAACTGTTCGCATCATCGAGAGTTTGAACGGATTTCGCATCGATTGCCAGTGAATCGTCCTGCGGAGACCATTTGGCGGTTGGATCGGAAATTTTTTTGAAGGCGCGTGGAGGCCATTTTTAACTCACCTAGACCGCAGCCGAGTGTGTTTTCAAAAAATTTACAGAGTAACTTTAGGGCACTAGGCCGCAGGTACAAAAGATCGCGTTAAGCTGCGAGATTTTTTCAAGTGCAAATACTTGCCAATCGATTGCGCCAATAGCCTGGGCGGCGATGCGTGTTGGCGAATGCCACGATGATGATCTCTTCGCCGCGTACGCTGTAGATCACGACATAGGGGAAGCCCTTGACGACGCATTGCCGAAGATCTGCGTCAATCGGTTTCCAGCCTTGGGGGAAGCGCAGGATGCGCTGAATGCAGGCTTCAAACTCTTTGATGAGCCGCTCGCTTAGCTTCGGATCAATGGCTTTGTAGTATTGCGCCGCTTCGATGGCCTCCATGTCCACCGGCGGCAAACGCCGCACTTTCATACGGCACGCATTTTTTTGAAAAGCTCTTCGATGGGTGCGGCTTGAATCTCGCCTAGGTCATAGGCGGCCAATCTGTCTTTTGCTTCAACCGCCCAAGCAGCGTTGATGGCAGGATCGGGCTCGTCGAGCATTTCGAAGAGCGAGTCGATCAGAAATAACTGCTCTTGCGGGCGCAGGGTGCGAGCAGTAGCGAGAATTTCGGCGGTGGTCATACTTATCGCTCCTGTGGTTGCCAAAAGTAAGCTGCAAGCTAGCGGTCACCTTGGGCAAATCTAATGTGAATGCTAACAGTTTCGAGCTGTGGTTGCACCCAACATGAAGCATACTGGCCATCAGACGCAGGTGCAAAACTTTGAGCAAAAAAGGTCTCTACCCGTTATATAACCTGCGCTAATAGCTATCAATTAAATAGCAAATCACGCCTTGCAAACAGACAACCCACCCGCGCCTACCGCAGACTTGACACCATCCAACTGCGAGCGCAGGGCTTCATCTACCACTGGCAGCCGCAGGATTTGGCCTTTGCGCTCGGGCTGCTCTTGCACGACTTTGCCTGTGCGCACACCGCGTTTGGCAGCGGAGGCGAGTGCTTCGTTAGCTTGGGCTTGGGTGAGGAAAGCACCGAGGGACAGGCCGGGCTCTAGCGTGGCGTTCTTCAAAGTTTCGAAGCTCACGTTCAAACCGCGTAGCTCGTTTTTCTTCACAGCCAGCGCTTCTGGGGAAGCGTATTTGCCCATGTAAACGATCCAGCGGGCGGGCTCGGTGCTGTTGTCTAGGCTCCAGCTATTGGCGGGCAGGCTGGCAGCAGCTGTGCGCACGGCGCTGGCTTGGCTCTCGCTCAGCAGGGCGGTTTGCAGGCATTCTGGGGGCTTGGGAGGTGGCGCGGCGGCGAGCGTTTCGACGCGCTTGGCTTCAGTGGCATTGAGCAAACGGATGGCATCGGGCTTGATCTGGGCTTGGAGGCGCTGGGGCTCGGTTTGCACGGCGGGGGCGAGGCCGAAGCTGGCCAGATGGCCTCCAACCCACGCGAAATAAGCGCCATTGGCCAAAAGCAACAATAAAACGAGGAATCTCAGCATGGGATAAAGGTCAAACTTCGGGTGAAACTTCGGGTCAGGCTTCAAGCGTGGGGCGCACGCTCACCTCTTGGCTAGCAACACGTTGAAGCCCAAGCGAAGTATGCACCAACAGCGCCCCGCTGCCATCCACACCCTGCGCCCGGCCTTGTTGGCCATCGCTTAAAGTGACTTCGCGGCCTGCCAAGGCGTCGCGGGCGGCAAAACGGCTGGAAAAGGCGGCAAAGCCTTCGCGCTCAAATTCTAGTAGATTGCTAAGTAAAGGCGCGAAAAGCCGCTCCAGCGCCGTTTGCGGGCTGCTGACGGGCTGAAATTCTTGCAGCCAAGCGGGCGGGGTGCTCAAATTTGCGTCCATTGGTCGGGCGCGGATGTTGATGCCGATGCCGATCACAGCAAAGCGCTCTCGGTTTGATGTGGCGGGCGGCGAGGTGGTCTCAATCAAAATCCCGGCCAGCTTGCGGCCTTGCCACCAAAGATCATTGGGCCATTTGAGCTGAATCTGCTCGCCATTGGCAAGGCTCAAGCTCTCCGCCACACTCACGCCCACCGCCAAGCTCAGCCCTTCCCAGCGGATCGGCGCGAGGCTGATGCCGAAAGAAAAGGTGAGCGAGTCGCCGGGGCTGGAGAGCCAGCCGCGCCCCATGCGCCCGCGCCCAGCGGTTTGCGTTTCTGCCACCAGCAGCGTCGGCTCGGTGTGGCCAGCGCGCGCGCGGCGCATGAGCTCGGTACTCGTGGAATCAATCTCGGGCAGGATTTCTACACTAAAGCTCGCCAGACTTGGCAAGCCAAGCGCCATGACTTGTTGCCAAATCGTTTCCGCAGGCCAGCTCATGGGATTACTTCTTAGCCAACATCGTGCCCCGGCATTTCTTCGCACCGCAAAGGCATTTGTATTCCGCCTTGAGTTTCTTCGTGTAAGGCTCGTCAATCACCAAGCCGTAGTCGTAAAACAACTCCTCTCCGCCTTTGATATTGCGCAGGGCTTTGATCCAAACGCGTTGATTGATTTCGTCTTCATCGGCTTCGCAATTGGGCTTGCAGGCATGGTTGATCCAGCGGGAATCGTTGCCGTTGTCGTTGCCATCGATGCATCGGCCATCTTCTAACGAGAAGTAAAACGTGTGGTTCGGCTGGCTTGGATCATGCGGATGGCGGCGCAGGGCTTCTTTCCAAGAGATGACGCGGCCTTGGTATTCAATCAGGATTTGCCCGGCGGGAATATCGCGCAAGGCATACATGCCATTGCCATGAATACCGGATGCGCGCACTTCAATCAAGCGCTCCGTGATTTGCGGGGGTTGAACGTAGGGAGCAGATTTTTTGGCAGGCATGAAAAAACTAAATTTGGCAAACTGCCAAAAAATTTGGTATGTTGAATGTGCACATGTGCGCAGGCGCGCGCATGTGTGTACGTGTGCGCACATGCGCATGCGCGAGAACACCGATTGTACTGATATGAAAACCTTGATCATTGCTGAGAAGCCTTCCGTCGCCCAAGACATCGTCCGTGCGCTCACGCCCACTGCCGGTAAATTTGAAAAGCACGATGAGTATTTTGAGAGCGACACCTATGTGGTGAGCTCCGCTGTGGGCCATTTGGTGGAGATTCAAGCGCCAGAGGAATTTGACGTGAAGCGCGGCAAATGGAGCTTCGCCAATTTGCCGGTGATCCCGCCGCATTTTGACTTGAAGCCCGTGGACAAAACCAAGACGCGGCTCAACGCGGTCGTCAAGCTGGCAAAGCGCAAGGATGTGAATGCCTTGATCAACGCTTGCGACGCGGGCCGAGAAGGTGAACTGATCTTCCGTTTGATTGAGCAATACGCTGGCGGTGCCAAGCCACTAGACAAACCCGTCACCCGCCTCTGGCTACAAAGCATGACGCCGCAGGCCATCCGCGATGGCTTTGACAAACTGCGCTCCGACAAAGAGATGCGCCCGCTGGCCGATGCCGCCCGCAGCCGCTCTGAGGCCGATTGGCTGGTGGGCATCAACGGCACCCGCGCCATGACGGCTTTCAACTCCCGCGATGGCGGATTTTTCTTAACGACCGTAGGCCGCGTGCAAACGCCAACTCTGGCCGTGGTGGTGGAGCGCGAAGAGCAAATTCGCAAACACATTGCGCGAGATTACTGGGAGATTCATGCCTCCTTCTTGGCCGAAGCGGGTGAATACCCCGCCAAATGGTTTGACCCGAAATTCAAGAAAGGCGAAGATGCAGACCATCGTGCTGATCGCATTTGGGATGAAAAGACCGCCCGCGAGATTGCCGATGCTGTGCGCAGCAAAGCCGCGAGTGTGTCGGAAGAATCCAAGCCTTCAACGCAAGCCAGCCCCGGCTTGTTTGATCTGACCAGCTTGCAGCGCGAAGCCAACAGCAAATTCGGCTTCTCCGCCAAGACCACGCTGCAATTGGCGCAGAGCTTGTATGAGCGCCACAAAGCTTTGACCTACCCTCGTACCGATTCGCGCTATTTGCCTGAAGACTACGTGCCTGTAGTGCAAAAAACCTTTGAAATGCTCGCCGATTGCGGCCACAAGCATCTGGAGCCGCATGCGGCCGTGGCGCTCAACAATGGCTACGTCAAGCCATCGAAGCGAATCTTTGACAACGCAAAAGTTTCAGATCACTTTGCCATCATCCCCACGCTGCAATCTCCTTCTGGCCTCTCTGAAGCCGAATTCAAGCTCTACACACTGGTCGTGCGCCGCTTCATGGCGGTGTTTTTCCCCAGCGCGGAATACCAAATCACTACGCGAATCACAACTGCGCTGAATCACAATTTCAAATCAGAAGGCAAAGTCCTCGTCAAGCCCGGTTGGCTGGCCATCTACGGCAAAGAAGCCGATGATGAGATGGAAAAGAAAGAAGGCGAAAACTCCAAAACCCTCATGCCCGTCAAACCCGGTGAAATGGTGCGCAACGAAACGGTGGAAGCCAAAGGCCTCAAAACCCGTCCGCCTGCCCGCTATTCGGAAGCCACGCTGCTGGGCGCGATGGAAGGCGCAGGGAAATTTGTGGAAGACGACGAACTGCGCGAAGCCCTGCAAGAAAAAGGCTTAGGTACACCCGCTACCCGCGCCGCCACGATCGAAGGCTTGCTCAACGAGAAATACATGTTGCGCGAAGGCCGCGAGATGATCCCCACGGCCAAAGCCTTCCAGCTCATGACACTCTTGCGCGGCTTGGGCGTCGAAGAGCTTTCCAAACCGGAATTAACGGGCGAATGGGAAAGCAAGCTCGCCCTCATGGAAAAAGGCAAGCTCTCCCGCGCCGATTTCATGGCCGAAATTGCCGCCATGACGACCAAAATCGTGCGCAAAGCCAAAGAATACGACCGCGACACCGTGCCCGGCGATTACGCCACACTCGCTGCGCCTTGCCCCAATTGCGGCGGCGTGGTGAAAGAAAACTATCGCCGCTACACCTGCACAGGTGTGCCCGGCGCTCCTGTGAAGCCACCCGTTGAAGGCGAAGCGCAAAAAGAAGGCTGCGGCTTCAGCTTCGGCAAAACGCCCGCTGGCCGCACCTTCGAGGTGGCAGAAGTAGAGCAATTCCTGCGCGACAAACACATCGGCCCACTCGAGGGCTTCCGCTCCAAAGCCGGCTGGCCTTTCGTGGCCGAGATGGTGATTAAATACAGCGAGGAAGACAAAAATTGGAAGCTCGAATTTGATTTTGGCGACGAAGCACGCGCCGCTGAAACTGGTGAGATCGTCGATCTCTCGGCTGAAGTCTCTCTGGGTAAATGCCCCAAATGCGGCGGCCCCGTCAAAGCCTTCGGCAAGAGCTACGTGTGCGAAAAATCTGTGCCCACCGAAGCGCAGCCCACACCGAGCTGCGATTTCAAAAGCGGCCAAATCATCTTGCAGCAGCCCATCGAGCGCGAGCAAATGACCAAGCTCCTAGAAACCGGCAAAACCGATCTGCTCGACAAATTCGTCAGCATGCGCACCCGACGCAGCTTCAAAGCCTTCCTCGCGTGGGATCCAGAAGCCGGCAAAGTGAATTTCGCATTCGAGCCTAGAGAAAGCAAATTCCCACCGCGTAAAACGGCGGCGGGTAAAACTGCTGCGGCTAAAACGCCAGCAGCGAAGAAAGCCGCAGCGAAAAGCTCAGCCGCCAAAACGCCGGTAAGCAAAACACCTGCGGCGAAAAAAGTAGCCGCCAGGAAAGCGCCCGCAGCCAAGAAAGCAGCAGCCAAGTCAGCCGCTCCCAAAGCCAAAGCTGCTCCCCGCGCGGGCACCTTGAAGCCCAGCGCAGCCCTAGCCGCCGTCATCGGCGACGGCTTGTATGGCCGTGGCGAAGTCACCAAAAAACTCTGGGATTACATCAAAGCCCAAAACCTACAAGACGCCAAAGACAAACGCACCATCAACGCCGACGCCAAACTCAAACCCATCTTCGGAAAAGCGTCAGTGACGATGTTTGAAATTGCGGGCTTGATTGGCAAGCATTTGAGCTAATCTTTAAGCCAAATCGGCTTCTACCCGTTATAAAACGTGCGCAGAGTGCTATTGAATTAATAGTACCTGCATGCTAAGCGGTACGCGCCACCTTATGCACCTGCGGTCTACCGTCGGGCAGTTACCCCGTAAAGTTTTTTGAAAACACACGCGATTCAGATAATGGTAATCTGAAGGTAGTCTCCACGCGCCTTCCAAAAAATTTCCGGCGCAACCACCTAACGGTCTCCACGTAGGCGGTCGTGAACCTCGCTGGAAACTGGCCTGTCGAAGGTAGGGCTCAGCCGACCTATCAGGTCAGACGGTTAGTGCATCAAAGCTGATCGCGCGCTCTGCGACGTGCTCGTCGAGTCCAGGCGCCTCTGCGTCGCCGACCAAACCGATGGAACGCACGATGGTCAAATTCAGCCGAATCGAATTTGGCTCCATTGGACTTTCTGGCGGCGGAGCTTCTACCGGTTTCCAGGCATCTGTAACAAACGGCCCGACTTCCCACATTTGACAATTGGGTATTGTGAGTTTCCGACTAAGGAAATCGTAGCTGCCGAGGGTTACGTCTTCGCTTATGGCCTGGTGAGCCCATCCAATGCTACAACTCAGGTGTACTTTCAGTCCTGCTAAGTGGACTGAATCACCATTACAGATAAATTCAATTTCGTCGTGGAAAGTGTACTGTGCTTGGATGTGCGGTCGGTCCTGATGCTCGCGCAATAGTTGCGTAGTCACTTTACTGAGCCAGTTTACGAGGGGCTTGCCTTGAAAATGAAGTAAGTAGGGATCCAATTCCACGAGTCCCTGGCGATCAGGATGCCAAAACGCACTCAAAGACCAACTATTAGCTGTGACGCTTCGCGCGTAGAAGTCACGCTTCAGCCCGACGCGAATGCGTGAATCTCCGGCCTTTACCGCAGAGCAAAGTGAGATGCCAACGCGCGTCGCTTTTCGTTTAGCATTTTCTGTGAAACCAGAGTTGCTATAAATCGTTGCAAGGTCAGCCTCGAGATCACGCCGCTTTGAGTCAAGTGCGTCCACCATGGCAACCCCAACAGGATTCTTCCAGTCCTTGCATATTTCGCCGACGATCTCTTCGTATTCGGAACCGGGCTTAGTCATTTGATTTCAGAGGTCTAGCGTGATAAATTTCGTGAATTCTCAGCCTACACTTGACATTGTGAATAATGTAGCGCGCCAAAATTTCCACATTCTTATTTGAAATCATGGGTTTACGTGATTACTTGCAGCTTCAAAAGCGCGTATCAAGAATCGCCAAGCACCGCAGTGAGTAAGGCAATTTATACAGCAGTTTTCTGGCTTGGGGAAGCAACTTTTTGTAGTGCCAACGCTATTCGATGCGGAGACCGTTGGGCGGTTGGGTTGGAAACTTTTTTGGGAGACGCGCAGAGATCAACTTAAGTTTGTCGGTTGCTCAATCGCGTGTGTTTTCAAAAAATTTACGGGGTAACTGCCCGACGGTAGGCCGCTGGTGAAGAGGGTGGCGAGAAACGCTCAATAAGCCAAGACCCTTCGACGAGTTCAGGGCGAACGGTTTTTACTATTAATTCAATAGCATTCTGCGCACGTTCTATAACGGGTAGAGGGCTAAATCGCTTAAGAATCCAATACTTCGGGGGAAGAACGCCAATCACCCCACCACAGCCTGCTCAATCGCTTCGATGCTAGGCGGCGATCTCAAGGTACTCGACGATGCTTGCGGGTTGCGGGACAGGCAAACCGTCTTCGATGAGACCTTCGATGTGAAATTCAATGGCTTCCCGCATTTCGCGCTCGGTTTCTTCCACGGTAAAACCAGTAGCGACGCAACCTGGCAAATCTGGAGCGTAGGCCGAATAATTGGCTTGAGCTTTTTCAACAACAATAGCGTATCGCATGGCTTATTCCTTCAACTGTGATTGCTTGAGTATGCTGTTCAATGTTCCGGGAGCCAAATCATCACTTGGCTTTCCGGGAACGGTGACGCGGCCACTTTTGCTTGGATGCTTAAACTGACGATGGCTGCCACGCGTTGCAGCGAGATACCAGCCATCTGTTTTCAGCATTGCCAAGATTTCACTTACTTTCATACCGTAAGGTTAGCAGATTGAGCAACGACAGGTCGCTGTTGCTAAACTTCGAGTGAAACGGCTTTGATGTGCGCCGCGCGACTAGACTATCAAAGCACTGCCAATCACCCCGCCAAAGCCTTCTCAATCGCCTCAATACTCGGCAACCCACTTTGCAAGTCAGCAGGTAGCGCCTCAATCAGCTGACACTCAGCCACGCCGATGGGTTTGCTGGAATCGCGCAGGGCGTATTCGGCGACGACTTTGTTTTTGCTTTTGCACAACAACAAGCCGATGGTGGGCGCGTCTTGGCTTGCCTTCATTTGCGCATCGAGGGCGGAGAGATAAAAGCTCAGTTGCCCGGCATGCTCGGGTTTGAATGCGCCAGCTTTGAGTTCGACGACGACATAGCAGCGCAGCTTGAGGTGGTAGAAGAGCAGATCAATGTAGAAATCATCGCCACCGACCTCGATATGCACTTGTTTGCCAACGAATGCAAAGCCTGCGCCTAGCTCAAGCAGGAATTTGGTGATGTGTTGGACGATGGCATCTTCGAGGGCGCGTTCGCCCGCTTCATTGCCGATGCCAAGAAAGTCAAACAAATAGGGATCTTTGAGGGATTCCAAGGCCAGATCGGATTGCGGCTTGGGCAATTGCATCTCAAAATTGGTGACAGCTTTGCCTTCGCGCTCGATCAGTTGGCGCTCAATATGAATCGCCAACATATTGCGTGACCAGCCTGCTTAGTCGCCCTTTGCGCATGACTCAAACGCTGCTGATCGGTTTTGAGCTTGGTCAGCAAGACGAGGTTATGACCCCACGGCAATTGTCCAACAAGCTGTTGGACAATTGATTCATCAGGCCAAGCCTGCGCAAATGCTCGCATGTACATAAGGTTGGCGCGAGAAAAGCCCTTCATCGCGGGAAATGCAGCGCGCAAATCCTGCGCAAGCCGCTCAATCACTTTTGTGCCCCAGCCCTCGCGGCCTTGTCTGGCCAGAATGTCTTGCCCGATCTGCCAATACAGCAGCACCAGCTCACGATTGACCGCGAGCGAGGCGCGTTGTTGGGCGCTGTGGATGCGGGTTTTTAGCTCGACGAGCCAAGAGGCGTAATCAGCGGGGAGTGGGGTGATTTCAGGCATGATGCTGTAATTATAATCAGCCATAAGCCGCGAGAGTGCAGATTCTTCAACTTGCTAACAATCCATGAAGCGGAGACCGTTGGGTGGTTGGATTGGAAACTTTTTTGGAAGGCGCGTGGAGATCAACCCCAGTTCACCGTTGCCACAATCGCGTGTGTTTTCAAAAAAGTTTACGAGACGACTGCCCAACGGTAGGCCGCAGGTGCGGGAGGTGGCGTGAAACTTTGGAGAACTACAAAATAGATAGCAAGCTAAGTAGAATTTATGCCGGGCAAAGCCGCTTTTCTCTTAAAAAACCAAGCCAAGCCATAGACCAAAGCGTTGAAGACAACCACGCCGATGCCGAGTGCGATTTGTATGGGGCGGGTGAGGCCTTCGGGGTAGATGGCGGCGAGCAGGTAGTGTTCGATGAAGCTGCTTTGATAGCCTTGTTGGCCTGCGGTTTGGCGCAGGATTTGCTCTAGCGGGGTGAGGGGGCATGTCCAGCCCATGATGACGACGGTGGCGGCCCATACGGCGCAGGCCAGATGGAGCCAGCGCCATGCGCCTCGTCGCCAGATGGCGATCAGGCCGCCAAAGACGGCGAATGCGATGAAGAGCGCGTGAAAAACGAGGACGGCATCGGCTAGAAGACGTGGGCTCATGGTGGGCTCATGAGTGGACGCGTTGGAGCCGCATCAGGGCGCTTCGTCTGGCGATTGCCCGTCGATATACAGCCAACGCGCTGCCTCGCCTGCACCTTCGCGCACGAAGCGGCTGATCTCGTGCAGGCGGCCTGCGCGGCCTGTGCTGTCGCGGTAACGGGCGATGAATTCCACCACGCCGACATCTCCGGTGGCTGCGCTGCTTTTGACCTCTAGGCCGAGCCATTTCGTGGGCGGGAAATCTATTTCTCCGGGGGAGCTTTCGCCATACCAGGTGGCGAGGAGGTAGCTGCCGAGTTGGAGGGCATAGGCGCTGTAGCGCGAGCGCATCAGAGCTTCGGGCGTGGGGGCGTGGCGCGGCGGGGTCGCTTGCAGGCCAACGTGCCAGAGGGCGCAGCATTGGCCGTAGGTTTGGCTGATGGGCTCTTCGCTTCGGCAGGGGCAGGCAGCGCTGTGGCTTAAGTTGCTCCGGCCATCTGGGCGCTTGGTTTTGAGGAAGCTGCGGTGGATGGGTGCAGCTTCCTCGCTGGAGTCGGGCGTGCTCATGGCTTGTCGCGCTCGTTTTGCAGCTCTTTGACCATGGCTTGCACGGCGCGGGTGCGGGTGTCAATGATGCTGGCATCGATGTGATGGGCACCGTTGACGCGCGCCCATTCCTGTGCGGCTTTGAGGCGATCAAACGCTGCACCGTAGTCGAGCAAGGCAACGCGTGCCTCAGCTTGTGCGCGAAGACTACGGAGCGTTTGGCCTTGGGCTTCATGCAGGCTGGCTAAGGCTTGCCAAGCGGGCGCATCAGTGGGCTGATTGGCCAGCCAAATTTGCAGCGCGTCGGTGGCGGCAGCAAGGTCTAAATCGGGCAGGTGTGCTGTCACGCCGGTGCGCGCTAGCTGTGCCCAAGCGAGCAGGGTGGGGCGAGAGCTTTTCTGGCTGGCTGAGCTGCGCAACTGGATGAGCGCGGCTTGCGCGGCGGCATTCATCTCTGGAGAAGGTGTAGCCAAGGCGATGTCAATCACTATTAATTCAATAGCACTCCGCGCCGATTCCATAACGGCTACTGGCTCAAAAGGCATCAAAACCAGCAGTTCACGCGCGGCCTGAGCATAGCGCAGCGTGGCGGCTGCATTGCGCTGGCGGCTGCTGGCCACTGCGCCGCCATAGAGCTGGGCGAGTTGGCGAATTTTTTGCGGGGCGCTCGCGCTGGCGCTCAAAGGGTTGCGCAGCGCGAGGGCAGCTTGCGTGAGCTCGGCGCGAAGATTGTCCACGCTGCTGTCGGAGAGCAAGCGCGCGCGCGTGGCGATCAGGGCATGCTCGGCTTGAAGGCCGAGTGTGGCATTGCTGGGCTGGGCTTGGGGCAGCAGTTGCAGGCGCGATTGCATGTCGCCCAAGCGCTCGGTGGTGAGCGGATGGCTGCGCAGATAGGGGAAGCTGCCGTTGTCGTTGATGCGGTTGGCGTTTTGCAGCTTGTCAAACATGCCGGTGAAGCCGCGCACATCCATGCCGGCTTCTTGCAAAATCGCAAAGCCAATGCGGTCTGCCTCGCGCTCCATATCGCGCGAGAAATTGAGCTGGGCTTGCGCGCTGACGGCTTGTGAGCCCGCGAGCACGGCGCTGGCGGCTTGCGGGTTTTTGCTGGCGGCCAGGCTGCCCAGAATCATCGCCCCGAGCAGCCAAGGCGCTTGGCTGTTTTGTTTGCCGATTTGACGGGCGATGTGGCGCTGGCTCACATGCGTGAGCTCATGTGCGAGCACACTGGCCAGCTCATCGCGTGTGCTGACCACACCCAGCAAGCCCAGATGCAAGCCAAAATAACCGCCGGGTAAGGCGAAGGCGTTGATGCTGCGGTCTTTACCGATCATCATTTCCCAAGCAAGCTGCTCTTGCTCGGGCGCGATGTCGCCGCGCTTCTTGGCTGCGGCTAAAAGCGGCTGCCAGATGCGCTGGACATAGGCGGTGATGATGGGATCGTCGATGTAATCTGGATCACGATAAATCTCGCGGGCAATGCGTTTGCCCAGCTGTTTTTCAGCAGCCACGCTCATCTCTTCGCCGTCGCCCAACTGAGGCAGGCCATCTGCGGCGTAGCCAATCGGTTGCACAGTGATGATGCAAGTTGCTATTAAAAAAGTAGCATACTTTGCAGATTTTATAAGGGTAAGAGGCCGAAAATGCTTCAAAACTTGGGCTTTCAGTGCTTTCTGAATTCAGTACTCAGAACGAATCAATCGGCAGAAAGGCCAGCGGCTGCGCGGTTTGCGCATCGACCAGCACGGTCCAGAAAGCTTTGCGCGCCACCATCGGCACCCACAGCAATTGCGCATCTGCGCGACCCGCGCTACGCACGGCTTCATCGATCAGGGCGGCTTGGGGTGTGAAGCGTTTGCGCAGGTCTTGCATCGGTTTGCCAGTTTTTAAGACCTCTGCTTTGCTGGCTTCGTAAGGCTGCCAATACTGGGCTTGCAGGCCGAGATGAATGCCATTCAGCGCGATCATGGTGGCCTCCATTTTTTCGTTGCCAATGAGAGGGCGCAGGCCAATGGGCGTGGGGCCAATCCAAGACAAGCTGCGCATCGCAGCTGGGGCTTTGGCCAGTTGAGAGTCATCCATTTCAATCGCATGAATCGGGCGAAAACGATCGTATTCAAACACCAGATGCACGGGCCGCGCGACAGCCACCGTCCACAGCCCATAGACCAGTGCCGCCAGTTGCAGCACCACGATCACGGCCAGATCGCGTTGCAGGCTCTTCCAAGCCTTCTTGTGGTTAAAAATGGCAAAAGTGAGCAAGGGGCCGAGCACCACATCCACCGCGACAACCAAGAAAAACAGCTCGCGCCCACCCGATATTTCGCTGTAGGGATAGGGATACCAAACAAAAAACACCAAAGCTGCCGCCAAAGCGGCCACTGCCAAGCTGAGTCCTAAGTGCGCTGCTGCTGCTAGGGCGCGGTCTTTCCAAGGATGTCCGGTATTGAAGGGTGTCATGATCGTATGATGCAAGAAGTTTTTGAAGGTTTCGTAAAGATGAGTGACACGATATCACCCGGCGCGACATCCGGCAGCGGATTAACGCATTTTGACAAAAATGGCCAGGCCCATATGGTCGATGTAGGCGGCAAAGCTGCCACGCATCGCATTGCCGTGGTGCAAGGCCGCATTGACATGCTGCCCGCCACGCTGGCCTTGATCGCTTCGGGCAGCGCCAAAAAGGGCGATGTCTTGGGCATTGCGCGGATTGCAGGCATCCAAGCGGCGAAGAAAACGAGTGATTTGATCCCGCTGTGCCATCCACTGGCGATCACGCGGGTGTCGGTGGATTTTGAATTGGGCGATGAGGCCGACCCGCATGTGGCTTGCACCTGTGTGGTGGAAACGGTGGGGCCCACAGGTGTGGAGATGGAAGCTCTGACGGCCTGCTCGGTGGCGCTGCTGACGATTTATGACATGTGCAAGGCGGTGGATCGGGGGATGGTGTTGCGTTCGGTGGCTTTGCTTGAGAAGCATGGCGGCAAATCAGGTAGCTTTGTCGCTTCTTGATGAGAAAATAACCCGCAACCCGTTATAAAACATGCGCAGAGCGCTATGAATTCAGTAGCATTTAACCCTTGCGCCGCAGCTCCTGCATACGCTCTTCAAAATAGCTGCCGACGGTGTAGCGATCTGACAATTTGATCTCTCGGCGTGGGTGCAAAAACAATGGCAATGACACACGGCTCTTCTTCGCGCCTTCGCCGATGGGGTTGAGCACGCGATGCTGCGTGCTCGGGTAATAGCCGCCGCTGGCTTCTTCCAGCATGTCGCCGATGTTGACGATCAGCAGGCCGAAATCGCAGGGCACGTCGATCCACATGCCGTTTTTGCCCATCACTTGCAGGCCCGGCTCGGTGGCGGCGGGCAGGATGGTGAGTAGATTGATATCAGTGTGGGCGGCAGCGCGGATTGAGCCACTCTCTTGCGCGCCTGTGAGCGGTGGGTAGTGCAAGACGCGCAGCAGTGTCTCTTCGCAATTGTCAATCATGCCGGAGAGGGGCATGCTGTACTTCGCACGGACATCTGACGGGGAATTGTCTTCTACCCATTTGAGCAGCGTAGCGGCTAAATCTTTGCCTTGGGCGTAGTAGCGATTGGCGGCATCGCTGACTTCGCTCGGGTAGCGTCCCCAAGGAAAGAGATGGAAGAATTCTTTGAAATCACGGATGTCATTGCCCTTGGCAGTTTCGCTGACAGCGGTGGAGAAATGGCCATCGAGCTTGACGGGATCCCAAGCGTAGTTTTTGCTCGCGCCGGATTGGAAGAAGGCGAGCCATTCGTCATAAATGCCATGCACCCGTTCGCTGGAGAGGGGATGGTTTTTTAAGACACCGAAACCCGTGCGGTGCAGGCTCTCGCAAAAGTCGCGAGGGGCGTTGAGTGAGGTGAAATCTACAACAGGTAAAACGGGATTCATGGCCACAACCACTTGGCGGCTAAGGTGTCTTCAAATACTTTGAGCACCGATGGTACATCGACCTGCATGGCTGCTTTGGACAGAGGAATTTCTGCGCCAAAACCTGCTTGTGGAAAACCTATCTCCAGCCGATCATGCAAGATCGTCTGCCCCTGCGCAATGCCCTCGCTCACGCAGCGCAAACGACCTGTGGCGAAGCTGAAAAGTTCCGGATGCAAGAGCGCGATGAAGGCGAGCACATCGTGGCCAAAGCAGCCGGGATTGTTTTTGAGATCAGGGTAGCGCGTGGCGTAAAACTGGCCATAAAAGCGCACGGCATGCAAGAGCGTGTCAAAAAGCGGGTGGCGATGTTGTGCGGCGAGTTTTTCAAATGTTGCCACGGAAATGACCACTTTGTAAGTCACATCCAAGCCGATCATCGTGAGGTCAAAACCGGCGGTGAATACGGCGTCTGCTGCATGCGGATCGTTCCAGATGTTGGCTTCAGCGACGGGCGAAACATTGCCAGCCTCTTTCACCGCGCCACCCATGAGCACGATGCGCTTGATCAGTTGGGGCAACTTGGGGTCTAAGGCCAAAGCCGCTGCGATATTGGTGAGCGGCCCCACGGGTACGAGCGTGATCTGGCCAGGATGTGCGCGTGCCATATCGACGATAAATTGCGCTGCGCTTCGAGCATCTGGCTTCATGCCGTTAGGCGCTTGGCGCGAAGGCAAATTGCCCAAACCATCTGCGCCGTGAATGTAATCGGGCGGGTCTTCGGCATGTTTGACGAGCGGCTTGGCTGCGCCTTGCGCGACTGGGATCTTGCGGCCTGCCAACTGCGTGAGATACAACGCGTTGGTGGTGGCCTGCAACGCGGTGACGTTGCCAAACTCGGTGGTGATACCCACCAGTTCAATGCGCGGATGCGCCATTGCAAAGCACAAGGCCATGGCATCGTCCACGCCGGGGTCGGTGTCGAAAATAACGCGGTGAGGTGAAGAGTCAGTCATGGGTTTGTCAAACAGTTACCGCAAGAGATCAGGCCGCGTTCTTCATGAACCGAAGCACCTCCTCACGACTTGGAATACTACTCTGTGCACCTAGCTTTGTGCAAGCCAAAGCCGAGGCCGCGCTGGCTTCCTGCAAGCTCTGTTGTATGGGCACACCGCGTGAGAGAGCGGCCAGCAGAGCGCCGCAAAACGTGTCGCCTGCTGCGGTGGTGTCCACCACCTCAATGTTGTAGGCCTTTTGTTGTATGTAGTGGCCATGATGTAGCGCCATACAGCCTTGTGCGCCCAAGGTAACGATCACTTCATGCAGGCGATGTTGTTTAGACAGGCGCTGTAATTGTGCCAACACATCGCCTTCTGTGCCCGCCAAAGTGGCCAGCTCGCCTTCGTTGACGATGAGCATGTCCACACAGCGCAGCAGCGCATGGGGCAAAGCGCGTGCTGGCGCGGCATTGAGCACCACCTTTGCGCTTTGTGCACGCGCCGCTTGCGCGAAAGCCAGCACGGTTTCTACTGGCGTTTCCAGCTGCATCAACAGATGAGAAATATGCAGATGGGCAGGCCAATGCGCAGGCTGCAAATCATCGTTCGCACCAGGCGCCACGGTGATTGCGTTTTCGCCTTCATCGCTCACGCAGATAAAGGCTGTGCCAGTAGGCAGCGGGCTGCGCACGGTATGCAATTGCACATGCGCCTCGGCCAAGGAAGCCAGTAAAGGCTTGGCAAAATCATCTTCGCCCAGCGCACACAGCATCGCCGTGGGTGCGCCGCCCGCGCGTGCACAAGCCACCGCCTGATTCGCGCCTTTGCCGCCGGGAAAGGTTTGAAAATCACGCCCGAGCACGGTCTCACCCGGCGCAGGAATATGCCCTGCACGAACCACGAAATCAAGATTGGCAGAGCCTGCAACGAGGATCATGATGTATCCAGTCAAATCGGCATGTAGCCGTTATATTATCTGCGTAGTATGCTATGTATTTAATAGCATTTCATAGGTCAGATGCCGAGCACCAGTTGCGCCCATTTTGGCAGAGGTTGGTGCAAGATGCGAGTCACTTCGCCTCTGCAAACGGCCACGCGGCTTGGCGCTGTGAAACTACTGCTCACTTCGCCCGGGTTGTCATACAGCATCGCCATATTGGCGCGGCGTACGGCTTGGCGCAGATTCGTGAGCGTACGCGGATAGCGTTCCAAAATCCGCTGCTCGGGCACATCATGCCCACCCTCGCTCACCCGCTGGCGCACGCGTGCGAGCAGGCGTTCTGGGTTGTCCATGCAAACGACGAGCAGCACTACAGTAAAGCCCGCAGCCTGCGCTTCTTCAATCAGAGTAATTTTGGAAGGATGCGAGAAAACTGTTTCGCTTACAAAACTCTGGCCTGCGGCAATCAAGGTGGCGCGCCGCGCATCTGCCCAATCACGCGCGGCTTCTGAGCGTTTTTGTAGATCAGGGATGTGTTGTAGATGATCGCGCTCATGCAAATCGGCGTTCACGAATTCTGCTTCTTGCGGAATCAGCCCATCCAAAACGGCTGCGCGATACAGGCTCGATTTACCTGCACCATTGGGCCCGGCCAGCAAATAAAAAACGCGGCCAGCCATCAAGCGGCCAAGCGATAAGACCCTTGCGCGGCTTGCTGGCGATTGCCAGTCACCACCTCACGCATGCGCGTTACCAAACTGCCGCTGCTCTCGGCTTGTGCAAATCGCGCCTCCATGTCGTCAAGCAAGGCATCTGCTGGTGCCGCTGCCGCCTTCTGAGTCAAAGCCTGCGCCGCCTCACGCGCCGTGAGCCCGCCGTCTTCTACGGCCTTGCCCAACATCGCCCAATACTCAATCTGCCCCGCTGTGGAGCGGCGCATTGCAATCGCGGTTTGGCGTGCTTCAATCACCAAAGCGCTGGGCAGTTTGACGGAATTGAAGGCAGCGGTTGCAGTGCTTGAGGCGCTTGCAGCGGGCATGGTGAACTCCTGATTTGGTGCGACAGATGAAGTTTAGCTGAAAGTGGCAATTTGCGCCACTCTTTCTAATTTCAAGAAAATTTGAATAAAAATGACTTTTAGAGTCAATAAGATCAACGATCTATTTTGGCGCATTTCTTGCTTATTTCGAGTGCATTTTTCCAAAATCAAAGAATAAAACACATTAATAGTGCTTTATTTGGTTCAAAACAGTTCATATTTAAAGAGACTCAAATGGAAGCACTCAAACAGGGCGCATCGCAAGGCGCTGACACGTTATTCATCTTGCTCGGTGCGATCATGGTTTTAGCCATGCATGCAGGCTTTGCGTTTTTGGAATTGGGCACAGTCCGCCGCAAAAACCAAGTCAATGCGCTCGTCAAAATCTTGGTGGATTTTTCCATGTCCACCGTGGTGTATTTCCTCGTCGGCTACAGCGTGGCCTATGGCACTAGCTTTTTCGTAGGCGCAGAAACGCTCGCTCTGAAGAATGGCTATGACTTGGTGAAATTCTTCTTCCTGCTGACGTTTGCCGCCGCCATCCCTGCCATCATCTCTGGCGGTATTGCCGAGCGCGCTAAATTTTGGCCACAACTGATTGCCACCGCCATCATCGTCGGTTTCGTGTATCCCTTCTTTGAGGGAATTGTGTGGAACGGTGCTTTCGGCATTCAAGATTGGATCAAAGCCACCACCGGCGAGAATTTCCGTGATTTCGCGGGCAGCATCGTGGTGCATGCCGTGGGTGGCTGGATTGCCTTGCCCGCCGTGATTTTGCTCGGCGCGCGCAGCAACCGTTACCGCAAAGACGGCTCACTCTCTGCGCATCCGCCCTCTTCCATTCCCTTCCTCGCCCTCGGCGCTTGGATTCTCTGCGTCGGCTGGTTTGGCTTCAACGTGATGAGTGCGCAAACGCTCGACAAAATCTCTGGCCTTGTGGCCGTCAACTCCCTCATGGCCATGGTCGGCGGCACGCTCGCGGCCTTAGCCTTGGGTAAAAACGATCCTGGCTTCGTCCACAACGGCCCACTCGCAGGCCTCGTGGCCGTGTGCGCTGGCTCAGACATCATGCATCCGCTCGGCGCACTCGCCGTGGGCGCGATCGCAGGCGCGATCTTCGTTGTCATGTTCACCCTCACACAAAACAAATGGAAGATCGACGACGTGCTCGGCGTCTGGCCACTACACGGCCTCTGCGGCACATGGGGCGGGATCGCAGCAGGCATCTTCGGCAGCAAAGCGCTTGGCGGCTTAGGGGGCGTGAGCTTTTCAGCGCAACTCATTGGCACCGCCATGGGCGTGGCTTGGGCGCTCATCGGTGGCTTCGTCGTCTATTACGCGCTCAAAATCACCATGGGCTTGCGCATGACGCAAGAAGAAGAATTTGAAGGCGCAGATCTGTCCATCCACAAAATCGGTTCCTCGCCAGAGCGGGAAGTGAACTGGTGAATTGAAACAGATCGCTATTGAAAAGATAGCACTACGCGCACAATATATAACGGGTAGAGGCTGATTTGGTTTGAAAAATACGGCATCTCTGTCAGGCGCAGATTTAAAGACTAAATTGGCCTCTAGCCGTTATGAAATTTGCGCTAAGCGCTATCAAAAGAAGAGCGAATCAGTGCAGCGTATGATTTGCTAATGATCACCCTCGACTTCCTCATCACCGCCTTCATCGTCGTCCTCATTCCCGGCACAGGTGCGGTTTTCACGGTCTCTACCGGGCTCATGCGCGGCAAGCGCGCGAGCCTTTGGGCGGCGCTGGGTTGTACGCTGGGTATCGTGCCGCATCTGCTGGCCACCATCCTCGGCCTGGCCGCGATCATGCACACCAGCGCCCTCGCTTTCAGCTTGCTCAAATATGCAGGCGTAGCTTATTTGTTCTATTTGGCCTATGCCACTTGGCAAGATCGCTCAGGCTTCTCATTCGATCAAGCGCCCAGCGAGGCGAGCGCATGGCAGCTCGTCGTCAAAGCCATCTTGCTCAATCTGCTCAACCCCAAGCTGACGATTTTCTTCCTCGCCTTCCTGCCCCAATTCGTCTCGCCCAGCGCCGCATCGCCTCTTGCGCAAATGCTGATGCTCAGCAGCATCTTCATGCTCATGACCTTCATCGTCTTCGCCGCATACGGTCTGCTGGCTCATGGTTTTCGCAGTTTCGTGATGAATTCGCAGCGCGTGCAAGACTGGATGCGTATGAGTTTTGCAAGCGCGTTTGCGGGGCTGGGGTTGAATTTGGCGCTGACTGAGCAGCGGTGATCACACCGCGAGTTCTGAGTCTTAAATTAATGATCATTTACGCCAGTAGCCTTTATAGATATTCCGCAGAGTGCTACGAAAGTAATAGCAATTAACGCTGCACTAACAGTCTCGATCCGCTGCGCGATGGGTCTGAGGGAGGCGATTTTTTTCTTCATCGAGCGCGGCCAGCAAAGCACGGTCTGCTACGAAAGACAAGCAGCTTAGAGCTTGCGGCACGGTAGTCCCAAAAGAAAAAACATCGACTCACTCGGGCAGTTTGCGTAGCAGGTGAGCGGGTCGAGCAAAACGGCGGAAAACCAATCAACTCAAAAAGCGGCGATAAGTTTGCTAGAGAGCGAAGACCTTAACCCGCCTTCTTCGGCCACAACACACTCCCAATCGCCACCACCATCAGCGCCACGGCAGCCCAGTCTTGCCAGAAGAGCTTTTCGCCTAGCCAGATCGCGCCGCTGAAAACGCCCAAGATGGGAATCAGCATCACGCTGAGGGTGGAGGCCACTGGCGGCAGGCTGCGGGCGAGGTAGAACCAAGTGGCGTGGGCGAAGCCGAAGATCAGGACGGCGTTGAAGAGGATGGAAAACCATTCGATGCTGCTGGGCATGCGCCAGCGCGGCTGCTCAAAAACGGTTGCCAAGATGCTCATCACGATGGCGGTGAGCAGTGTCATCCAAAATGAAATCGTGAGTGTGGCCACTGGGATAGTGGTGCGGCGCAGGAGTTGTGTGCCGAGTGCCCAGGTGCTGGCGGCAATCAGTGCGAGCAGCACGCCCATCGGCGCGCCGGCGAGTTTGCCGAATTCATGGGTGAGCAAGAGCGCCACGCCCAGTGCAGCGCTGCCCACGCCCAGCCAGCCGCGCGCAGAGAGTTTGTCGGCAAAAAACCAAGCACCAATCATGGCGCTGAAAATCGGCATCGTGTAGCCCAAAATCGCTGCGCGCCCGCTGGAAAGAAGCGTCACGGCGAGGATGATGCAGCCATGCCAAAAAAACATGTTGAACACGGCGAGCAGCAGCAGTTCACGCCAATGTTTGAACGGCTTTGCAGCATCGCCACGCGGAATGCTGAACGGCACTTTGAGCACCATCATGCCGATGGCCAGCACAGGAATGCCGAGCAACATTGACATGGCGCGAAACGTGAGCGGCGGAAAGCCTCCCTGCGCTGCACTGCCCACGCCCAGCTTCATGATCGGCCAATTGATGCCCCAAATGAGCGTAAGGCCAGCGAGTAGCCAGAGTTGTGTAGGTGTGAGGCGATGCATGACGGTATGATAAGTCATGCTCCAATGCACTATTAAAATAATAGCAAACTATTCATATTTCATAACGGCAAAGTGCCTAAAACGCTTGAAAACTAGCTCTAAGCCGCATTACTGCACAAAGCCCATGCCGCGTGATTCGCGCACTTCAGGCTTGATTCTGTGTTCCGCTTCAAGCTGCTCCAAAAATTCTTCCGGTGTGAATTCCGTAGCGAGGATGTCGCATTGGCGCTTCACAGCAGCGAAATCGCCAGGGCAGAGTTGCTCTAATTTTGCGAGGCGCGTGCGCAGCGGCTCGCTCATACGCGATGCATCGCCAGCGAGTGCTTCGGTGACAAACATCAATTCGCGCTGCGCACCGGTGAGTGGCTTGAACTTGATCTTGAAAGTGAAGCGGCGCAGCGCGGCTTGGTCTATTGCGTCGAGCAAATTCGTGGTGCAGATGAAAATGCCTTGGTAATGCTCCATTTGCTGGAGCATTTCATTGACTTCTGTGACTTCATACGTGCGCTGCGCACCTCGGCGGTCTTGCAAGAAGCTGTCGGCCTCGTCAAGCAGAAGCACAGCTTTTTCGCTTTCGGCTTCGGCAAACATTTTTGCCATGTTTTGCTCAGTTTCGCCGACGAATTTGCTCATCAAATCACTGGCGCGTTTGACGATCAGCGGTTTGGCCAAGGCTTTGCTGATGTGTTCACCTAAAGCCGTTTTTCCAGTGCCGGGAGCGCCGTAAAAACACAGCGTGCCGTGGCCGCGTGCTTTCAATGCTTCAACGATGCGCGGAATTTCAAAGCGCGTTTCGACATTGAGCATCTGCAAATCGTAGGTGGTGACTTGCTTGCGGCCTTTGCTGTCGGCGAGGGCATTGCCCAAAGCCGCATCGGCATGCTTGAGTTGGCGCTCGATCAGGCCTTCAAATAGTTCCGTCTCGTCGCTGGTCTTAGCCAAGCCTGCGAAGCGCACTGCAGTGCGAATTTGCGCGGGCGTGAGGCCTTTGCGCTCAGTGAGCTTGGCCACAAAGCCGTCAGACACGGCCACGCCAGCCAGCGTCTTGCGCACCAGTTGTTCGCGAGCGCCGGGCGGCGGGCTTTTCAACTCTAAGTGATAAGCAAAACGGCGGCGAAATGCCGGGTCAATCTGCTCAATGCGATTCGTCACCCAAATCGTGGGCACAGCGTTTTGCTCCAAGATTTGATTGACCCAAGCTTTGCCATTCACACTGCTGCCTGCAGCCGGCGCGGCAATCTGCTCTTGCCGCGCCATGAGCTGCGCGGCATCCATGCTGATCGGCGGAAACACATCTTCCACCTCGTCAAACAACAGTGCGGCTTGATTTGCGCCTTTTAAAAACACTTGCGCGATTTGCAGCGAGCGGTAGCGATCTCTGCCGCTTAAGCTGTTGCCATCACGATCGGCATATTCCACTTCAAACAATTCAAGCCCCGCACTTTGTGCCACCACTTTGGCCAGCTCCGTTTTGCCGGTGCCGGGCGGGCCGTAGAGTAAGACGTTCACACCCGGCTCTTTGCCGTCAATCGCGTTGCGCAGCAAATTCACGAGCACTTGGGCATCTTCCTCCACGAAGTGAAAATCTGAAGCGTTCAGCTCGCTTTTCACCGCTGGGCGCGTGAACACGGCCATCAACTCGCTCTGATCGCGGTATTCGCGCATCAAGACGGGCGGCAGCTTCTCGCTGACTTTCATCAAATCAGCCAAATCCGTGATGTTGTGCTCAGAAATTAAATTCTCCACCAAACCAATGCGCTCGAGGCGTGAGCCTGCGCGAAGGGCTTCGGCTACTTCGCCCGCCTTCACGCCCGCTACTTCAGCAATCGCTGCATAGGCTTCTGGCGCGTTGCTTACCTTGAATTCAACGAGCAAGCTGCGCAAATCGCGCTGATAGCGAGCCAGCGTGCCGTAAAGCAGCAAAGCGCGCTCGGCGCGATTGAGCTGCAAGAGGCCAGCGAGCGCGTCGATATTTTTTTCGACCAAGGTGCTGTGCTTCTTCAGCGCGTGATTGAGCCAGTCGCTAGTGACACTCAAAACTGTGAGTAAATCTTTCGGCGCATCTTTGGCATATTCGTCGAGGTAAAAAAACACGGTGCCTTCTTCATACGGGCCGCGCCATGTGCCGTGGCGTTCGATGAAATCGGCATGCGTTAAGGCTTCGTGGCCTTTCCAAAATTCATTGCCGGTGCAGCGGCGCGTGAGGAATTCGCGCAGGCGCTCCATCACATGCACGGGCCAGACCATGTGGCGGCCCGTGAGCGAGAGCAGGCTGTTTAAATCGCGGCGTACATTGAACTTCGCGCCCTGCTTGGCAGCCAGCGTGAGCACAAACTGCGAACACATCATCTCCAGCACCGGGGCGCTTTTGAGCCCAGGCGAAGCCAGCAAGCCATCCGCCAGAGCGGGGAAGACGGATGCAACACGTTTGGTCATCGAAGAGCCTCTTATGTGCAGGGGGAAGGATGTCCCTGTTGCAAACCATAACGCAGTTCTTAAACTTTGGGAAGACAAAGCTGAGAAATCCTTGAAACCACCCTGTGTGAAATTCACCACACATTAGTCACACTTAAGGCATGCCTCGCGCCACAATGACACATGATCACCTTTGCCGATATCCAAGCCGCCGCGCTGCGCATTGCACCTCATGTGCTCAACACACCCTGCGTGGAAAGCAAAACCCTTTCGCACATCACGGGGGCCCAGGTTTTCCTCAAGTTTGAGAATTTGCAGTTCACTTCCAGCTTCAAAGAGCGCGGCGCGTGCAACAAGCTCTCGCAATTGCCAGCCGATACAAGCGGTGTGGTGGCTATGAGCGCTGGCAACCATGCGCAAGGCGTGGCCCAGCATGCGAGGCGCTTGGGGCTGCGCGCGGTGATCGTGATGCCGCAGTTCACACCCGGTGTGAAGATTGACAACACCCGTCGCCTGGGCGCAGAAGTGATTTTGCATGGCGATAGCTTGGATGAAGCACGCAGCCATGCGCTTCACATTGCCAAAGAGCAATCGCTCACTTTGGTGCATCCGTATGACGATGATTTGATCGTGGCGGGGCAAGGCACGGTGGCGCTGGAAATGCTGGCCACGGCGCCAGATTTGGACACGCTGATTGTGGCCATTGGCGGCGGCGGCCTGATGGGCGGCATGGCCTTGGCCGCCAAAACCCTGCGCCCCAGTATCGAGATTATTGGCGTGCAGACCGAGCGTTTCCCAGCGATGTACAACACGATCAAAGGCACGAGCTTGCCAATGGGCCCGAGCACGATCGCTGAAGGCATCGCCGTGCCCACACCGGGGGTGATTGCACGCGAGCTGATTGCACAGCATGTGAAAGACATTGTTTTGGTGGATGAAGGCGAGATTGAGCAGGCGATTGTGCTGCTGTTGGAGATTGAAAAAACTCTGGTGGAAGGCGCCGGCGCTGCTGGGCTGGCAGCCCTGATCAAACACAAAGATCGTTTTGTGGGCAAAAAAGTGGGACTGGTGCTGTGCGGCGGCAATGTGGATCCGCTCTTGCTGGCTTCGATCATTGAGCGTGGCATGGTCAAAAGCGGGCGGCTGGCGCGAATTCGCGTGGGCGCAAGGGATGTGCCGGGCTCACTGGCTCGCATCACGGCGGCTATTGCGCAGGCCGGCGCGAATGTGAACGAGGTGCAGCATCAAAGGGCGTTTACCTTGCAAGCTGCGCAGAATGTGGACATTGAACTGGTGATTCAAGCGCGTGGGCATGCGCATGTGGCAGAAGTGATCGCGGCTTTGGCTGCGCAGGGGATGACTGCGGTGGTTTGTTGATACTACTCATTTGATAGCCCTCTACCCGTTATATTTCGGACATAGTTTGCTATCAAAAAAGTAGTGATCAGCACAGCCAGTAAAATCAAAGCGTGAAGCCTGTCAGGCCGTCGCTGGTGCAATTTGGGAAACCGAGCACTGGAGGAACGTCCGGACTGCACAGGACAGCGCAGGAGCTAACGGCTCTCCAGTGAAAACCGCAAGGCATAAGCTGAGGATCAGAGCAACAGAGACGAGCCAGTTCAGTCTGGGTGAAACGGGCAATCTCTGCGCGCAGCAATACCAA
>JANMHJ010000023.1:0-7649 GCA_031375105.1 Variovorax sp.
GTAGTAGCTCACCACTTGCAACAGCAACGCCCGATCATCGGCATCCAGCGCCACCGGCGGCGGCAACGTGCGCACGGTCGATTGCTTGATCGGATGTGAGCCACCAGCGGCTAAAGAAGTTAAAGCAGTCTCGTCTTTGAGAAGCTCCACCGCATGCCGAAACGAAACGCCTCTGAGCTTCATCACCCAATCGACCACACCGCCGCCCACTTGACAGCCAAAGCAGTGCCACAGGTTTTTTGATGGGGTGATGACCAGGCTGGCCGTGTCGTCCGCATGAAACGGGCATTTTCCCGCCCAGTCCTTGCCCGTCTTCTTCAGCTCCACGCCTACGCTCTCGATCAAGCGCTGCACTGATATGTCATCTTTTAGCCGCTGCAGGTCAGTCTCGGGGATGCGTGCCATGGGAAGAAGCCTTTCCGACCCAGTTTTAGGGTCAAATCCTGTCAATACTCTTTTGATGGTTTATTTTAATACCTTATACTGTTGTTATGTCAAACCTTTTCAGAAACGGGGTCTACAGTGATGCCTTTACCACTGCTTCATTTCCTTCCCATGCATTTCCCCGCCCGCCTGATTCAGCTGCGCAAAGCCGCTGGCCTGACGCAGCAAACGCTCTCAGACACCGCTGAGCTGCACGTCAACCAGATTCGCCGCTACGAGGCAGGGACGGCGCAACCAACCCTTGAAGCCCTGATTCGGCTGGCCAAGGCGCTGCATGTGAGCTTGGATAGGCTGGTTTTTGAGGACGATGAGCGCGGGCCCGATGAGGAGTTCAAATTGCGTTTTGAAGCGCTGACGCAGCTCGATGCTGGGGAACGCGCCGTGGTGCGTGAGTTACTGGATGGCATGCTGCTCAAACACCAAGCTAGGCGGCTGGCGGTGTCGGCATGAGCACACCAGCCATGCCGGCAGCGCCTGCGCTGCAACCCCACATTGCCCGCCATATCTTGCTGCTGCGTGAGCAGCGCGTGATGCTCGATGCTGAGCTGGCGGCGCTTTACGGGGTGGAGACCAAAGTTTTGGTGCAAGCCATCAAACGAAATTTAGAGCGCTTCCCAGTTGATTTCATGTTTCAGCTCACCGCAGAAGAGTTCGCCAACTTGAGGTCACAGTTTGTGACCTCAAGTTCTGGCTACGGTGGCCGGCGTTATGCGCCTTACGCTTTTACTGAACAGGGCGTGGCGATGTTGTCGTCGGTGCTCAACAGCCCGCGTGCCATTGCGATCAATATCGAGATCATGCGAGCTTTTGTGCAAGTGCGCGCCACGCTGGCCACGCATCAAGATTTGGCAAAACAATTGGCCGAACTGCAAGACAAGACGGAATCGCTGGCGATGAGTCATGAAACGTTTAGCCGCAATACGCGCAATCAATTGAAGCAGGTGTTTGATACGCTGCGTGAGCTGATGACTCCTCCTGAGCCAGTGAAGAGACCGATTGGGTTTATCACGCCAGAAGAGAAACCCAAGCCGAAGGCGGTGAAGAGTGCCAAGGGCGCAGGCGAGGCGAAGGCGCTGGGTTTGAAGAAGGCGAAGAAGTAGCGCAACAGAACAACAAGCGGCGCAGCAATCACGCTGCATGAGCCGCATCACATACCTCCAGCTTTAGCAGCTGAGTGAGGTTAAGCCAGAGCCTTTTTTAATGAGAGTAAGAAGAAGAGCTACAAGAGAAATCTGGCTGGAGTCCTTTTCAATACTGCGTAGCGTGCTATTGAATTAATAGCCGCTATGGACGTTTCAAGACCTGACCCTCCTGCCCCCTTGCCATGACCCTCAGCGCTTACCAAGAGAAATCGTGAACCAATACCCAATAGCACCTGCTATCGCAGCCACTGGCGGAATCCAACCTGATGTCTTCAGCGGAACTAAAAGCTGTACTAGCGGCGTTCCAGAAATCAATTCCCAAACGACCCACATCATTACACTTACCAAGCCTACAAATCCTGCCAAAGTTAAGCAATTAACAAATGACAAGTGCCGTCTCTTTGAAGCGATCCAAAGCACTGGAATACCTAGGCTAAACGCTATCAAATAGCTAATCAGCAGAACAATCGGCAAAGCAGCTAATCCAATTGGGAACTGTATGTGGTACAGCCAGAGACCGACACCGCTTGCTATTAGGACTGCAAGGTTAAAAGCTAAGAAAAGTCGCACGAGCCTTAGCATTTAGATGCTCCGCAGCGATTCGCCCTTTCGAAGATACCTCGGTCTTGGTTTTGCCATAGATACCGTGCCGTAAGTTCATTTACCTTGGGAAATATTCCCCACCCAATACCTATAGAACGAATTCCGATTACACCATCTCGATTCTCAATGGATCTAAAAACTCGGCCAGGCGCTAAGCGATGACTACCAGTCTCAGTTGTGTTCATAGTCCCTTGACCATCGGAGTCGTGATGTACGGTTCCTAGAATAAAGATAGTTGTCTTGTCCCCATCCCTTGTACCCGGGGCAGGTTGAACGTTCAATTGAAACAGTACCGCTTCTGGGTTGCACGCTCCTTCGCATTGAGTCCAACTATCGTATCGGTGATATCCCGAAAACGCACTGCGATTCTGCCGAGCTTCAAACTCTTCAGAATGCATTCTTGAACCGTCCGCTCGGCTCAAAACCTCATTAAACAAATACCCATAGGCAGCTGTCACCGCTCCGCTTTCAAACTTGCCGCCAGCAATTACCGACCCTATCCCACCAGCAACCGTTGTCGCAATGCCTTTGGCTATATCGCCTTGAATATTGGTGTTGTCTCCTATCCAATTTGTCGTGTATTTCCCAAACACCGCGCTGGCTGCACCTGAGCCGCATTTTCCCCCGCCTGAAACTGAGCTGACACAGCCAGCCGCTGCATGCGCTGCGTACCGAGCGAAGCTATTTGCTTCGCCTATTCCACCCGCAAATCCAAATAGGCCACCCGTCAATGCGCCCTGTAGCGCAGCTTTCAGATTGCCCCCACTGGCTACCAAACCGCCAGCAAATCCTCCAGCTATACCGCTGATAACCCCGACTTGCGCCGAGGTTATGCCTGGAACAGCCATCGCATGCCAACCAACCCATTGCCCGGTGTAGTAGGCAACAACAATCGCCACCACCGCCCGAAACAGCTTCTTCAAGCTGAAATACCCACTCGGATCCGTATAGGAGAGCGGATTATTCATCACATAAGCAAACCGGTTGTGACTCTGTAGGTTCTCCGGAGCCTGGATGAACGGATCCGCACTCATGAATCTGCCAATCAGCGGGTCATAGATGCGCCCGTTCATGTGGATCACGCCCATCTCATCCAGATGCTCGTGCATCGTGAAGCCTCTATCGAGCGTGAGGCCGACGATACTGTCTGCAGTGTCTGCCGTGCCGTTGGGGAAACGCCGCTTGCCCCATGGGTCGAAGGCCAATCGTTCGCTGACGCTGCCGGTGTCATCGGTGACGACGGCCACTGACCCGAGATGATCGGTGTGCAGGTATTGCAGGCTCTCAGCGGGCTTGGTGCTGCCGCCTTGCGTGAGGTTGCCGCTTCGGGTGATTTGCATGGCAAAGACCATGCCGCCTGCGCTGAGGTAATGCTTGTGCTCGGTCATGCCGGCGTCGGTGACTTCTTTCTCGTAGCCGAGGTCATTGTTTTGACCATTGAGATAGTAGACGCGGCCTGAGCGCATGGCGCTGGGGGCGCTGCCATCGACTTGGGTGCGCTGCATGATGCGCTGATGCTCAGGGCCATAGACGAAGGTGAGCGTGCGGCTGGCGACTGTGTTGGTGGGGTTTTGGCTATTGACGAGGGCACCGAAGAGCAGCTCTTGGGGCATGTTGAAGCTGGTGTATTTTTCCCAGCGCACGGTGTGGCGGTTGTTTTGTAGGTCTTGGCTGACGGTGTACACAGGCAAGCCGTTGCCCATGATGAGGCAATTGTTCCCGTTAGTTTTGACGTCTTTATTTAATTGGAGCTACAATTAAACATGCCAACATGGATCGAAGCCAAGCGCCAAAGCAATATCAAAGACCACGGGCTGGACTTTGCGGGCTGCGAGGCAGTGTTTGATGGCCCGGTTGTGGCTTGGGATGATGATCGATTGGCCTATGGTGAATTGCGCATCAATTTGCTGGGTTGGCTCAATGGCACGTTAGTCCACATGACTTACACAGAGCGAGTCGATGACTTTCACGTTATCAGTTTGAGAAAGGCGGTGAAACATGAAATCAAATACTTCATCCAACAAATCAGCCTCTAAGCTGCCTGCAACTGCTGCGCAGTGGGCAAGCGTGCTGAGCCACGCGCCGGGGAGCAGCCGTGCGGCCTCAAAGGCGGAGCAAGCCGCCCGCGAAGGCGCTGTTGTGGTCAAAAGCGGCGGCTATGCTGCGGTGAGCCAAGCGCTTGTTAAGAAGCGCCAAGGCCAGCGCGGCCCGCAGCGCAGCCCCACGAAGCTGCCCGTGACAGTGCGCTACAGCCCTGAGGTGGTGGCGTATTTCAAGGCTACTGGGGATGGCTGGCAAACGCGAATGAATGATGTTTTGAGCGAATGGGTATCGCATCACCAGCCGGCATGATGATGTGAAAGCTGACTGAGCGATCAACGCACGGCGATACTTATCAAACCATCAAGCCAACCACACTTAGGCGGTTTTTTTACGAGATATCGGCAGGTAGCCGGCATGCAATCTGCGCAGAGCGCTATCTAATTCGTAGTAAGCAGGAATTCAAAATGCTGATTTGCAAGACCTGACCCCCAATGTCTAGGGGATGGAAATGCGATAACGAAAGACCTGACCCCAAATTTTCCTGACCCCAAATTTTCCAAATTTTCTAAAGCAACCTCAATCAACCAAGCAGAATCCATACCACCAGCTCAACAGCAAGACTTATCCACAGCCTCTTAGCAGGGCTTTATACTGCTACCAGCGGGGTCAATATTGGATGAAAACAGTGGGTCAACTTTGGATGCGTATCAACAGCTTGACTTTCAAGACGGTATCTGACCCCAAATCGTGAAAGCAGCACAACGACTCACAGCGAAAATCGACTTGTTCAGAGTCTCCCGAGAGCCTAATGGTCAACATGCAGATAATAAAATACCAACCCAGATATTCCATACGCAGCGCCTATATAGAGACTTAGGTGCATTGACACTACAAAAAGAAAACTGTCAATTGCGCGTTCATTAAAAAAATGCGATATCAATAACCAGCTCGCAGAGCAAAAAAAACCAATGAGCAGGCTTGGCACTACATACCAAAGAACGTTTGCTTCAGCACGAACAATCAAGAAAAGAAACAAGGGCGCTAAAGTCACGCTCGCTGCAAGAAAACCAATTGCAAACGTCACAGGGAAAAGCAGAAGTATTAGTGAACCGAATGATAAAACGCCCAAAAAAGTTGAGCCAGCAAATACGGCAATTGAATAATCACGCAAGTCCCTGCGTTTGATCCGCATAGAACCAATTGTCGACATTAACTTTAGTAACATAGTCAAAATCCGTATGCAGCACGGCCTTTTTTGTATCCATCTATTTGCACGGCTTGGTACATAACCCTATTGTCCATTGATTTCCAAAACGCACTGGCCAAGCGTTCATTCCACCTGGGCAGAGAGCCGTAGCCCATTCCAAGCGTTGCTATTCCCCACTGGCCATCACGATACTCAACTGTTCTAGCAACCCAACCTGGACTTAGCGCATGAGCACCAGAAATGGTAGTGTTTAAGACACCATTCGAATCAATATCACTGGTCACGAAGCCTGGACCAGCGAACGAATATCCTTTTCCGCCAAACTCAAAGCGCTGCGATAAGGAAGGTGTTGTGGTCAGACTTTCAAGCAAGTTCTGTTTGGTACACCACTCTTCCGCTCCACACCCGCTAAACGTTTGATATTTGTGGAAGCCAGTACCATTATTTCGCATTTCCTCATGCATAGCAGTAGCAACCTCATTAAACAAATACCCATAAGCCGCAGTCACCGCCCCATTCTCAAACTTACCGCCGCCTAAAACTGATCCTACGCCACCCGAAACTGCCGCTGCGATGCCACGCGAGAAAGACAACTCCTTACCGAAAGTATCGTTCATCCAATTGGTGGAGTACTTACCAAATACCGCGCTGGCAGCACCTTGGCCACATTTTCCGCCGCCAGCAACTGAAGATATGCAGCCAGCAGCAGCATGAGCAAGATAGCGCTCAAACGAATCAGCACCAGGCACCATCCCTGCTAAGTTAAACAGCCCCGCAGTAAATGCACTAATTATTGCCCCCTTGAGCGACCCGCTGGAAGCTGCACCCGCGAGGAATCCAGTTGCAGCAGCATTCACGAAACCCGCCAGCGCAGGCGATGCACCTGCGATCCCATACGTTGCTAAGAACTGAGGAGCGAAGACTGCAATCGCAATCGCCACCACCGCCCGAAACAGTTTCTTCAAGCTGAAATACCCACTAGGATCCGTGTAGGAGAGCGGATTGTTCATCACATAAGCAAACCGGTTAACAGTTTGCCCTGACACGATGATTATCAGAACAATAGCAAACTCTCTAGGCTCTGTGCTGGCTCTGGCGCATCGCACGCGAGCAATCCGCCTGTTGGTGATGAATTTTTTCCTAGACGCGCTTTTGCAGCCACCGGCACTTGGCCAGACTTTGCCCAAGGCACGCGGCAAAGCACGCTCACGCAGGTACGCATGCGCGCTCTCACGAGTGCTCACGCGAGGCTTCGCGTGGGTGGGCGTGTCGTGCATTTCGGCGTACATGGCTGCATTCTAGGGCGCAAAGCTGGCCGCGCCGCTAGGTGCTGCCAGCGCGCAGCGCTGAGAGGCGTTGGGTAGGTTTTTTACAAGCGTTTTGAGCACTTTCCCGGCATGGAATCTGCGCACAGTGCTATCACATTAGTAGTCAGCCAGCTTGATCGGCACGCTACTTTCTTAGCCGCTAAGTGGTTGAGCGCCAGCCACCTTTGCTGTGTCCAGGCCGCGTAGCGCCCTTTAGGGCTTGGCCTTGACACGTACAAACTAAAGACGCTGGTCGATGCGGTGCAAGGCGACTCGCGCGGCTTGCACCGCATGGACGACACGCGCGGATCTCGCCTTGCTCAGGTGCTGTTTACAGAGATATTTGTGCATCAAATCGGCCACTACCCGGCATAGATATTGCGCAGAGTGCTACTGAATTTGTAGTAACTGGTTTGACAGCTTTGAGCACTGATCACTTGCCCAACAAAGCGCAGGCCGTGCCTGCGCTCGCGCGAAGCGCGGGCGCAGCTTAACTTTTACCGCTAGCTCGCTCACACGCTCGATGCGGCGCCAGCCGCGCACTGCCGCTGCCGCGCCGTGGGGAGGGAGACCCCTTGGGGGGCGGACGGGCTCCCCCGGCGCAGCACGCCGCGCAGCGGCGGCTCCAGCTGGGTGGGCGGGGGCACACTCGTGAATGCTTGCGCGAAGCGCACTGACTTCGACACCTGTGGCGGCGCAAGCGGCCACACTAACTTTGGCTGCCAAGCGAGGCTTTGGCGCTAGACGGGCCAACGGCCCGCAAGCCAATGCCACGCGCCGCGCGGCGAAGGGGCGCAAGACATAACGGGAGTTGCCATTCACCCGCAAGGGCGCGCAAGCGGTGCTGCACCAAGCGCAGCTTTAGCGCAGCGACTGCAGCACTGAATGGCAACAGCCCGTTAT
>JANMHJ010000024.1:0-22603 GCA_031375105.1 Variovorax sp.
TTAGCGTGCCATCCGATGTGACCGAAGCTGCACACGAGAAGGGGATTTTTGTGTTGCAGCGCAAAGGCGATGTGATTGACGTGGATGCGCAGCAGATGAAGGCGTTTTGAGAGATCAACAGCCAAGCGCTGGGCACACAACCAAGGACACCACCTCCGGGTGGTTTTTTAATGCTTATTCAAAGAGGAATAGGCTAGTAAGCGTTATGGGATATACGTAAGTTGCTATTGAATTTATAGCGGGCTATCTTATATTGAAAGACTTGACTCTCAGGCTACTTGTGCAGAGCAGAATTTTTTATAGCCTCGTTAGCCGGCTTGGTACAAAAGGCGAAATGAAGCGAAAGCATGAGAGGTGGCTACCTTTGCGGCTCGCTGCTATGTGCTGCTGGTGAGCTTGCCGACGGCAGTGGTAAAGCGACAGGCTTTTGAACAACGGAAGGCGAGACGGGCGAGGCTTGCTGCGCCTGACCGGAAGCCTGCTGGGCTTGCTGATACGCTAGGTAGCCATACCAAGCAGCCACGAGGCCAGAAACGGCCGCAATGGCACTCACCCAGAAACCGGGTGTCTGCGACCAATGCGGCGTGGCTATTGCCCGCAGAAGTTCGGCATGCCGATCTGTGGCGAGCGATGCGGAATGCTCCGCTCTCGATGCGCGACGCTCGGCAAGAAGCATAGTCGCTACGAAGCCTTTCGCTGTGTCGGGCTGCGCCGACGCGACAGCGGCAAGCTCTGCGTCGGCTAGTTGCTCAAAAGCCTAGCGCACCCGAGCATTATTCTTTGGTGATGGCTCCGTTGCCTCAAAGATGCTTGTCATGGCAGCAGAGGGCTAAAGTTCGCTGTATGCGTGCGCGAAGCGATCCGCCATGACCAAAATGTTAGTTTTTGAATTGAATAGCGACATGAAGGCCACACTTTTATTCTGCAAACTACTGGGCGCAATGTTGCGCGTGATGGTATGGCCACATGACTTCTTGCGCCAAAAACAACTTGAATTCATTGCCTTGGGCGTTTTGCATTCAGCCACCCAGCCGCTGCACCAAAGCCCTCCATCTGTACCTTCTCGCCAATCTCCACAATGAGCTTTGAGTCACCTGTGTGCAGAATTTGCGAAAAGGAGAGATTCCATGGAAGCGCCTCTGATTCATACACGAAAGCTATGCCACCCGGCGCAATGAACTGCTTGAAGTCTCCGCCTGAAGCAGCTCGGATGACTTCCACGATGCGGGCGTGCTCGCGCTGCGGTTTTGGTAGGTTGAACAACGCAAAGTAGCAACGCTTCGTCTGAAAACCTCGGACGTGAGATGGAAAAACCTAAGGTAATGTCCCCCGCAAAACCTGCGAAATATTCTGGGCGTTGCGGTTTGCATCATTCGTGTAAGTGACCATAAACCATTGAGTCAAATGGATCAGTTGCGGGAAGCTGAGCCGCAGCCGCCTCCTTGTAGGCAATCGCACGAAAAATGGTGCACGCGAACGATGAAACCTAGACCGTGCAAAGCCTAAAATCACCCAATAGATGCTACTATTTAAATAGCACCTCACGCAGACTCTATAACGGGTACAGCCCTAAAACGCTTAAAAAAGGCTACCTGACACAGACGAAGCTCGCAACGCCACGAGCTTCTTCAGATCTGCAATCACACGCGCCATTTGCAGGCTTTTCGCCTCAGCATGCTCGCGCCGATACAAACGCATGCTGGGATACCAAGGGCTGGTGGGGCTATTCAAAAGCCAGCGCCAATCGGGGTTGGGCGGCAGCGTCACCCAAGTGGGTTTGTTGAGGGCTGCGGCGAGGTGGATCACGGCGCTGTCGATGCTGATGACCAGATCGAGGTTGTCGATCATGGCGGCGCTGTCGGTGAAATCTTGCCACTCTGCGGTGAAATCAACCAATTTCTCAGGGCTGGGTTTGATATCGGTGTAGCGCTCGCCATCGCTCTTTTGCAGACTAAAACACTGCACGCCCGCCATCTCTAGCATCGGCTTGAATTCTGAAAGCGCCATGGAGCGGTTGTGGTGATTTGCATGAATGTAATGCCCTGCCCATGCGATGCCGACTTTGAGTTTGCCATCCCAAGGGCTGAGCTTTTCCTTCCAAACAGCGCTCTTATCTAGCGGGGCATGCAGATAGGGCGATTCGTTGGGCACATTGGCCTCATCGGTGCGGTAGTGCAGCGGCAGCTCAAGCAAAGCAACGTGGTAATCGGCCTCAATGTTGAGATTGGGCTTCAAGCAAATCACGCCGGGCATGCTCTCGACCAGCGGAATCAGCTCTGGCTGGATCACGCAAAAGACCGTTGCCCCATCGCGCTGTAAGACCTTGGCATAGCGCACAAAGTTGATCACATCGCCCAAGCCCTGTTCGGCATAAATCACCACGCGCTTGCCCGCCACGGGCTGCAGCGCTGGGCCTTTCCATTCCAGCTCTGGGCGGAAGAAGGCCGGGCGCGTCATGCGATCGGTATCAGACCAACGACGCTCATAGACTTGCCACCCTTCAGCAAACTTACCTGCCAGCAACAGCAGCAAGGCCAGATCGATGATGGCAATCGGGAAATCGGGCTTCAATTCGAGCGCGTGGCGCAGCTGAGCTTCGGCTTCTTCCAAACGGTTCAAATGCAGCAAAGCCGTGCCGTAAATGCGCACGGCATACGGATGATTCGGGTCAATTCGAACGGCCTCTTGCGCATGATGCAGCGAGCCTTCGTAGTCAGCCAAGCGCCAGAGCACGCCCGCCAGATCGACATGCGCTTCCAGAAAATCGGGGTTGATCGCAATCGCATCACGATAGCGCTGCACACTGCCGGGCAGATCATGCGTGTGCTCTAGGCAAAAGCCGTAGTGCAGCAGCGTTTTAGGATCTTTGGCATCCAGCATCAGCAAATCGGGATAGAGCTTTGCGCCGTCGGCATAGCGCTTGCGATTCAAATAATACTCAGCCAAGGCTTCCACCATTTGCTTGGATTCAGGATTCGCAGCCACGCCCGAGCGCAGCGCTGGCTCTAATTCCGCTTCGCGCTTTTGGCTGGCGAGAAGCTGAGCGAGCTGAATCCACAGCGGCGGATGATTGGGCGCAACACGGCAAGCATCAGACACCCAGGCGCTGGCGCTCCAGCCATCGTTCATGGCCAGATAGGCTTGCGCAATGGCCAAGCGCGTATCCACAGCCAGCGGATTCAGGCGCAGCGCATTGCTGAACTTGCCAAAGGCCTCATGCGGCCGATTCATGCGAAGCAACGTGATGCCAAAGCGATGGGCAATGCCGGGATGATTGGGCTGCTGCTGCTCGGCGCTGGATACAAGCTGCAAAGCCTGCTCGAAAGCGCCCAGTTGCAAGGCATGATCAATTTGTTGTTCGGGGGTGGTGACGACGTAAGACATGTGCGCAAGTGTAGCGAAGCTAGGAAGGCGTTTTTATGCGCAACGATTTATCTGCATGCAGCAGGCTCCGTGAGAACTGGGCATTTTTCCAGCGCTTCTGGGGAAACATTGCTGCCCGACCTTCTGCCTGCGCCGCCGACGGTGCCTTGCCGATATTGGGCAAAGCAGGCTTGGGCTTCGTTGTATTGCTTCCAAGCGGCTTCGCATTTTTCGCGCTCTGTGATGGGTTGGCGAGGCATGGGGGCGGCATTGCCTGGCTCGGGTTGAGGCGCTGGGCTGATGCTGGCGGGCACACGAGATGAGACGATATTGCCCCGCGTATCCACTTTGCGTGCGTTGGCGCGGTATTCCTCGGGCACGCTTTGCCCATACTGCACGCGGCCTTTGCTGTCTGTCCAGCGGTAAATCTCGCCAACGCGCAGGGGGCTCAAGCTGGCGGTGGCGGTTTTGTTGGCTGATGTGCTGGCGGTGACTGTCGTGCCAGCCACGCTTGGCTTGGGCGGGGCGGTGACAGTGGCGGTGCTCGTGCTCGGTTTGCTGCTTGGGGCGGTTTGCGCCACGGCCATGCTGGTGCAGAGCATCCAGCAAGCCACCCACAGCCAACGAGAAGCCAGTTTACGCATGCTGCGGCACCAAGAAATCTTTGCTGATCTTTGCGCCCAAGGCATTAATGCGGTCTAAGAATTGCGTGAGATAAGCGTGCAGACCGGTGGCGAGAATTTCGTCGATATGGCCAAACTGCAGATCGGCGCGCAGCTTGCCTGCGGTGCGCTCCGTGTCTTTGGATTGCGCGTTGGCCACCAGATGCAGATTTTCCACCACAGCATTCATGCTGGCATGCAGCGAGCGCGGCATATCCGCACGCAGCATCAGCAGCTCAGCCACGCGCTCGGGCGTGATCACGTTGCGATAGACCTTGCGATAAATCTCAAAGGCCGAGACGCTGCGCAAAATTGCGCTCCAGTGGTAAAAATCGAGCTCTTGATCTTTCTCATTGGCCGCGCCATAAAAATCGCTTTGAAGCGCATGGAATTTCACATCCAGCAGGCGAGCGGTGTTGTCTGCGCGCTCAAGGAAGGTGCCCAAGCGAATGAAATGCAGAGCTTCGTCCATCAGCATGGTGCCAACGGTCACGCCGCGTGAAAGATGGCTGCGGTATTTCACCCATTCAAAAAATTTACCCGGATCACGCTCAAAATCACCTGCTCTGAGCTTGCTTAACAACTCAAGCCAAGTTTGATTGATCGTCTCCCACACTTCGGTGGTTAGCGTGCCGCGCACGGCGCGGGCATTTTCACGCGCCTGCTTGATACAGCTCACGATGGAAGACGAATTTTCTTCGTTTCTGACCATGAAATTCATCACGTCGTTTGCATTGACTCCTGTGTGCCATGTCGTGTAGCTTTCATCTAGCTCGCTGATGGAAACAATCCCCTCCCAACCGGCCTGCGCCACGGCAGTCGATTGCGGGAGCAGCGAGGTTTGGTAGTTCACATCGAGCATACGCGCGGTGTTCTCAGCGCGCTCGGTGTAGCGAGCCATCCAAAAAAGGTGATCTGCGGTGCGGCTTAACATCTATTTCTCCAACTATTTTGTATGGGGTGAGGTGAAATACAAATTCAAATTCAATCCTCCATCACCCAAGTATCTTTCGTTCCACCACCTTGAGACGAATTAACAACGAGCGATCCTTCTTTCAGAGCGACGCGGGTCAAGCCGCCGGGGGCGAGTTGAACGGTTTTGCCACTTAAGACGAAGGGGCGCAGATCGATGTGGCGTGGGGCGATGCCGCTTTCTACATACGTAGGGCAAGTAGACAGAGACAGCGTGGGTTGGGCGATGTAGTTGCTTGGATTGGCCTCTAACACGCGGCGGAAATCTTCAATTTCGGCTTTCGTAGCCGCAGGGCCCACCAGCATGCCGTAGCCGCCTGCGCCGTGCACTTCTTTGATCACCAGTTCATGCATGTGATCCAAGACATAGGCCAACTCTTTCGGCTCGCGGCACATGTGCGTGGGTACGTTATTGAGAATCGGCTTTTCGCCAAGATAAAACTCAATCATCTTGGGCACATATGGGTAGATCGATTTATCGTCGGCCACACCCGTTCCCACGGCATTGGAAATGGTCACATTGCCTGCTTTGTAGGCTTCCATCAGGCCAGCGCAGCCTAAGGTGCTGCTGGCGCGAAAGACTTTCGGATCGAGGAAATCGTCGTCCACGCGGCGATAAATCACGTCCACCCGCTTGGGGCCTTGCGTGGTGCGCATATAGACGAAGCTGTCTTTCACAAACAAATCTTGCCCCTCCACCAGCTCAATGCCCATTTGCTGCGCGAGGAAGGCATGCTCGAAATAAGCGCTGTTGTGCATACCGGGCGTGAGCACGACCACGGTCGGGTCTTCGGACGCACCAGGCGCCACGCTGCGCAGCGTCTCCAACAGCAAATCTGGGTAGTGCGCCACGGGAGCCACATGATTTTGCGTAAACAAATCTGGGAAGAGCCGCATCATCATCTTGCGGTTTTCCAGCATATAGCTCACGCCGCTGGGCACACGCAGATTGTCTTCCAGCACGTAATATTCACCCTCGCCTTGGGCATTGGGTGCGCGCACGATGTCGATGCCTGCAATGTGGCTGTAAATCTGCCGAGGCACGTCTACGCCCACCATCTCGGGGCGAAATTGCGCGTTGCGCAAAATTTGATCGGCTGGGATCACGCCTGCTTTCAAAATCTCTTGCTTGTGATAGACATCGTGAATAAAGCGATTGAGCGCTGTGACGCGCTGGATCAATCCCTTTTCCATCGAAGCCCATTCGTGCGCAGGAATGATGCGCGGAATCAAGTCAAACGGAATCAATCGCTCAGCGCCAGCGCCATCTTCGTCTTTCTCGCCATAGACGGCAAAGGTGATGCCGACACGGCGAAACACCATCTCCGCCTCATCGCGCCGCGCCCGCATCACATCACCCGGCTGCTTGGCCAGCCACTGGTCATACCTTGCGTAGTGGGGTCGCACGCTGGTCGACGTGGCCTGCATTTCATCAAACTTCAAAGCTGCCATGAAACTAATCTCCTGCTCAGAGGATAGCAAGTTTCAGGCCACCAACCACCCCGGGTAAGCGAGGGTGGTTGATTTCTGGCTGTCAGGGATCAACTGTGTGCGAACCTAAGCCGCTGCCTGTGTCGATAGGGAAGCTGACCCATTGATCAGTCACAACGAAGACACCCGCCGCATTGCTGTCGCCGATCTTGACACTGCTTTTGCGTCGCAAGGTTTGATTCAAGGTGCTGACACCCGTCGAAGCCCATTCTGTGCCAGGGTCAAAGCCCACTTGCCCAATGCGATCAATCACCACGCCGGATTTTTCAAGAGTGACCGCATCATCCCCGTTGAAATTGGTCACCGCGCTGGTGATCGCTCCAGGAATTGTGAAAGTGGGGGATGCAGCGCTGCTATTGATGATGACGAGGACACTACCCGCAGAAAGTGTTCCCGTCAAAGTCAATGTATTTACTGCCGTGGTTGCACCATTGCTGTAAAGCTTGACTGTATAGGCAGATAAATTCACCGTCTGAGTCGAAGCGTTGTAGATTTCTAAGGCCTTGTTGTTGCTACTGCCTTCCAGATACTCACTAAAGAACAAATCAGGCACTGCAGGCGGCGCAGCAGCAACCACGACCACACCCGTCAAGCTGCTGGTCTGGGCATTGGAATCCGTTAAGGTGATTGTGACGGTGTACGTGCCGTTTGCAGCGTAAGTGTGTGTCACGCCAACAGGTAGGGTAGCGGTGGTGGCCAATGTCGTGGCTGCTGTAGCATCGCCCCAATTCACCGACAGGCTGGTCAGCGTTGCGGTGCCGCTGGCTAAGGCTTCGGTCACCGTCAGGCCATAAACCACGCTGGCTTGCGCCGTGCCGGGAATCGCCGCGCTGAGAATCGGCAGATTCACCACGGCATCGGCTGTAAGTGTCAAGCCCACGATGACCGGGTCATGATCGGAGGAGCGGTAGGCTGTCGCGGCATAACGGTCATCGGTCTTGTTTTCAGTGTTGTAGTCGATCACCAGAGGCTCATCAGCATTGATATGCCAAACGCCGACCCCTGAGACCTGGGTGCGCATGGTTGAGGATGCATAGGCATGATCCAGCGCACCGCTCTCACCATTGAAGACATAGGTGTAGCGATCTTGAGCAGACACGCGCTTGAGCAAGCTCTCAAAGCTAGCCGCCTCCAACACTTTCGGTGGGTCTTCTTCAAGGTAGCTATTGATGTCACCCATCACCAGCACATCATTCTCGCCTTGCGCTTTGAGTTTGTTGATAAAGCTGTTGAGTGCGGTGGCTTGTAGGGTACGCGCCTGATTCCAGCAGCCCTGCCCTAAATCGACATCGCCACTGGTCGGGCAAGAGCCTTTGCTCTTGAAATGATTGACCACAAACCAGAAGCCTCCGTTATTCGCGACCGAGGCAAAGCGCTGCGCCAAAGGTGGGCGACCACTTGCCGCGATGTAGTCCGTTAAATCGCTTCCGGTAGGCAGTACTGTTGCGCCGACGCGCCTGACCTTTGAAGGTTTGTAGAGAATATCCACCTTGATCTGATCTGTGCCAAACACACCGCTGTTCACGGCAGCATAGGTGCCCGCTCCCATTTTTGCGTTGAGTGCCGCCAGCAGATTCTGTGTGGCCACATCGCCGTTGTTTTCAATCTCCATCAACCCCAGCACATCGGCATCCATGCCGGCGATGGCTTCAACTATTTTTGCCTTCTGCCGGTCAAACTCTGCCTGATTGTTAGCGCCACGCGAGCCAAAGGTGGTGAAGTAATTCAACACATTGAAGCTGGCCACCTTCAGCGTCCCGCCCAGTGCAGGAGGTGTGGCAGGGCGACTGTTGGCCGCTGTGAACACAGGCGGCTGGGTGGCATGCACACGATAGGCGGCAAAGTTGTGGCTCAACACGCCAACCAGACTCTGCAATGTATCGCCCAAGCGGCGCGTTCCGGCTGTGCCTGCGGCGCTGAAAAATGGCGTGGGGCTGGGGTTAGACGCGCTAGAGCCATCATCCAAGACGATGCGTGCTAGCAAGTTTTGTGCATTGGTCACGCTCACATTGCCGTTCGTGGAATTGAATTGACGTGTATTGGTCGAAAGCGACAACTGCCCAAATTGGCCGAGTTGAAAAATCTCCGTCACAGCCAAAGGCTGGACAAATTCCACCAGCATGCCTTCGTAGCGCTCCAGCTCCGTGCTGCTGGCGACAGGCAAAGTCACCCGCTTGGCTGGCAGACTCACACCGCTGCCGCACAGGCTCACGGTGACCGTGCCACTGAGCTGTGTGATGCTGTCTGTTGCACCACCAAACTCAGTGACCTGCCCAGACACTTGCAAATAATCACCCGCATTCACCTTGGCAGCACCGGGTGCAAAAACAAACAGCCCTTCGGAAGTCAGAGGATCGCTGTCGGCGACGGCTTGCTGGATGAAAAATCCGTTGAGCTGAGTGACGGTCGTCGGCGTTGTGGAGTTTTGGAATGAACCAACCACCACACCGCGAACAGTGACGGTTTGCGACAGGAGTGGGCTGATGCTGCCTGTGCCCTGCACAGAGGTGATGTTTGTCAATTGAGCGCTGCTGCTCACGGCGGCTGAACAGGTGGGCAATTGCAGCGGTGGTGTGCCATTAGAGAATACAACCTCGTCGTTGCCGCCACAAGCAGCCAATACGCCCACCAAGAAGCAGGCAAAAAACCATCTTGAGAAAGATTTTGTTTTAGCGAGGGAAATCGTTAACTTCATGCATGCTCCTGGGCGTGTTGATTTCAAAATAGATAAAAAGTACTCTAATGAATCAACAAGACCATTTCATGACAAGCCCTGAGACCCGTCTGCAAGGATTTGCAAGGATCTTGGCTTGCCTGTGACTCTTTGCACGCGCGGGAAAGCCGGGTGGCGCTTCAATACACGAATGCTGCGCTCTGAATAACGCTGCATCACCTCAGGAATCGGATGCTGAAACCGATTGCGGTAGCCCGCTTGCACCCAAGCAATCTTAGGTTTCACTGCATCCAAGAATTCGGGTGTTAGAGTTGATCCAACTTTGCTTGCCAACGCCCTGTGAAACCGGTGCCAGCAGATGCACTTTGAGTTGAAGCACGAGCCAGAGCATTTGCACTCATGAGCTGCCAAGGTGACTTAGCGTAACCAGACATTAAGGCTTCGCTGATGTCCGAGGTCTGGCCAAGCTGGCTAAATTCGAACTCCACCTCCACCAGGTTTTGCGAAGCATTCAAAGTTAGCGATTGCAGGCGAACACCGGGAATTTTGAGGTTTTCTAGTGAAGCAAAGGCTTTGCTCAGATCCGTTTGGAGCAGTTGCGCGGCAAGATTGGCCTGCCTCGAAAAAGCAGGCGCATGGCTTGGCTGGCTGGTCGCAGCAGGTTTCGCTTGCAATATACTGAACTTTGCTTGTGCTTCTCTGGCTTGTGCATCAATAGTTTCGTTTTTCTGCTTGAACTGACTTATCTGCCCTCCGAAAACCATCAATATAAGTGTGGCAAGAACGGCGAAAAGCTGCCATATTCTGCGAAAGATGGGCTTGGCCGCAAAATCGAAATACATCGGCTTCATACCCGCCTCCAATGGCCGGCCCAGGCCTTCAGGCCAAGCTCTTCGCCTGAGTCAGCTTTTGTGTGGAACAGAAAAGTGGCCACCTTGCCCTGATTAAGCTGATGTGCAGCCATCCCATCACTCAGTTTTTGCACATCTGCATTGGAATCGATACTAGGCAAGAAATGCCACAAGGCTGGCTGGTTCAGCTTGTTACCACGGTCATTGACCGAGAACACCACCCAACCATCAGGCTCGCTTAGAGCAATGCTTTGGATTGCGTCTAGCTTTGCACGCTGGCTTTGTGTCACCAACGCCCAAAGGGGTTGAACCATTCCCAATTTGATTTTCTGCGCAGTAGTCCAAGCCAACAGATTACGCATCAACCCTTGCGTCGTGACCGGCATGAGTCCACAGCTGGACGTGCCACTTGGCCAAGCCCACTGATCAAGCGGCCAAGGCAGTTGCTGAGTTAGCGCTTGGCGTGTGTCTGAAGTCAATTGGGCAAGATCACGTGGATTGAACGCAGAAGACACGACAAGCCCTTTGCACAATACTGCGCTCAAATCGACGTCAAGCGCAGCGCGGCTCAAATCGATGCCCTGCTCTTTGCTTTTCAAAGCCAATTGCTGCAACACCGCAGACAGGGGCAACGTCGGTGGATACTCCAGCATCACCAAGACATGCCCAGCCACCTGCAGCAGAGCCACCCTGCTTCCCAGATAAAGCCGCCCGTGCTTACGACCAACCGACCACACGAGCCACCTCCTCCATACTGGTCTTGCCCAGAGCTGCATTGGCAATTGCCTGGCCTAGCAGGCTATTGCTTGACTGGGTTTGCATATGTGCCTTGATCTCCAAAATCGAGCTTTTTTTCAGGATCAAATCGCGCAGACCATCATCGACCGTATGCACTTGCGAGACCACAAAGCGCCCTTTGTAACCCGTTTGCCGGCAATGCGGGCAACCTTGACCTAAAGCAACTCGCTCGGGAATCGGTAGCCCAAGCGCATCCATGCGTGTCTTTTCAAGCTCCGTCAGTTCGCGCCAACCATGGCAATGCGTACAAAGCTTGCGCAGCAGGCGCTGCACCACAATGCCGTTCAAAGACGATGCAAACGCGAAAGGATCAATATCAAAGTGCTGAAAGCGCCCCAACACGTCAAACAAGCTGTTGGCGTGCACGGTCGTAAACACAACGTGCCCCGTTAGCGCAGCTTGCACAGCAATTTCAGCCGTCTCGGCATCTCGAATTTCACCGACCAAAATCTTGTCGGGATCATGTCGCAGGATGGAGCGCAAACCGGTGGCAAAGGTCAAACCTTTACGCTCGTTCACGGGAATTTGCAACACACCATTCAATTCGTATTCCACAGGATCTTCAATCGTGATGATTTTTTCAATACCTGTATTCACTTCAGACAGCGTGGCATACAGCGTGGTGGTTTTGCCGCTCCCTGTGGGCCCAGTCACGAGCAGCATGCCATGAGGCCGCGCGGCCAGCTCGCGGATGGATTGCGCAAGTTCGCTCTCGAAACCCAGTGCCTCCAATGTGATTTGACTCAAGCTATCTCGCAACTGTGCTTTATCCAGCAAGCGCAGCACAGCATCCTCTCCAAAAACGCTGGGCATGATGGAGACGCGCAGGTCTAGTGCTTTTTGGTCAGAGCCAACCCAACGAATTCGCCCGTCTTGGGGCTTGCGCCGTTCAGTAATGTCCAGCTCTGCAAGCACCTTGATCCGCGATATGGCTTGCTCGGCTGCGGCGCTGGATTCAAGGCGAGTGCCAGCCACCATCACGCCATCGAGTCTATATTTGATACCGATGCCGCTGCGGTTCGTTTCAAAGTGAATGTCGCTAGCACCATCTTCGCTAGCTTGCGCAATGGCGCGATTGACAAACTCCACCACATCTGAGCCCGCATCATTGACAGGTCGACTGGCCAAAGAATCGACCGCTGTTGATACACCATTCAGCGCAGATTGCAATAATGCAAGCGCCGTCTGCCCATCATTGCGCGATGTGAATGCGTTCAATGCCGCTTCTGACCAGGGATCGCCGCAGGCCAGCCAAGTTATTCCGTCTGGCATCGTCAACGCCAGCATGTCATTGGCCACAGGACGAGCCGTATGCCGCACTTTCTCGAAATCTTGGGATGACAAAACCGCGATGCCCTGCTGAAGCCACAGCTGCTCTTTGAGTGATTTCTCGGGTAGTTGTGTCAGAGCCAGCAAAGCATCCCACAGGTTTACACGGCCTTGCGGTGCTTGGCCACGCGCCTTGGCAATAGATGAATCGAGAGAAATGATGTTCATGGCGATTGATCTTGTACTTAACGCAATTGCGTGGCGATTTCAAAAACGGGAAGATACATCATCACCACAATCGTACCCACCAAAAGCGCCACCCCCAGCAGCAGCACAGGCTCAATGATGCGCGTCAAGCGCTCAACAAAGATCGTGAAGCGCTCGCCGTAGATATGAGAAACAGCCTGCGCAGCGCGATAAAAATCACCATTTCTCTCAGCAGCAGCCAGCAAACGCCTGCCAATGTCATCGCACAATCCTGCTTCGTGCAACGAAAGCGCAATCGGCAGGCCTTGCTCAATCTTGCTTTGACTGCTTGATAACGCCGCTTGAAGTCGTGGCGAAAGAGAAGATTGCGCTGCCACAGCAAGTGCTGACACCATCGGATACCCACCCTTGAGCAACAACCCCAAAGCCTGGTACATCATCGCCAGCCTGAAATCATCCACCTTGCTGCGCACACCAGGCACGCGCTCCAACCACTCCAGCCAGCGCGCCGTGCTACTGCCCCACAAGCTCGCTACCAATAATGCCAACAAGGTGATCACTGTCAGCATGACCTCTGTTTGATACGTACTCATCCACTGGCTCACTTGAATCACCAGAGCCGTGCCACCCTTCGCATCGCCGCGCAAGCTCGTGTACATGCGCGAAAAATTTGGCATCACCACAATGAGCAAAAACAGCGAAATACCAATTCCTAAGCTGGTCACCAGCAAAGGATAGATGGACGCACTGATCACTTTGCTGCGCAAGCTAGAGACGAGCACATCAAACTGCAAGAAATCATCTAATGCTTCAACAAGATTACTCGTACGCTCACCCGAGCGAATTGCTGCCACCAATACGCCGGGTGCGCCAGGAATTTGCTGCATTGCGTTCGACAAAGAAAGACCTTGGCTCAGCAAAGCATGCAACTGGTGGCTCAGGCTTGCAGTTGCCGAGCCTCGCGTACTGGTCAATGCGTCTACAGCTTCAACAACCGTCATGCCCGCCTGCACGAGTGTTTTGAGCTCTCTGCAAAGCAGGGCAAAGTCTTGCCCAGTGAACCGTGAATCACCACGATTGGGTTGCGAGCCGCTTAAGGTTTGCTCTTGAATAGAAGATGAAGAGGATTGCATCGTCTGATCTTCAACGCGTTGCCGTTTTCGAGACGTAAACAAACTGCCACTGACTGTATTGGCTTGCTGCAGGCAGGCTCAAGCCGGGCAATTCAATCGCCGCTGAGCGAATCGGCGCTAACTCGCTTTGACTGTAAACACCTTGAATCCCGCCATCACTCGCTCGAATAAACTCCCAGTCTTTCCCGGGAGACACAGGATCGGCATAGGCCTTACGCAAATACCTGCGCAATGTCACAAAGCGCTTGTCTTCGATCAAGTCAGTCACATCCCTCGGCCAGCGCTTCACAGTGCCCGGTGAGTTTTCATAATAATTACCAATAGCTTGCTGATACGCCAAGCCAATTTGCAGCAACAGCGCTTCACGCTCGCGCTGCGCCTGCTGGGAAACCACGGTCGTCACTTGGCTTACACCCAAAGCCAGCAACACCATGGCCACCAAAACTGCGATCAAGGTAAACCCAGATTGCTTACCAGCTTGCATGGCTGATGCCCTCCTTGGTTTGCGCTGTGGAGCCACTTTTCACATCAAACACTTGCGCTTGCCCACCTTTGGGCGGCACGATCACCCAAGAGTCTGTACGGCTGGTCATCGGATCTTCTGGCACGGTGCGGATGTAGCGCTCGTCAGCCAAGATTTGAAGCGACTCTGGATATTTGGCTTTGTCTCGGTAATACTGGTCTATTGCAGTGCGCAAGCCATGCAGGTTTTGCTTCAGCACCACTTCGCGTGATTGCTCCACACGATCCAGATAGCGCGGCGTGGCAATGCTTGCAAGAATAGCCAGCAAGGCCATCACTACAAGCAGCTCTATCAATGTGACCCCGTGTACTGCACGCATGCTTACATCACCAATCACTATAAGCGCTGCCATCCAGCGCTGTGCCTATGGCCGTAGGCATCACATCAAACACATCATTGCCTGCTGCGGGTTTGTTGGGCGGCGAAGCATAGCTGCGCAAACGCCAAGTTTGCGCCGCAGGAATATCCGCAGGTGCAAAAGGATCGCGCGGCAGCCTCCGAAGGAAATACACCATTTGACCGCCCGCGCCAACGCCCGCGCTGGTGCGACCATCTGCCACACCCAACACCAATGTATCCAAGCTGGGCGGATACCCGCTCTCACTCGCACCCGCTTTGATCATTCCTTTATCCACCGCCTTCTTGTAATCATCAATCGCCGTACGGATTTCCCACAAAGCAAGTCGCAGCTCGCGCTCCTTTTGCGAGCGCAAGAGCACCTCGCCCAAAGGCATCACAGCTGCCGCCAGCACGCCCAGAATGGCCATCACCACGAGCAGCTCCACCAGCGTGTAGCCCGCATGCCGGGTGTGAGAACGTATCGCCAGCTTCATTTGATGGTGATATTCGCCACAGGCAAGGTTTGCATCGGCACCACACCCGCAGCGCTCATCGGCCGCACGCTACTGAAGCTCAATTGCGCCGCGCCAGCCGCTTTGGCTTTGAATTGAATCGTAAACAATGCGCCCTCGCCCGAAGCGCCCTCGCCTTCATTGCGCATCAAGCCCACATTAATGCGCCCCGCAGAGGCATTCACTGCCTGCACAAAGCTGGTAGCCCCATCGCCTTGCTTGAGAAATCCACCTTCTGCGATGGACACCACTTCCAGCTGAGCCGACGAAAACAGCAATTCCACTGGCAAGCCGCGCAAGGCTGCGCCTGTAGCGGCGTTGATGGTCACATTAAAACTATCACCCAGTTTGACTTCCGACGGGGCGGCCCAGCGCAATTGCAAATTTGCTGGCAATGCATTGGTAACCAGTGCAGGAGCAGCGGCATTTGTAACAGCTACGGGAGCCACTATGGCCGGCGAGCTGGTTACCCCGCCGGCTGTAGCGCCCACATTAGCTACAGGTCGGGGCGACTCCATAGGCAAAGCCTGCGGTGCTGCCCTGAGCCGCACATTTGCTTCGCTGCCGATCCAAAGCTCCGCTTGCGAAATATCTGGCCGCGGCGCGGAGCGAAGGATGCGCGGCGTAATGGCCAACACCAACTCCGTGCGCTGAAAATCATCCCGCTGGCTGGAAAACAACCGCCCGGCTACTGGCAAATCACCCAAGCCGGGCACGCGGTTCGCTGCGGAGCGCTCATCATTGCTGATCAAGCCACCCAGGATTTGGGTTTCCCCGTCACGTAACCGCAGCACGGTGTTCGCATTACGTGTGCCGATCTGAAACGCTGTGGAGCCGCCTGCACTCTTAATCTCTTTCACCACCGAGCTCACCTCCAGCGCCATCTTGATCGTCACTTCATCATCAGGCGAAACAATCGGCTCCACATCCAGTTTCAAGCCCACATCCAAATAGCTAACATTCTCTGACACCAAGCCGTTCGCACCGCTATTCGTCGTGGTGATCACCGGCACTTTGTCGCCGATCAAGATGCGGGCTTTTTCCTTGCTGCGCGTGCGGATTTTCGGATTGGCCAAGGTATTGAAATCGCCCACCTCGCGCCGCAGATTCACCAACAAGCTACCCACGCTCACGCCCACGCGCGTAGAGTTGATATTTCGCAGGCTATCCACCGTCAGGCCAGATGCACCGCCCGCCCCCAAAGGCGTGACAGAAAAACCATTAGGGAAATTGATACCCAGATCAGTCAAGCGTGAGGTCTTCACTTCCAACACCTCCACCTCCAGCATCACCTCGGCTTCCGCCACATCTTGCAAAGCCACCAGCCGCTCAGCCAGCGCGATCACCTCTGGCGGCTCGCGCAACGCCACAAAATTCGCCTTTTCGTCCACATACGGCTCTTTAAGCTTGAGCAAATTTCGCAGCATCTGCGCCGTGGTTTTCGCTTCCACATGCGCCAAATGAAACACCCGAATCACCAGCTCTTGATGCTCGCGCAGCTTATCTGGCGTGTTTGGGTAGATCAGGATTGTTTGCGGATCAACCACGCGCTTGGCCAATTGATTTGCTCCCAAAATCATATCCAGCGCGTCTTCCACCTTGCCTGATTTCATATAAATCGTGGTGCGGCCATCTAAGCGCACATCACGATCCAGCATGAAATTGATACCACTGCCGCGCGTGATGGCCTCCAGCAGCGTGCCCACCGTCGCGTTCCTAAAATCTAAGGTAATCGGCCGCGTCTCGGCCAAGCCACGGATCGAGCCTGAAGCCAAGCGCTGCTCCAATTCCAGTTGGCGCTGTACAGAGAGTAAATCTGGATTGCGCGGCGCATCGCGCAATGCGGCTGTGATCACGCGCAGCGCGGCAGTCTTGTTGCCTTGCGCCAGCCAAGTGCGTGCATCATCCAGCGCCTTTTGTACACGGCGGGATTGCTCAAACTCAATCTTCATTGCAGCAAGGCGCGCATTATCAGGATCAAGCTTAATGGCGCGCGCCAAGGTTTTATCGGCCTGATCAAAGCGGCCTTCTGAGCGCTCTTGCACGGCTTGCGCTGTGAGGCGGGCAATCGCATCCGCTTTGGCCTGCACCAAGCCAGCGCGCAGCAAGGCGCTTTCCGGGTATTGCCTCACGCCCTCTTGCAAGCCTTTGATCGCATTTTCATAATCCGCATTGCGAATCTGCTCCGTCGCATGATCCCGAATGCGCTGCTGTGCGCAACTGGCCAGCAAAAGCGTGGCGAGCAATGCCATGCTCAAACGGCGAAAGAAAAGCAAATTCATCGAATTTCGTACCGGGGTGGCTCGGGCAAAGCGAATTGCGCCGAGAAATTAAGAGGGGTGTATATGAAGTTGACGTGCTTCGGCTCAATGCTGGTGACTTGATAGCCATTGGGCAAATTCGCGCCTTTGGTGAGCAACACCGGCGTATCGCCCAAAGCGGCATACACCAAGCGCTCGCCATCGGGCGTGGTGGCCTGCCCGAGAAAGCGTAAGTTCAATGGCGGTGGGCTGGGCGCAGCCACGGCTTGCGGTGCAGGCGGTGCAGCGGCGACGATCGGCGGAGGCGGTGCTTTTTTGGGGGCAGGTAGCTTCGGCGCAGGCGGTAAAAACAAAGCAAACGGATCGCGGCTAGGTGCTTCCAAAGGCTCACGCTCAATCTTGGAAGGCAACGCAATGATATCCAAAGTATTCGCGCTAGAAACCGATGCGCCGGCTACTCTTGGCGCTGCGCCAGCAGAAGCGCTCAGCACAGATTTCTTAGACAAAGCCGCCCACCACATCCAAGCCAAGCCCAGCGCCAGCAAGCTAAGCCAAAGCTTTCTGGATCGCAAAGAAAAAGCAGGCGCAGCGCTCACTGGCTAATCCTTCACATACAGCGTTAAAGCCAATGCCCAGTCAATGCGCGCAGCATCGCCCGAACGCGGCGTCGCGGTGAGCGATTGCAGTGCGAGGCTTGGGTAGCGGCTGAGCAGCTCAGCCAGCAGTAGCTTGCCGCTGGCATATGTGCCATTCATCGTGAGCGCAATATCCACCCGCCCTGCAGTTTGGGCACTAGAAGCTGTGTGAGACAGCGTCATCTGGCCAAGGTTTACCGGATGCTGCTGCGCCAAACTGCCTAAAAACCGCACCACCGCATTGATCTCATCGCGCTGCGGCCAGCGTTGCGTAAAGTCTGGCTCGTTGCGCACTGGCGGCGCAGCTTGGGTAGAGAGAGTCTTGAGCGATTGCTCCAATTGCGACAGCTCAGTCTGTTGCTTGAGCAACTGTGCACGCTGCTGCGAAAGCACGCCCCATGCAAGCAAGGCCAAACCAGCCAGCAATGCAATAGCCGTCAAGGCATGCCGCGCAAGCGACCAAGCGCGATATCCCGTCGCCCCCGCTATTGCATCCGCCACTGAAGTCATTGCTTTCATATTTCACAGCATTCTACGGGGATTGGGTGGTTTTTCTTTCTGAATGACCGCATAAACCAAGTACTCAGCATTTTTGGCATTTTCACTATGTTTTGTGATCTAAATCGGCACTTAGCCGGCATAGAATCTGCGTATGTCGCTATCGAAATAATAGCATCCTAAAGAAAGCGATCAAGCGGTCTCAGCCCTGCAGCTTCGCCACTGCCCGACTCACCGTCGCGCTATGCACACCAAAATGCCCTGCTATTTTGCCCAAGGTGTAATGCCTGCTCGCATAAGCAGCAGCCATAGCGGCATCTCGGTCTTCGCCATACTCGCGCTCATAGTGCTCTAAAGGCTTGGCTTTCCCCAAGCGCTGCACCTTGGGGAATTCTCTTGCCCCCACATCGCCGCTGATCGCTTGCGTCATTTTTAAGTTCTTATCCACCAGCTTGCTCATGCGCTTCATAAAGGCTTCATCGCCCAAAAACATTTGCTGCTCCAGCTGCTCCCACACAGGAGGCAGGCCCACGCCAGCGCGCACATGATCCACATACAGCGCTCGCGCTCTGGCAGAAGTAGGCGCAAATTGAGCCAATAGTGCGTCAGTGGCCAGCCAATCTGGCGCATCGATGCTCCCCACCATTGCCCCATAAGAGCTCCAAGGCCAATCCTTCGCATCCGCCACCATGCCCGCCCGCACCGGGTTGAGCACGATATAGCGCGCCAGCTCCAGCAGATAGCCTTCTTTGTCCACCACAATCGCTTTAAAGCGCCCTTGAAACACATGCCCTACTTTGCTATTGCGCCGGTTAAAAAGCTGGGTATACACCCCATTGAGCTGGCGCATGCCTTGCGACAGATTGGCAAGTGGCGTCTCCACCAGCAAATGGTAATGATTGCTCATCAAACAATAGGCATGCACGATCCATCCAAAACGCTGACACACCTGCGAGAGCACAGCCAGCCAAGCCAGCCGATCTGTATCAGAGAGATAAATATCCTCCCGCCTATCTCCGCGAGAAGTCAGGTGATAAAGCGCATGCGGAAATTCGAGACGGAGTGGGCGTGCCATGAAGAGATAATGACATAAAAAATGCTGATTTGCAAGACCTGACCCTCAGGTTTCTCATGACCCTCAGGTTTCTCTAGGACAGGTTGTTGTTCTGGCCGTTCAAGTAGTACACCACCCCGGGGGCAACGGATACTATTAACTTGATAGCACTCTGCGCAGTATCTATGCCGGACAATGGCCAATTTGACCATTAAGAGCATGCCTGTGCAGCGTTCTAACCACTACACGCCATCTGCTCGCCTGCCGCGCAACGTGCCCGATCGAGAAAGACATAGGCTTTCACGAACCCATTGCACTGCGGATGAAGACAATTGGCGGGTTGTTATTTACTACTGATTTAGTAGCACATTGCGCAAGAAGTACGAAGGAAAAGCAGGAATTTCATGGGATTTTTAAGGCAACAACGCAAAACATTGTTGCAATGCAAGACTTGACCCCAATGTCAGCAACGCAAAACAATATTGCAATGCAGGACGTAACCCTCTGGCTTCTTTGGAGCTGGTGAACACGACTTATTTTTTTGAAATTATGGGGTAAGCAAATGTGCCCACTGCACACTACAACTTATCAAGGCTTAAAAACGGTGTCTTGGTTTGCTAGAGGAGTCAAAGTTTTGTTTCTTTGAGACCTGCTTTCATTCACTAATTCTTCAATCGGCGGCATATCAGTCAACTCTATGCTCAAGGCAGTGCCAAGTGGATGAACATGAAAACCACATTCCCGATCCCAAGGTAGCTCGTCCCAAGTACCTTCCGGTTTTTCCTCGCCGATTGTGACAAATTTATCTCCTGTTCTGAGACAGTACAAAAGACGGTCAGCCAACGCCTTCGCCGCACCTGGGGTTAATCGGAGGTACACGCATGCATTTTCACCAGTGACCTCCAATGAACCACGATCATCGGTGACCTTTTTTGCATTTGCTATTGCCTCGGGGGAGGCAAAAAGCCAAGTAGCGATTATTGGATTTTTGTTCATACGCAAGCCTAAAAATAGCCAACGGTAGTGGGTTAACCTGTTCAATACGTTTAATGCTGACCACTCAGACCATGGGGGATCGGTTGAGCAATAGGTCTAGTGTACGCGGCTCCATTGTTCCAGACCTTCGCAGAATCCACTGCGTATTTGATGCCTAGCGAATCAGTAACAACATGAACATTGAAAACAGTTTTTGAACCCTGTTGTAGATGTACGTTGAAATGCTCGGTTGCGCCGTAACCAGCAACATGACCATATTCTTTGCGAAACATCATGCGCGCACCGTCATCAAGGATTGCTACGAACTGGCCCGTATGTTTAGGGTCGGGCTTGGCGAGGCTAAGAGCTTCTGCAAGTTTGCCAGCTCCGTTGGTCGCATTGCCCACTCCTGCAGCCGAAAGTCCTACTTCAGCAGCAGCAATCTGAGTAGCCATTTGCCCCGCTGGACTTGCAGCGAGCATCTGTAAACGACCATAAGCTGCTTGGATCAGGCGAGCACCCGCGTTCAAGCATCCAGCAGGATTTGCTAAGCAATTGTTGAACAAATACGCGTAAGCAGCAGTAATCGCCCCATTCTCGAACTTGCCACCCCCAATCACCGACCCGACGCCGCCAGCAACTACGCTTGCAGTGAATTGAGCAACACCCGGTCCCCAATCTTGCGTCTGAATAGTCGTGAACTTCCCAAACGCCGCTGATAGCGCCCCCGATCCACACTGCCCGCCACCCGCTACGCTGGTAATGCATCCACCCGCAGCATGCGCAGCCACATACTGCCCCGTGCTCCAACCGCCCTCAGCGCCCAAGCCACCGATTGCTCCAAACACGCCGCCAGAGAACGCACCTTGGAGGCCGCCTTTAAGCGTTCCAGAGCCGACGACACCGGCAGCAAACCCACCTGCGGCTCCAGCAATGGCACTACCCAATCCAGTGAGCCCAGTAACTATCCCTTGACCGCCCGCGAGCGCCGAGCTTGCTGAAGCAAACGCTGTGCTTCCTCCAGCAGCAGCTCCCGCTTGGAACAAATTCCCAATCCACTGCCCCGTGAAATACCCCACCGCGATTGCTACAAATGCTCTGAACAGTTTCTTCAAACTGAAATACCCACTAGGATCGGTATAACTCAGCGGATTGTTCATCACATAAGCAAACCGGTTAACAGTTTGCCCTGACACGATGATTATCAGAACAATAGCAAACTCTCTAGGCTCAGTGCTGGCTCTGGCGCATCGCACGCGGGAAACACGGCGCTTGGAGATGAATTTTTTCCTAGACGCGCTTTTGCTGACGTTGCAGCCGCCGGCACTTGGCCAGACTTGGCCCAAGGCACGCGGGAGCGCTCGCTCACGCAGGTACGCATGCGCTCTCTCGCGAGGCTTCGCGCGCCCTCGCCCACGCGGGTTCGCGTAGGCGGGCGTGTCGTGCATTTCGGCGTACATGGCTGCATTCTAGGGTGCAAAGCAGGCCGCGCTGACAGATGCCGAGAGGCGCTGCCGGCGCGCAGCGCTGAGAGGCGTTTGGTAGGAGTTTTACAAACGTTTTGAGCACTTTCCCGGCATGGAATATGCGCAGAGTGCTATCACATTCATAGTAACTGGAGCGCTTACCTTTTTAGCCGCTGAGGGGTTGAGCGCCAGCCATCCTGGCTGTGTCCAGGCCGCGTAGCGCCCTTTAGGGCTTGGCCTTGACACGTACAAACTAAATTACGCTCAGTCTATGCGGTGCAACACCGGCTCTGACGGTTTGCACCGCATGGACGACATGCGCGGATCTTGCCTCGCTCAGGTGCCTTTTTAGAGAGATTTATAAGCCAAATCGGCCACTACCCGGCATAGATATTGCGCAGAGTGCTACGAGATTCATAGTGACTGACTTTCCAATTTTGAGCGCTGATCATTTGGCCAACACAGCGCAGGCCGTGCCTGCGCTCGCGCGCAGCGCGGGCGCAGCTCTCAATGGCGGCCAGAGCGCCAGCCCTGCTCGATGCGGCGCCAGCCGCGCACCACTCTTGCCGCGCCGTGGGGAGGGAGACCCCTTGGGGGCGGACGGGCTCCCCCGGCGCAGCGAAGGGCGCGACAGCGCCATGAGCCCAGCTGGGTGGGCGGGGGCACACTCGTAAAGACTTGCGCGAAGCGCACTAGCTTCGACTCCTGTGGCGGCGCAAGCGGCCACACTAACTTTGGCTGCCAAGCGAGGCTTTGGCGCTAGACGGGCGAAGCCCGCGAGCCAATGCCACGCGCCGCGCGGCGAAGGGGCGCAAGACATAACGGGAGTTGCCATTCACCCGCAAGGGCGCGCAAGCGGTGCTGCACCAAGCGCAGCTTTAGCGCAGCGACTGCAGCACTGAATGGCAACAGCCCGTTAT
>JANMHJ010000049.1:0-18561 GCA_031375105.1 Variovorax sp.
GTGGTACGACACGCCCAACATTCGGGTGGGTACGCTGCAGGACTTCGAAGCACTGGCGGTCAAAAACCAGCTGGAAATACTCGACCAGTTTGGCCTGCAAGACGGCCGTGAAGTCCGCTTCTGGCCCAACGCACTGGCCAGCCGGGCGGTGTTCAAGTTTCAGCGCAGGTAAGGCTTTTGGACCATCATGGGTTTCGCAAAAGTGCCTGAGCAAAATACTGTGACCTTCATGGCCGCGCTGCGCTTTTGGCTGCAACTGGGCTTCATCAGCTTTGGCGGCCCGGCGGGGCAAATTGCCATCATGCACCGTGAGCTGGTTGAAAAGCGTCGCTGGATTTCTGAAAAGCGCTTTTTGCACGCGCTGAATTTTTGCATGGTGCTGCCTGGCCCGGAGGCGCAGCAACTGGCCACCTACCTCGGCTGGTTGATGCACCGCACCTGGGGCGGTGTGGTGGCTGGTGCGTTGTTTGTGTTGCCGTCGCTGGTACTGCTGATTGTGCTGAGCTGGATTTACATGGCCTTTGGCCAGCAGCCCATCGTGGCGGGTATTTTTTATGGCATCAAGCCCGCTGTAGCGGCGATAGTGCTGCACGCACTGCACCGCATTGCCAGTAAATCATTGGGTAATCCGATGTTGGCGCCCGTTCCTTGGGTGCTAGCTGCTATGAGTTTCATAGCCGTCTGGTTGTTCAAGCTACCCTTCCCGCTGGTCGTGCTGACGGCCATGTTGATCGGCGTGGTGGTGTCACGGGTTGCGCCCGCAGCGTTGGGTAAAGGGGGTGGCCATGCTGCCAATGGCCCTACCGCCCATGAGGCGGCGCTGATTGATGACGATACGCCAACGCCGCCCCATGCGCTGTTCAGGCTGTCAAGGCTGGCGACGGTGTTGCTGGTGGGTGCGCTACTTTGGCTGCTACCCATGGCTCTGCTTCTGGCAAATTTTGGTTGGCAAGGCACGCTCACCCAAATCGGCTGGTTTTTTACCAAGGCCGCGTTGTTGACCTTTGGCGGTGCGTATGCCGTGCTGCCTTACGTTAACCAGTCGGCTTTCGAGCATTACCAGTGGCTGACCACAGCGCAATTGATGGACGGCCTGGCGCTGGGTGAAACCACACCCGGCCCGCTCATCATCATCGTGGCCTTTGTTGGGTTTGTGGCCAGTTGGGGCAAAGCCGTGATGGGGCCCGAAGCCCTGTTTTTAGGGGCTGCACTGGGCGCTTGTGTGGCAACGTGGTTTACTTTTTTGCCATCGTTTATTTTTATTCTGGCGGGCGGGCCGTACGTTGAGTCCACGCGTGGCAACCTCAAACTGACGGCGCCGCTGGCCGCCGTAACGGCCGCCGTGGTGGGCGTCATTGCTAACCTCGCTTTGTTTTTTATAGCTGCTGTCGCCTATCCCGCAGGCTCAAACAACCGGCTTGACTGGGTGGCCTTGGGCATCGTGGTGGGCGCTGCGCTGGCTTTGTGGCGGCTCAAATGGGGTGTGATTCGGGTCATCGCCGTGTCGGCTGGCGCAGGGCTTGCGCTGCGTTTGTTGGGGCTGGCGTAAATTGACCCCTGAGGCGCGTTAAGCTCAGGGCCATGCAAGGCGCTTCGACAACCAGCACGATCAGCATCTGGCAGCGCCTGTTTGGCGACTGGACCCAAACCGTCACACCCACCACCTTGCGCGCCGACGCACTGGCTGGCTTGCTGGGTGCTGTGCTGGTGCTGCCCCAGGGCATTGCCTTTGCCACACTGGCTGGTTTGCCGCCGCAGTACGGCCTCTATACCGCCGTCATCCCCTGCATCATTGCCGCGCTGTTTGGCTCCAGCTGGCATGTGATGTCGGGGCCAACCAATGCCAATTCGCTGGCGATGTTTGCGATGCTGTCACCGCTGGCGCTTGCCTTTACCCCGGCTTATATTCAGTTGGCGCTGGCTGTCACGCTGATGGTGGGCGTGATGCAGTTTTTGATTGGCGCGCTACGTCTGGGCAGCCTGGCCAATTTCATTTCACCCGCCGCACTGTTTGGTTTCACTTCTGGGGCTGCGGTATTGATAGCCGTGTATGCCTTGCCAGACTTTTTAGGCTTGTCGCCTGCCAAGGAGCGCAGCGCGTTGGCGGTGTTGATGCATGTGGCCACCTCCATTGGCCAGCTTGACAAGTCTGCGTTGCTGATAGGTGCGACCACTGTGATGGTGGCGCTGGGTGTGCGCTTTGTTCGGCCAGGCTGGCCTTTTATGTTGATCGGTTTGGCGGCTTCGACGGCTTTGGCCACCGGCATGGGCTTGACGGTGCGTACCATTGGCCAAATCGCCACGCCCTGGCCACAGTTTGTGTTGCCCAATTTCAGTGACGTCAGCTGGGCCTCCGTGTCAGAGCTGCTGGGACTGGCCTTTGCGCTGACGATCGTGGCGCTCGGCCAGGCCATCTCGATTGCCAAGGCAGTCGCTGCCAAATCCGGTCAGCGTATTGACGCAAACCGCGAATTTCGCGGGCAAGGGCTGTCGAATATTGTGGGCAGTTTTTTCTCGTGCTACGTGTCGTGCGGCTCGATGAACCGCTCCATGCCCAATTTGCAGGCGGGTGCGCGCACACCGCTGGCAGCGGTTTTTTCCGCGCTGCTTTTGTTGGCTTTGGTGGCGGTCAGCAGCGCGCTGCTGGCCAAAATCCCGATGGCGGCTCTGGCGGCCTTGCTGCTGTTGGTGTCGGTGTTTTTATTTGACGCACCTCGCTGGCGTGAGCTTGCTCGCTTGAGCCGCGTCGAGTTTGCCGTGGCGCTCGCCACTCTGGTCGCTACCTTGACAATTCGCCTGGAGATGGCCATTTTGCTGGGCACGCTGATGTCGTTGATGACGTTTTTGTACCGCACCTCCAAGCCGGCCATGCGTACCATGGGTTTTGATACACCGCACGCGCATCGGCAGTTCGTCGTTCTGGACAACAACCCGTCTGCCCTGCCCGAATGCCCACAACTCAAACTACTGAGAATGGAAGGTGAAGTTTATTTTGGGGCCACGCAACATGTGGCCGACAAGTTGCATGCGTTAAGAAACGAGGCGAACCCGCAAAAACACCTCCTTGTGATGGGCAAGAGCATGAACTTCATCGACCTGGCCGGGGCCGAGCTGTGGGAGCAGGAACTGAACGCCCGCCGGGCCATGGGGGGCGATTTGTACTTTCACAGGCCACGTCCTGAAGTCATCGCGATGTGGCAAACCACAGGTTTTACGCGCCTGTTGGGGCCAGAGCATCAGTTCCCGGACAAGCGGGTGGCGATTGCCACCATCTTCTCCAAGCTCGACCCGCAGATTTGCAGTACTTGCACGGCGCGCATTTTTTGGGAGTGTCAAACCGTACCCATGCGCGGCAAACCCATAAAATGATCTGATGCACCCTCGCCTCGCTGTACTCCCCCAATATTTGACTCCCAACCATGCGATCAACGCCTTTTCCGGCTGGGTTGCTGGCGGTGAGCGCGGCTGGGTCACCACTGAGATCATCCGCTGGTTTGTGCGCAAGTACAGCGTCAACATGGACGAGGCGTTGAACAGCGACATCGCCAGCTACGCCAGCTTCAACGACTTTTTCACCCGCGCCTTAAAACCCGGCGCACGACCATTGGCCACCGCCGATTTGATCTGCCCGGTCGATGGTGCCATCAGCCAGTTTGGCCCGATTGACGGGAACCAGATTTTTCAGGCCAAAGGCCACAGCTATTCCACCACCGCGCTCGTGGGCGGCGATGCGAAGCTGGCTGCCGAATTTCAAGGCGGCCATTTTGCTTGTCTTTACCTCAGCCCCAAGGATTACCACCGCATCCACATGCCCGTCGCAGGCACGCTGCGCCAAATGATCTACGTGCCCGGCGAATTGTTCAGCGTCAACCCCACCACCGCACGCGGCGTACCCGGTCTCTTCGCCCGCAACGAGCGCGTCGTGTGCGTGTTTGACACCGCGCACGGCCCTTTTGTGAACGTGTTGGTCGGTGCAACCATCGTCGGCAGCATGGCCACTGTCTGGCACGGCCAAGTCAATCCGCCGCGCTTGCCTGATGTGACGACTTGGAATTACAAACTTGGTGAGTTTGAATACAAGCAAGGTGAAGAAATGGGTCGCTTCCTACTCGGCTCCACGGCGGTGATGCTGTGGCCTGAGCAGGCGATGAAGTTCAACCCAGCGTGGCAGCCTGCGGGTGGGATTCGCATGGGTGAATCTATGGCTGTTTTAGGCTGATTTTAAAGCCTTTTAGGGTAGTAGCCGGCATAGAATCCGCGCGGAGTGCTCACATTTTTGTAGCAGCTTCGGTGATCTAGTCATCGCTTCGCGTCACACACCACCCGCTCACCTGCCACGCGACGTGCACGAAAAAGCCGAGGCCTTTCTTTCCTAGAGGTCTGTGCGGGATACCCTGAGCTGCTGATCTTTTGTGGCGATGATTACTTTGTTGGCCGCGCCCGACCGAGAAAGGCTTCGTTTTTTCAGACCCATCACGCGGCGGATATAGATGGTTGGCACGTCGATGCTCACTATCAAGGTAGTAGCACTCTGCGCAATAAATACGCCGGCGATCTTCCTTTTTAGCTTTTAAAAATGCATTAAATTGGATAGAAGCAAGCTACTCACTCCGGCAGACCATCTACGCCGGCCTTCGCCAAAATTGCCAACGCACGCTTCGCTGATCCGCCCTGCGCACGCGCCTCAAGAAACTGTTGCGCTGTGCGGCGAGTGGCTAGTTTCTCAGCCACCGCCACATTGATGTATTGATTCATCGCTACACCGTCATCCGCAGCCGCTTGGCGCAGAGCGTCGTACATGGAATGAGGAAGTCTCAAGGCGAAATTGTTGGCTTGCATGATGCGCTCCTAGTGAAGCCGTTTGGGTTGCTTACTTGCATAGTAATCTGCTGGTGTGACGCATTGCAAGTTAAAACGCGGCACCGCTTGCGCAAAATCGCGCACATTCCAAGTAACGATGTGACTGCATTGGCCATTGACGGCAGCCTCTAGTACCATCTCATCAGCCGGATCTTTGAGCTGGGGCCGCCAAAGAAACGAGATATCAATCGGCTTGAGCACGCTCGCTAAGCCAGTCAGAAACTCATTCATCTCGCCCCGCGTCAAGCCAAAAGCGTGCAACTGCTCTTCTCGCAGGAGCACAGCTTCGTATTCCAAAAACAGCGGCACTGACACGCCCGCCATCAATTCAGATTGCAGCACCTGCGCCAACATACGGCGCGACATACCGCCGCGTGATCGAAGCGCTGCGACCAAGACATTGGTGTCTAGAATAATCATTTTTTGATATTATATACAATATCAAAAAATTTGTTCGTCCGTTCGTTCATTTATTTGCTTGATGACTATGCTCGCGCACCACCCGTGCTCCTGTTTCGTGAATGTGCACGTGGGCGTAATCATTGTTGGCTGCACGGCAGCCAACGGGAAGATTCGTATGGGTAAATCGATGGCTGCTTTAGACTGCTTTTTAAAGATTTTTAAAGCTTTTTGAAGCAATAGCCGGCATAGAATATACGCGGAGTGCTCACATTTTTATAGTGTTCTTTTCACTCAACCGTCGCTTTGCGTCTCAAGCAAACCGCTCGCCTGCCACGTGACGTGCCCGAAAAAGCCGAGGCCTTTCTTCGTGAGGCGCTCTGTGCCGCTAGCCACGAGCTCCCACCATTTGTAGCGATGATGAGATGGTTAGCCGCGCCCGACCAGCGAAAGGCTTCGTTTTTTCAGACCCATCACGTAGCGGGTTTAGAAGGTTGGCGCGTTGTTGCGCACTACAAAAGTAGTAGCGCTTTGCGCAATGAATATGTCGGCGACCTGTTGTTTGCTTTAAAACTACCTTGAAATAGATGGAAGTAGACGGTTCGCTTCGGCAAGCTATCCGCACCAGCACTCGCCATAATCACCAACGCACACTTCGCTACTCCACTCTGCGCACGCGCTTCCAAAACTGTTGCGCGGTCCAATGGTAGCCAGTTGCCCTGCCCGCGCCACTTGGTGCACCGCGCCGCACATTGAGCAATTTAAACCACACTCATACTGTGACTCGAGCCATGAACTCAGTGACACCTAGCAGCATATTGTGAACTTGCTCTTTAGAATAATTGCCGTACTGACCGTGCGCAGCAAGGTTTCGTAGATCTAGCCATGCAGTCACCAATTTCTGATCAAGTTTGGAGTAAGCATTTATGCGAGCTAGCTCCGCATTGAGGCGATCCGCCTTAAGAGGAACGCTCTTGCCATCTTTAACTTCATCAATCTGAACTCCATGTTTGGAGCAAAGTTGCCTCAAATGCCCCTCTAGAACTGACCCGGTCATAACGGCTGCTGGATCTTTGTAACCGGTATCGAGCAAGTGATCCGCCATAGACAGAAAGTCAGCGAAAACTTCGGCTGTTACTAAGCCTTTAAGACTGAACATCCATCCACCAGAAAGTTCAGAGCGCATGGCTTTCAGGATTGATATTGCCGCCTCACAGTTCGATACGCCGTTGCTATCTGCCTTTTCCGTAATCTGCTGGAAGTGCGGGCTCGAGGCACCGTAGACTCGATCAACGAAAGATAGAGATGCTGAGCGAAAGCCTGTCATCGCGGCGCTATCAACATATTCAGTTCTAAAACGCTCACCGCCTGTTGATCGGCGAGTAGCTAATACATTTGCACCGAGTGCAAGCAACTCGTCTACGCGAGTAACTAAATCAGCGATTCGCATTGTGGAGAGTCCGTGTATCAAGTCGAAGGTGGGTCGCACCACAAAAACCAGAATTAAAAGTCATGAATGCAGTATACGGTGAGAAAATCATCAAAATTACAGTACGGATAGCACCCTGTTTGTGACTTAAATTCCATCGCCAATCTTGGCGACTGACCGAGATGGAAAATGCGTATCGTTATGAGACTGAGGGTGGAAGTGATGCACTAGTCAACTCAATCCGCTACGTGATGGGTCTGAAAAAACGAAGCCTTTCGCTGGTCGGGCGCGGCAAACCATATGCAGAACGCTACAGAGACCAGGAGCTCGCAGCTTGCGGGTCAGAGCGCTACACGAAGAAAAGCCTCGGCTTTTTCGGGCACGTCACGTGGCAGGCGAGCGGGTTGAGTGACTGTGTCAAGCACCGGGTTGCGCGGCGTGTTGTAGGGCAAGAATTGCCCATTGGTTCAGACTTTGACCGGCAGCTTGCGCTGCAATGATGGCGCGGCCGTGCACCTCGGGGGGGACGCGCAGCAAGAGCTTGCCGGAGGCGGATTTTTCTGGGGCGATGCCGCGCTCTTTGCAATCTGCGAGATAGTCTTTAACGGCCAATTCAAACTCGGATTTCAACTGCTTGACGGTTTCGCCGTGAAAGCTAATGATGCTGTGGATGCCGAGCAAGCGGCCCACGAAAATGTTATCGCGCTCGTCGTATTCCACGCGAGCGGTGTAGCGTTTGTAAATCATGGTGTTCATGGCAGTACTCCTACAAGTTCCAACAATTGCCGCGCCTCTTCAACTTGGGTATTGCTTGGCCTCTTTACCCAAATACGGGGGATGGCAACGCCAGCTCATTTCCAAAGCGCAGGTTCGATGGCTCGGAAGCTTTGCGTGGCGATATCGAACTCATGTAAATCCTCGTCGCTCCAGTTGCCAGCTAACTTGGCTAGATCGTAGGTCAACGGTTCTGCTTGTTTTGTGATTTGTTCGAAAAATTTAGCACTTATTCGAGATTGCTCAACGATATCCACGAAGAACGGCAAATTGGATTCACTGAAAGCCAGTTTGAGATCGGCGCGGTGATCTGGCGCAAGTGCTTCGCTGCCGAGAATCAGTATGTCTAAATCAGAAGTGGCGCGAGCTGTGCCGTGCACACGCGAGCCGAACGCGCAGGCCTGTTTGCCTGGCGCGTATTGGGCCAAAATATCTTTCGTGATCTGGATTTGCTCAGGGCTGAGTTGAATCATGAATTTTGCAATCAGATTGTATTTGCTTGCTTGGCATTGCAACGACGCACCAGCAACCTCAACCCGCTGCGTGATGGGTCTGAAAAAACGAAGACTGGCTCGGTCGGGCGCGGCCAGCCATGTCATCAACGCTACAAAAGACAAGCAGCTCGGCAAACCGCCCACAGAGTGCTGAAAAGTCAGTCCTCGGCTTTTTCGGGCACGTCACGTGGCAGGCGAGCGGGTGGAGTTTAAGGCGTTTGAAGCAGTTAGCCGGCATAGAATCTGCGCGAATTGCTATGAAATTGATAGTAATGTCGTTTTATGTCAAAGGTTACTGAAACGCCACCTCAGCAAAGCTGCGCAACTTGCGGCTATGCAACTGCTCCGCGCCAAGCTCACGTAATATCTCCACCGCCCGCATCCCAATGCGCAAATGCTGATCGACGCGGTCTCGGTAAAACTGATTGGCCATGCCGGGGAGTTTGATTTCGCCGTGCAGGGGTTTGTCGCTCACGCAGAGCAACGTGCCATACGGGACGCGGAAACGGAAGCCGTTGGCGGCGATGGTGGCGCTTTCCATGTCGAGAGCGATGGCGCGGCTTTGGTTGAAGCGCTGGCTGAGTTTGCGCATATCGAGCAGCTCCCAATTGCGATTGTCTGTCGAGGCGACTGTGCCAGTGCGCAGGAGTTGCTTGAGTTCGCCTTTGGGCAGATTGGCGACTTCGGCCACAGCTTGCTGCAACGCGACCTGCACCTCCGCCAGCGCGGGAATCGGCACCCAGAGCGGCAAATCTTCATCGAGAACATGGTCGTCTCGCACATAGGCATGCGCAAGCACATAGTCGCCCAGCGCTTGGCTGTTGCGCAGGCCAGCGCAGTGGCCGAGCATGAGCCAGGCATGCGGGCGAAGCACGGCGATGTGATCGGTGATGTTTTTGGCATTGGCCGGGCCCACACCGATGTTGACCATGGTGACGCCGCTGTGATCTTTGCGCACGAGGTGATAGGCGGGCATTTGCGGCAGGCGCGGGGGCTCTTTGCCCAAGGCATCGAGTGCCTCAGCGCTCAAACCCGCGCGGCGCATGACGACATTACCTGGTGCGACGAAAGCAATGTATTCGCTGTTGGGGTTGGCCATCTCTTGGCGGCAGAGATTCACGAATTCGTCGATGTAAAACTGGTAATTCGTCAGCAGCACATAGTTTTGAAAATGCTCAGTGCTCGTGCCGGTGTAGTGGCGCAGGCGGTGCAGTGAATAGTCAATGCGAGGTGCGGTGAATAGCGAGAGCGGCTGGGCGCGGCCTGCGGCTTCAAACGTGCCGTTGGCAATATCGTCGTTCATCGCGCCGAGATCGGGCAGATCAAACACATCGCGCATCAAGGCGCGGCGTTCAGCGGGGATATTGCCTTCGACATGATCATGATCCGCGAACGAGAAGTGAATCGGAATCGGTTCATTGCTGGTGCCCACTTCTATTTCACCGCCATGGTTTTTTAGCAGCAGATCAAGCTGCTTGAGCAAATAGCTTTCAAAGAGATCGGGCTTGGTGATGGTGGTTTCAAACGTGCCCACGCCTTGAACGAAGCCAAAGCTCAGTTTTTTAGGCGCAGCGGCCTGACGGGTGAGGCTTTGCGTGCGTAGGCGCACGAAGGGGTAGCAGGCGCGCACGCGACCTGCTTTGAGCGTGCCTGCCACGAAGGCATCCAGACTGGTGCGCAAATGCGCGAGACTGTTGTCGTAAATCGCCTGAATCTGTTTGACGGCGGATGGCGCATCGGTGAAGCGACCGGGTGCGATGAAAGGGGCATTGAGCGTAGCGCTGTGAGTATTTGGAATTTCCATGCAGAATGATACGCAGGTTTTGATGACAGGTGATATGCAATGGCAGATGATGGCAATACAGCGCTGGTGATTGGCGCATCGGGCGGCCTAGGAGCTGCTTTGTGGGCGCAATTGGCCGCAAGTGCAGCGTATTCACAGATACTGGGTTTGTCTCGTAGCGTAAGCGATGTGGGCGCTCCGTTGCTGGACATCACTGATGAGGCTTCAATTGCGGCGAGCGCTGATTGGCTTCAGACTCAGTGCATCACCCAGCCCCTGCGCCTCGTGATTGTGGCCACGGGTTTCTTGCACCAAGCGGGCAGTGGCCCCGAGCGCAGCCTGGCGCAGCTTGATGCGGCCTATCTCGCTCAAGTCTTTGCCATCAACAGCATTGGTCCCGCCTTACTGCTCAAACACCTCGCGCCCCTGTTGCCGCGCGATGGCTTGGTCAAACTCATTTTCATATCCGCGAAAGTGGGCAGTATCAGCGACAACGCCCTAGGCGGCTGGTATGGCTACCGCGCGTCTAAAGCCGCACTCAACCAGCTCGTGAAAACAGCATCCATCGAACTGGCGCGGCGCAACAAGCAAAGCTGCTGCATCGCCCTGCATCCGGGCACGGTGGATACGGCATTGAGCGAACCTTTTGGTAAAAACGGCTTGAATGTGCGCTCTGCTGCTGTGGCAGCGGGGGAGATTTTGCAGGTGATTGATCAGCTGAAACCGCAAGACAATGGGCGGTTTGTGGACTATCTAGGTGCGCAGTTGCCTTGGTAGTCTTTTGCTCTTTGCTAGGCTGCCAATCAAAGCTAAATGTGAAAACAATCTTCAGGCAGCGATATTTACAAGGAAAATAGCCTCCTTGCCCTTATATATTCTGCGTTGCTTGCTATTAAATTCATAGTTGTTAAATGCAAGTGCGTGGCATCTCTTCACCACTTTTACATTCTGCCCTACGCGTGTAACGCTGCCGCCCAGTAAGGTGGATGGCATGAATGAATGGATGAATCAGATCAGCGCTCAGCTGCAAACGGCGCTTGAACCTTGGATGCCTTGGGCAGATGATGGCTTGAAGGCTTTGGGGGCTTGGCTGGCGCACATGCCTTCGGCAGTCTGGGTAGGCGCAGGGTTGTGGCTGGCAATGCGCTTGGCAGATGGTGTGCAGCGCTGGGGCGGCCTGCGCAGCACAGCGTATTGGGCTTGCGGCGCGTTGCTCGCAGCGGGTGGTTTGGCTGTCTGGCCGCCTGCGGCTTGGCAGGAGGGGCTGGCTCAGTTTGAGTGGCTGTTTGATATGGCGCTGGGCTGGATTTTGTTTACAGTGGGTCAGCAAATGGATATGCGTTGGCTGCTGCGCAACAAAGCCTTGGCGGTCACGGCGCTGTTGGAATTTGTGATCACGGCGCTTACGGTGAGTGCGCTGCTGATCATGCTGGGGCTGGCCTGGCCAGCGGCTTGCGTGGCGGGCATTGTGGCTGCGCATAGCTCGCCTGTGGTGCTGGCCAGCTTCATGCCTGATTGGCGGGCCGACGGGCAAATCAGCGCACGCGCATTGCATTTGGGCGGCATCAATACTTTGCTCGCTGCACTCAGCTTGCCTTTGCTACTTGTGATGAGCCAAGCTTGGCTACAGGCGGCTGCGCCATCAACGGGGGCAGTGGGTTTCAACGGGGTGGCTTCTTGGCCTACGCTGCCCAGCATGGAGCGCAGTGGCTGGGATTTGGCGCAGCCATTTCTGCTGTTCATGCTCAGCCTGCTGGTGGGCGCGGCCTTGGGTCGTTTGCTGGCGCGCTCTAACCAGCACAGAAACAAAGCCAAAGCTGCGAGCAAAGGCGCATTGAAAGCCTTTGCAGGCAACGATGGTATGGGCTTGGTGGCGGCGGCTTGCGTGTGTGCGGGTTTGGCGCAGTGGTGGGGTGCGCCGGCTTGGGCGGCCTGTCTGGCGTTGGGCTTGGGGCTGCGCAGCCCAGCGGGCGCGGCTTGGGGTGCGGGGCAGGGCTTGCAACGGGCCATCACCGCGCTGGCGCAACTGGTGCTGTTTGCACTCTCGGCACTCAGCTTGGTGGCGCTGATGGGGCAGAGCGCTTTGCGCTTTGCGGATATGGAAGTGGCCGTGGGCATGATGATTCCGCTGGTGGCCCTGATCATGCTCGTGCGCCTCACAGCCAAGCTGACGGTCTGCACGCTCACAGCGCAATGGGCTGGCTTGCGCTGGCAGCAAGGTTTTGCTTTGGGGCTAGCGATGCAGCCGCTTTCCATGACAGGCTTGGCTTTGCTGATACTGGCTTGGCCGATGCTGATGGTGGGCGATGCGCTCTTGGCCGGTAGCTTGGTGGCAGCCTTGGTGCTGAGCGATTGGCTGGCTCCTGTGACTTTGCGCGCTTTGCTACAGCGCTGTGGCGAGATCGTGCCCGAGCCCGAGATTGCTGGGCTGCACACACGCAGCAGCACGCAGCCGACGCGCATTGACACATCACAGCCGCAAACCCTTGGCTCGCCAGCTCTTTAAATGGGGGCGCACTGCCATGCTGAAATTTACCTCTTCCCAACCCTTCACCATGGGCGTGGAGCTGGAGCTGCAGCTTTTGCACGCGCGCGAGGGCACGCTCGCGCGCGATGCGCCCGATTTGATTGCACTCCTGCATCGCAAAGGCGATGGCTTTGATCGCTTCAAACCCGAAATTACCGAAAGCATGATCGAGCTCAATAGCTCGGTTCACACGCAACATGCCAGCCTCTTGCACGAGCTGGGCGAGCTGCGCACGCGCGTGGTGCAGGCGGCAGATCAGCTCAATATCGCCGTGAGCGGTGGCGGCGCGCATCCGTCGGCTCTGTGGCGTGAGCGGCGCATCTACCCCACCGAGCGCTTCTTGCATGTTTCGCACCTGTATGGCTATTTGGCCAAGCAGTTCACGGTGTTTGGTCAGCATGTGCATATTGGCGTGGAAACTGGCGACGCGGCCATTGAGCTGGCGCAGCGCCTACTGCCCTACATTCCGCATTTCATCGCGCTCTCAGCGGCCAGCCCGTTTGCGCAAGGAGAGGACACTTCTTTTGAAACATCGCGCCTGCATGCAGTAGCGATGTTTCCGCTCTCGGGCCACATGCCGCGCCTGCGCGATTGGCAAGATTTCTCGCAGTATTTCGATGAGATGGTGAGCTACGGCATTGTGGAGAGCATGAAAGATTTTTATTGGGACATTCGCCCAAAGCCCGAATACGGCACCGTGGAGGTGCGGATTTTTGACACACCGCTGACTGTCGAGATGGCCGCCGCCTTAGGCGCTTTGGTGCAAACGCTTTCGGTGCATCTGCTCAATTCCAACAGTGAAAAAGCCACGCCCGTAGGCGATCTGGCCAGCACGCGCGTGTATGGCTACAACCGCTTTCAAGCCTGCCGCTTTGGCTTTGAAGCGCAATTGGCTGATCCGCACACGCGGCAAAGCTTCAAGCTCGGTGAAGGCCTGCTCGGCTTGCTGGCGCGCCTGATGCCCACAGCGGCGCAGTTGGGCACGGTGCGTCCTTTGATGATGCTGCAAGAGCTGACAGCGGCGCAGCAAAACGGTGCAAGTTGGATGCGCTCGGTGGCTGCGCAAAGCGGTGATTTACGTGATGTGGTGATTGCGCAAGCGGAGTTGTTCAGGCATGCAGGTGGACAGCCGCGCAACGCGCTTGCATCCGCTGCTGTGCACACTGTTGCAGCAGCGGGCTCCCGCCGTGAACCGCGCTTGGAGCTGGTTCAAGCCGGGTAAATGCCGCCGAGAATGCGTGGGCCGCGAGCGCCGGTTACATCACTCAGCGGCAAAGCGATGCGCTCGACGCATTGGCGAGCGAGCCAAGCAAAGGCCGTGGCTTCCACATCTTGCGGCGGCAATCCGCGTTCTGCGCTGCTGATCACCTTAACTTCAGGCAGCAAGGCTTGCACGCGTTGCATGAGCGTCGTGTTAAGAGCGCCACCGCCGCAGACGATCAACTCGGTCAACATCTGACCGCTCACTTTTTGATAGCTATCTACGCAGATTTTATAGGGGCGAACGGTCAATTCGAGCAATGTTTTTTGCACGTCTTGCGGTTTGGCACCAGCATAGGCAGCCAAATGGCCAGCGAGCCATTCGGGGTTGAACAAATCGCGACCGGTGCTCTTAGGCGGCGATAGTGCGAAAAAAGGCTCTGCGAGCATCTCGTCAAGCAAAGCAGGAATAAGCTGCCCGCTCGCGCCCCAAGCGCCACCTGCGTCGAACGCTTGGCCGATGTGCTTCGTAGCCCAGAAATCCATCAACGCATTGCCAGGGCCGCAGTCAAAGCCGATGGTTTTTCCATCACTTTGCAAAATCGTTAAATTGCTGATGCCGCCGATGTTGAGCACGCCCACTGCCGCATCTGATTTGGCAGCATCATGTGCGAACCAAGCGCGATGGAAGAACGGAGCCAGCGGCGCGCCTTGCCCGCCAGCGGCCACATCGCGGCTGCGAAAATCGGCCACCACGTCAATGCCCGTGAGCTCGGCCAGCAGGGCCGGGTTGCACAGTTGAATCGTGTAACCCGTTTCGTCAAATTGCTGAGGGCGATGGCGCACAGTTTGACCATGGGCACCCAGCGCACGAATGTCTTGCGGCGCGATGCCTGTTTTGGCCAGCAAAGCGTGCACAGTTTGCGCATACAAGCGCATCAGCGCGTTGGCGGCCAGCGCAGCGTTGTGCAATTCATGGCTACCTGGGCTGTTGAGTGCCATCAAGCTTGCTCTTAAATCAGGAGCAATCAGCGCAGATTCTGTGAGGGCGACATGCGGTTTTGGCTTAGAAAAGTCGACCAAGGCTGCGTCCACGCCATCCATCGACGTGCCAGACATCAATCCGACGTAAAGCTGAGAAGTGTTATTGCGCACTGGCCAAAGACAGCGTGGCGGCAGCGGCCAGATCGCGGCGCACTTGACCCACCATGCGGTCAAACGCTGGGCGCGAAGTGGCGCTCAGCTGAATGCTTTCGCTCTGGCTAGCCAGCGTCATGGGGTCATGGTGCACACCGTTGACGCGGAATTCAAAATGCAAATGCGGCCCGGTGCTCCAGCCGGTGGTGCCCACCGCGCCAATGCGATCACCTTGGCTCACGCGCTGGCCTTTGCGCACATCCATGCGGCTCATGTGTGCATACAGTGTGCTCTTGCCATCACGGTGCATGATTTCCACCACATTGCCATAGCCGCGCTGCACGCCTGCAAATTCCACCGTGCCATCGCCCACGCTGCGAATCGGCGTGCCAGTGGGCGCAGCGTAATCCACGCCTGTGTGCATGCGAAACTGTTTGGCAATCGGGTGCATGCGGCCACCAAAGCCGCTCGTCATGCGAGAAAATTCCAGCGGCGAGGCCAAGAAGGCTTTGCGCAGGCTGCTGCCATCCAGCGTGTAATAAGCGCCCTTAGGCAGGCCGGGTTCTTGAAACCAAACGGCAGAAAACGTCTTGCCGTTGTTGACAAAATCTGCCGAAAGCACGCGGCCAGCTCGCAGTGGCTCGCCATCGGCTTCCAAGCTTTCATACACAACGCTGAAGCGATCACCTTTGCGCAAGGCACGGTAAAAATCGATGTCGCCCGAGAAGATTTCAGCCAGTTGCACGGCCACAGCATCGGGAATGCGGGCTTCATCGGTTGCGGCGAAGAGCGAAGATTTGATGCTGCCAGAAGCTAGGCGCGTGCTGACTTGCAAAGGCGCGGCCTCGATTCGGCTGCTGAGCTGGCCTAGGCCATTGCGCTGGATCACTAGTTTTTGGTAATTGGCGCTGTCGTCCGGTGTCCAGCGAGTGGTTAGCTTGGTGATTGCGTTGTTGTTATCGACTTCGGCAGTCACGCCTCGGCCAGCACGGCCCAGCAGCGTTTGGCGGGCGAGGGCATCGCTGCGAATGAATTGTGCTACAGCAGCATCGAGCACGCCCAAGCGGCGCAGCAGGCTGTCTGCGCTGTCGTTGCTGCGGGTGGTGTCGCTGCGATACAGCACGAAAGGCGCAATAGCCGTTGGCAATGCTGTGGCTTGCGATGCATTCACTGCCGCAGGCTGCACCACTTCCACCACCTGCCGCACTGGCACGGTGCTCGGATCGGGAACAAGTGTGGCCACGGCAAAGGCGGTGGCGCCCGTGCCCAGCAGCACGGAACCCACGAGCGCGAGCACGCGGCGCGGATGGCGCTGCGCCAGTTGCATCACGGCATGGGCTGCATCCACGGTGTGTGCAGCGGCAGAGTTGAAAAAGCTCGAAAAACTCAAAACTTATATCCGATTAAAAATACGCGTGTGGCGAAAAACAGCAAGATACATGCCGCGATACACATTCAAAGCGTGTCAGCCACGTAAAATTTGGCTGCGCAGGCATACGAAAACAGTAGGCGAGTATAACGCAGCCCAACGCCAGATCGAGCGGGAAAACACTTATGAATCAAGCACTTACAACTAATCATGCATCCAGTAATACCGCAGTTTCCGACGCTGTGCAACACGCCATGGCCGTCAGCCTGCGCGGCGTAGATGAGCTTATCCCGCAGCAAGAGTGGCTTAAAAAGCTGCAAAAGAGCGAAAAAACGGGTGTTCCGCTGCGCATCAAGCTCGGTCTTGACCCAACAGCACCAGATCTGCACGTCGGCCACACGGTCGTGCTTAACAAAATGCGCCAGCTGCAAGACTTGGGGCACACTGTTATTTTCTTGATCGGCGATTTCACCAGCATGATCGGCGACCCATCAGGGCGCAACTCCACCCGCCCACCGCTCACCCGCGAGCAGATCGAGGAAAACGCCAAAACCTATTACAAGCAAGCCAGCCTCGTGCTCGATCCCACGAAAACCGAAATTCGCTACAACAGCGAATGGAGCGACCCGCTGGGCGCACGCGGCATGATCGAGCTCACCGCCAAATACACCGTGGCCCGCATGATGGAGCGCGACGATTTTCATAAGCGCTTCACCACGGGGCAGAGCATCAGCGTGCACGAATTTTTGTATCCACTGATGCAGGGCTACGATTCTGTTGCCTTGAAGAGCGATTTAGAGCTCGGCGGCACCGATCAAAAATTCAACCTGCTCATGGGCCGCCATCTGCAGCAAGAATACGCGCAAGAGCCGCAATGCATCTTGACCATGCCCCTGCTCGTCGGGCTGGACGGCGTGGACAAAATGAGCAAGAGCAAAAACAACTACATTGGCATCACGGAAGATGCCAACACCATGTTTGCCAAAGTGCTCAAGATTTCTGATGAGCTCATGTGGAATTGGTACACCTTGCTCTCCTTCAAATCGTTGCAGGATATTGCCGCCTTGAAACGCGACATCGAAGCAGGCCGCAATCCCAAAGAAGCCAAAGTCGTGCTCGCTAAAGAAATCACCGCGCGCTTTCACAGCGCCGCTGCGGCAGACGCGGCGGAGCAAGATTTCATCAACCGCAGCAAAGGCGGCGTGCCCGACGAGATCCCCGAAGTCACGCTCTCACTGGGCGGTGCAGAATCCTTGGGCATCGGCAATCTCATCAAAATGGCCAACCTCGCTGCCTCCAGCGGCGAGGCCAATCGCCATATTGATGGCGGGGCAGTGAAAGTAGACGGCATGCTTATCAGCGACAAAGCCCTCAAGCTCGGCGCGGGGGTTTATGTGATGCAGGTGGGGAAGAGGAAGTTTGCTAAAGTTGAATTAGTTAATGGCTCAGCATGACATGCATGGATTTCATGGATGCCAATTCACCTTTGATGAGCTTTCATCGGTAGTGTTGCCTAGACTGTTTAGTGACTTGATGTTTGTTGCGACAACTTCTGCAAGCCTTAAAGATCATTTGCATAGTCGACTCTTAGCGCTGCCCAAAAGTAGGGCGTGTTATGCGTTCTTTGAAGGTGAAAAACCAATCTACGTTGGCATATCGCGTAATTTACGCAGTCGAGTTAAGCAGCATCTGAGTAATAACCGAACACAAGCAAACTTGTGCGTTCGGTTTGCAGCTACGTCACTTGATCTGAAGGTATCCGAAGTAATCAAAATGGATGATTTCCAGCAACACTTTGAAAATGCACGTGAACGACTTTTAGGGTGCACAATTGCTTGGGTTGAAGTAGAGGACGCAATGACACTCTATCTGCTGGAGCCATTTGTAGCTATGAAATTGGACACTCAACAATTCAACCGTTTTGATGTCTTGCAGATACTTAACCCGCGTAGCTTGGCGTAAGCTCAAATCATGCAAGCCATCCTCCAACGCGTCTCCCAAGCCAGTGTCACCGTCGATGGCCAAACCATCGGCGCAATCCAACACGGCCTGTTGATCCTGCTTTGCGCCGAACTGGGCGATACGGATACGTTGGCGGACAAGATGCTAGCGAAAATTTTGAAGCTGCGGATTTTCAGCGACGAAGCGGGCAAGATGAATCGCTCGGTGCAGGATGTGGGTGGCGGTTTGCTGATTGTCAGCCAGTTCACTTTGGCAGCGGATGTGAGCGGCGGCAATCGACCGAGTTTCACGAATGCTGCGCCGCCGGATGAGGGGCGGCGGTTGTATGAGTATTTCGTGAATCAAGCGAGGGCTTTGCATCCTGTCGTTCAGATGGGGCAGTTTGCGGCGGACATGAAGGTGTCGCTCGTGAATGATGGGCCGGTGACGATCCCGATTCGGATGACGGCTTGATTCGCTTACTATTGATTTGATAGCTGCTCGCGCATTATTGATGCCGGGTAGAGGCTGTTTTGGTTGTTAAGTTACTGTTGAGGCAGTCAGAAAGTGTCGTTTTGTTTGGGGAGGCAGCGAGTGAGGCGCGGCGCTTGGGCTATCCCACTTGGCGAGGTAAAGGGGGAATGCGGG
>JANMHJ010000059.1:0-65457 GCA_031375105.1 Variovorax sp.
GTTGCCAGAAGGCAAAGAGATGGTCATGCCAGGCGACAACGTGTCGATCAGCGTTAAGTTGATCAACCCGATTGCGATGGAAGAAGGTCTGCGTTTTGCGATTCGCGAGGGTGGCCGCACGGTCGGCTCTGGCGTTGTGGCGAAAATTGTTAAGTAAACCAGGACCACACTCATGGCTACCAAGCAAAAAATCCGCATTCGCCTGAAGGCATTTGACTACAAACTCATCGACCAGTCCGCTGCTGAGATCGTTGACACCGCCAAGCGCACTGGCGCGATTGTCAAGGGCCCCGTGCCTTTGCCAACCCGCATGAAGCGCTTTGACATTCTGCGTTCACCCCACGTCAACAAGACGAGCCGTGACCAGTTTGAAATCCGCACGCACCAGCGTTTGATGGACATCATTGACCCAACAGACAAAACAGTTGACGCCTTGATGAAGCTCGATCTGCCAGCTGGCGTGGACGTGGAAATCAAGTTGCAGTAATGCACAGATTTTCAGCTTCGTGCTGAGAAAAAAAACCGGGTCTTGTGCCCGGTTTTTTGCTTATTTGCGCAAAAATATTGAAGAAAAGTAAGTGTTTGCCGTTATAAAATCTAGATAGTTTGCTATCTATTCAATAGCATACATTGCATCAACCAAACTCTTTCCCAAGCTCAGCCGCGCGCTTAAAAGCTGCTTGCAACGCTTGTTCAAAATGCTCGCTGATGTGCGACTGCTGCATGGCGCTGATGGCGGCGTAGGTGGTGCCGCCTTTGGAGGTCACGCGCTGGCGCAACAACTCGGGACTATCGGGCGATTGACGAGCTAGCTCGGCTGCGCCAGAAAATGTGCTTTGCGCGAGGAGGCGCGATTGTTGGGCAGTCAATCCCATTTGCTGACCTGCACGCATCATCGCCTCGATAAAGAAAAACACATAGGCCGGGCCTGAGCCCGACAAAGCCGTGACGGCATCGATCTTGGCCTCTTCATCCACCCACAAATACTCGCCGGTGGTGGCCATGATGCTTTCTATCAAGGCTTGGTCGGCGCTGCTGACGGCGGCTCGCGCATACAAGCCCGCGATGCCTTGGCCGATCAAGGCGGGTGTGTTGGGCATGGCACGCACGATGCGCTCGCTGCCCAAGGCCTGCGCCATGGCATCGGTGGTGATGCCTGCCATCACGCTCAAATGCAGCGCAGTGTGGGTGTGAAGCGCCACACCCGATGCAGCCTCTTTGAAGCTTTGCGGTTTGACGGCCCAAACCACCAGTCCAGCGGCGGCTAAATCAACGCTCGGTTCTGGCAAGGCTTGCAGCTTGAAATCTGCCTGTAGCTTGTCACGCTGCGGCGCATGCGGCTCGATCACAGTGATGCGGGAAGCCGCCAAGCCCTGACGAAACAGGCCACCGATGATGGCGCTGGCCATGTTGCCGCCGCCGATGAATGCGATGTGAGGAAAGTCCATGCCTGCAAGTGTAGCCTTGGGCAAGCGGGCTTCGGCTGAGAGCGCTACACACCCGATCTCACCCCTGGCAAGCGCCGAAGAGTCTCCAACTGTTGGAAATAGGATGATTTCTGGTTTCCGTGAGGAGCCAAATCTGGGCAATTACGCTAGGCTAGGGGCATGAGCATCATCATTTCCCTCGACCAAGGGACCACCAGTTCGCGCAGCATCGCTTTTGATCACACCGGCGCCGTGATTGCAAGCAGCCAGCAGGAGTTTCGGCAAATCTTTCCCCAGCCGGGCTGGGTGGAGCATGATGCGCAAGAGATTTGGGCATCCCAGCTCTCTACACTGCAAGATTTAAGGCAAAAACTGCCTTCTACCCTTATAAAACATGCGCAGAGTGCTATTAATTCAATAGCAATTACCAATCAACGGGAAACCACTGTTCTGTGGGAACGCGCCACTGGCAAGCCTCTGGCCCATGCCATCGTTTGGCAAGACCGGCGTACCGCTGCCGCTTGCGACAGATTGCGCAAAGCTGGCAAAGCCGCACTCATTCAGTGTAAAACAGGCTTGGTGCTCGATGCCTACTTCTCTGGCACCAAGCTCGCCTGGCTGTTAGACAACATTCCAGGCGCACGACAGCGTGCCGAAAACGGCGAGCTGTGCTTTGGCACGATCGACAGCTGGCTGATCTTCAAGCTCACCGGCGGCCACTGCCCCGCCAGCGCCCACAAAGCCTTGCACGTGACCGATGCCAGCAATGCCTCGCGCACCTTGCTGCTCAATATTCACACCGGGCAGTGGGATGACGAGCTGCTCAAGTTGTTCAATATTCCCAAGGCCGTATTGCCACGCGTTGTGCCCTCCAGCGGCATCGTGGGCTTCACAGATACCCCGCTGCTCGGCGAAGAAATTCCGATTGCGGGCATCGCCGGTGATCAGCAGGCCGCCACCTTCGGTCAAGCCTGTTTTGCGCCAGGTATGGCCAAGAATACATACGGCACGGGCTGCTTCATGCTGATGAACACTGGCACGACGGCGATCATTAGCAAGCACAAGTTGCTCACCACGATTGCTTGGCATGGCCCGGCCAACGCGCCGCGCCGCGTCGCCTACGCTCTAGAAGGCTCGGTCTTCATGGGCGGTGCAACGATTCAGTGGCTGCGCGATGGCTTGGGGCTGATCGAGAAGGCCTCAGATGTTGAGGCGCTGGCTGAAAGCGTGGCAGATACAGGTGATGTGTACCTCGTCCCGGCCTTTGCGGGCTTGGGCACACCTCATTGGGACGGCTATGCACGCGGCGCACTCGTTGGCATGACGCGCGGCACAGGGCGCGCCCACATTGCCCGCGCCTCGCTTGAATCCATCGCACTGCAAAGCGCCGATGTCTTTGCGGCCATGCAGGCCGACAGCGGTATCGCCCTCAAAGAGCTGCGCGTGGACGGCGGCGCATGCGCCAACAATCTGCTGATGCAAATGCAAGCCGATTTTCTGGGTGTGCCCGTCGTGCGCCCCAAAGTCACAGAAACCACCGCGCTGGGTGCTGCCTATCTGGCAGGTTTGGCCACCGGCTATTGGCGCGACGCTGAGCAAATCGGCCAGCAATGGCAAATCGACCGCCGCTTTGAGCCCCGCATGAAGGAAAGTGAGCGCCAATCCAAGATCGCGCGCTGGAGACAGGCTGTGCAGCGATCCAAAGGCTGGGCACAAAACTAAATAACAATACACCGATGACATCACGCCCAGACTTATTCAAAAAGCTAGCCAACAACCCGGCTTTCGACATCGCCATCATCGGCGGCGGTGCAACTGGCTTGGGGGTGGCGCTGGACGCGGCTGCACGCGGCTTCAAGGTGGCGCTGTTTGAAAGCCATGACTTTGCCAAAGGCACATCTTCTCGCGCCACAAAATTAGTGCACGGCGGTGTGCGCTATCTCGCGCAAGGCAACATCAGCCTCGTGCGCGAAGCGCTGCATGAGCGCACCACACTACTGGCCAATGCGCCGCATATTGCGCAGCCGCTGCCCTTCGTGATGCCCAGCTACGCTTGGTGGCAAGCGCCTTTTTATGGCATCGGCTTGAAGATGTATGACATGCTCGCAGGCAAAGCGGGCCTAGGGCGCACGGAGTTTTTAAGCCGCAGCGAGACTTTGAAGCTCTTACCCAATGCGCGAGAAGCGGGCTTGACGGGTGGCGTGAAATACTGGGATGGTCAGTTTGACGATGCGCGTTTGGCTCTGGCCCTGGCGCTAACAGCGGCGCAGCGCGGCGCTTTGCTCATCAACTATTGCGCTGCCACCGGTTTGATTCATGAGAACGGAAAAATCACTGGCCTGTATATCAAAGACCAAGAAACGGGGCAAAGCTATGTCGTCAAAGCACGCTGTGTGATCAATGCAGCAGGTGTGTGGGTTGATGCGTTTCGCCAGATGGATGGCGAGCAAACCAAGCGGCCTGTGAAAGCCATGGTCGCGCCCAGCCAGGGCACGCATTTGGTGGTGGATCGTGAATTCATGCCTTCGGATCACGCCATTCTGATTCCTAAAACAGCAGATGGCCGCGTGCTTTTTATCGTGCCTTGGCTTGGCAAGCTGATTTTGGGCACCACCGATTCCCCGCGCGACGATCTCGCCCGCGAGCCCACAGCCTTCAAGGAAGACACTGGCTTCATCTTGGGTGAAGCTGCCAAATACCTCACACGCGCTCCCCAGCGAAGTGATGTGAAATCCATCTGGGTGGGTTTGCGACCTTTGGTGAAGCCGCCTGATGAAGACAGTGGCAATACGAAAAAACTCTCGCGTGAACACACCATCCTCGTGAGCAAATCAGGCTTGGTGACGGTCACAGGTGGCAAGTGGACCACCTATCGCGCCATGGCTGAAGATGTGCTCGATCATGCTTTTGACGCGAACTTGCTGGCTCGCCGTGCAGGCCATGTCACAGTCAGTTTACCGCTCGCTGGCGCATTGGCCACACAAAAGCGCATCAGCGACGCGCCCGGTATGCACATGTATGGCTCGGCGCAAAATCAAGTGCTTTCAATGCCCGGTGTAGCCAATGAGCTTTGCCCCGGCCTGACCGAAGCCATGGTGCGCTATGCCGCCCGCTATGAATACGCTCGTACGGTGGAAGACATGCTGGCTCGGCGCTCTCGTTTGCTGTTCTTGGATGCCAAGCTTGCCGCCAGCGTTGCGCAAAGCGTGGCAACGATCTTGCAAGAAGAAACCGGTGTTGACCCGCAACTTGATGCCTGCTTAGTGCTTGCCAAGCAATACGCCACCTTACCCGAGTAAGCATCATGGATCACAAATGGTTGGAAGATTTCATCGCGCTGGCGCGTGAGAAAAATTTCAGCAAAGCCGCTGAGCTGCGCCACGTGACGCAGCCACAATTTTCTCGCCGTATCCGCTCGTTGGAAATGTGGGCAGGCTCTGATTTGGTCAACCGCGCTACGGTGCCTTTGTCGCTCACGGTCGCTGGCGAAGAGCTGCTGGCCATCTCGCGGCAAACCGTCTCCGGTCTCTCCGACTTGCGTGAGCGCCTGCGCAGCGGGTCGGTCGGTGCAGGCTGGATCACTATCGCCACCGGGCGCACCCTGGCACGCACCGCCGTGCCCAGTTGGTTCACCCAAACCCGCCGCACCCTGGGTGACTATCGCCTTCGCTTGATCACCGGCTCCATCTCAGAAGGCGTGACTGCGCTGGAGCAAGGCGCAGCCGATTTTTTGCTCTGCTACACGCATCCGCGCCTGCCGCTGGTACTCGACGATACGCATTTCGAAAGTAAGGCCTTCGGACGCGATGAGCTGGTGGCCGTCAGTAGCCCGCGTGCCGACGGCTCAGCAATTCATGCCCTGCCCGGCAGTGCCACAAAACCTGTACACACCCTGAGCTACACGCCCACTCTCGCTCTCGCGCAAGTCCTGCAAGACAGCCTTCAACGCCAAGCCCAACTGAGCAAGCTGCCCTTGCATGTGCACACTATTTTTGAATCAGATTTTGCAGAAAGCCTGCACGAACAAGCGCTGCAAGGCGCAGGCATGGGTTGGCTGCCACGCAGCTTGGTGCATGCCGATCTGCAATCTGGCAAGTTGGTGTCTGCCCAGAAAGCCCCGATGCCTATCCCGATTGAATTTCGCCTGTTTCGCCCGCGCAAAAGCAGCAACGCTCAAGCACGCCGCGTTTGGGACAGCACCGCTTGAACACACATACCCGCATGCGCCTTACGCATACGGCAAGCTGTAGCCCGTGTTGATACTCCAATACAAGGTGCGCACCCCGCGTGCCCTGGAGATTCGCCATGAAGCCACCCCTCACCTACTCAGTCACTCGCCGCCACTTGCTCAAGGTCTCGGGCGCACTGCCCGCAAGCTGCTTGGCAACGTATGCTTTCGCGCAAAGCTGGCCGCAAGGCAAAGCCATCACAGTGCTGGTGGGATATCCGCCCGGTGGCAGCACCGATATGGTGGCGCGCACCATCGGCGATGCTTTGGGCAAGCGTTTAGGCGCAACGGTCGTGATCGAAAACGCAGCCGGAGCAGGCGGCACGATCGCTGCTCAGAAAGCAGTCAACGCCGCACCGGATGGCTACACCTTGCTGCTGGGCTCGGGCAGCGAGGTCTCCATCGCTCGGTTGTTCAACTCAGCGGTGCGCTACAACGGCGAGACCGATCTCTCCCACATCGGCCTGATTGGCACGACCCCCATGGTCTTGCTCGCCAGCCCCAAGCTAGGCATCAAAACGCTGGACGATGCCATCAGCAAATCCAAAGCCGAGCCCAAACGCTACAGCTTTGCATCTTCTGGCGTGGGCACGCCCTTGCATATCAGCGGCGAGTTGCTCAACATGATGGCGGGCAGCAACCTGCGCCATATCCCCTACCGAGGCGCAGCGCAGCAGATCCAAGATTTGATCGGTGGCAACATCGAATACAGCGTGTCAGTGCTCAGTTCTGCACTGCCGCACATGGAGTCTGGCAAAGCCACGGCACTGGCCGTCACGACCGCGCAACGCACCCGAGCCGCGCCCAATGTCCCAGCGATGAGCGAACATCCGCGCCTCAAAGGCTACGATATGAATGTCTGGTTTGGCCTGTTTGGCCCCGCGAAAATGCCCGCCCCCATGCTGATCAAGCTCAATCAGGCCCTGAACGACTGCCTGCGTGATCCGTCGGTCTGGCAAAAACTTCAAGCTGCCGGTATCAGCAATGAAGGCGGCACAGCGGCACAATTGAGCAGCTTCATCCGAGCTGAGACCACCCGCGTGAAATCTGTGGTCACGCGCGTGGTGGCCACAGGTTTTGCTTCTTGAATCCCTACTTTTTGAAAGACACTATGAATTCTCTCCCTGCCTGCGGCCAACGACGCGATGTCTTGCGCCTAGCCAGCGCCACAGCTGCCGCCACTTTTCTGGGCACAGCCCAAGCGCAAAGCTACCCGGGCAGCAAGCCCATCACCATCGTGGTGGGTTACCCGCCCGGCGGCAGCACCGATTTCACAGCGCGCACAGTGGCCGCCGAGTTGGCCAAGAAACTGGGCACCACGGTGATCATCGATAACGTGGGCGGCGCGGGCGGCGCATTAGGTGCGCAAAAGGTTGCATCTGCTGCACCCGATGGCTACACGCTGCTCATCGGCGCAAATAACGAGATGGCGATCAGCAAACTGGTGAGTTCCTCGGTGCGCTACGACAGCATCGCCAGCTTCACGCCGGTGGGCTTGATCGCCTCACAGCCGATGGTGTTGGTGGCTTCCACGAAGATGAATGTGAAAACGACCGATGAATTTCTTAAGCTGGTCAAAGCCAACCCCGGCAAATTCAGCTACGGCTCATCGGGCGTGGGCACGGCGCTGAATTTGGCAGGTGAGATGGTCAAAGAGGCCTCTGGCTCATTCTTGGTTCACATCCCTTATCGCGGCGTTGCGCCACTCACCAATGATCTGATTGGCGGCCAGCTTGATTTTGGTGTGTTTGTGCTCTCCAGCGGTCTGCCGCATATCAAGAGCGGCAAAGTGGTGGCTCTGGGTGTGACGGAAGGGCAACGCTCCAAAGCTGCGCCGGAAATTCCTGCGCTGTCTGAGCACCCTGTGCTCAAAAACGTGAAGATTTCCAGCTGGTTTGGCCTTTGGGGGCCTGCGGGCATGCCTACACCCATCACGCAGCGCTTGCAGCAAGCCTTGAATGAGGTGATGGCTACCTCTGATGTGCGCAACAAGTTAGAGGCGGCGGGCGCATCGTTCTTCACGCCGGGGCAATCCTTGGCAGATTACCAAAAGAACGAGATTGCCAACTACAAGCGCATTGTGGATTTTGCCAAGATCAAGGAATCCTGATTCACCATGTCAAGCTTTAAGCCACATCCGGTCGAGGTTCATCCACCGGATATTTCCTGCTGGGAATGCAGCAATATCGCTGGCGCATCCACCCGCTATGCACAGGAGTTTTCTGCTTCTCCATCTGGCGCAGATGTGCTCATCACTTGCTTGGTGCATGGCAATGAATACACAGGCGCTCTTGTATTGAGCGAGCTACTTGCGTTGCTGACTGAAGGCAAGCTCAAGCTGCGCCGTGGCCGCTTAACGGCTGTGTTTGTGAATGTCGAAGGCTATGAGCGTTTCGATGCTGCGCAGCCCGATACCTCGCGCTTTGTGGATCAAGATCTCAACCGCGTTTGGGATGCAGCCCTGCTTGATGGGCCCGAGCAAAGCAGCGAGCTCACCCGCGCTCGCGCTATTCGACCTTATGTGGAGCGCGCCACACATTTACTGGATTTGCACTCCATGCATGAGCCTTGCGATCCGCTGCTGATCACCGGTTTGCTGCCGCGCAATGTGGCCTTTGCGCAATCGCTGGGCGGAGTGGGGCAAGTCGTGATGGATGCAGGTCACAAAGATGGCGTGCGCATGCGTGATTTCGCTGATTTTGGCAGCGAGAGCGGGGACAAGATCGCACTGCTGCTGGAAGCAGGCCAGCATTGGCAGCATGCCTCAGTGGCGGCGGCGCGTGATGTGGTGCTGCGGTTTTTGCTGCGCTGCGATCTGCTCAACATGCAAGATGTGATCGCCGCAGGCCTGCAAAGCTGGCTGGCCACAGACCGCGCCGCACCTGTGCCAGTGATGGTCACGCATGCTGTGGTGGCGCAGAGTATGGCTTTTGAGTTCACTGCGCCTTACACCGGCAATGAAGTCTTGCCCAACGCAGGCACGGTGATCGCACACGACGACGGAAAACCCATCACCACACCCTACGACACTTGCGTGCTCGTGATGCCCTCGGTACGCCAACTTCGCCCCGGTGTGACGACGGTGCGCTTAGGGCAGCGCGTGGCAGCTTGAACTGCACAGATCTCGATCATGACGAACCCGCATGATGTCAGTCGTCATCTTCCAGCATGCTGTTCTTTTTTAAGCGCATAGTTAATCACAAACACTTATTTTTCAGGAGACACAACATGCATCCATCTCGCCGCACCATCCTGCTCGCTTCGAGTAGCTCTGCCAGCCTCTGCCTGCTGGGCTGCGCGAGCATTGCGCCGTCTCGACCCACGTTGGCAGAAGTGGGTATCCACAGCGCAGGCCAGGGCAGTGCCTTCTTGCCATATGCACAAGGCTTGGCACAATATCTCAGCAGTCAAGGTCTGAAGACACAGGCTTTGACTTCGGCGGGTTCGATTGAAAACATCCGCAAGATCGACGTGGAAAAACAGCAACTCGCCACCGTGTTTCTCGGCACGGCGCATGAGGCTCTCACGGGCACAGGCGCTTGGACGCAAGGGCAAAAATTCACGAATCTGCGTGCGCTCTTTCCAATGTACGAAACCTCATTCCAGATCGCTGCATTGCGCCGCGCGGGCATCGATTCGCTGGCAGGCTTGCGCGGCAAACGCGTGGGCGTGGGCCCGGCGGGCGGGCCTGCAGAAAGCTTCTTCAAAGGACTGTTGGAAGTGACGGGTATTCAGGCGCAAATCATCAACGGCACGCCTGCCGCGTTAGCCACAGACTTGCTTTCAGGTCAGATGGATGCGCTTTGGCAAGGCGCAGCGCTGCCGATTCCCGCGCTCAAGCAAGTCGCTGACAGCGCCGATGCGCTTATATTTGGCCTGAGCGATGAAGCGCAAGCTGCGATGCTCAAGCGCTTTGCATTCCTCAGTCCCACACACATTGCGGTCAACACCTATCGCGGCCAGACTCAGCCCTTGAAATCCGTTGCTGCTTGGAATTTTGTGATGGCGCACCAAGACTTCCCCGAGGCAGATGCCTACTGGATCACACGCACTGCGCTCATGATTGAAAATCCACTACAGATACACGCCAGCGCAGGGCCCACGCGCATGGCAAACGCGCCCATGAATCGCGTCGTCCCCTTCCATTCAGGCGCAATGCGTTTCTACAAAGAAAAGGGCATTCTCTGAGTTGAGAGTGATTTACTGAGCCTGCTGACGCTTCTTGCGCGGGCGGCCTGCGAGTGCTTTGTCGTAGAGCCAGTTGGGCAACACGCGCAGTAGTTTCGCCACGATGCCCATTTGCCACGGAATCACGCGGTAGCTCACACCTGCTGTGATCGCCCGGAAAGCACGATCTGCAAAATCTTCGGGCTGCATCAGAAAGGGCATGCTGTAGGAATTTTGCGCAGTCAGCGGCGTCGCCACATAGCCAGGAGCAATGGTGACGACTTTCACGCCATCTTTGCCTGTCTCGGCGCGCATTTCGCCGCGCAGGCTTTCGCAGTAGCTGATCACCGCTGCCTTGCTCGCGCAATACGCACCATGCCCCGGCAGGCCACGAATGCCTGCCACGCTGGCAATGCCCACCAGCGTGCCGCTTTTTCTTTGCACCATGCCAGAGATAAAAGGATGAAACGTGGCGGCTAAACCGATGTTGTTGGTGGCAAACGTTTGCGCCATCACATCGATGTCTTGTCGAATCGCGCTGTCCATGCCAATGCTGATGCCTGCATTGGCAATCACCACATCAGGCACGCCTTGGCGAACGATGCATTCTTGGCCTGCCTTGACCATGCTGTCAATTTGCGCCACATCAGCGCTATAAATTTCATAGCACTCTGCGCTGATTCTATGTCGGCTAATCCATGATTCGACTTCGCTGGTGCGGCGTGCCACCAAAGCCAGACGGTAGCCCGCTTGGTAAAAGCGCCAAGCCAGAGCCTGGCCGATGCCGCTGGACGCGCCGGTGATCAAGACGAGAGGTGTGGGCGGCATCGGGGGCTCCTTGATTTAACGCGCATTCACTGGCTTGGATTCCAGCCGCACGCGCACACGGCCATCTAACTGAACGATGCCATCAATCTTGTTGTAGCTCATGCGGTCACCGCTGAACTGATCGCCACCGCGCACCACGATGACGGGTTTGTGGGACTTTAACTCTTCCGTGCGCAGGAAAGCATGCAGAAAATCACCGCGAAATTCAACGCGCGGCTGCTCGCGACCTTGCCTGCCTTGCCCCGCTTCGCGCACCACCACCGCATTGCCGACCAGCTGTACCTCTGAGCCATCGCCATTGCTATAAGCGCGATCACCTTTGCCGGTGGTGACGCGATCACCCTTGGTCGAGCGAAATCGCGCTTCGTCAATTTCCAGCACGTCAGTTGCCGGGAAATGCCGCGCCTTGTTACCCAGCACTTCACTCGTCAACGCACCCAAGATATCAAAGCTCTTAACGGAAAAATTGTTCAGAAAGTAGTCGGGCTCTTGGCGCTGCACGCGCTCAGGCATCACCGCTTGCGTTAATGGCGTATTGCGAGCCAACCACCAGCTGCCCAGGGCTAAAACGCCCATCAATGCCATCGGCAAATACAGCGTCAGGCTGCCTGTGAGCTGGCGAAGTATGTTGCTGGCTTTCATGCTTGTAGCGCCGCTTCGAAATAGCGGGCATAGTGGCCCTGCGCTGTGAGGATCAAGTCGCACAGCTCGCGCACTGCGCCCTCACCGCCGCGCTCAGAGGCTGTGAAATGAGCGATAGCGCGGTTTTCTACGTGCCCATTAGCTGGCGTACAGGCCAATTGCGCACGAGCAAGCAGAGGCAAATCGGGCCAGTCATCACCCATCATGGCGGTCTGGGCCCATGACAAACCCATTTGCGCCAGCAGCCTGTTGGCAACGGGCAATTTGTCTTCCGTACCAAAGACAGCGTGTTGGATTTTGAGAGCTGCTAGGCGATGGCGCAGTGCAGCGCTGTCGCGCCCGGTGATCACGGCCAGCTCAACCCCAGCGCGCTGCAAGAGCTTGAGGCCTTGGCCATCGAGCACAGAGAAACGTTTGAGCGATTCACCTTCTTCACTGAAATACAAGCCGCCATCGGTCAGTACGCCATCCACATCCAAAATCACCAGCCGCACCGCTTGCGCACGTAGCAAAAGCGACGCAGGAAACTGGATAGCCGGCTCACGGATCATGCTCAGATCACTTTCGCGCGCATCAGATCGTTGGAGTTGAGTGCGCCCACCAAGAGGCCTTGAGCATCGGTGACGAGCACGCTGGTGATGCGGTGCAACTCCATCAGCTCGACAGCCTCCACCGCCAGCGCATCTGGGGAGATAGACAGCGAGCCTTTGTGCATCACCTCGCGGGCCGTCAGTTCGCGCAAATCCACGCCGCGCTCGATCAAGCGGCGCAAATCACCATCGGTAAAAATGCCCAGCACATGCCCTGCCGAATCGACGATGGCCGATGCGCCCAGCCCTTTGTGACTCATCTCGCGCATCAACTCCGAGAACGTGGCAGAAGCGACAACGCGCGGTATATCTGCGCCCGTGCGCATCAAATCGCGAACATGCATGAGTAACTTGCGGCCCAAGCTGCCGCCAGGGTGCGAACGCGCAAAATCTTCGGCCTTGAAACCGCGTGCATCCAGCAGCGCCATCGCCAGCGCATCGCCCAAGGCCAGTTGAGCGGTGGTGCTGGCCGTAGGGGCGAGATTCAGCGGGCAGGCTTCTTTGGCCACCGAGCAGTCGAGCACGACATCTGCATGCTGAGCCAGCACAGATTGCAGGCCGCCGGTGATGGCGATCAATGGTGCCCCCATGCGTTTGATGAACGGGAGAATCGCGGAAAGCTCTTGCGACTCCCCTGAATTCGAAATCGCCAGAATCGAGTCAACCGCCTTGACCATGCCTAAATCGCCATGGCTGGCTTCTGCGGGGTGAACAAACATCGCTGCCGTGCCGGTAGAAGCCAGTGTGGCAGCGATCTTGCGGCCCACGTGGCCGCTCTTGCCCATCCCCATGACGACCACGCGACCACGTGTGGCCAGCATCGTTTCTACAGCCTGCGTGAAGGCTTGCGCGGCAGAGGCTTCGATCGTCAAGCGGCTACGCAAACCGGCAATCGCGGCGGCTTCAATGTCTAGGGTGTCCAGCGCCAAGGCAATGGCTTGCTGGGCTTGCTCGGGGGTCATGCTCATGACGTGATTTTAGGTGCTCTGCGCCGAAGGGTTGGTTGCAGATCGATTGCTATGAATTTAATAGCGCACTACGCATGATTTATAACGGGCAAACGCCAATTTGGCTTCAAATTGGCGCATCCAAGCAAGCTCAGCATGCCCGCATGAAAATCAGTGCATCAGCAAGGCAGTATCTTGCGAAGTCAGCCGCTTGACGTGATCGATCAAGGTGGCATCGCTGTAGGGTTTGGTTAAATACAAATCCACGCCCGCATCCATGGCCATCGCACGATGTTTGTCACTGGCGCGAGAAGTGATCATCACGACCGGCGTGGCCATGAATTGCGGCAACTCGCGCAGGCGTTTGGTCAGCTCTAGGCCATTGAGGTTGGGCATTTCCAGATCGGTAAGCACGATGGCGGGCGTTTTCTCGCGCAGGCTTTCCAGCGCCAAGAAGCCGTCTGCCGCGCTGATCACTTCGTAGCCTGCGTCTTCTAGCAATTGCTCCATGGAGCGGCGTACCGACAACGCATCGTCTACCACCAGCACCCGCGTGCGCTTCACTGCCATTCGGCGGCGCATCACCAATGAAGCGCCGATCTTGCTGCCTGTTTGCGCCGCGCGCTCCAGCGCCGCCACATCGAGCAAAAACATCGGCCTGCCGTCGTTGCGCAAAGCACCGCCCACGACACCCGCAATGCGGCGCGCCAAGCGTCCAATGTCTTGCAAGATCAGCTCGCGCGCATCCACCACGGCATCCACCATCAAGGCAACCGTCCCGGTTGCGCCTGCGCACAACACCACGGGTTTGGTGCGTGAGACGAACTCGGCCTGGTCTTCAAAGCCCAGCCACACGCCCAGCGAATAGGCCGGATAGTCTTGCCCCAAATGGCGCACATGCGGCAGACTGCTGCCTTCTACTTGGATCATTTCCACTTCATCCGCCGCCAGCGCTTGCACCACCTGATCGGAGGGCAGTGCCACTTCTTCTTGCGCACATTGCACAATCAAGGCCTGCGCAGCGCCACTCGACACGGGCACGCGCACGATAAATCGCGAGCCGCCTTGCGCAGAGCTTTGAATATCCAGCCGGCCCTTCAAACCCGCGACGCGGTCATTGACCACATCCATGCCCACGCCGCGCCCAGAGACTTCCGTCACCTCACGCTTGGTGGAAAAACCGGGGCGCAAAATCAGGCGGCGCATTTCGTCTTCGGTCAACTTCGCGCCGGCTGTGATCAAGCCATACTCTATCGCTTTGTCGTAAATCGCCGGCAGATCCAAGCCCTTGCCGTCGTCGGCGCAAATCAGCTCCACATCTTGGCCCACGCGGCGGAAGCTCAAAGTAACCGTGCCTGTGGCCTCTTTGCCCATGCTCTCGCGCTCTACGGGCACTTCCAAGCCGTGATCGACCGCGTTACGCAGCAAATGCAGCAGCGGCTCGGTCAAGCGGGTGAGCACGTCGGCATCGAGCGTGGTGTTTTCGCCTTCCACCACGAGCCGGGCTTGCTTACCTGTGGAAGCCGCCGTCTGCGCCACATTGCGTTTGAGGCGAGGAATGATGGTTTTCACGGGCACGAGGCGGGCCGCGAGTAAATCGCGGTGTTGCTCGCGCTGAAATTGATCTTCATCGCGGATGATTTGCTGGGCAGCCGCCACTTGCGTGCGCGCCTCGCGTGCCAGCTCCAACTCATCCTGCACCGCTTCAATCACAAAGCGCGAGAGGGTGTAGAGCGCGTCATAGCGATCCATCTCGAGCGGATCAATCGTCTCGCCCGATTCTTTTTGACCGCGCAGCTGCACCACCTGTTTGTCTACCGTCTGCTCCAGCTCGCGCAAGCGGCGCGCCAACTCGGTGTGACTCACCTCAATGGCAGAGAGCCGATCATTTGCGGTGCGCACCAGCTGGCCCACACGCTGCGAGGCCACGATGGATTGGGTGGCGCGGCGCAGCACCCGGCTCAAGCGATCCACACCCACGCGCAGCATCTGCACTTCGGCAGCTTGAGGCTCATTTTGGCCAGTAGCCGTTATATTTTCTACGTTTGTTGCTACTAAATTAATAGCTATTGCGGCGCCCAACGGTTCAGGAGACTGCGCCTGCGCTACGTCTTGGCGAATCCAGTTGGTCCAATCAATCAATCTTTGCAAGCATTCCTGTGCGCCGGCAGGTTCAGCCTCTTCGCCTTGCAAATGCGCCACCATGTGCTGCAACACGCCCACGGCATGACGCATGTCTCGCACCGCCGCTGGGTTGGCGCGCTCGCCGGCATTGACCTGCTCAACCGTCCATTCCATCAAGTCTTCCAGACGATGGGCGACGCGGCCAATGCCGGGCAGGCCAATGATGTTGCCTGAGCCTTTGAAGGTGTGGGCAATGCGCTGCGCCTCAATCAAGTGAGCGGCATCGATTTTTCCGCTGGCCAACTCATCCAAGTAAACCATCAACCGCTCTAACTGATCGGGCGCGTCTTGTAGCATCGCTTGCAGCAAGCTGCCATCAACCTCGTCCGTTTGCAGGCTCACATCTTGGGCCTGCGCATCTTCCACCACCGCCTCAGCGGCAGCAGCCTCTTCCATACTGAGCATCGGCGGCATCAAGAGATGCGCTTGCAAGGTGACGAGCGCCGCTTCATCGGTAGCCTGCGGGCAGGCGGCCAGATAGCGGATGATGCCTTGCGTAGATTCAAACTGCGCTGGGGTTTCAAGATAGGCTAGCGCGGGCTCTGTCCAGCCCGCCAGCCATGCCAAACTGGCCGCATCGGGCTGCATCATTTGCAACTGGGTGAACTGCGACACTTGGTTGAGAAAGCTCCCCCAGCCATGCAAGCTTACCAAGGCACTGGCTTGTACCGAGCGATCAATATAGCCCACCACAGGCTCCAGCAAATCTGCCACTTGCGATGGATCGGCAGCGGCTTGCCTAGCAGCATCACGCGCCATTGGCACATCCAGCGCGAATTCTTCGCGCAGCAGGGTCAGCAAATCGCTGATATTCATAGCAGGGCGAGAAAAGGTTTAAACCAGCTTGAACTGACCCACCGCCGCCGTCAGCTGGCGCGATGAATCGGCCAACGACTGCGTGGAGGCGGTTTGCTCGGCAATAGCCGCCGAGGTTTGCTCCGTACCGGCATTGATGTCCAACACCGACTGCTGCAAACTGGTGGCCAGCTGCGCTTGTTGTTCGGAGAATTGCGCAATCTGCCGCACCAAGCCCACCAACTGCTGTGTGGTTTGCTGCGTTTGGTTCATCTGCACACCGGCACGTTGCGCCAATTCAGACTGCCGCACCACGTCGCCAATCAGGCGGTTCACCGTGAACAGCGTCTCATTCGTCTCGGCTTGAATATTGCCCACCAGTTGAGAGATAGTCGATGTTGCTTGGCGTGAGCTGTCCGAGAGGCGCTGCACCTCTTCAGCCACCACCGCAAAACCACGCCCTGCTTCACCGGCAGTGGCCGCTTGCATGGCAGCGTTCAGGGCCAGCACGTGTGTGCGCTCCGAGATCGCATTGATCAGCTGCACGGCGGTAGAAATTTCCTGCGAACGCTCGCCCAATCGTTTGAAGCGTTTTTCCATGTCAGAGATGGATTCGCGCAACTGATCCATGCCCTGCACTGTGCCTTGCACCGCCACCAACGCGTTTTGCGTGGCATCGGCGGCCACACCAGCGGCCTTGTTGGATTGCTCGGACAACGCCGACACCTGCGCCAATTGCGCCGTGGCCTTACCCAAGTTGTCAGACATGGCATCCAAAGCGTCTCGCTCGGCGCGGGCGGTCTCTTCCACCATCACCGACTGCACGCGCACAGATTCAGAGGTCAGTGCCACTTGCGAGGCAATTTTCTGCACTTCGAGCAGCGTGCGGCCGGTCTCATCGGAGAACTGGTTGATGGACGACGCCACGGTGCCGATAATGTCTTCCGTCACCGGCGCACGTGCCGTCAAATCACGGTTGGAGAGCTGGAACACCGCTTGCAGCAGGTCAATCACGGAGTTGTTGAGGGTTTCGTTTTCTTTACCGGCTTTTTCCAGCGCAGCAATACGGTCATCAAGCAGGCCGTCAAATGCGCGGCCCAGATCGCCAATTTCGTCTTTCTCGGTCAGCTGTGCACGCGCAGAGGTTTCGCCGCTCGCCACTTTCTGCACCGTATCTGACAAGGTTTGAATCGGCTTTAAGAACTGGCGCAAAAACACCGTCACAGCAAAGCCTGCAAATGCCACCACACCCAAGCCAATCAACACAGCGCGCAGCAAGGATGAGCGGTTCAGCTGAGAAATCGTCTCATCTGCCTCTTGCACATCAATCTTGGCCACCATGCCCCAGCTCAAGCCTTGAACTTTCAAAGGGCCGTAAGCACCCAGAGAAGGAATGCCGCGATAGTCTACAAACTCCACAAAGCCGTCTTGCCCGGCCAAGGCGGGGCGGGTCGCATCCGAGTCAATCGTCACCAGACCAATCGAGGTCTCTTTCTTGAGCAGTGTTGATTTTGCATTGGTCGACAATTTACCGCCCAAGAGATCAGCAAACACCGTTTTGTTTTCCACCACATAACGCGCATTGGTGCGCATGAGTTTGTCTGGCCCCACCGCGAACATATCACCCGACTTGCCCAAACCAATTTTCTCCCAAGCTTTGTTCGAGTTCATCACATCGGTGATTTTGTCAATTGGATATTGCATAGCAATCACACCGATTTGGCGATCACCATCAAAAACAGGTGCAGCAGCGAAGGCGGCTTGGTCATCATAAGATGCCAAATAGGGCGCAAAGTCTGACAAATAAACCGTATCGCGGTTGGCAGATTGCTTGACTTTGGCATAGGCCTCCGCAAGCTTGGTGCCGCTGGCTATGCCTTTGGTGAGCGAACTGCCGAAATCGAGCTCTTTGAACACGGTGTAGACAACGGCGTCGCTCTCTGTATCGATCAAGAAAATATCGTAGAACTCCGAGAGCTTTTGGGCGCGCTCAAAACCGGGGTGATACTGCGCATGCGCCTGCGCATAGGCGCTATTGCCTTCGGGGCGCGTCAAGCGCTCTTTTTGCCCTAAGGGATTGGGGTTGCGCACGATAAATTCATTCTGCAAAGCGATGCCATTGGCATCGAGAGTTGCAATAAATTTAGACAGATCAGGCGCAGCGCCTGCATTGCGCTTGGCATATTCAGGGGCAAACTGCTCCTGCGTGTATTTGGTCAACGCCGCGCTGGCTGCTTCTGGCGTTTGCCCTGAATCTTTGGCAGCGCTACCAAATGCCCCTTTGAAACCGCGCATGGCATCCAGGGTAGAGCGCTGAGCGGCTAAGCTTTGCAGTGCGCGCACACGGCCATCGATTTCGTCCGTTAACTGGGCGCGCTTGGTGTCTCGCAATGAGCTCAACTGCGTTTTTGTACGCTCCTCCAATGCGGTGCCGGCCAACGAAGATGCGCCCTGCCACAGCAAAGCGGCGGTGATCACCACCGGAATCAAGGTCAGCAGGCCTGCGCCAATCAGCATTTTTTGCCGGATATTCATAGTGTGCGCTCCGAATCCATCAAGGGGAAAGTTGTCTCAAGTAAAAAAGTGATCATGCTTGCGCCAATTCATCGCTGAGGATAGCTAAGAGGCGCTGGGCATCGATTTCTAGGAATTCATGGCCTGCTGCATTGCTGCCCACACCCACGCACAGCTCTCGCAGACGCGGTGGCAAGGCACCGGCATAGGTCAGCGCACGGGGCTCATAGGCCAGTTGCTGCGGCAAGCCTTCAAAAGCAATCGCGATCGCATCGCCCGTGCTATCAGCGGAGGCGTCTGTTGACACGCCACCAATGAGCAAGCGCTTTTGACGAGCAGCCGATGCAGAGGCCGAGCCCGCGCCGAGGTAGGTGTTGAGATCAACCACGGGCAGGATGTTGCCATCCACATTCGCTGCGCCGATCAGCCAAGCGGGCGATTTGGGAATCGGGCTGAGCTCAAACACGTCCACAATCTGGCGTGCCCAGTCAAACGGGAAAGCCAAAGCCCAAGAGCCACAGAGGATGCCTTGTGCCAGTTTCAAAGGGGGTAGTACGCGTCAAAAACCGATGGGCGAGGAGCTACAACGGCGCTCAGATCGTGCCCAAAATTTGATCGGCCGTGTAAGGCTTGGTCACATAGCCTTTGGCACCCAGCATCTGCGCAAACACGCGGTCTGCTTTCTGATCTTTGGAGGTGACAAACACCACAGGAATGCCTTTGGTGACCGGGTCTTGCATGAGCTGGCGCGTGGCGGAAAAACCATCCAGGCCGGGCATGTTGACATCCATCATGATCAGGTCAGGCACTTCAAGCTTTGCCTTGGCTACCGCCTCAGCGCCAGAAGTGGCCATCACAACCACCCAGCCCGCATCTGCAAAGATTCGCTGCAAGTTTTGCGAATCCACGGGTGCATCATCGACGACCATAACTTTTTTCATAAAATTCTCACTCCAAAATTATCTGTTTTCTACTGCAACCATGCGCATCTGCGATGACCATCATTCCAACGCATTATCATGCGCCCATTTTGCCTAACTGGCTGACCGTGCAAACCCCGAGCCGCTGTTGCTACCGAAATTGGTTTCCTGGAAACCACGCGCCACACCGCGATCATGCTTGGCCAGCACAGCAATCAAATCGCGCTCATTGAGCGGCTTGGTCAGGTAGGCATCGCAGCCAGCGAGCGTGCCGCGAATTTTGTCAATCGTGCCGCCACGGCTGGTCAGCATCACCACCACAGGCGGCTTGCCATCTGAATACTTGCGCTGCTTGATGGCGCGGCAAGTTTGATAACCATCTAAGCCTTCCATCATCACGTCTAAGAAGACAAATTTATATGGCTTGGTGTTCATCTTGCCTAAAGCCTCTTCGCCCGAATTGACCAAATCGGCATGGAAGCCAAAACGCGAGAGGCGGTTGCGCATGAATTTGAGTGCGATATCGCTGTCGTCCACCACCAAGATGTGATCCACATCCATGGCGCTGTCAGGCAAAGCAGATTTGGAATTAGACATCCCAGCGAGCATGTCGGCACTACGACTGGCATCGAAATCTGCTCGTGCACCTGCGCCAGATCGCACGGAACGACGCATCGTCGAATCCGGGCCGCTGGCCGACGGCGAGGGCCGAGCCGCCACAGTGGCTGCTGCTGGCGCTGGCATGGCAGGGCGGGGCATACTGGACGCGGTGAATGTTGCCGCTGGCTTGCTCTGCACGGGCGCAGCCGCAGCCGCAGCCGCAGCCGTGGGCATGCTAGCAGCGGGCCTAGCAACTGCAGATACGGCAGGCGCACTTGCCACAGGCCGCATGGGCATCAAGGCGGCAGGCACCGTGGCCATGGAAGGCGACAACAGGCTTTCGACTGTGGCCAACACCTTCATCAAATTCAGGGGGCGGCGTTGCAACATCCAGCCTGTGCCGCCATCTTGGCTACCAATGAGCAACACCTGCGATGCGGGTTTGGTTGCGATGCATTGCCGCAGCACAGCGGCATCATCTGCATTGACCACCGCCAGATGCGCCTGGGCTGCATCTTCCACCAGCACATAGCCAGGCGGACGACGCGCAGCTAAGCGGAAGAAGGATTCAAAGGTCACCTTCTCAAACGAGGAGAAACCAACCAAAATGATTTTGTGGGGTTGGGTCATGTCAAGTCTCCAAGCAGTAATTTGCCTGATTTCGAACCCATCGCGGTAGCGAAATATCCAGATAAATCATAGGCTTGTACTGAGGAGTTAGTAAATTAGTATCAGTTCATTCTATAGAAACGCCACGGTTTTGACTAGGCCTGCGTGCCCAAAGAGCGACGTTTTTGACAAGCCTGACAAGAAAGCGCCAAAATCAGACGCTTGCCCCGCCGTGAATCAGAAAGAACATTTGCATCATGCCTGCTACAACCACTGCCTACGATTTCAATGCGTTGGATATTCATGGAAAAAAAGTCGCTTTGAAGAAATATGCCGGAAAGGCGTTGCTAATTGTTAACACTGCCAGTGGCTGTGGCTTCACGCCGCAATACAAAGGCCTGCAAGCATTGCACGAGCAATATGGCAAAACGGGGCTTGTGGTGCTGGGTTTCCCATGCAACCAATTTGGCGCACAAGAGTCGGGCAGCGAAGAGGACATTGCTTCTTTTTGCGAACTTAACTTTGGCGTGAGCTTTCCGCTCATGGGCAAAGTCGATGTGAACGGGCCGCAAGCCACCGATTTATACCAATGGCTCTGCGAGCAAGCACCGGGCCTGCTCGGCAGCAAAGCCATCAAATGGAATTTCACCAAATTCCTCGTTGGCCGCGACGGCCAAGTGATCAAACGCTACGCCCCACAAGACACACCTCAAAGCCTGGCCAAGGACATTGAGGCGGTGTTGGGTTGAGGCGGTCAAGACTAAATTGCTAGTTTTTTCATAGCACGATACGCTGCGTTTATAAGGGCGACGGCACTATATTGCAATAAAACCGCTATAAAAACTTCAGAGCTTGAGCATCAGCGCTTGCACGATTTTTACGGCTATCGGCCCGGCAACTTCGCTCACGAATTTCGGAAAATCGACATGCGCGCTGTCGTCGGCTTTGTCGGAGATGGTGCGCACTGCGGCGAAGGGGATCTGGTAGTCGTGGCAGACCTGTGCAATGGCAGCCCCTTCCATTTCGACGCACAGGGCGTCGGGCAGTGCGTGGCGCAGCGCTTGCACTTCTGCGGCGCTGCTGACGAAGCGGTCGCCGCTGATGATCAGGCCTTGGTGAATTTTTAAGGGTTTTAGGCTACTGGCCGTTATGTTATCTGCGTGTATCGCTTCCAAAATCATAGCAACTAGATGCGCATTGCCAGCAAAACGACTGATGCCCGTGTAGGGAATTTCATGGCGCGGGAAGAGCGGTGAGGCATCCATGTCGTGCTGCAAATACTCAGTGCCCACCACCAGATCGGCCACATTCACATGGCTGGCCACCGCACCGGCCACGCCGGTGAAGACAATGCGCTGCACTTTGTAGCGCTCGATCAGCATCGTGGCGGTGATGCTTGCTGCGACTTTGCCCACGCCTGCCAGCGCCAAGATGACTGGTCTTTTATGGATCAATCCATGCTCTAGCCGACGTGGAATATGCGTTGTTTGCTCATTATTTTGTAGCAAGTGAAGCAAGCCCGCTTGCTCTTCGGGCAAGGCGCTGATGATGGCGGTAGTCATGATGTCGGCAATGGGAGAGGTAAAGTGTTGCACGCCATCGTAACGGCATACGAGCAGCTCGCGATATCGGCACAATCCATGCATGACTCCTCTGAACACACTTGAAACGCCCGCCTTGCTGCTTGACACGGATCGTATGCAGCGCAACATTGCTCGCCTGCGCACACGCTTGCAGCCGCTGGGCGTGCAGCTGCGGCCACATTTGAAAACTGCCAAATGCATTGAGGTGGCTCACGCCATGATGGATTCACCCAGCGGCCCAGCAACCGTCTCTACGCTCAAGGAGGCGGACGAATTTGCAGCTGCGGGCGTGACGGATATGTTGTATGCCGTCTCCATTGTGGCCAACAAGTTCGCGCATGTCAGCCGCTTGCGTGCGCAGGGTGTGGATTTGACGGTGGTGCTCGATAGCGTGGTCGCTGCGCAGGCTTTGGCGGCGCATGCACAAACGATGAATGATCACATTCCGGTGCTGATTGAGATTGATTCCGATGGCCATCGCAGCGGTGTGCGCCCCGGCGATGCGCTGATTCTTGACATTGCCAGAGCGCTTGAGCCGCATTGCGAGCTGCGCGGCGTGATGACGCATGCGGGTGCGTCTTATGCGAGTTACAGCGTGGAGGCGAAAGTGCAAATGGCCGAGCAAGAGCGCTTGGGCGCGGTGCAGTCAGCGCAGATGCTGCGTGCTGCTGGCTTTGCAGCGCCGGTGGTAAGCGTTGGCTCCACACCGACGGCGCATTTTGCTGAGCATCTGGAAGGCGTGACGGAGGTGCGGGCGGGCGTGTTTGTGTTTTTTGATCTGGTGATGGCGGGCTTGAATGTGTGCAGCACGGATGACATTGCTATTAGCGTGCTGGCCAGCGTGATCGGCCATCAAAAAGAAAAGGGGTGGATCATTGTGGATGCAGGCTGGATGGCGATGAGCCGCGACCGGGGCACGGCAAGTCAGCCGATTGACCAAGGCTATGGCTTGGTCTGCGACGCGCAAGGCCGTGTGATCACCGATCTGATCATGAGCGGGGCCAACCAAGAGCACGGCATTCTCTCCATCCGCACGGGTTCATCAGAGCCGCTGCCCGAGCTGCCCGTGGGCACACTGCTGCGCATCTTGCCCAACCATGCCTGCGCGACCGGGGCTCAGCATGATCAGTATGTGGTGTTAGGCGCATCGGGCGCAATTGAAGGAGTGTGGCCGCGATTTCGGGGTTGGTGATCTTTTGAAGTGCAAGAGTGGGGCGTGAATCACCATGCAAGTATGGGGTTTATACTTATTAATCAATCGTTTGATTAAATTGTGTATCATCACCTCCCATGCCAAAAAATCAAACTATTCTTGAGTCTGCTGCGTCGCCTGAAACAGCCGAGCCCAGCGAGTCGCGTCAGCGCCTTTTGCAAGCCGCACTTCGCTGCTTTGCTGAGCATGGCTTTGAAAAAACCTCCACGCGAATGATTGCCGATGCGGCGCAGGCCAATCTGGCCGCGATTCGGTATTACTTTGGCGACAAGGCGGGCATTTATCGCGCGGCCTTTATCGAGCCGATGGGCCAACCGCAAGACGATATCGTGTTGTTTGACAGCCCCACGCTCTCGCTGGAGCAGGCTTTGCAAGGCCTGTATTCCGGCTTCATTGAGCCTTTGAAAAAAGGTGAGCTGGTGCAACTGTGCACCAAGCTGCACATGCGTGAGATGGTCGAGCCCACGGGCTTATGGCAGCAGGAGATTGACCACGGCATATCGCCTTATCACAAGGCCTTGGTGAAGGTGCTGTGCCGTCATTTGGGCATCACAAAAGAAGACGATGATGTGCATCGGCTGGCCATTTGCATCGTGGCACAGGCGGTGTTTTTGTACATGGGGCGCGAAGTGCTCCAAGTGGTGCGCCCAGGTTTGGTCAACAACCCTGAGGCGCTGGACGTGATGGGGCAGCGCCTCACGCAATATGCGCTGGCTTTGGTGCAAGCCGAGCAGCAGCGCAGAACCAAGGAAGGAAAATGAAATGATCTGGAAACTCAGCGCCCTCAGTTTGGCGATTCCCTTGCTGGCCGCTTGCGCAGGCACGGTCAAGCTGCCCGATCCTCAGCAAGTGCAAAGCGATGCGCAAATTCGCGCCGCCGCCGCTTGGCAAGTGCCATTGCCGCATGGCGGCAGCACGGCGCAACTTGTGAATTGGTGGACGCAACTGGGCGATCCGGTGTTTGACGAACTCATGCAAGCCGCGCAAAAGGGCAGCGCCTCACTTACAGCAGCTCTGACGGGCATCGCCAACGCGCGAGCCAACGTAGCGCGGGCAGGCGATGCCATCTCGCCCAATGTGAGCCTGAGCGCACAAGGCAGCCGCGGCGTGCAGGCGCCGAAAGCGCCTCCCGCCACCTCGCTCAGCGCAGGCTTGCAGGCATCTTGGGAATTGGATTTGTGGGGCGGCAATCGTGCTGCGCTGTCGGCTGCGCAACTGCGTGCGCGTGGCGCAGAACTGGGCTGGCACGAGGCGCGTGTGGCTGTGGCCGCTGAGATGGCCGCCACTTACACCAGCTACCGCTATTGCGAAAGTCTGCTCTCGCTTTTGCAACGCGATGCCGCTTCGCGCGATGAAACCTCTCGTTTGGCCGAGCTCACCGCCAAGGCCGGATTTTCTGCGCCCGCTACGGCCCAGCTTGCGCGCGCCAGCAGCTTTGATGCTGCCAACTCCGTTACGGCGACGCAAGCGCAGTGTGATGCGCAGGTCAAGGCCTTAGTGGCGCTGAGTGGTCTGCCAGAGGCCTCTTTGCGCGAAAAATTGAAGGCAAATCAGGCTGCAGCCGGCAAGATATCTGCGCAGAGTGCTCTGTTTTCTATAGCAGGTTCGGTCACCCAAGTGCCCGCGCAGTTGCTCAGTCAACGCCCCGACATTGCCGCTGCGCAGCAAGATGTGACCGCTGCCGCGCTCGATATTCAGACTGTCGATGCACGGCGCTACCCCTCGCTCAGCTTGAACGGCAGCATTGGCATTGGCAGCACGCGGCAGATGGGCGTGAGCAGTGAAGGCTTGACATGGGCTCTGGGCCCCATCGCCTTGAATCTGCCTTTGACCAACCAAGACCTGACGCGAAGCAACACGCTAGCGGCTGTGGCTGCCTACAACGAAGCCGTGATTTCGCTGCAAGCCAAAGCGCGGCAGGCAGTACGCGAAGTGGAGGAAAGCTTGGTGAATTTGAATGCAGCCAATCTGCGCGGCACGCAAACCAAGGCCGCAGCTGAAGGCTATGGCGCATCGCTGGCTGCCACGCAGTCTCGCTACCGCGCTGGCCTGGCCAGTTTGGTCGAACTCGAAGATGCGCGGCGCACCGCTCTCTTTGCGCAGCAAAACCAGCTCGTGGTGGAGCAAGGCCGCATCGCTGCTTGGATCAACCTGTATCGCGCCACAGGCGGCGGCTGGACGGCAGGCATGAGTGTTGCCAGCAACAGTGCCCGCCCCGCATCGGCTCAACCTTAATCGATGGAAAGCGAACTCATGAATTTCAAGAAACACTCAATTGCTATTGTTTTGGTAGCATTCAGCGCAGGTTCTATAACGGCTATCGGCCTGTTTTCCTCCAAATCTCAGGCTCAGAACACGCCTGCAGCAGCGCCCGCCGCCAAGGCCGCGCTCACCGTGAGCAGCGTCAGCCCCGCCAGTGGCAGCATGGCAATCAAGCTCTCTGCCAATGGCTCGGTGGCCGCTTGGCAAGAAGCCAGCATTGGCGCGGAAGTCAATGGCTTGAAGCTCACCGACGTGCGCGTCAACGTGGGCGATGTGGTGCGCAAAGGCCAAGTGCTGGCCACTTTCTCTTCAGAAACCGCGCAGGCTGATCTGCTGCAAGCGCAGGCATCGCAGATGGAGGCCGAGGCCAATGCCTTGGAGGCCGTTGCCAATGCGCAGCGTGCCGCCACACTCAAAGACACGGGCGCTTTGTCCAACCAGCAAATCGCGCAATACAACACTCAAGAGCAAACTGCCAAGGCGCGTGTGGCCGCAGCAAAAGCGCAAGTCACAGCCGCACAAGTGCGCTTGAAGAATTCTCAACTCACTGCGCCAGACAACGGCATCATCTCCGCCCGCAATGCCACCGTCGGCTCCGTGGTGGGCGCAGGCGCAGAGCTGTTTCGTATGGTGCGCCAAGGCCGCTTGGAATGGCGTGCGGAGGTCACCAGCAGCGAGATCGGCAAAGTCAAGCCAGGCACGCTGGTCAGCGTTACAGCTGCCAGCGGCGCTGTTGTGAATGGCAAGGTGCGCATCATCGCGCCCACAGTCGATCCGGTGACGCGCAATGCCTTGGTGTATGTCGATATTCCGCAGCATCCGGATGTGAAGGCAGGCATGTTTGCCAAAGGTGATTTTGCTTTGGGCAATCAGAATGCGCTCACGCTGCCGCAGCAAGCCTTGGTGTTGCGCGATGGCTTCACTTATGCGATGCGCATAGAAGCGAACAGCAAAATCTCTCAAGTGAAATTGCAAACTGGCAAACGCAGTGGCGATGCAGTGGAGATTCTCTCGGGTGCAAAAGTGGGTGAGAAATACGTGGCTTCGGGCGCGGCATTTTTAGCTGACGGTGACACCGTCAAAGTTGTGACTAAGTAACCGCGCCAGTTTGAATTGAAGGACAGACCATGAACGTATCCGCTTGGTGCATACGCAACCCGATTGCCGCCATCATGTTTTTTGTGATGCTGTGCTTTGCCGGCATCTTGGGCTATCAAAACATGAAGGTGCAAAACTTTCCTGATTTGGATGTGCCCAACATCATCATCACCGCCAGCTTGCCCGGCGGCTCACCCGCTCAGCTTGAAACCGAAGTGGCTCGCAAAATAGAAAATTCGATTGCCGCTCTGGCTGGCTTGAAGAATATCTATACCAAGGTGCAAGACGGCGTGGTAACGATCACCGCCGAATTCCGCATCGAAAAATCCACCCAAGAAGCGCTGGACGAAACGCGCTCCGCCGTGCAGCAGGTGCGTGCTGATTTACCGGCTGACTTGCGCGATCCGATTGTGAGCAAAGTCAACATCTCAGGCGGCGCGGTGCTGGCCTACACGATTCGCATTCCGTCGATGGACGATGAGGCTTTGAGTTGGTTTGTCGATGACACGCTCACGCGCCGTTTGCTGGCTGTGCCTGGCGTGGGCTCGGTCAGCCGCGTGGGCGGGGTGAACCGCGAGGTGCGCATCACGCTGGATACCAACAAGATGCAATCGCTGGGCGTGAGCGCGGCGGCGGTGTCGCGCCAGTTGCGCGATGTGCAAATGGAAACGGCCGGTGGCCGCACGAATTTGGGTACGAGCGAGCAGCCTGTGCGCACACTCGCCACGGTGAAATCTGCGGCTGAAATTGCCGCAATTGAGCTCTCGCTAGGTGACGCAGGACGCAAAATTCGCCTTGATCAAATCGCTGAGGTGAAAGACACGATTGCTGAGCCGCGCTCTAGCGCTTTGCTCAATGGCGTGCCGGTGGTGGGTTTTGAAATCGCTCGCAGCAAGGGCGCAAGCGAGGTGGATGCAGGCCGTGGTGTGCGAGCTGCTTTGGCAGAGATCAAACTGGCTCGCCCCGATATGCAGCTCACCGAAGCATTTGACTTTGTCACGCCAGTAGAAGAAGAGTATTCCGCATCGCTGATTTTGCTGGCCGAAGGCGCGGCGCTGGCGGTGCTGGTGGTGCTGCTTTTCTTACGCGATTGGCGAGCCACTTTTGTCTCGGCTGTGGCGCTACCGCTGTCGGTGATTCCTGCTTTTATCGGCATGAATTATTTGGGCTTTTCGATCAATGTAGTGACGCTGTTAGCGCTGTCCCTGGTGATCGGTATTTTGGTGGACGATGCGATTGTGGAGGTGGAGAATATCGTGCGCCATCTGCGCATGGGCAAAACACCTTACCAAGCCGCAATGGAGGCCGCAGATGAAATTGGCGTGGCGGTGATCGCGATCACCTTCACCCTGATTGCCGTGTTTTTACCTACAGCTTTCATGAGCGGCATCGTGGGCAAATTCTTCAAGCAATTTGGCTGGACGGCCGCTCTGGCTGTGTTTGCGTCGCTCGTGGTGGCACGGATGCTCACGCCCATGATGGCCGCTTATATTTTGAAGCCAATTCCCGCGGGCCATGAAGTCAAAGATGGCGCATTGATGCAATGGTATATGCGCACCAGTCGCTGGTGTTTGCAGCATCGCTTGATCACGGTGATCGCCGCTTTTTCCTTTTTTATCGGTTCGCTGTTTCTGATTCCTTTGCTGCCCACCGGTTTTATTCCACCGGATGACAACTCTCAAACGCAGGTCAACATTGAGCTGCCGCCCGGCACGAAGTTGGCAGAAACCCAAGTGGCTGCGGAAGCGGCGCGCTTGCTGATTGCCAAAGTGGAGCATGTGAGATCTGTTTACACCACGATTGGCGGCGGCTCTGCGGGCTCGGATCCGTTTGCTCCCGGCGGCGCGGCAGAAGCACGCAAGGCCACACTCACGATTTTGCTCACTGAGCGCGGCCAGCGGCCACGTAAGCAGGGTATTGAAAACAACATCCGCAAAGCGCTGCAAGAATTGCCCGGCGTGCGCAGCAAAGTCGGTTTGGGCGGCTCGGGCGAGAAATACATCTTGGCCTTGACGGGCGATGATCCTCTGGCTTTGGCCGCCGCTGCGGCTGCCGTGGAGCGCGATTTGCGCACCATTCCTGGCCTAGGCTCGGTGGCTTCCAGCGCCTCACTGGTGCGCCCAGAGCTGACCGTGCGCCCCGATTTTTCTCGCATGGCCGATATGGGCGTGACCAGCGCCGAGATTGGCGAGACGCTACGCATCGCCACCGTGGGCGACTATGACTCTGCGCTGCCCAAGCTCAATTTAGCGCAGCGCCAGATTCCTATCGTGGTGCGCTTGTCGGACGATGCGCGAGATGACATCGGAGCGCTAGAGCGGCTGATGGTGCCGGGAAACAAAGGCCCGGTGATGCTGAGCCAAGTGGCTACGATTGAGCTCTCAGGCGGCCCGGCGGTGATTGACCGCTTTAACCGCGCACGCAATGTACAGTTTGAAGTGGAACTCTCCGGCTTGCCTCTGGGCGACGTGACCGCAGCGGTGGACAAGCTGCCTGCCATTCAAAATCTGCCAGCGGGCGTCAAGCAAGTGGTGATTGGCGATGCCGAGGTGATGGGCGAATTGTTTGCCAGTTTTGGCTTGGCGATGCTCACGGCGGTGCTGTGTATTTATATCGTGCTGGTGCTTTTGTTTAAAGACTTCCTGCACCCGATGACGATCTTGGTGGCACTACCGCTCTCACTCGGCGGCGCGTTTGTTGCACTGCTGGTGGCAGACAAGAGCTTTTCCATGCCTTCGCTGATTGGCTTGATCATGCTGATGGGGGTGGCCACGAAGAATTCGATTTTGCTGGTGGAATACGCGATTGAAGCGCGGCGCGGCAAGCCTGCCACTGAAACGCAGCCTGCAACGCCTCCGATGAGCCGCACCGAGGCTTTGCTCGATGCTTGCCACAAGCGTGTGCGCCCGATTGTGATGACCACCATCGCCATGGGCGCAGGCATGACCCCGATTGCCATGAGCTGGGGCGCAGCCGATGGCAGTTTCCGCTCGCCGATGGGCGTCGCTGTGATTGGCGGGCTCATCACCAGCACGCTCTTGAGCCTGTTGGTGATTCCAGCGGTCTACACCTTTGTGGACGATTTCAAGGAAGGCATCTCGGGCGGCTGGTGGAAGCGCCTCCGCGCCCGCTTTTCGCGCTCCTCCGTCAAGGCGGCTTGATGCGCAGCGAGGCTGCGCAGCCTAGCCTCGCTTGGGCGGGCGGCTGCGCGGCGTTGGCCTCGCTTTGCGTGATGGTGTGGCTGCTGCCGGTTGAGGCGCAAATCTCACTGCGCTGGCAACGCACCGATGGCTTGGCCCAAGCCTGGACGCTGTGGACAGCCAGCTTGACGCATTTAAGCGATGCACATCTGATCGTCAATCTGCTCGCTCTGTTGTGTTTGGGTGTGATTGGCCATCATGTGGGCGCCGGGCGTGCAGAAGTCATCGCTTTCTTGCTGGCTTGGCCGCTGTCAAATCTAGCGCTGTTGCTATGGCCTGAAATCCAGTTCTATGCTGGGTTTTCAGGGCTAAATCATGCTCTTGCCCTTATGATTGTTGCGAAGTGCGCTATGGATTTTATAGTGGATCGGCACTTGTCCATCATCGCTTTTTTCTTGGCGCTCATGATGCTGGCTCGGCTGATTCATGAGGCACCTTGGGTCTCGCCGCTGCGCATGGATGCCAGTTGGGGCTTTACTGTGGTGCAGGCTGCGCACTTGACGGGCGCTGTGAGCGCTTGCCTTGCCTTTGTAGGGCTTCAGCTCGCGCGGATTTTGTTCACCAAGGCCGTGGTTGAGTAGCCATCCACAAAACTCAAAGCCTGCGCCTTGCCGCCATAGCTTTCCACCAGCTGCGCTTCGGGCAATTGGCTCATATCGTAATCGCCGCCTTTGACGAGGATATCGGGACGAAGGGTGTCGATCAGCTCGTAGGGCGTGTCTTCGTCAAAAAATAGCACCGCATCCACGCTGGCCAGCGCCGCGATCACATGGGCGCGATCTTCTTCTTTGTTGAGCGGGCGGTCTGACCCTTTGCCCAAACGGCGCGCCGAAGCATCGGTGTTGAGTGCCACGATCAAGCTGCCGCCCAAAGCACGCGCCGCTTGCAAATACGTCACATGGCCGCGATGCAGCACATCAAACACGCCATTGGTAAAGACCACTGGTTTTTTTAAACCAAACTGGCTGATTGCCCTTATAGAATCAGAATTGTTTGCTACTATTTTTGCAGCAATCTCATGGATTCGCGGCGCTTCGCTCATGCGGCTGAAGGGTTCACTGCAACACTGGCGGGCAAAACCAAGCCCCCCGTTTTCAGCGCCAAGCTTTGCGCCAGCTCTTTGCGATAGCGATTCAATTCGGAAGCGGTGACGAAGCTGCGCTCCATCAGCAGGCTCATGTTGTGCAGAATCCGCTCGACCACCTTGGTTTCCCATACAGCATCAAATTTGATCTGCTTGTCCAGCCAATGCTCCAGCCACTCGGGGTTGGGCAAACGGCTTTGAATCGTGTCGCGCGGGAAGAGCGCCTGGTTCACATGCAAATTCGTCGGGTGCAGGGCCTGCGCCGTGCGCCGTGCGCTGGCCATGAGCACACCCACCTTGGTAAACGCCGCTTTGGCTTCGTCGCCAAATTTGCCAATCGCCCGCTTCATGTAGCGCAAATACGCGCCGCCGTGGCGCGCTTCATCTTGGCTCAGCGTGGTGTAGATGTGTTTGATGACGGGCTCGCTGTGCCATTCGCTGGCGCGGCGATACCAATGGTTCAGGCGAATTTCGCCACAAAAATGCAGCATCAGCGTTTCTAGCGCGGGTGCCGGTTCAAATTCAAAACGAACTTCATGCAACTCTTGCTCGGTCGGCACGAGCTCAGGGCGGAAGCGCTTCAAGTATTCCATCAACACCAGCGAATGCTTTTGCTCTTCAAAAAACCAGATCGACATGAAGGCTGAAAAATCAGAGTCATCGCGGTTGTCGCGCAAAAACATTTCCGTGGCTGGCAGCGCGGCCCACTCGGTGATGGCGTTCATCTTGATCGTCTGCGCTTGTTCGTCAGACAGTTGCTTGGGGTCAAAACTGGCCCAAGGAATATCCTTGTCCATGTCCCAGCGGACGGATTCGAGCTGTTTGAAGAGTTCTGGGTAGAGCATGTTTTCAGGCCTTATGATCTCGTTGGTGATTTTAGCCCGCCCTACATGACAAGGTGATGAACGTGGTTAAAGAGGCTTAGGCATGCTTTGTGTCGCATGCTTGCCGCGCCACTGTGCCACTTGCGGGGCGATATCTTGCAGTGATGATACGGCTGTGATGCCTTCTATGCTGCGCCGATGGATCGCAGGGCAACCGCCACCTACCCACAGCGCCATCTTGGGCGGCAGTTTGCTGCGCAGCTCTTCCAAGCCATTGATCACGTCATTGGGGTTTTGGCTGGCCGTGAAACTCAGCGCCACGATATCAGCTCGGTGCGCGGTGGCGGCCAAGACAATATCCCAGATCGGCGTTTGCGTACCCAGCGACACACAGCGACAGCCCTCCATCGCGAGCATCGCCTCTGCCATCAGCAAGCCCATGCCGTGCGGCTCTTGCGGGAAAGTGGTCAGCAGCACGCGCGGCGCGGCCTCCAGCGCACTGACGGGAGAGGCAGCAATGGCGCTCCTGAGCACAATGTTCACGCTCTCGGTGTACATGTGCTCTTCAAACACCTCGATCTGACCACGCATCCATGCATCACCCACGGTGGTGTTGAGTGGGGCCACTACATCGCAAACGAAACTACTCACGCCCATACGCATGAGCGATTGGCCCATCATTCTGCGCAGACCATCCACATCATGCGATTTGACCATCGCAAGGTATTCGCGCAGATCCTTTTTATCTGCGGCAGAAATGCGCTGCGGCGAGGCAGCCAAGCTTTCGCCCATGCTTTGCAGCTCTTCCACGCTCATCATCACGATGCGCCCTGGGCGATGCCCACTGTCAAGCAAGCGCTTGATCACGCGCAATTTCTCAACTTGATCCAGTGCATAGGCGCGTTCGCCATAAGCATCACGCATAGGCACTGGGAAGCCATAGCGACGCTCCCAGACGCGCAAAGTGTCTTTGGACAAGCCCGTATCCCGCTCAACGGCGGAGATAGACACGGTAATGGGGCGGACAGCGGCTCTGTCGTTCACGGTACTGCAAACTCCAAAAAACAACGTACAACCCAGCGGGCTGAGATTATTGCTTTGACAAAGAACAGATGCAAGGCATTCGAAAGATTCAGCCCACGTCCGTTCATTTGTCTACAACAAGAGTATCGGTCTTTCCCCCTTTTATGCCAAGCGGCATGGTGCTGGCAACCCCTCGTCAGGCAGATCATTGCCTCTTTTTAGCAATATCTGGGGCTGTTAAAGTCCAAAATCCACCCCGCTGATCCTGCAAGCATTCAAGGTAAATAATTGTGCCCAAAAGAGTGATGCCCTAGACAAATGCGCTTTGCATTGGCAAAACAAATTCAACGAATGTATCAGCCTCCCGGTAGCATCATGCGATGTGCAATCAACTCAACGGGAGCCATGGCCTGCGCTACGAAGTCATCTACATCGGTTCGATGTGAGTTTCCAAGCCATCAATATCCCTTAGAATTCGAGGGATATTGACTATTCTGTTGAAAAAATATACTATCCGGTCACAATCTAACTTACAGAGTTTCGGAGATGTTGAGTGTTAAACCCCTTTTTGCCAGCCGCCTGCTGTCTTCAGCTGTTGCTGAGGTATCAAGGTGCGCGAGCAACTCAACCACTCCCCCGTTTTTTGCTGCGAGGTCTGCGCAGAGCTATTGGCTCGGCTGAAATCCTGAGGCGCTCCTCCTCCTCCTCCCTCCCTCCCTACTTCGTCACAGGGCGCCTCGCAGCAATTTTCTCCATCCACCGTCATCACGGACAAACCAGATGACGCAAGCGCCTCGCAAAATCGCCATCATTGGCTCCGGTATCACCGGCCTAGGGGCGGCGCACGCCTTGCAAGGCCATGCTGACATCACCCTGTTTGAAGCAGGCAGCTATTTTGGCGGCCATGCCAACACGGTGGACATCACTTTGCCCACGCCGCATGGCTCGCGCACACATGGCATTGACACCGGTTTTCTGGTCTATAACGAGCGCACCTATCCCAACCTGATCGCGCTGTTTGCGCAGCTAGGCATCACCACCTGCGCCACCGACATGAGCTTTTCGGTGCAGGCGCTTGACGGCCAGCGAACACTGGAATGGGCAGGCGCGAATCTCAAAACCGTGTTTGCCCAGCGCAGCAATCTGGCTCGCCCACGCTTCTTAAAAATGTTGCTGGAGTTGCTGCGACTGAACAAGCTCTGCACGCAAATCGCGCAAGCGGGCACCGAGGCGCAACTCGCCCAGCCCTTGCATAGCTTTCTCAGCGAGCACCGCTTTGGCCCGGATGTGCAAGATTGGTATTTGCTGCCCATGCTGGGCTGCATCTGGAGTTGCCCCACCGAGCAGATGCTGCAATTCCCAGTCTCCACGATGATCCGCTTTTGCCATAACCACGGGCTGATGCAGGTGAACAACCGCCCCAAGTGGTGGACGGTCACGGGCGGCTCGCGCAATTATGTGAAAGCCATCACTGACGGCATTGCCGACAAGCGCCTAAACTCCCCGGTGCAGCTCATCGAGCGCGATACGCAAGGCGTGCGCGTCATCACGCAGGGTCAAGCTGAGCGCTTTGACCGCGTGATCATCGCCTCGCATGCGCCGCAAGCACTCGCCCTGCTGCGCGAGCCGAGCGCACTCGAAAACGAAATACTGGGTGTCTTCAAAACACAGTCCAACAAAGCTGTGCTGCATACCGATGCCCGTGTCTTACCAAAGGCTAGATTGGCTTGGAGCGCTTGGAATTATGTGCGCGGCGATACCAGCCAAGAAGGCAGCCGCGTTTGCCTGCATTATTTGATCAACAAGCTGCAACCGATCCCATTTGAGCAGCCTGTCATCGTCAGCCTGAATCCGACGACCGAGATTGCGCGTAGCAGCATCATGGCGGAATTTGACTATGCACATCCCGTGATGGATTTGGCCGCCACCGCTGCGCAGGCGCGTCTGCACGAGATCAATGGCCTGCAAAACACTTGGTTTTGCGGCGCATGGACGCGCTATGGCTTCCATGAAGATGGCCTGATGTCTGGCTTGGCCGCTGCGCGTGAGATTCTCAAGCAAATTCACAGGAGCAAGGCATGAGCGCGGCACAAGGCAACCTTGCCGTCGCCATGATGGGCTTTGGCACAGTGCGTCACACCCGGCTGCGCCCCACGCGCAATGCCTTTGCCTACCCCACTTATTTTCTGATGCTGCCCCTGCGCAGCTTGGCCGCCGCAGGCAATGGACAGCTCGCGCGCAATCACTTCGCTGCCATCAGCTTTTATGACAAAGACCATGGCGATGGCCGCAGCAATGCTTTGCTGTGGCTCGACGAACTGCTGCAGTGCGAAGGCATTGACGATGCCCAAGGTGAAGTGTGGCTGCATTGCTACCCGCGTGTGCTAGGCTACACCTTCAAACCCGTGAGCTTTTGGTACTGCCACCGCTTGGACGGTAGCTTGCGCGCGATTGTGGTGGAGGTGAACAACACCTTTGGGGAAAAGCATGTCTATCTGCTGGATCACGCCAGATTAGGCCAAGAGATGACAACGGACAAAGTGTTTCATGTTTCGCCGTTTTGTAATATCGAAGGCCAGTACCGCTTCCGCTTCATGACCTCAGCAGACAGCCGCCGCACCGTGGCGCGAATTGACTATGACGATGCGCAAGGCGCACTGATTAACACCTCGGTGAGCGGCCAGCTGCAAGCTCTGGACACATATGCTGTGCGCAAAGCGATGTTCTCCTACGGTGCGATGACGCTGGGCGTGATCGTACGTATTCACTGGCAGGCCTTGAAGTTATTCTTCAAGCGCGTGCCGTTTTTCTCCAAGCCCTCGCCCCCCGCAGTTTTGGTGACACGATAAATCAGCCACTCCCATGCAAGCCACCAGCTCTTCCCGTGATTTTGAAATTCCCAGCAGTGCGCCCGCAGCCGCGCGCACCTGCCTCAAACTCCTCAGCCGCTTAAACCACGGCTCGCTCACCGTGCAGTTGCCCGATGGCAGTGTGCAGCATTTTGGGCAAGCAGGCGCTCAAGCCAAGATGCATGGCAGCTTGATTTTGCACAACTGGAGCGTCTGCTCTGCTGCACTCAAATCAGGCGACATTGGTTTTGCAGAAAGTTATATTGCAGGCGAATGGAGCACGCCCCATTTGGCAGACTTGCTGCGCGTCTTCGTGGCCAACCGGCGCGAGGTGGAAGATGTCATCTATGGCACATGGCTGGGCCGCTTGGCATATCGCATCAAGCATTTGCTGAACCGCAATACCAAAACCAATTCGCAGAAGAATATTCATGCGCATTACGATTTAGGAAATGCGTTTTATGAGTTGTGGTTGGATAAAAGCATGAGCTACTCCAGCGCTTGGTTTGATGGCGATACCTCTCAGCCCATGATCGATGCGCAATATGCCAAAGTGCGCCGGGCACTGAAGATGGCGCAGGTGCAGCCCAAGACCCGAGTGCTGGAGATCGGCTGCGGCTGGGGTGGCTTGGCCGAAGTAGCTGCGAAAGAATTTGATGCCAACATCACAGGCGTCACGCTATCGAACGAGCAGCTCGATTTTGCGCGCAAACGCATGGCTCGCCTAGGCAAAGCAGCGCATGCTGACCTGCGCCTGCAAGACTACCGCGATATCCAAGATCAGCCCTTCGACGCCATTTGCTCGATTGAGATGGTGGAAGCCGTGGGCCGCGAGTATTGGCCGGTGTATTTTGAAACTGTCTCGCGCCTGCTCAAAAGCGGTGGCCGCGCCTGCATTCAGGCGATCACAATTGACGACGCACTGTTTGAACGCTATGTGAAATCCACCGATTTCATTCAACAATACATTTTCCCTGGCGGCTGCTTGCCCAGCCCCAGCGAATTTCGCAAGGCGGCAGAAAAAGCGGGTTTGCAGGTGGTGGATCAATTCGCTTTTGGCGCGGATTACGCCGAGACTTGCCGCCGCTGGCGAGCTGATTTTCTACACCGCCGCGCTGAAATTTTGCCGCTGGGCTTTGATGAAAAATTCATGCGTACTTGGGAGTTTTATTTGGCCTATTGCGAAGCGGCATTTGAAGAGCGCAATATCGATGTGATGCAATTCACGCTACTCAAACCTTGAGAGATGCCGTCATGAGTTATTTTTATGTGAGGCGTTTGGCTGCTACGTATTTCATAGCGTCATGCGCAGTGTTTATGACGGCAATCAGTGGTTTTTCATCTGCAAATTCTGCGCCAGTACCGATGGAAGTGGCGCAGGTGCTGCCCAATGCCCAGGCGCTCGGTCAATCGCGTTTGGTGGTCTTTGGTTTCAATATTTATGATGCCAAGCTCTGGACGAGCGATAAATTCATCCCCGCCAACTATGCCACCGAATCCTTCGCGCTAGAGCTTCGTTACCTGCGCAGCTTCAGCGGCCCGTCGATTGCAGAACGCTCGCTCAAAGAAATGCGCCGCCTCGGTCAGGTCAGCGATGAAAAAGCAGCGCAATGGCTCAGCAGCATGAAGCAAACTTTCCCCGATGTAAAAAAAGGCGATCAGTTGATTGGCATCCATCGACCCGATGGTTCGGCCAGCTTTATTTTGAACGGCAAGCCGATCGGCGAAGTGCGTGATGAAGAATTCAACCGCTTGTTTTTTGGCATTTGGCTCAGTACCAGAACGAGTGAGCCCAAGATGCGTAGCGAGCTGATTGGCGCGGCCACGAGCGTGCGCCGATGACTCTGCCGCTTGCGCTGCCCACCCCCGCATGGTCTGCCAGGCAGGGATTAAGCTATGGCAGCTTGGGCATCGCGCTGGCTTTCGTAGCGCTGCCGCTTTATGTGTTGTTGCCCAATTTCTATGCGCGGGAGTTTGGTGTGGGCTTGTCCACACTGGGCGCGATGCTCTTGGGCGCGCGCTTGCTGGATGCGTTGATTGATCCAGCGCTAGGCCGTTGGGCGGATCGTTTGTTTGGCCAATCGGTGGCTGCGGTGATGCGTGTGGCTTGTGTCATGGCGGTGTTGCTTGCGCTCGGATTTGCCGCTCTGTTTTTCCCTCCCGTGCGCGGCGCAGGTTTGCTGGTGTGGGCGATGTTGGCTTTGATACTGACTTACGTGGCTTATAGCTTTGTGAGCGTGGCGCATCAAAGCTGGGGCGCTCGGCTGGGCGGTGATGCGCCATTTCGGGCGCGTGTGGCGGCTTGGCGGGAAGCACCTGGTTTGATCGGCGTGCTCTTGGCTTCCACGCTGCCCATTCTTGCGGGCTTGCCGGTGATGGTGGCCACGTTTGTGGCGCTGCTGGCCATTGGCTTGTGGGCTTTAGCAAAAGCGCCGCGCCCTGCGCAGAGCGTGGATGCGCATGCGGCTCCGGGCGATGTGTGGTTGCCATGGCGCAATTCGCGCTTTCGGCTGCTGATGGCGGTGTTTGTGATCAACGGCATTGCCAGCGCCGTGCCTGCGACCTTGGTGCTGTTTTTTGTGCAAGACCTGCTGCAAGCGCCCAAGCAAATGGAAGGCGTGTTTCTCGGTGTGTATTTCATTGCGGGTGCACTCGCAATTCCGCTCTGGCTGCAAGCAGTCAAGCGCATCGGGCTGGCTTGGGGCTGGTTTGCCAGCATGTTGTTGTCAATTGCCGTCTTTGTCTGGGCCGCGTTTCTCGGCGCGGGTGATCTGTGGGCTTACGCAGCGGTGTGCGCACTTTCTGGCATTGCGCTGGGCGCGGATTTGGCGTTTCCAAGCGCTTTGCTTACGGGTGCGATTGCAGCGCAGGGCGATCAAGGTCGCCATGAAGGCGCATATTACGGCTGGTGGAATTTCGCCACCAAGCTCAATATGGCGCTGGCCGCTGGTTTGGCGCTGCCGCTGCTGGATGTGTTTGGTTATACACCGGGGGCACGGGACCCGCAGGCCTTGCAGGCTTTGGTGATTGCCTACTGCGTTTTGCCATGTGCTCTTAAATTAATAGCAGCTGGTGCACTATTTATAACGGCCAGAGGCCAAAAACTCATTTGAAATGGAGTCTGTGATGTCTTCCTTATTGCAACGCCGTGCTTTGATCACGGCCACGGGCGCTGCGGCGGCGCTGGGCTTGGTGGGCTGCGGCACGCGCCCGCAGGTGGCGGATTACGCCAATGAGAAGCCTGTCTTCGATCTGAAGAATTACTTCAATGGCGTGGTGGACGGTTGGGGTATTTTCACGGATCGCTCGGGCAAAGTGGCTCGGCGTTTTATCGTCACCATGAACTGCTCATGGAACGGCGAGGAAGGCACCTTGGATGAGGATTTTGTCTACAGCGACGGCAAAAAAGAAAAGCGCATTTGGCGCATGAAGCGCATGGCAGGGGCAGACGGCATCGTGCGCTACGAAGGTCGTGCCGATGATGTGATTGGTATCGGCATAGGTGAGCAGCGCGGCAATGCCTTCCGCTGGGGCTACACGCTGGCGCTACCGGTGGACGGCAACGTGTATGAAGTGCAGTTTGACGACTGGATGTACCAGATGGACTCGCGTGTCGTGATCAACAAAGCCACCATGAGCAAATTCGGCATCACGCTGGGCGAGCTGGTCGTGACCTTCTCCAAGAGAAGTTAAATGGTGTCCTAAGCCATTTCATGTCCCTATTGAAACCAAGAACAACAAAGCAGCATCCATCATGAGTCTGAATCCAAAATTTTCAGAGTGGCGCGGCAAGCGCGTCTGGCTCGTGGGGGCATCGACGGGCATTGGTCGCGCTACTGCGCAGGCTTTACATGCGCTGGGCGCACAGGTCGTCGTCTCGGCGCGCAGCGCTGCGCCGTTGCAAGAATTGGCGCAGCAATGCGCAGGGCTGCAAACGATGCAACTGGATGCGACCGACCCGGTGGCTGTGAATGCAGCAGCGAATGAATTGCTTGCAGCAGGCGGGTTGGATTTGATGATGTATTGCGCAGGTGTTTATCAGCCGCTGCGTGCGCAAGATCTGAAAAGCGAAACGATGGCGCAGCACATGCAGGTGAACTATATGGGCGCGGTGTATGTCACGCAAGCCGTGCTACCAGCCATGCTTGCCGCCAAGCGCGGGCATCTGAGCTACGTGTCAAGCGTGGCGGGGTTTCGCGGCCTGCCCAATGCGCTGGCCTATGGGCCCACCAAGGCAGCGCTGATCAATATGGCCGAGACTTTGTACATTGATCTGCATGACGAAGGCCTGGGCGTGAGCATCATCAACCCCGGTTTTGTCGATACGCCTCTCACTTCTCAGAATACTTTTCGCATGCCCGCCCTGATTACACCTGCGCAGGCCGCTACTGAAATCATAGCGGGCTGGGAGGCAGGCAAATTTGAAATGCATTTTCCCAAGCGCTTCACCACTTGGCTCAAACTGATGCGCATTGCGCCGCACAGCCTGTATTTCAAGATGACGCGCCAGTTCACGGGCTTATAAGATCGCGCTATGTCTCACACCGCTACCGACCCGCGTATTCAGCGCATCGTCGATTTTTTTGAGTTGCTCACGCCACAAGCTGTGGCGCAGATGGGCGATCTGTACACAGCAGATGCGTATTTCAAAGACCCATTCAATGAAGTGCGCGGTCTGAACGAGGTGCAACATATTTTTAGACACATGTATGTCGCGCTGGATGAGCCGCGTTTCGTGGTGACGAACACAGTGACTCAGGGCGATCAATGCTTCATTGTTTGGGATTTCAAATTCCGCTTCAAGCGCTTTGACACTGTCACTGTGCAAACAGTGCGCGGCTGCTCGTATCTGCAATTGGCGCACGACGGTCGCATTGCATTTCACCGCGATTACTGGGATGCCGCAGAAGAGCTTTATGAAAAGCTGCCTTTGGTTGGCGCGCTCATGCGCTGGCTCAAGAAACGCGCCAACAGTTAAAATTGAATGCTATATATTTCATAGCACACTGCGCAATAAATACAAGGGCAAAAGGCTTTTTCTTCGTTAAAACAATAGATGATGGGTTTTAAACGACGATGCCTGCACATACGACCACAGCATCATCCAGCATCAATGTGCAATGCTTCATCGGCAGATCGAAATGCCCCAGTGTGTAGCGCCCTGCTGTTTCATTCGCACCCGTGCTGTAGAGAAAACTGCCTGCAGCGCAGCGCAACTCTGTGCCGTTGAAATCGCGTTTGTCAAACATGGCCATGCTGTCGAAGCGGGCAGCGGGATTCAGGCCGTAGCCCACATGCGAGACGGCATAAGCTGCGCGATGGCCGTCTCGCGCTTCCCATGCGGCCAAGTATTCGCGCATGAGCTGGGCATCCACGCCTGCGCCTTCGATCTGTGTGATGTGATCATTCTCAATCGTGAGCGCAATCGGTTGCTCGATATAGCGTTTGAACGCAAGATTCACATCACCTACACCGAGCACCAAGCAGCCATTGACGCTGCCCGCTTTTGGAAAGGCTAAGACCAGGCCTCCGGGAAAATGCGTCATCGTGCCGGGTTTGCTGGTGTAGCCCCAGTTGCCGCCGCCGGGTGCGCCTTCCAAGGCAATGCGCAAATCTGTGCCCGCAGCACTGGTGACATGCATCATCTTTGCGCCGCGCAATCGCTTGCTATGCGCTTTGACTGCCGCTTCTAGCGCGTCATCTGGCAAGAGGCGGCACAGCGCTTCAGGATGCTCGTTGCTGATATAGATCACGCGCGGCTGGCTGCTGCCATTGCCTTTCAAAATCGCGGGCAGCTCAGGCGCATGCATCAGGCCTTCGACCGTGCAATCGATCACGAGCTGACACGAGGCCAGTGCCTGAATCACGGGCGCGATGCCTACAATGGCCGTGCTCGCACCGGTGGAGCGGATCAGGGGCGTGGGTGGGCTGGACAGGGCAGGCAGGGTGGGCATGCTAAGCGTGAAGGCTTGGACTTGCAGGCGGGCGCAGGCGTGGCGCAGCGCTTCTAGCAACTCGGGGCGCGATTGGCTCTCGGCCAACAGGGCCACCGTCTCGCCCGGCTGCAATGCACAGCGGCGCAGCAGAGCTTCAAAAGTGTCTATCCAATGGGGTTCGAGACGGGCGGGGTAAGTCATGGTGGCACGTGGGGCGTTTGTGTTGCGGGCATACTACCTGAAATCACAGATTACATCGAACGTGTCTATTTCCTCTTCCACACTCCCCACGCCTGCTGCGCTCGCCGCGCAAGACCTGCGCTCTGCTCTGGGTCTGTTTGCTACCGGCGTGACCATCGTCACCACCTGCGCGGCAGACGGCAGCCCCATCGGGCTGACGGCCAACTCGTTTAACTCCGTCTCTTTGGCACCGCCTCTGGTGCTTTGGAGCTTGGGGCTGAAGGCCGGTTCGCTGCCCGCTTTTTTGCAGGCCAAGCACTACGCAATCCACGTGCTCGCGGTAGAGCAGAAGCCTCTGGCAGAACGCTTTGCGAGCAAACTGGCCCATCGCTTTGAGGGCGTGGCTTTGCAAACGGGGCTGGGCGGCGTACCGCTGCTGCCGGGCTGCGCGGCGGTGTTTGAATGCACCAGCCGCAGCCAGTATCCGGAAGGCGATCATGTGATTTTGGTGGGCGAGGTGTTGGCTTGTCACCACGATGCCTCGCGCTCGCCGCTGCTGTTTCATGGCGGCAAGTTTTATACCGAGCATCCTTTGTAAAGCCATCCGGTGGTGCGGCGTAAGATGAGCGCATGAATGCTCCCACACCCCCTGCGCGAAAAGACCACCTTGATGGCTTGGCCATTGGCCTGCTTTTGGGCTGCTGCTTGTTTTGGGGTTTTCAGCAGGTGCTGGCCAAGGCCACACTGACTGAATTGCCGCCGGTGTTTCAATCTGCGGTACGCGCTGTGGGCGCAACATTCTTGTTGGTACTTTGGTGCCGCTGGCGCGGTACAAAGCTGCTCGTGCGCGATGGCACGCTCTGGGTGGGTTTACTCGCGGGCAGTTTGTTCAGCTTTGAATTTGCTTGCATTTATTTGGCGCTCGGCCACACCGGCGCTTCGCGCGTGACGGTGTTTCTCTATACCTCGCCGTTTTGGGTGGCGGCGCTGCTGCCGCTCTTCGTCAAAAGCGAACGCATGAACCGCATACAGTGGCTGGGCCTGAGTTGCGCGTTTGCCGCTGTGGTGTTTGCGCTTTGGGAGAGCTTGCAAAAGGCGGGCTCAGGGCGCTTGGGTGATGTGCTGGCTTTGTTGGCTGGCGCGTCTTGGGGGCTGACCACGGTGGTCATTCGCGCCACATCCTTGGCGAAAGTCGGCGCGGAGCGGCTGTTGTTTTACCAACTCGCTTGCAGCGCTGCCACCTTGCCTCTGATTTCTTTGGCCTTGGGTGAGCGTTGGCCTGCGGCATCATCGCTCAGCGGTTTTGCTTGGGCCTCGCTCTTTTTGCAAACCTTTGTTGGCGCATTTGCCAGCTATTTGACCTGGATGTGGATGCTGGTGCGCTACCCCGCCTCCAAGATGAGCGCCTTCGTTTTCCTCACGCCAGTCTTTGCGCTGCTGTTTGCCGCGCTATGGTTGGGCGAGCCAGTCACACCGAATTTAGTGATCGCGATTGCGCTGGTGGGCGTGGGGATTCTCTTGGTGAATAAGCGCTAACACTATCAATAGAATAGCACTCCGCGCATATTCTATGCCGGCGAAGTGCTTAAAACGGCTTAAAATCAGTAAAAAATCAGCTCTTAGGCAGTAAGCCCAGCCGCTCAATCGTGGCGCGTTCTTGCGCGAAGGTGCGGGCGGCATAGCGGGAGTATTCCGCGCTGTCCATCCAGATCACGGGTTGGTGGAATTTTTCAAACACTTCGAGCACCTTTGGATCTTGGCTGACTTTGAGCAACGCGCCTTCGATCAGTTTGACGAGCGCTGGATCCATGCCCTTGGGGCCGCCGATACCAAAGGGCGACTCGCTCACGGTATCCCAGCCGCTCTCTTTCACCGTGGGCACATTGGGAAAAGCCTTGGTGCGCTTGCTTCCCAAAGTGGCCAAATAGCGCAGCTTGCCCGATTCCACATGGGGCACGAATTCGGTCGTTCCGCTCATGAGGGGGATTTGCCCGCCGAGAAGAGCGGGCAAAATTTCCGCAGAGCCTTTGTAGGGGATCGGGTTGGTGGTGAAGCCAGCCTTGAACGCAAATTCTTCAAACGCCAAATGCGGTGTGGTGCCAATGCCGGTGTGACCGTAATCAAGTTTTCCGGGATTGGCTTTGGCCCAAGCCACCATCTCTTTGATGGTTTTGTAAGGGGCATCCACATGTGCCGCGATACCGAAGGTGTACCCAGTGAGGCATGCCAGATGCGTGATGTCGTTGACGGGATGAAACGGCATTTTCTGCATATGGGGAAGGCGGTAAATGCCCAGCGGCAGTTGCGTGAGCGTATAGCCATCGGGCTTGGCACTCAGCATGGCAGTTGCTCCCAGAGAGCCGCCTGCGCCGGGCTTGTTTTCCACGACCACACTCGCACCGCCCAAGGCGCGAGACAAAGACTCGCCAATGGAGCGCACTGCCGCATCCGATGCGCCGCCAGCAGTCCAAGGACAGATCAGCGAAATTGGACGCGAGGGGTATTTATCCTGCGCGCGGGCCCATGGGCTGACGAGCGCGGGAGCTGCGATCAATGCGGCAGTGGTTTTCAAACTTTGGCGACGAGTGGTTTTCATGCGGTGCTCCTAGTGTCATGACGTGATTTGGTGAGATGCTTTTCAGCGTAGCGTACATACCAATCTAGGCAATCCGGGTTTGCCATGGCATCTTTGTTCACCACTTTTTCTAATGGCTGGCCGAGCATCAGTTTCTTGATCGGCAGCTCTTGCTTTTTGCCGCTCAAAGTGCGCGGGATGGCTTCGACTTGTAGCGTCTCATTGGGCACGAAACGCGGCGAGAGCTGCTTGCGGATCGCATCGTGAATTTTTGTCTTGAGCTCATCGGTGAGTGACACGCCGGGGCGCAGCGCCACGAAGAGCGGCATGAAGCTCTCGCGCCCCAAATATTCCAAATCCACCACCATGCTATCGAGCACTTCGGGCAGTGCTTCCACAGCACTGTAGATTTCGCTCGTGCCCATGCGCAGGCCAGCGCGGTTGATCGTCGCGTCGCTTCGGCCATAAATGATGCAGCCACCATCTGCGCCGATTTTGAGCCAATCGCCGTGTCGCCATACGAGGCGTTTTTCACCTTGCGCATTTACGCGGCTGTACATATCGAAATAGCTAGAGAGATAGCGGGCGTTGCCCTCATCGTTCCAGAAATACAGCGGCATCGAGGGGATGGGTTGCGTGCAGACCAGTTCGCCCACTTCCCCCATCACCGCTTGGCCGTCTTCATTCCAGGCCTCTACAGCGCAGCCGAGCAAGCGGCATTGCATCTGACCGGGCACTTGGGGCAACTCGCGATGGCTGCCAATGAAGGCGCCGCAAAAATCTGTGCCGCCGGAGATGTTGCACCAGAAGACTTCAAAACCTGGCTCGCCCTGTACCGCGGGCTGCGCATGCAGTTGTGCAAACTGCGCACTGCCCCAGCGCTGCACTTCTTCTGGCAGCGGCGAGCCCGTGGAGCCGAGTGCCCGCACTTGGCGCAATTCATGCCCCGCCGCTTGCAAAGCCGCTGCGCTCACGCCCGCTTTCATGCAGTTCGTCCAATAGGCCGCGCCTGCGCCAAAAAATGTGCAGCGATGCCGCGCCACAAAACGCCAAAGGATCGTCCAATCGGGTGCCTCTTTCGAGCCTGAGGGCGAGCCGTCATAGATACAAATCGTGGTGCCTGTGGCCAGCCCCGCCATCTGCGCATTCCACATCACCCAGCCGGTGGAGCTGTACCAGTGGTAACGCTCGCCATAGCTATTGGCCTGATAACTGCACCCAACATCGTTGCCCAAACATTTGAGCGCAAGCAGCGTCAAAATGATGCCGCCGTGGCCATGCACGATGGGTTTGGGCAGGCCAGTGGTGCCGCTGGAATAGACGATCCACAGTGGGTGGTCAAAAGGCAGTGTTTCAGGCTCAAAAGCCGCTATTTCTAAGCTTTTTTGGCTACTAGCCGTTATAAAATCGGCAAAGTTTGCTATTATTTTAATAGTGTCCGGTGTGCCCCAAGCGGTTTTCAAAAGAAGCAGATGCGACAGACTGGGCAGCCCATCGCACAGCTCTTGCACGACCAAAGAACGATCCAGCGGCTTGCCTGCGTAATGCACACCGTCCACCGCGATCAGCACCTTCGGCGTGATCTGTTTGAAGCGATCCAGCACCGCAGGCGTGCCCATGTCGGGTGCGCAGACGCTCCAAACCGCGCCGATGCTCACGCAGGCCAAGCAGGCAATGATCGTCTCAGGAATATTCGGCATGTAGGCGGCCACGCGATCCCCGCGCTGAACACCCATCTCTTGTAAAGAAATAGCCAGCGATGCCACCTGACTTTTCAGATCCGGCCAACTCAACTCACGTATCGCGCCCAGCTCGTTCTCACTCACGATGGCCTGCAAGCCCGCCGCATGCGCGGCATCTGTATGGCGCAAAATCTGCGCCGCGTAATTCACCTGCGCCCCCGGAAACCACTGCGGCTGCGGCATGCGGTCGTCCGCCAAAGCCGCGCTGTGCGATGTGGGCGATTGCACGGCAAAGTAATCCCAAATCGACTGCCAAAACCGATCCAAATCCGTCACCGACCATTGCCACAGCGCGTCATATGTCTCAAAGCGCAAGCCGCGATGCTGCGCGAGCCAATCTTGATAAAGGCGAATTTGCGGAAGATAGGCGCTGTTTTGAGCGCTGTGTGTTTGTTGATTCATGTCATTCACCTGTTTAATCACCGCCGCAGCCACCACCGTCGCCGCCACCATCTGCACCACCGAAGCCATCAGCATCACCACTGCTACTGCCAGAAGAAAAGTCTGTGCCGCAATACACTGCGGCATCGTTGTCGTTTTTATTCGCGATATCGCGGCAATCAGGGTGGTAGCTGAAGCCGCCTTCGATGGCCAGCTTGGTATCGAGCGCAAAGAGCAAAGGCAGCCGTGTAGGCGCGCGCGGGTCTATCGCCTCGTCTTTGCATGCCCAAAACCATGCGCGGCGCAGGCCGTCGTTGCGCTGAGCGTTCGGCCCCAAGGCTTCGGCAGGCGTGTGATGTAGAAAACGCCCCAAACCATTGAGACACCATTGCTTGTAGCCACGCGTATGCAAAATAAATTCGTGCCACATCGCATCCACCACTTTGGATGGCATGGCCACAAAGCCGCCCTTGGAGCGGTTGCAAGCCAGAAAGAATTGCCGCAGGCCGCGCTCCACCAAATCCGTGTCTTTGCCGCTGAGCTGCGGGTAATGCTCGCGCAGCTTGCGCTTGAGAAACTGTGGCAAAGCCGCCTCGCGGATGTATTGTTCGCGCCGCCAAGCAGCCCAAGCCGCCAAGGTGATCGATAAAACCAGTATCGCAAACAGGGTGATCACCATGTTCGCGCCCGGCCGCCACAGCTTCAAAACACTTCCGAAAATAATCACAGCCCAGATTCCCGCAGCAATAGCGGGATACCAGCGCCCATAGCGCGCCAAGCGCAAGCTCCATACAGACATCGCTTCGTCTCCTCATGGCTACAGCGCCATTTGATCGCCATGATAATCTGCCAGCCTCACATTGAGAGAAGCTGCAAAGATGATGAACGCCCCCGCTCCTGAACTACGCGCCGTGTGCACACTCAGCGTCCACGTTGCCCAAGCCGTGGAAGCGGGCACGGTGCTGCATGCGCAAGGCCAAGGGCGGCGGCGCATCATTCCCATCACGGGTGGCACCGTGCGAGGGCATGCGCGCGGGCAAAGCTTGGATGGCGTGGTGTTGCCCGGCGGCGCAGATTTTCAGCTTGTCACCTCCGCCAATGCCGCGCTGCTCGATGCGCGCTACATCTTTCGCTTGAACGATGGCAGCCATATTTACGTCAGCAACCAAGCAGTGCGCACCGGCAGCGAAGCAGACATCACATCATTGGTGCGCGGCGAAGCTGTGCCCCACGAACGCATCTATTTCCGCTGCGCCCCACGCTTTGAAGTCGAGCGCGCCGATCTGGCCTGGATGACGCAAACCCTGTTCATCGGTACCGGCGCGAGATTTCCTGAACGGGTGGAGATGGTGTTTTATGAGGTGGTGTGAGGATCCATGTGTCGATTATTTTGATAAACATCGACATGATGGCTTTCTAGTGTCGAAAAGGCGGCCATTTTTCAATACATTCCTTCAAATCCGACTAAGCCGACGGATACGGGTGAACTGATTCATTTATCGGAGGTTGTAAAAAGTTTCCCCATAAGCCCCATGTTGATTGGGCCACATCCAAAGCTCCAAACATCCATAACCCACTCAATCTATTGGTTGGCATCTTCAGCTTTGAAAAATCTATTCGTTCTCTGCGATTGAGATGGATGACGACCGTCAGATCAGAGTTGTCATACTCCGTAAGTCCAGCAAGAAGTTGGTCCAGCGTTGCTTGTGGGTTTAAGCTTGTAGGGGCAAGCTCTTTGAGTTGGCACAGCTTGAAATGATTTACATCATCAATCTGCTGCAATGCTACGAAGTCAAAATCCTCGTCCTCGGCGGCCGCTAGGTAGATTGGTTCGCCTAAAGCTTGACCCATGAGATAACAAAACATCGCTGCTGCGCGTGCCTCGCGCCAAGGTTTGAGTTCGTTCGTACGCAAATTCCGCACCTTTTCAGGCAAGGCAGCGATGCCTTCGTTTTGCCCCAGTAAGCGAAGCTCCATCAGAAAGTTCTTTCTGTCTTTGAACTCCAATTGAGCTAACTTACGCGACAAAATGGGATTGTCTGAATCCATGCTTTCAGTGCGTCTTCAACCGTGATCGGTAAGCAACCGCTTCAAATACCGCCCCGTGAAGCTACCTTCCGCTTGCGCCACCTGCTCAGGCGTGCCCACTGCCACCACTTGCCCGCCACCATCGCCTCCTTCCGGCCCCATGTCGATCAACCAATCGGCGGTTTTGATCACGTCCAGGTTGTGTTCGATGATGACGATGGTGTTGCCTGCGTCGCGCAATTGGTGGAGGACTTTGAGGAGGAGTTCGATGTCGGCGAAGTGCAGGCCGGTGGTGGGTTCGTCCAAGATGTAGAGCGTGCGGCCAGTGTCGCGTTTGCTGAGTTCGAGGGCGAGTTTGACGCGCTGAGCTTCGCCGCCTGAGAGGGTGGTGGCGCTTTGGCCGAGGCGGATGTACGAGAGGCCGACATCGAGCAGGGTTTGCAGCTTGCGGGCGATGGTTGGCACAGCTTTGAGGAAATCAAAAGCTTCACCGACTGTCATCTCCAAAATTTGCGCGATGTTTTTGCCTTTGTATTGCACTTCAAGCGTTTCGCGGTTGTAGCGTTTGCCTGCGCATACGTCGCAGGGCACATACACATCGGGCAAGAAATGCATTTCTACCTTCACCATGCCATCGCCTTGGCAGGCTTCGCAGCGGCCACCGGCCACGTTGAAGCTGAATCGCCCTGCGCCATAGCCACGCTCGCGTGCCATCGGCACTTCGGCCAAGAGTTCGCGAATGGGCGTGAAGAGGCCGGTATAGGTGGCAGGGTTGGAGCGTGGCGTGCGGCCAATCGGGGATTGATCGACATTGATCACTTTGTCGAAATGCTCTAGGCCTTCAATTTCTAAATACGGCGCGGGTTCGTCATGGCTGCGATACAGGCTGCGAGCCACCGCTTTATGCAGCGTGTCATTCACCAAGGTAGATTTGCCCGAGCCTGACACGCCTGTGACGCAGGTCATCAGGCCCACGGGGAAATCAGCGCTGACGTTTTTCAGATTGTTGCCTGTCGCACCGATCAAGCGCAGCAGTTGAAATTTCTCATCCGCTTTGACGGTCGGCTTTTTCTTCTCGTAGGTAGAGCCGGGATAACGCGACTTGCTCGGCGCAGGTGAGGGCGCTTTCACTTGCAGGGGCAGCCATTTGTGGCGCTTGGATGGCACCGCAATTTGCCGCGCACCGCTGAGATATTGCCCCGTCAGCGACTCTGCGCTTTGCTCAATTTGCTGCGCCGTGCCTTGCGCAATGATGCGCCCGCCGTGAATGCCTGCGCCCAGACCAATATCAATCACGTAATCCGCAGCGCGAATCATGTCTTCATCATGCTCCACCACAATCACGCTGTTGCCCAAGTTGCGCAGATGCTTGAGCGTGTCAATCAAACGATCATTGTCGCGCTGATGCAGGCCAATGCTCGGCTCATCCAGCACATACATCACGCCCGTGAGCCCGCTGCCGATTTGGCTGGCCAAACGAATGCGCTGCGATTCACCGCCGGATAAAGTCTCTGCGCTGCGAGACAAGCTCAGGTAACTCAAGCCCACATCGTTTAAGAATTTCAAGCGTGAGGCGATTTCTTTGATCACCTTGCTGGCAATCTCAGCTTTCGCGCCCGTCATCTTAAGGCCTTCAAAATAGCTCTGCGCTTCGAGCAAGGTGGTGTGACTGATTTCTGAAATCGTGCGCGCTTGGCCACCCTTTTGTAAGCCTTCACCGATGCGCACATTGCGCGCCTCGCACTTCAGGCGCGTGCCTTCGCAGGCCGTGCAGGGCTGGGTATGGCGGTAGCGAGCGAGATCTTCGCGCACGAGGGCAGATTCGGTTTCGCGGTAACGCCGCTCCATGTTGTGAATGATGCCTTCAAAGGGATGCTTTTTCTTGATCTTCTTGCCTGCGAAATTGCCCGTTTCCATGGTGTAGCTGAAGGCAATTTCCTCTTCGCCGCTGCCATGCAAAATCAGCTGTTGCACATTCGCAGGCAGCTCTTCGAAGGGCTTGTCCACATCGAATTTGTAATGCTTGGCGAGCGATTCGATCAATGCAAAATAATAGCCATTGCGTCGATCCCAGCCTTTGACCGCGCCGCTGGCAAGCGAGAGCGAGGGAAACGCCACGACGCGCGTGGGGTCAAAAAACTCCATCGTCCCCAAACCATCGCAGGTCTCACACGCGCCCACAGGTGAGTTGAACGAAAATAAACGTGGCTCTAATTCGCCAATGCTGAAGCCGCACACCGGGCAGGCGAATTTTGCGTTGAACCAATGCTCTTTTTCAAGTGATTTAGGGCTATCCCCGTTATGTTCTGTGCGTAGCTTGCTATCGTTTTGATAGTCTATGTTGAATGCAATCGCGCGGCCTTCAGCGATGCGTAGCGCCGCTTCAAAGCTCTCGGCCAAGCGCTGTTTGGTGTTGTCGTACTCCGTTCGGGCTGAGCCTGCCTGAACCTCCACCGGCCCTTCGACCGGATCAGAGCGAACGGGAGCATGGCGAACCTTGAGGCGATCAATCACCACATCAACATCATGCTTCTCGGTTTTCTTGAGTTTGGGCAACTGATCAAATTCAACCAGCTCTCCATCCACCCGAAAGCGCACATAGCCCCGCGCTTGCATGTCTTCAAATATGTCGAGAAATTCGCCTTTTTTCTCGCGTGCAATTGGCGCAAGAATCATCACCTTCGTATCCTGCGGCCAAGCAAGCACGGCATCGACCATCTGCGAGACGGTTTGCGATTGCAGTGGTTGCAAATGATCGGGGCAATAAGGCGTGCCAGCGCGAGCAAACAAGAGGCGCAGGTAATCATGAATCTCAGTGACCGTTCCCACCGTAGAACGCGGGTTGTGGCTCGTGGCCTTCTGCTCAATCGAGATCGCAGGCGAGAGCCCCTCAATCACATCCACATCCGGCTTATCCATGAGCTGCAAAAACTGCCGCGCATAGGTGGACAAACTCTCCACATAGCGCCGCTGCCCCTCGGCATACAGCGTGTCAAACGCCAGCGAAGATTTGCCCGAACCCGATAGCCCCGTGATCACCACCAAGCGATTGCGCGGAATATCCAAATCCACATTCTTCAAGTTGTGCGTCCGCGCCCCGCGAATGCTGATGTGGGTATGCATAGCTTGGCCTAAATACGCGCCATCTTGCGTCATTTCTTTGGAAGAATTCACAGTGTTCAGTTTCGAAAAGTCAACCGACCATCATAGCGCTTTGGCCTCCTAGCTGCCAGCTAAGCGCTTTGCCCCAGCCAAGCGGGTCATCTTTTTGTCCAGAGTCAGAACGCCCACAGCCGCCTGCTCATAATCATGCGCGATCAGCCGATCCATCAGGCCACAACCCTTTGCCGCTTGCGTGATCACCGCAAGCGTAGCGACACCATGCACTGGTTTAACCAAACCGCTGGTAAGCGCCTTCGTCAAACCAGTGCGTGCGTCTGATTTGCTGACACCATAGTGATGTTGTAGAGCCATATAAGCCTCGCCGATCACCATGCTACTTGCAAACAATTGCGCACCCTGCTTCTCCACCATGGCAGACAAGGTTTCTAGGGTCTCCTCGAACTCAGCCTCGGGCAAACCCGCAACCAAGCGCACCAAAATTGACGTGTCAATCCCGTAACGAGCGGTCATAGCGGCTTTCACGGAATTGCTGAAGATCAAAATCGGCAGCGTTGGCTGTGATCTTTGAGCGCAACACACCCAAACGCGAACGATCTACCAAGCGCGTTTTCAACAAGAATCCCTCCGGGCTAGGGATCAGCTCAATCTTGTCGCCCACGCTAGCACCCAAGCTTTGTAGAACCTGCGCTGGGAAAGTGACTTGACGTTTGGCGGTGAGAGTAAGCAACATAAAGCACCTTACAATTTTCTGGAATCGTAAGGCATTATAGCAAAACGAGGGCAGGCAAATCAGCAATCAAAAAGATACGCAAGTAGCGTACAATCATCTCATGCTCGCCACATTTGTTGAACTCCCTCCGTTCGAGCGAAACCGCAAAGATTATCTGGATGACGACGCTTACAGCGCGTTGCAGCAAGAGCTCATGACCAATCCCGAAGCGGGCGACATGATTGAGCAAACAGGCGGATTGCGCAAAATTCGTCAAGCTGATCCGCGCAGAGGCAAAGGCAAGCGGGGTGGCTTGCGAGTGATTTACTACTGGTGGTCGGGCGGTGATCAGTTTTGGCTGTTTGCAGTGTTTGATAAACATGAGGCAGACGATCTCACGCCCGATCAAAGAAAAATCTTGAAGCAAATGCTCAAACGAGAACTTGATCTTCGGCAAACTGCCAGCACCGGCAAAGAAAGGACTTCAAAATGAGCAAAAAACGCGACGTTTTTGCAGAATTACTGGAAGGTTTTGATGCGCTAGAAAAACAGCGCGAAGGCAAAATCACCCTGCGCACTTTCAAAGTACAAAGCAAGCCCGCCCCCGATCTCAGCCCACAAGACGTGCTCAGGGTGCGCGAGCAATTGCATCTTTCACGCCCCGTGTTTGCCAGTTACCTGCGCACCAACCCGCGCACCCTAGAAAACTGGGAGCAAGGCCGCGCCAAGCCCAATGCCCAAGCCGCACTACTAATCCGAATGGTGGCGCAGTTTCCGGATATGGTGAAGCGGCTTGAAGCTTTATAGACTAATTTTTTTGCAAGAGATGATTTGCAGCGCGCAAGTGTTTCCGTAGCTGCCTGGGCAGACCGGCCACGGCTAGGCGGTCATCATCCTGGCTTATACGCCAGCCCGGGAGCCACGCGACACCCGTCGCTTGAAATAACGAGGAAACGCACTTGCGTTTCCAAACCCTGCGCTGCCAAAATCGCCAAGCTGCTAACCGCCCAGCCGTGGATTTTTGGAGCACTGACAACACGAGAATCAAAGAACTCTTTTGCTCTATGACTGCATGCCAAGAATCTCTTATCAGTTTATCAGCTGGCTCTCATTGGCGATGGTTCGACCCAGTGCTGTAACTATCCATCGAGACCTACCTTCGCTGTTTTTAATCCGTTCAACAAGACCTTTGGCAATTAGAGAACCATATGTACTTTGGACAGTTGCCATAGAAAATGTTGAGTCCTTGGCAACACCAGACACAGATCGCGAGACAAAATTGCTGCTAATCATTGCCTTGAGAACTTTCAGCTCAGTCTTGGTAAGCACTGTAGTAGCAGTGTTTTCTGAATTAGCCCCATTGGTTGGCTTGGACACCAACGCTGAATCGTCCTCTGCCTCATCAAACTTCGCTGCTACAACAGTTGCCTTCGCATTTGCCTCCTCTGCAACTTGATTTGTTATTTCAAGTTCTTTGACAACACGGTCAAGTTCAATGTAGCTGACCTCCCAACCGCTATCTATGCTTGTATTTTTCGATATGCTGATTGATGGTGGCACGCTGAGCTTCATCTTAGAAATCAGCTCTTTGCGGCTATCGACGATGGTGAATTCCTTCAAATGCGTTAAGTGATTTCGTTTTGATGCGATAGACGCTAGATGCCATCATCACTAGATGGATTTCCGCATATTACAGACGGCGTAAATCTACATTGCCAGCTTGATGTGCCTTAAGCCATTTTTGCCACTGTTCCTCTGCCCTTGTACGAACAAAAGTGGGGACTCCAACACCTACGCCATACATAATCACGGAAGCGCCATCCAGATTAAGTGCTGGAATAGGTGGCAGCGGTTTTTGGTATTCTCTTGGCCAGGCGATGATGCCCGGCTGATACTCCATACCATCAGTCCAAAATTGAATGGTACACGGCGTACCTTTGACACACCATTTTGAAGCGTCGAGGAAAGCTGCCGACAGACTGCTTTCACCTTGCATTTTGGATGGATTGACGCGCAGATCATTCAAATAGGCAGCAACAGCAACCCCTACCTTTTTGGCAACCACTGAAGCAGCATCCCCGCTAGCTGTTTGCGAACGCTGAACGCGCAAGTCAAGTGTGAAAGCATTTGCATTATCGTCGCCAACGGTGAAAATTTTGACACGAGATCCAACAGGTAGCTTTGCGATGTCTTCTAGCACCTTGGGAAGCGCGTTTTGTACGAAGTGGGGTTGAATGATCGGTGTGCTCGATGAAATATCAAGCGCTAGCGTATACACATCTGCTCTGGCATTAGCGGCTAAAGCCAAGGCCACTAAGACTGATAAAGTGTGATATTTGTATTTTTTATTCATGATGAACTCCTAAATTGAGGTTGAAGCGGGGTTGGGAGGATTGGGCTACTCAGGGTTTCTGAGCAGCGGGCGCATTTGGTGTAGCGATGGCTGGAGCTGCGAGCATACGAGTCACCAAATCTATCAATCCCGTGGTGTTGGTGCTAAAGGTTTTAGCGGCTTTAAGACGATCTTCAACCAGCTTAGTTTTAGCTTGATGAACAATCCATTCGTCAGCGCGGATCTTGGCAGAGTCTACGGGCGTTGGACGAGCGGCTTCGAGTTCAGCCTTGTGATTGGCAAGTCGCCTCATCACTGCAGAGACTGCCAGAGTGTGTACGAATGTCAGGTCTTGATAGCGCTTGACTTCTTCGGTTGCTTTGATGTAGGTGGCTTGTGCACTGGTAAATGTGTTGGCGGCCGTTACGACTAGTTGAGCTCTGTCCTTTTCCTCGCGTGTCACGTCCAGTGCCTTACGAGTCATAAGCCAAGCTGCTTCGCAAATTGCGGTGAAGATGGCAACACCAACAAACATGCCAGCGCTTGCAATACGTGCCCAGAATGGTGCATCCAACGGGGTCGTAGACTGCATGGATGGATCTAAAGAGAAGCCACCAGCGGCATTGCTGCCATGCCAGAGTTGCGTAAGCAATGATCCAAGCTGGGCATATCCTGTAGCGGCAGCAATGATGACGCCAGCTACCGCTACCAATGGCATGGCAATAAACGCCACAATACGCGTGACGATTGGCAAACGGGTGTTTGCAACCGCATACAAAAGACCGACAACGGCCATCAGCGAACCGATCATGGCAAACGCCCCCAAGACGCGAATGAGGTGATCACTCCAAGTAAGGGTTTCGGTTTGATTAGTGATCAACGCTGTGCTGAATACTGTACCGATGGCGATATCGACCACCATACCCAGACTCATAGCTGAAAGAAATGCAATCTGCCAAAAGTACAAGTTGCGTTCACGTCGATTCAGTGCTGCATACTTGTCCCTAGCGCTGGCGATGACCGCCGCTTCACGCTCGCTTTGATCTGGAAATGTTGCGCTATTAGCTTGTAAAGTCATGATAAGAACTCCTAAGTTTTGAGACGGTAAAAGAGCTAACCTTGCACGGTTTTCGAGTGGGTGTGCGACGCTACGCTTTACGCTTGAATAGGAGCAGACCGTATGGCGCGAAGCGCCTCTTCTGCTTCAGCAATCGCGGTTGCTGCAAGCGCGATGAATTCTGCGACCAATGTTGAGTTTTCGTCAATAAGCGTCATGATTACTGTGACGAGATCGGCCTCTTGAATCTCCTCGGGAACAGCTTGAGGACTATTCGGCTTTGGGCGCGGCATTGAAGTTTGGGGGGCAAAATAACTAGGCATGATGGTCTCCAAAAAGTCCTCAGTAAATCGAAAGAATCCTGAGGCAAGAGGGTTGCCAGCCGGACCCGCAAACATTTGAGCATGCACGGCAACTGTGTTGCAGAATTCGCGCTCAGTACAAGGCAATTTTTTGCAGGTTCTGAATGCCAAGTAATAAAAAAATGCAGGTATCGACAGGAAAGACTGGGAAAGCCAGCAATCAAGCCGGTATCATGGCGGTAAATTGCCTGTAAAAAAGCATAACTACTTGACGACGTAACGCGACCAGAAAAAACTATTATGGATACTCACCCTCATACCGATCCCAAGGCAACAGCAATGATCCCAGCGAGTGCAAACTTTGTAGCCTGGACTCGTAACGGCGCAGATCTCTTGAAAGGCGACAAGTCAACGCGCGAATGGATTAGAAATCTCTACATTGTGCCAACGCATGGTATTGAACAGTATCTTGGCGGAGTTCGTGTAATAGTAGGACCGCGTGGAAGTGGGAAATCTGTGTTGGTTGCCAAAAGAGCTGTCGCTGCAATGGACTCAGATAAAGGACTCATGCCGTCCAAGCGGGTTGTTCCATTCTGTCATCGTCTACCCACAGGAAAAATTCAGATTCATGAAGATAATCTGGGGTTATACCTGAGCACTTATCGTTGGGCAGCTATCTGGGAACTTGTTTTCGCAGCGTTAGCATGTGCAATGGCTACTAGCCAACGCTTAGCTACTTTGACGCGCCAGAAAGATGGTGAATCACCCAAAGATTTAATAAATACTTGGGTGTCATCTGTAGCGAGAAGAAACGGTGGTGTTTCCACCGGAAATACAAGCCTAACCATTACAGAGTTTTTGCTAGATATGCTTGACTGGTATGCGGATCAGCATATCGAGATGATGAACAAAGCTATTCAAGTAATTGTACAGTCAGGGATGAGTTCAGAAACTCTTCGAGGCTGGGCGAGTATTTATTTTGAGCTTATCAATAAAGGGGATGAGGCATCGATTTACTCGATACATGTGGACGCTATTGACGAAGCAATTGTGGTCAGCAACAGTATCGGCGAACCGATATCGCTGAAAGAACATCGCTCGGATACCGCTGACGATGTATGGATCGCGTCGCAGAAGGGATTTTTAGTTGCGTGTCATTGGGTTTCGGACGCTCGGAGCAACGTACAAGTTTGCGGCTCGATTAGATCCGAAGCTGGAGCTCGCATTGATACAAAAGATCTTAAACTACTCGGCGCAACTTACAGTAAGGCTAAAGACTCGTTGTACACTGAAATTAGCTACAACAAACAACATCTAATAGAAATTTTCGCATTGAATGTGAAGCACACGGAATCAGCCCAACTAGCAAATCAGCAACATTCAGAACCCATAAATAAGCTATTTGGCTTTGACTATATTCCTCACAGTACTCGATATGGCTTTGAAGAGAATGTACTTGATTTGATTATTCGGCACACTTTTGGCACTCCACGTGATCTGGTTTCGATTTGTGCGGATATCTTACTCGCGTGGAAAGGTGTAGATGCCCCAGCAGCTCGAATTGATGCTTTAGTCAAAGCGCTCGACAAGGCAGCAGTGTCTTTGTGTTTGGATTGGCTGGATAACGTATTTCCAGTTTTGGGTAGTATTTACCATGACAAACTAAGCCTATTGACAAAAAATATCTATGCACAGGATGATCTTAAGAAATTTGAAGAAACGAATCACTTAGATGGTTTTTTTGATCAACTCTACTCAAGAAATTTGATTGGGATTCCTACTTTGTCGAAAACAAGGAATGAGTTTCGATTCGAATTCAGACAGCCAGATGGTCTTAGCCATACTATCCCGAAAGATGTCAGGTATGTTGCACTTCACCCGGCATTTGCTGCTTATGTGTGCGATCTACGCAGGACAGAAGCAATAAATAATAGTTTTTATTCCGATCTTGTAGTGGTCGGCGATGGTTATGTATGTCCTCAGGCACTACCAGAAAGCATTATAGAGGTAGACATGCGTTCCTCAAACTGGGTCATAAGTACAAAAAATGATAACGATATTTCAGAGATGGATTTGCATAACGAGAACCAATTTATGAGGGGTGCCACACCGGCCAATCAATCAGCAGCGCGGAATTTCCTTATTTCGGTAGTCCTTACGATGTTTAAGAAAAATTTAACTGAACTTCGATTGAATGACATTCTAGATGAGATCAAGAATTGGCCGCGAGTGGGAATTAGTAGTGAAACCAACGGGTGGCTAAGACAACCACCAAGCAGTTTCTACTCGGCAAGAATTTTTGGATCAAGCAAATGGGAGTTGGTCACTGAAATCAACAAGTCGTTGGAGAAATTACACTTGGCGATCCGTTTGCCCGAGAAAGATAAGAACGATTCAACATCGCTAATGTGGAAGTCACCGGGCGCGACTCACCATAAACAATGGGTTGACATTGACCCACGCAAAGTTAGAGTCTTAGTCAAGCAAGATCGAACTATTCTGAATTCAAGAGCTTAGGTAGATGCACGCAATGAGCTAGCGATCAAGTGCGTATATATTCCTGATGCCCAATATTTGTCGTCACAGCGATGAGCGCTGAGCACCACACAGTATTTTCTTGCTAGTACAACATTCTTTCTGTAAATTCCGAGTCCCTGTATATCAGGACGGTATTTGGAAACTTTTTAAAAGAATGTGGCACTAGCCACTAGCCGAGGATCTTTTGCTTGGAAGCCGCTGAGGCTTGGCCATGACCTAAAACATTAAGTTTATTTTTGGCCTCTGAAACCATAGCTTTTTGAATCGCTGGATCTGAGGTATCGCGAAATCTAGCATTATGGTTGCGCATAGCTAGACTAGCCTTCATGTCGCGCACTGATTGGAGCAAGTCCTCTTGGAATTGCTGCATTTCTGTATCGAGCTTTTTCGCTAGTGCAACATTCTTTCTGTAAATTCCCTACTCCCGTATAACCGGGGGTATTCGGAAACTTTTTAAATCAAGGCTCCTGCCAGAGCCGGCGGCAGCCCCCTTCAGCTCGTGCATGTACTCATGCATGAGCCGCCGCCGGCAGGCTCTGAGGTCTTCACAGAAAGAAATTATCATGGCGCAACGCGCACAAATTGATTCCCACGACGATGGCACACCCAACATGCAAGCAGCCTACGAATGCCTGCTCAACAACGGCCTTGACGGCGCAGGCGAGGCATTACGCATCTTGGTCAACCAAGCCAGCCAAATTGAGCGAGATTTGTATTTGCAGGCCATGCCTTACGAACGCTCTGCCCAAAGAGTCGATCAAGCCAACGGCTTCAAACCAAAAACTATGCTCACCCGGCTGGGGCAGTTGGAGTTTGCCGTGCCACAGGTGAGATCGGGTGGTTTCTACCCCAGCGCGCTGGAGCGCGGCAGCCGCTCAGAGCAATCTGTCAATCTGGCGCTGGCTGAGATGTACGTGCAAGGCGTGTCCACCCGCTTGAGTCTCACTGTGCTGCAAGCGCTCGTAGGTCCCGAGATCAACATCTCCTCCACGCAAATCAGCCGCTGCGCCCAGCAGCTTGATGAGGGATTACAAGCGTGGAGGACCCGCCCACTGGATGAGACGCCCTACGTGCTGCTGGATGCCCGCTACGAGCGGGTGCGCGAAGGCAATCAAGTCGTGGACTGTGCTGTCTTGGTGGCTGTTGGCGTGACGGCAACAGGCCACAGGAGGGTCTTGGGGGTGTCGGTGGCGCTCAGTGAGGCAGAGGTCCATTGGAGAGCGTTTCTGGACAGTTTGATCCAGCGCGGTCTGCGTGGGGTCAAGATGATCGCCAGCGATGATCATGCGGGCTTGAAGGCCGCACGCAAGGCGATGTTTGCTGGTGTGCCTTGGCAGCGCTGCCAGTTTCATTTGCAGCACAACGCACAGGGCTACGTCTCCAAGCTAGACCAACGCCAAACCGTTGCCCGGCAAATCAGAAATATCTTTAATGCGCCAGACATCCATGAGGCCAACCGGCAGCTGCAACTGGCGATCAAAGACTGGGAGACAAATCACCCAAAGCTAGCGGCTTGGGCGCAGGAGAACATCACAGAAGGCTTTGCGGTGTTTGGCTTAGCGCCCGAGCACAGAATTCGGATGCGTACGACCAATGGGCTGGAGCGGCTGAACAAGGAGATCAAGAGACGAACCCGGGTGGCCACGCTGTTTCCCAACAGTGCAAGCTGCCTGCGCTTGGTCAGTGCGATACTGGCTGAACAAGATGAGGAGTGGATGAGCAGCAAAATCTATCTGAACATGAAGCCGTGAGCTTTGCAGTTTGGCAACACTGAGTAATTGCTAAAACTGAAATTACAGAAAAGAAGTTGCTTTATCGCTTTTTCTTGTGCATGAGATGGATATTTATTGAGCGCAAACAATATTAGCAGGCGGCGACCATTGGGTGTTTGAATCAGGAATTTTTTTGGAAGGCGCGCGGAGGAGAGGATTGGATTATGGCGATCTTTATCGCGTGTGTTTTCAAAAAGAGTTCTGAGGCAAATGCCCGATGGTAGGCCGCAGGTGCGAAAGGTTGCGTGAAATGGCTAGTGCGCTAACCCTTCGACAAGCTCAGGGTGAACGGTCAAATTTACTATAAATTCAATAGCGTCTTGCGCAGTATCTATGACGGCGAGAAGCCGATTTTGCTTATAAAAGGCGTATCAAACGCCTAAATGCTGCTCAAGGATTTCTGGCTTGGCGATGAGCTCTGCGGATGAGCCGCTGAAGACGACTTCGCCTTTGACTAGGATCACGTTGTTATCGGTGATCTGTGTGACGTGCTTCCAGTTTTTATCGACGATGACGAAGCTGATGCCGCATTGTTTGATCTCGCCGCAGATGCGCCAGATCTCTCGTGCGATCAGGGGAGCTAGGCCTTCGGTGGCTTCGTCTAGGATCAATACTTCGGGGTTCGTCATGAGGGCGCGACCGATGGTGAGCATTTGCTGTTCGCCGCCGGAGAGTTGCTGGCCGCCGTGATTGAGGCGCTCTTTTAATCGGGGGAAGGTATCTAGGACGCGCTCATACGTCCAGTCTTTTTGACCTTGTGTTCCGGGGCGCGCTGCCATCTTTAGATTTTCCGTGACGCTCAGGTTAGCGAAAATGCCGCGCCCTTCTGGCACGTAAGCGATGCCGAGCTGCGCCACTTCAAAGGTGGGGCGGCCTCGCATGTTTTTGCCTTTGATCGTGACTACACCTTGCGCGGGCGGCACGATACCCATGATGGATTTCAGCAGGGTGCTTTTGCCCATGCCATTGCGCCCCATGAGGCCAATGGTTTGGCCGCGCTGCACGACGAAATCTACGCCGCGCAGGATGTGGCTTTGGCCGTAATAGGTGTGGATGCCTTTGGCGGAGATTAAGGTTTCACTCATCAGTGCTCCTCACCTAGATAGGCTGCTTGCACGCCTGCGTCTGCGCGAACCACTGCTGGCGTGTCACTTGCAATCACCTGCCCATTGACCATCACCGTGAGGTGATCGGCCACTGCAAACACGGCATCCATATCGTGCTCCACCAACAGCATTGCGTGATCTGTTTTGAGCTTGAGCAAGAGTTGCACCATGCGCTCGGCTTCAGCCGAGCCCATGCCGGCCAGTGGCTCATCGAGCAGCAGCACTTGCGGCTCGGTGGCCAGCGTCATGGCGATTTCTAGCTGGCGCTGCTCGCCGTGGCTGGCTGCGCCTGCAACGGTGTGGCGGCGCTCGGTAAGCAAGGCCAGCTCCATTGCACGCTCAGCGCGAGCATTCACCGCCGCATCCGCAGATGCACGCGAGAGCCAGCCGAGGGGGTTGAAGGCAAAGCGCTGATCACGCGATTGCGCGGCCAAGCGAATGTTGTCCCACACAGTGAAGTTGCGGAAGATATTCGTCTTCTGGTAGCTGCGGCCGAGGCGCTGGCGCGAGATCTTTTCTGCGCTCCAGCCGGTGATGTCAATGCCTGAGAGATGCACGCTGCCCGAGGTGGGCGGCAAATCGCCGGAGAGCAAATTCGTGAGCGTGGATTTGCCTGCACCGTTGGGGCCAATCACAGCATGTAAGCGGTTTTGCCAAATATCTAAATTGACTTCATTGACGGCGGCTAAGCCACCGAAGCGCTTGGTGAGACTTTTCGCCGAAAGAACTGGCGTGGGCATGGCCGTCATTTCTGCTCATCCTTTTTGTCCAGCCATTTCGAGACCAGCCCCAAGATGCCACGCGGTGCAAGAATCACCAGCGCTACGATGAAGAGCCCCATCCACATTTGCCAATGTTTACCGGTTTGAAAGTTGCCAATCGCTGGTAAATCTTTGAACAAGTGCAGCAGATATTCAAATGAAAACGCACCAATCGCTGCGCCAGCGAAATTGCCCATTCCGCCCAAGATCACCATCATGATGGCATGTGCGCTCATGTGAAAGCCCATGAGCTCGGGGTTGACGAAACCGGTTTGTGCTGCCCATAAATAGCCAGCCAAGCCAGCCAACCCGCCCGCCAAAGTAAACGCGGCGAGCTTGTGCGAAAAAGTGGCAAAGCCTAAAGCCCGCATGCGATGCTCATTGGCTCGGATGCCTGCAAGCGCGCGGCCAAAAGGGCTGAAGAGCAGACGGCGCAAGAAGGCATACACGCCCACCATGCTTAGTAGCACCAGGTAGTAAAAGATTTTTTTGTTTTCCAGATCAACAATGCCGCCCGCGGGTTTGAAGTTGATATACAGCCCATCTGAGCCGCCCAGAGATTTGTTGTCAAAGAAGATGAAGTACACCATCTGCGCGAAGGCCATCGTCACCATGATGAAGTAAATGCCATGCGTGCGAACCACAAAAAAGCCAATGATGAGCGCAGCCAGCGCTGAGGCGAGCACAGCCACAGGCAACGTCCACCAAAAGCTTGCCGCTTCTGCTTGCGGTGTGATGAATGCCAGCGCATAGCCTGCCAAGCCAAAGAAGGCTGCATGCCCGAGCGACACCAGTCCGGTCACGCCTTGCAACAGATCCAAGCTCATCGCAAAAATCGCCATGATCATCATGCTGGCCATGAGGTTGGCGGAATACTCGCTACCGAAAAACGGAAACACAGCCAAGCCGCAAACGGCAATGGCGAGCAACACATTGACCGTGCGTGGCAAGATCTCTAAATTCGATTGTGGTGCGCTCATTGTTTGAACAAGCCTTCAGGTTTGTAAAGCAACACCAAAGCCATCAACACATAGACCAGCATGCCCGAGACCTGCGGCAACAGGACCTTGCCAAAAGTATCCACAAAGCCCACCAGCAGCGCGGCGATGAGTGCTCCGCGCACGGAGCCGATGCCGCCAATCACCACCACCACAAAGCACATGATCAACACCGAGCTGCCCATATTCGGATAGACGCTAGAAACTGGCGCGGCGATCATGCCGGCGATCGTGGCCAAGCCCACGCCGAGCGCGAACACGAGCGAATGAATCAGCTTGATGTTTACACCGAGTGCTTCCGTCATCTCGCGGTTAAATGCACCCGCGCGGATTTTCATGCCCAAACGTGTTTTAGAAATCAAGAGATACAAGCCCAGCGCGAGCAAGAGGCACAGGCCGCTCATGAAGAGGCGATACACGGGATAGGAAAGATTGTCCGTTAGCGGAATCGAGGCTGAGAGCAGGGCGGGGATTTGCACGCCATGCACATCATCGCCCCATATCATCGAACGGCCTTCTTCAAAAATGTAGATCAAACCGAAGGTGAGCAACACTTGATCTAAATGATCTCGATGATAAAAATGCTGGATCAAAATTTTCTCTAGCAGCAAGCCAAAGACCACCGAGAGCGCCGTTCCGACAAGGATAGCCAAAGTCAAGCTACCCAGTTGCATCGACAACGACCAAGCCAGATACGCGCCCAGCATATAAAAACTGCCATGCGCGAGATTGACCACGCCCATGATGCCGAAGATCAGCGTGAGGCCGGCGGCGAGCATGAACAGCAGCAAGCCGTATTGCACGCTGTTGAGCAACTGGATAAGGAAGTTAGCGAAATCCATGTCGGTGATATGCAATATGCAAGCAAAAAAATAGCGGTGGCTTCCAGCGCACCGCCATTTTTCAGCCAGAAGCATCAGCCCATCTTGCAGCCAGCGCCCGAATCTTGAACGGCTTTGGCCGCAATACCGATCACTTTGTTCTCTTTGTTTTCTACTTTGCGCAAGTAGATGTCTTGAATCGGGTTGTGGGCTTTGCTCATGCTCCACTTACCGCGTGGGCTGTCGATCTTGGCGTTTTCCATCGCGGCGTATAGCGCGGCTTTGTTGTTCAAGTCGCCTTTGACGGCATTGGCACCTTGGATCAGGAGCAAGCCAGAATCATAGCCTTGCACGGCATACACATCGGGCTGGGCTTTAAACGCTTTGGCGTATTCCAAACGGAATTTGCGGTTGGCCGCGGTGTCCAGCGAATCGCTGTAATGCAGCGTCGTCAAGATGCCGTTGGCTGCATCGCCTGCTGCATCGAGCACGCCTTCTGTCAAGAAGCCGGAGCCATACAGTGGGATGGTTTTATTCAGGCCAGCAGCGGCGTAATCGCGAATAAATTTAGCTGCGCCGCCGCCTGCCCAGAAGCAAGCGACTGCATCGGGTTTGATCGATGCGATCTCTGTGAGCAAGGCTTGGAATTCCACGTTAGGAAAGGGCAGGCTGAGCTTCTTGACGATGGTGCCGCCCGCTGCGGTGTAGCTTTGCTCAAAGCCTTCAAAAGCCTCATCGCCCGCTGCGTAGCTCCAAGTGATCCACACAGCTTTTTTGTGGCCGCGATCCGTCATAACTTTGCCCAAACCCAATGTGGGTTGCGAATTGGTAAAACTGGCGCGGAACACATTGGGCGCGCACTGCGCACGTGTGGCCACATGCACACCCGCATTCGGGATGATGCTCAGAACGCCCGATTCGCGCGCAACGCGATGGATGCCCAATTGCACGCCAGAGTGCACCGTGCCCACGAGCACATCGACTTTATCGCGCTGCACGAGGCGCTGCGCATTCTCCACGCCTTTGGCGGGGTTAGATTCATCGTCCACCTTGAAATACTCAATCTCACGGCCGCCAAGCTTGCCGCCTTGCTCGTTGATCGCCATGCGGAAACCGTTTTCAATCGCAACGCCAAGCTGGGCGAATGTGCCGGTGTAGGGCAACATGAGGCCAACGCGAATTTTGTTGGACTGTGCTTGAGCGATCCCGGGCAGCGCGAGGCCGCTAGACACTGCGCCAAGGGCAGCTGCAGAACGGGTCAAAACGGAACGACGTGTACTCATATCCAACTCCTAAAGAAGAAACTTGCTAAAACTCTTTCAAGCTGCCACGGCTTGATTGCTCGATGTTTATATCCATCTTAACGGCCAAGCTGCATTCGCGAGGGCAGTGTTTTCCATTTGATGCCGTGACTTCAGTGGATGTCGCTCATGCACGGAATTAATCGAAGTCACAATTATTTAAATCTAAAGTAATTTATGAAGAGCGTCAAGCGTATTTGCCATGAGC
>JANMHJ010000070.1:0-57559 GCA_031375105.1 Variovorax sp.
GAACCTTTGAGACGCTGGATTTACTGGAGGACCATCTGGTGGGGTCGCTCAAGACCCTGGAAACGCAACATGAATCGATCAAAAGTATCGCCGGATGGGATTGGATTATTAATGCTATTTCTAATGGGAATTAGAATAACACCATCGTATTCGATGGATTGGCTGGCAAAGACGTTGCAAACACGCTGCCGTAAAACAGTGCGATCTTCGGATTCAGTGCGCTGGTAATAAACCCCACCCGAAACGCGGCGGCAGGCCCTAAGACTTGTGCGCCAGACGCGCTGGGGGCCTGGCCTGTACGCCATAGCTTGATGGCGAGATGAATCAGATAGAGTCCTCCGGCAATCTGGGCAAATTGACGTATAGATGGGTGAGCCGTGAAAATGACCCCAACCCCGGCCACCGCGAGCGTTGCCCACATGAGGGTGGCCGAGGCCATCCCTGCTACAGCGGACATGGCCGTCGCAGGTTTTCCTGCTGCAGCAAGTTGACCGATCAAAAGGAAGTTAAAACCCGGCAGCACCAAAACAGCCCAGTGGAGGATTGCAATAGAAATGAGTGATGAAAGCATTTTTTTTGCTCTTGGTGAGCTATCAGTTATCAGGGCGTTTTTTGTTGGGGCGATGGCCAGTTTCTATCCATTGCGAGTAGAAATCAATTTTCTCGTCAATCAAAACGAGCGCCTGCTGCCATTCCAAAATCTTTTCATCAACGAGAGCTCTGTGCTCTTCCAGCATACTCCTCGTGGGTATCAGCGTAGAGCCACCTTGCTGCGCAAGGCGCGTGTAATCACGCAATTGCGCAATGGACATGCCGCTGCGCCGTAGCCTGTCCATCAAAGCGATCCAACTCACATGTCGCTGGCTATAGATACGCCGCTTCCCGCCATCGCGCGGCACACGAGGCAGCAGGCCTTGCGCCTCGTACCATCGCACGGTATGAATGCTATGACCCGTCAGTGCCACGAATTGACCAATTAACAGGCGGGTTGAAGTTTGATCAGGCATAAGAGAAATGTGTGAATCTATCGTGCAGGTGGTTGCAGAGCGGTTTGCATGAGTGCCGTATCTGCATATTCGATCAATTCAACGACCTTGCCCTTTGAGAAACGAAATACCCAGCAGTAAGTATTCTCATAGGTTTGACCAGTAAGCGTGCGATTTTTGCCACGTGCCTGCACAACTACCTTCTCTCCCTCTGCAATAAACTGGTGTGCAATGATCGTATTGCCAGCATCAAACTGCGCATTGAGGGGTTGCAAAAGCTCTGTCATGACGGCTTTTTTACCACGGTAGGTTTTTGACCAAGCTGTCGTCCCAATGATTGTCCAATGAACATCGTCATGCAAAGCATCTATAAAAGCTCGCCCCCGACCTTGCGCCGTCTCTGAAAAAGCATGTTCCAGCAGTTTCTTGTTGTCACTGCTCGGATCTGGGAACCAGATTTGCTGCACATGCTGCGTATCCAAGTATTCGCGAATGCTGGCAATCTTGCCTTGGCGAATTTGCATGACGACATGGTATTGCTGGTCATAAATGCGCCCGTCTTTCAGTTCGCCCACAGACACGACTTCCAGCGCAACCCGGTCGCCCTCAGCAATGCAGCTCTTGACCTCCATCGTCAAGCCCTTCTTGAGGCGGCTAAGCATCCCCAAGAACATTCTCTCTATCTGTGGCCTGCTAAATTCGCCTGACGATGCCGTGTTTGTCGCTTGACCCGCAATCCAGAAGCTTGCGTCTTGTGTCATCGTCGCCATGACTGCTGGGATGTCGTTGGCCGTGAAGCACCGATAAAACTCATATGCAATGCGCTTGTTCTGTTCAATATCCATGGTCGTTTCTCCAAATTTGCATGCACCCAACGCGCATGTAATGAGATTGGAATTCATAGAGTGAACTCTAGGTCAAGTCAAATTTTGCGCATGATCCTTCAGTTGTTTGCTAAACGCCGCGAACGCTCTGAACCAACCCGATGCAGAAAAGCGCCATCGCCAGTGTGCCGAGTGCTGTGCGCAAATGATTCCAGCGAAGCCAAGCTGATGCATACCCTGGCCATTCTGTTGCGGCTTGATCTGCATGGATTTTGGCAAGCCTGTTATTCAATGGGACGTTGAATGTCATGGTGATACCCAGTGGCCCAAGCAGATAGGCCACGGCACCCGCCAGCAACCACGGCGATCCTTCGTTTGACATGCCACCAGCAGCGATGACAGCCACTGCGAGGCAAATCGCAGAAGTTCCCAAAAAGACCAACAAGAACAGCGGGTTGATGATGATGACGTTGATGCGCTGCATCGCCGCCATACCGATTTCAGGAGAGAGCTGAAGCAGGGCTCGCATGATCACGACAGAAAATGCAAACAACAGGCCGGACACCAAACCGCACCCGACGATGGCGGCGATGACGAGGTATGGCAGGTAAGTTGGCATGACTTGAATTCAGCGGCGCGATTCTGGACTCATCACGCAAAGAAATAGATCATACAGAGCGCGGTTTCTGTGGCGCTGGGGTATCGAAGGTGATGCGAAGGTGTTAGATAAGCTATCAATTCAATAGCATTCTACACAGTATTTATAACGACTAGAGGCCGATTTATTGCATATATTTGTCCCAAAACCCCACCCCTGGCTCAATCTGCTCAACCACATCCACCCACAGCCCGCTCGGGTCAAAGAAGCCGAATCGGCGCTGGCCGAAAGCCTCGCTGGTTAAGGGATACGTGATGGGCAAGCCACGTTGTGTGGCTTGGGCAAACGCATCGTCTGCGCTGTCCACTTGCAGCTCAAAACACATCCCCTTGCCACTGAACGCATCCGCACTCGGCGGTGCAGACGGGTGATCGGGTGTCATGAAAGCCAGCGTGGCGCTGCCCTCCTCAAAGGCAACCAATGTGAACCACGTGCTGTCAAACACCACCTCAAAGCCCAGATGCTTCATCCAAAAATCGCGGCAGGCGTTCTTATTGGGCGTGACGATGATGGGGTAACGGTCTAAAAATTTCATCGCAAACTCCTTTCAAACAAACAGACAATCTGTTTGTTTATAAACTATACCACAAACAGACAGTCTGTCTAGTAAACTCATTGCATGGCCACCAACCTCGAACGCAGCACCCAAACCCGCCAGCGCCTCTTGCAAGAAGCGCGGCAACTCTTCGCCACACATGGCTATAGCGCCACAGGTACGGAGTTGATTTTGCAGCAAGCAGGCGTGAAGCGTGGCGCGATGTACCATCATTTTGCAGACAAGTTGGCGCTGTTTGAAGCCATTTGCAAGCAAATATGCGAAGAAGCTGCCATTGCAATAGATGCCGCCTTACCTGAGGTCAAGCAGCTTTCCCCCAAAGACGAGCTCATCGAAGGCTCGATCGCATGGATGCAATTCATGTTGCAAGCCGATATACGGCAAATCATGCTGATCGACGCGCCCACTGCGCTGGGCTGGCAGCGCTGGCAAGCCCTAGAGCAAGACTGGGGCACAGCCAGCCTGCGCCAAGGCATCGAAGCAGCCGTCTCAGCAGGCCAATTGCAACCGCGTTGCAGCATCGAGCTGCTTACCACCGCCATGAACGGCGCACTCAACGCCCTCGCCTTGCATGCAGGTGCGCCTAACTCATGCGTATCTACCTTGGAGTGGCAACGTGCTGTGAAAGCGTTGTGGGAAGCACAGTTTTCAAGCCAAATCGGCGGATCGCCGTTATGAAATCAGCATAGATTGCTATTGAATAGTGAGTTCAAACACGCGGCGCAGGCCGCACCGCAATATCAAAGTGCATCACCTCTTCTTTGATGCCAAGCTTGTTGTAAAGCGCAATCGCAGGCTCGTCGCCGTAGTCGGCTTGCACGTAAATCGCCCAAGCGCCGCATTCCTGAGCCAGCGGCTGCAGGGCTTCAATCAGCGCTGTGGCAATGCCTTGGCGGCGGTGCGCAGCGCTCACAGCCAGATCGTAAATATAGATCTCGCTGCGCGGCTGCTCGATTTTGTGCAACACATAGGCCAGCAAAGCGCCCACCATGCGCTCCTGCTGCAAGGCCGCTAAAACGATCACATCGTCTTTGGCAAGCAACTTGCTCAGATGCTGCGCATCAGGGCGCTGGCTGCTGTAGCTCTGAGGGTCGTCAAACTCAGTGGCAAAAAGATCGAGCACATCGGGCACGAGCGCGGTGTACTCTGGGCGAAGTCTTTGGATGTGGGTGGCGTTGGTCATAGCTCAACTTTCGTTAGCGCTGCGAATCTTCAAGGCTTTTCAGCCAACACTTTCAGCCGCGTCAAGCCATCTGCAAAGTCTTTGCCAATCATCTTGTCCATATTGATAAAAACACTGATGATCTTGGCAAAGTACGGGCACTTAGCCGTCATCGCCCAAGTCACTTGCGTGGCGCTGCCTTGGGGTTGAATGCTATAGACGACTTCGTTTTGCGCGGAAAAGGGTTTGATCATGGTTAACTGCATCACCACTTCGCTGGGCGCGGCGCTGCGCATGATTTCTACTGAGCCTGTGCCGACCTGGCTGTTGCCCACAAAATCGGTGCGCGCACCCACGCCGCTGGCTGGGCCGCTGTAGGTGTTTTGCATCTGCGGGTCTTTGGGCGCGTACGGGCTCCAGCGCTCGAATTCGCGCGGGGAGTTGATGATGGCGTGCAGTTGTTCTGCAGAAGCGTTGATCAGTTGGCTGCGGCTGACGGTATAGACGTCGGGCTTGGTAGCCGCCAAGATGAGCACGATGGCAATGGCGATCACAAGAACGATCAGGAAGATGTTCAACATAAATGACTCCTAAAAGTGAATACTGTGGCTAAGGCTAAGATTTTCTGAATCACGATGGCTGACTCGCATACTGTTTTGACAAAGCCACTGCAACTGAGCCGATCAGCTCAAAGGGCATGGCCTGATCGAGCGGAAAAGTCAAATTGCCCTTTTCATTGCGGTAAGCAGCGGTCAACGCAATGAGCGATTTGTCAGCGGTGACAGGCGGATAGACACCGATGTGTTTCTTGAAGGCTGCAAAGTAGATAAATGTTCTGCCGAGCTTGAAAGCAGGCAGTTGGTAACTGATCGCTTCCTCTGCCTCGGGCACTTTGCGGTGAATCAACTGCCGAATTTCTTGCAGAATCCGTTTTGATTCAGGTGCGACTGTTGCCAAGTAGGCATCTATGTTGGCGAATTTTATGTTCTCTGCCATTTTCACAACTCCTCAGCTGTTCATCCGCGCCGCGCCGCCTCAATTGCGGCAATATCAATTTTCCCCATCTGCATCAGGCCCTCAAACGCGCGTTGGGTGGCCATAGCTGAAGATGGCGTTCCAGTATTTGCCGGTCTCGGCTTGATCGACAATGGCGGTCCGAAGCTCATGTCATTTCTCCATGATGATCTGAAAGCCGCCATAGATCACACGTTTACCGTCAAAGGGCATGGGCTTAGAGGAACTCATGCGCGGGTCGGTATTGGATTTTTCCCAGGCTGCGTCACGCACGGCCTTCGACGGCCACTCCACCCAAGTGAAAACGACAACCTCGCCCTCCTCGAGTTTCACAGCCGTCGGAAACGAGGTGAGTTTGCCATCAGGCACATCGTCACCCCAACTCTGCACCGAGCGCAAGGCCCCGTATTCTTTGAGCACAGCAGCCGTGTCTTCAGCGTGTTTGAGATAAGCCGTTTTGTTGGCTCGGGGCACAGCGGCGGCGAATCCATCCAGATAGTTCATGATTTACTCCTAAAAAGTGAGCACTCTACGCAATAAATATAAGGGCGAGGGGCTGATTTAGCTTGAAAGAATTAAACTTTGCGCCGCACCGCGTAGTTCAGACTCACCAGCCCATGGGTCAAGGTGCGCGACGACAGCAGGCTCATGAGCGTGCTCCTGACTCACTCTTGCACTTTGCTTTGCTTGGAAGCCGTGGGCCAGTTCTGATCGGCCTTGCTGACAAAGCCTACGATATCGGCAGACCACATCTTTTGCACTTCGCGGTTGTAGTTCAAATACAGCTTGCCGCCGACAACGGTGAAGGCCGCAGGATCGGTGGCGGCTTTGTAGCCACTGGCCATACCAAAAGCGCAGTAGCCGCCGTATTGCGGGGTGTATTTGTCGGGTGATGCGATGAAAGCATCTCGGCTAGCTTGTGAGGCAAAGTGAAACACCGCGCCTTGGTGCTGCGCTTGAAACTGCGGCACGCCTTTGACGGGTTGGCCTTGCATGAAGTACGCCACCGGATCGTAGCCGCGTAAGGCAACGCCCTCTTTTTCAAAGATCATGCCTGCGCTGGCGCAACCGATGAACGCAATGCTGATTGAACATTTCAAAAGGGTTTTTAGAAAATAGTTTCTATTCATGATTAGCTCCTTATTCAATAGCACGCTACGCATAATTTATATGGGCTAACGGCTGATTTGGCTTGAAATTTTCATCCACGCCGCGCGGCTTCAATTGCAGCAATGTCAATTTTTCCCATCTTCATCATGGCTTCAAACGCGCGTTTAGCCACATGTGGATCGGGATCGGTGATGGCTTGCATCAAGACCAGCGGCGTGATTTGCCAAGACAAGCCCCATTTGTCTTTGCACCAACCACAGGCGCTGGCTTGCCCGCCATGATTGATGATGGCATTCCAATAGCGATCCGTCTCGGCTTGATCGGCGGTAGAGACTTGAAATGAAAACGCGTCGCTGTGTTGGCAGCCCGGTCCGCCGTTGAGCCCCAAACAGGGGATGCCCAGCACGGTGAACTCTACTGTCAAGACATCGCCTTGCTTGCCCGCAGGATAGTCGCTCGGAGCGCGATGCACGGCTTTGATTTCGGAGTCGGGGAAAACCGAGGAATAAAATCGCGCGGCTTCTTCGGCATCGCCGTTGTACCAGAGGCAGACGGTGTTCTTTGAGGGGGTAGCAGGTGTGGTCATGTCATTTCTCCATGATGATCTGAAAGCCGCCGTAGATCATGCGTTTGCCGTCAAAGGGCATTTGCGAGTTCTGCATACGCGGATCAGCCATGATCTTTTCCCAAGCGCTGTCTCTCGCCGCTTTCGATGGCCATTGAATCCAAGAAAACACCACCGTCTCGCCCTCTTCTCGCTTCACAGCCATCGGAAACGAGGTGAGCTTGCCTTCGGGCACATCATCGCCCCAGCTCTCCACCACTTGCAAAGCGCCATATTCCTTGAACACCACCGCTGCCTCTTGCGCATGTTTGAGAAAAGCCTCCTTATTAGCCAAAGGCACAGCGGCTACAAATCCATCCAAGTAATTCATGATTTACTCCTAAAGTGATAGCACTCTGCGCATATTTTATAACGGTAATGTGCTGATTTGGTTAAAAATTAGCCCTGAAAATCTCCGTCAATACCCACCATCCAGCTCACGCCGAATCGGTCTGAACACATGCCAAAACAAGGTGACCAAAAGGTTTTGCCCATCGGCATGAACACATTGCCACCCGCAGACAGCGCATCAAACATACGCTTGGCCTGCGCTTCATCATCTGCCGTGATGGACAGGCTCACGCCAGAAAAATCGACTTTCTCTGCACTCATGCCATCGGACGCCATGACCAAGGTTTGCCCGACCATGAAACCGCAATGCATGATCTTCTCGCTCCAGTTGGGCGGCAGCGGCATGTGAGGCGGCTCGGGGCTTTCTTTGAAGCGCATCATCATCACGGTGTGCACACCGATGGCGGTTTGATAAAAGTTCAAAGCCTCTTCGCAGCGGCCTGAGAACATCAAATAGGGTTCAACTCTCATAGGATTCTCCTTTGCCTGATACAAAACAAAAGCGCTGTGCAGTCAAGCCGCTTGCACATGCTTGGTGAAATTATTCAAAATTGCCTGCCAGCCATCGCGTTGTTGGTCAATGGAATGAGTAGTTTCGGCATCAAAGCTGACGCGGACTGTGACACCTTTATCGTTCTCAATGAACTCGACAACGCTGATACGGTCGCCGAAGGAATACTCGATGAGTTGCTGCGGTACGAGCTTGGTGTAAGTACCTGCGAAATCGAAGCCGGCGCTGCCGTCTTTGGCTTCCATGCGTGAGCTGAATGCGCCGCCCACGCGCAAATCGACCGATGCTGCGGTGGTGTGCCAATCAGCGGAAGCGGTATTCCAAATTTTGATGTCGGCGGGCGTGGTGTAGGCGCTCCATACTTTGGCGATGGGGGCGTTGGCGAGGGTTTCAACGGTGATTTTCATGATGTATGTCCTTTTGAAGATGATGAAGTTGGTGGACTCACTTTAGGATGAGGACAGGAAGTGGTGGATGGCGCTTAACCTGGAATATTCGGCTCGACTAACCGAGCCAAATGCTTCAGCGATTCTTGCCAACCTAGATAGCAAGCTTCAGCGGGAATCATGCTTGGAATGCCGCTTTGCGTGATGTGAATTTCCACGCCCACGCTGACTGGCTTGATCGTCACGCGCGTGGTCATCTCGCCGGGGAGATTGGGATCGTCAAACTTGGCGGTGTAGGCGATGCATTCGTTTTCACGCAGCTCCAGATAGCTACCGCCAAAGTGGATTTCGCTGCCTGAGGTGAAGTTGGTAAACGAGCCGCGCCATGCGCCGCTGACTTTCACATCCATCTGCGAAATGCGCCCCACGAAACCATTGGGCGGCAGCCAGCGCGCGAATGCATCTGGCTGGGTGAAAGCACGCCAGATTTTCTCGGGTGTGCTGGTGAGGACGCGGTGAAGTTGGATGGTGTTGCTCATGAGATTTTCCTCGGCATTAGTTCGTGCGGAAAAGGCGCACAGGGCTTTTCGGGCCACGTTGGATGATGTTTTTTGCCTCCAAATCGAGCTGCACAGCCTTGAGCCACCAAGGTGCCTTAGCGCCATCGGGAAACAAGTCTTGATCTAAATGCGGCAAGACTGCGATATTTGCCTCGGCTACGGTCAGCCCCGGTTGCTCTGATGGCAAGGCTTTGAGCAGCGCCTCGCGCATAGCGAGATATTTTGCACGATCCACACGCTCTGTGTGATGGGGTGAAGTGATGCTTTGAATTTCTATTTTTTCGTTTGAATTACGCATGAATTTCTCCTTGAGTAGAGATTTTGGGTGACTTAAATTTCATTGCAATCCATGCACCGAGTAGCTTCATGTAGAAGCCGAAAGTTTGAGTGCCAGCGTTGGGCACATCATTGGGTAATTGTGTGCCAGAAGGTAAATCGCTGACCATCGTCCGTAAATCGATGGGGGGACGAGAACTCACAGGCCAAAGCACGCTATAAAGACTTAACCAATGTCCGCCTTTCAATTCCAGAAATACGGGCGTGTTGCAACAACACGCAACGATACGGCGCGACTGCGATTTCGGATTGAGACGAAACTCTTTAAAGTTTTCGGCACCGCTTACAAAGCGAACTCGATCTTTGCGATACAGAACATAGCGCGTGTAACCGTTAGATTCAATGAAAGCCGGCGCGGAGGGCAAGGTTTGGAGTCTGCTAGCGGCCTCTCGACAGCTATTGCAACAGCATTCGGCGCTAACGATGGGCGAGCCCGTGATTTCCATTCGGGTCTGGCCGCATGCACATGCAATCATCTTGTTAGAGGTCGTACTCATAAAATAGTCCTTACTCTTGCGTGCTGTGTCAGGATGCTGTGGTGCTGTACTGTGTTGTTCATGAAGTTTCTCCTTGCGCTGATTAAAAAATGGCTGTTTAGCCGTTGACGATCGTTTGAAAGCCCCCGCGCAACATGCGTTTGACATCAAAGGGCATTGGGTTGCTGTCTGAGTTCATGCGTGGGTCTTGCAGGATCAGCGGCCAAGCGGCATCGCGCATGGCTTTGAAAGGCCATTCGATCCATGAAAAAACGATGTTTTCGCCGTCTTCTAGGCGCATGGCATGGCCGTATGAGTTGATGCGGCCAGCTCCGGGCAAATCATCGGCCCATGCGTCAAACACACGCAGAGCGCCGTATTCTTTGTAGATGGGAATGCATTGCTGCACATACGCGATGAAGGCTTGCTTGTTGGCCTGCGGCACGACCATCACATAGCCGTCGATATAGGTGTCTAACTTACCAGCAGATGTACTCGGCGTCAGCAAGCCTTGCACATAGTTGCGCAGATGCGCGATGAAGCTGCTGGCAATGCCCGAATCTCCCTGCGCCTTGGCCACGATAAAAGCACCTTGAATTGCCGCTTGGGTGTAGAGCGCGAGGTTTTCTGCATTCCAATCGGCATCGGGCGCATACAGCGCCTTGGCCTGCGCGATCATGGGCACGAGGGTGCGCGCATGGCTCTCAATGCCTTCGCGGCAAGCGGCGCGGATCGCAGGGTGGCTGTCATAGGTCTCTTGCACCATGGTGCCCAGCAGGCAAGTGACATCGGCTAAATCGCCCTCTACGATTTGTGAGCGAAAGTCGATGTAGGCAAGGATGCGCTCGCGCGGGTCTTGCACTTGTTGGTAAGGCGCGCTTTCAAACAAGCCGCCGGTGAGCGTATTCCAATGCTTGGCGGCCTCCACGGCCAGCTCTTCTTTGTTGGCGAAATGATGGAAAAAGCTGCCTTTGGTCACGCCTGCCGCAGCGCAGATGTCGTCCACCGTGGTGGCGCTGTAGCCTTTGCTGCGAATCACTTTGAGCGCGGCATCCAAAAGTGTATTGCGCGTGAGCAAGGCGCGAGGCTGCTGGCGAGGCTTGGCGGAATCGAGGGTCAGGGTGCTCATGCGTTCGCTTGGTTGATTTAAATACATACCAGTTGGTATTTAAATCAATTATTCATACCAAATGGTATGTTGTCAACGGCATTGATGAAAAAAAATAAAAATATTTAGAAAAATCATTCAGAATATACCCATATTTAATAATATGGGTCACCATATGAAAACCACTCTCGACCTCGCCGATCCCTTATTCCACGCCGCAAAAGCCCTGGCCGCGCAGCAGAAAACCACGCTGCGTGCGCTGGTGGAGGAAGGGCTGCGACTGGTGATGGATCAGCGTAAGCAGAATGCGGCCAAGCCTTATGTGCTACCGGATTGCAGCGTCAAAGGCAAACTCGTTGTGCCCTACAGTTTGCAGCAGATGAATGATGACTACACGATGGAGCGCTTCCTTCGCGTCGAAGCCCACTTGAAAGAAGATTTGGAGGCTGCACGTCTCAAAAAGGCGTTTGACACGGCATCTCAGAAAGCATCCACATGATCGCTTTGGACACGAATGTGCTCGTACATGCTCACCGCGCAGAGGCAGACGCACACGACAAGGCCAGCCAATGCCTGACGGCACTTTGCTCAGGCCATCAGCCTTGGGGCATTCCATCAGCCTGCATTTCCGAATTCATGGCAGTCGTAACGAACCGACGAATCTATGAGTCAGCCAGCACAGTGGAGCAAGCCATCGCGCAAATCAATGCCTGGCTTGCCGCGCCTAACGCCCGCTTGCTTTACTGTGGGGAGCAACATTGGCGCATACTTTCAGACTTGGCGATGCAAGGAAAGCTACAAGGCGGGCAGTTTCATGATGCGCGGGTGGCCGCCATTTGTATTGAGAATAGCGCCAGCGTGATTTACACCGCAGACCGCGATTTTGGCCGCTTCAAAGCCCTGAAAACTTTCAATCCGCTGATTGACTGATGACTATAATTTTTATAGCGCTCTGCGCAACAAATACGCCGGCTACCGCCTGATTCCGTTCTCAAAACCCTACTTTTGGCAGACCGCACAATAAAATGTGCTACGCTGCCCTTGCCTGATCATTTTGATCGGGTTGACGCATACCCTGCAAGCCTCGCCCTCTCGGCCATACACATTGGCTTCGAGTTGGAAATAACCATTGTCCCCGCTCGCGCTCGAAAAATCTCGCAGCGTGCTGCCGCCTTTTTCTAAAGCCGCTTGCAACACGCCGATCACCGCCGCATGCAATTTCAAAGCACGCGGCTTGGTGAGTTTGCTCGCTGCCAAAGTGGGCCGAATACCCGCAAGAAACAGCGCTTCCGAGGCATAAATATTGCCCACGCCCACCACGATGTCGCCCGCCAGCAGCACTTGCTTGATCGGTGCGCTGCGTTTCTTCAGCGCCGCGTGAAAAAGCTCGGGAACGAAATCTTCTGTGAGTGGCTCAACGCCCAAACCCGCCAGCAGCTTGCGTGGCCAGCTATCATTTTCAGAGTAAGCGAAGATCACCGCGCCAAAGCGGCGTGGGTCGTTCAGCCGCAGCTCACCATGAGAGGTGAGTAAGCTGAAATGATCGTGCTTGCCCACCACAGGCAAATCGCGCGAAAACAACAGCGAGCCCGACATGCCCAAATGAATGATCAGCAAACCCGGCTTGGCATTTTTGAGCGTATCCACCAGCAAGTACTTGCCCCGTCTGCGCACGCCTTGCACCACTGCACCCGCCAAAGCATCCACGGCCTCGCCCGCCCCGCCCGCCAGCCCCACGCCAAACGGCCAGCGCAGCGGTTTGCCCACATGCACATCCAGCACACTCGCGAGCGCGATGCGGCTGGCAAAGCTCAGCCGCGTGACTTCAACTTCTGGTAATTCAGGCACGAATCGACCTCTTCATGAAACTTATTGGTGGGTTGGATTATCATGCCCTCATGCCTTTTAAATGCCCCCCCTTCACAGCCTCTTTCGCCACCATTGCCATCGTGCTGGCTGCCCTCTCAAGCCAGGTCATCGCCCAAACCCAGCAGCGCACGCCCGCTCGCCCAACGGCTTCCACGCCGCCCGGGACCAGCACCACCGCAACGATTACCAATTCCGCGATGGATGGCGATTTGTTTTATCAGTTGCTGCTGGGCGAACTCAATGCCATCAGCTCGCTGGGCGGCTCGGCCAGCACGGCCTATGCCTTGGTGCTGGATGCAGCCCGCAAATCCAACGATGCCACCCTCTTCCAGCGCGCCGTGGACATGGCCATTCAAGGCCGCTCGGGCGATGCCGCCCTGCAAGCCGCCCGCGCTTGGAAGCAGGCGCAGCCGCAGTCGCGTGAAGCCAATTTGCAGGTGCTCAATGTCTTGCTCGCGCTCAATCGTTTAGCTGAGACGGCTGAACCCCTGCGCACGCAAATCCAACTCACGCCAGCAGTTGACCGCAGCGCCGCCCTCTCGCAAATCCCTCGCCTGTATGCCCGCGTGACTGAGAAAAAAGCCGCTGCCACGCTCGTGGAGCAGGCTCTTGGCGAGTCCCTCAACGCCGCCAACACCGCTGCCGCAGCCTGGACGGCTGTGGGCCGCATGCGCTTGGCCGCAGCCGATGCCAGCGGCGCTTTAGAAGCCGCTGGCCGCGCGCAAAACGCGGAAGCCAACGCCATTGGCCCCGCCCTGCTTGCACTAGAAATCATGGACCCCAAGCAACCCAGCGCCGAGCCCATCGTGCGCCGCTATTTAGAAACACCAAGCGCCATCACCGAGGTGCGCATGGGCTATGCCCGTGCCTTGATTGATGCTCAGCGCCCAGCCGAAGCCAGCCAGCAGGTGCAGCGCATCACGCGCGACAAACCCGACGCATCTGAGGCCTGGCTGATTCAAGGCTCGCTCGAGCTGCAAGACAACCAGATCGACAAAGCCGACGCCTCGCTCAAGCGTTATATCGAACTGATGAGCCCGCAGCGTAATTCCGACGAAAAGCAGCGCGGCCTCACGCAAGCCTATCTTTCGCTGGCACAAATTGCCGAAAGGCGCAAAGATTTTTCTCTCGCCGAGAGCTGGCTGGGCAAAGTAGACAGCCCCCAAGCCTTGGTCAGCACACAAACCCGCCGCGCTTCCATGCTGGCCAAGCAAGGCAAGTTGCAAGAGGCTCGCGATCTCATCCGCAAACTGCCTGAGCGCCAAGGCACCGAAGGCGCTGCGGATCGCCGTATGAAAACGCTCTCTGAAGTGCAACTGCTGCAAAGCAACAAAGAATACCAAGCCGCCTACGATTTGCTCCAACAAGCGGTCGAGCGCAGTCCGCAAGACCATGATCTGGTGTACCAACAAGCCAGCAGCGCAGAAAAGCTCAAACGTTATAGCGAGATGGAGCGGCTCATGCGCCGCGCCATCGAGCTCAAACCCGATTTCGCCTATGCCTACAACGCCTTGGGTTACTCGTTTGCAGATCGCAATGTGCGACTGCCCGAGGCCAAATCCTTGCTGCAAAAAGCCATCGAGCTCGCCCCCGGGGATCCAGCCATCACCGACAGCCTCGGCTGGGTCGAATTTCGCATGGGCAATTTCAAAGAAGCCATCAACCTGCTAGAGAAAGCCTACAAAAGCTTCCCCAATGCAGAAATCGGCGCACACTTGGGCGAAGCGCTCTGGGCCGCAGGCCAGCGCGACAAAGCCATGGCGATCTGGAAAGAATGCATGCTGCTGGACAAAGAAGACGACGTGCTGGTGGAAACGCTCAAGCGCCTGCGCGTGAAGCCCTGATTTGCAATGAACCGTCGCGCATGGGCTGCTATCGGCGCAGCATTCACTCTTATTTTGATAGCAGGCTGCGCAGGTAATATAAGGGCGAGTAGCCCAAGAGACGGTGAAAATACAGCTTCAGACAGCTACGCAGGCCGCATCAGCCTGGTGATCGAGCCAGCAGCGGGCGGGGCATCTGATCTGTCGCAATCGTTCTCCGGCAGCTTTGAATTGCGTGGCAACGCGCAAAACGGGCAATTGGATTTGCTCACACCATTAGGGCAAATCGCTGTGCAACTGCGCTGGTCTCCGGGCATGGCTGTGTTGATTCGCGGTAACGAACGCCAAACTTTCGCCTCTGCCCAATCCCTGCTTGAGCAAGCCACTGGCGCATCGCTCAGCTTGGAGCACCTCTTTGCTTGGCTGCGCGGTGAAACGGTGAGCAGTACGCAGTCGGGAGACTGGCAAGTGGATCTCTCCGCCCAGCCCCAAGGCCGCATCAGCGCGCGCCGCAGCTTGCCCACACCTGCATTGCTGCGCATTATTTTGGAGCAGCCATGAGTGCGCCCATTCAGATCAGTCACGCCGAGCTGCGCAACCTGCCCGCCCCCGCCAAACTGAATTTGTTTCTGCACATCACAGGCCGCCGCCGTGACGGCTACCATTTGATCGAATCCGTTTTCCAACTCATAGACTGGCAAGACACGATTCACCTCGCACTGCGCCAAGACGGCCGTATTTCGCGCGAAGACATCCCCTCCGGCTCGGGCGCACACCCTGCCTCCGCGCTGCCCGCAGACGACTTATGTACCCGCGCAGCCCGCGCCTTGCAACAAGCCACCGGCTGCACGCTGGGCGCACATATCCAGCTTGAAAAACGCATCCCCGCGCAAGCCGGTATGGGCGGCGGCTCGTCAGATGCCGCCACCTGCCTTTTGGGCCTCAATCAATTGTGGCATTTGCAGCTGCCGCTCTCAAAATTAGAGCAGATCGGTTTGGCGCTTGGGGCCGATGTCCCTTTCTTTCTGCGCGGGCGCAATGCTTGGGTCAGTGGCATCGGCGAAGTAATTGAGCCCTTGCCTGGGGGCTTGCTGAACGCGGATCAGCATTTTGTTGTGGTCAAGCCGCAAAACGGTCTGTCCACACCCGCGATTTTTGCTCATCCAGCTCTCAAGCGCGACACACCCCATGCTATAATCGTGGTCTTTGCTGAAAATCCTTACGGCTTCGGTTGTAATGATCTCCAGAGTGTCGGCGAGTTGATTGAACCGCAAGTACCACAGGCGCTTGCTCTGCTCCATCAACAAGGTTTAAAACCCCGCATGACAGGCTCTGGCAGCGCGGTATTTGCACCTTGTTCGGCTGGTTTCCAGTTCGACGCAAACGCAATTCCTGCGAATTGGCAGCAAAGAGTTTGCAAATCTCTGATAGCGCATCCTTTGTTGGATTTGCTTTCGCAGTAACAAACACTGCATTTTTCGGGGGCTGTGTCAAATCAGCTTCCAGTGCAGGGGAGTCGCCAAGTTGGTTAAGGCATCGGATTTTGATTCCGACATGCGAAGGTTCGAATCCTTCTTCCCCTGCCAAATATTTGAGTTATTTATCTCGTTCGCTGCAAGTCACCTAATAACATTCACACGGCCTCAAACCTGACTCTAAGGCGCCCTTGATATGACCCAGCAACACCCCGATTTCATGGTTTTCACCGGCAATGCCAATCCTGTCATGGCGCAGGAAATTGCCGCGCATCTGGGCATCAAGCTCGGCGGCGCTGAGGTGGGGCGCTTCTCAGATGGTGAAGTCACCGTTGAGATCACAGAAAACGTGCGGGCACGTGATGTGTTCGTCGTGCAGTCGACCTGTGCACCCACGAATGAAAATTTGATGGAATTGTTGATCATGGTGGATGCATTGAAACGCGCATCGGCCGAGCGCATCAGCGCTGTGATTCCGTATTTTGGTTACGCAAGGCAAGATCGCCGCCCGCGTTCGAGCCGCGTTCCGATCAGCGCCAAAGTGGTGGCCAATTTGCTGCAAACCGTGGGTGTGAGCCGCCTGCTCACGATGGATTTGCATGCCGATCAAATTCAAGGCTTCTTTGATATTCCAGTAGACAATATTTATGCCTCGCCAGTGCTCCTCAACGATCTGCGTAGCAAAAATTATGAAGATCTGATCGTGGTTTCGCCTGATGTGGGCGGTGTGGTGCGTGCACGTGCGTTGGCCAAGCAGCTCGGCTGCGATTTGGCCATCATTGACAAGCGCCGTCCTAAAGCCAATGTGAGCGAGGTGATGCATGTGATCGGCGAGATTGATGGCCGCAATTGCGTCATCATGGACGACATGATTGACACCGCCGGTACGCTGGTGAAAGCGGCTGAAGTGCTCAAAGAACGCGGCGCAAAAAGCGTCTATGCCTACTGCACGCATCCCGTTTTCAGCGGCCCTGCGATAGAGCGCATCGCCAAAGGCACGGCGCTCGATGAAGTGGTGATCACCAACACGATTCCGCTGGCTGAAGCCGCGCGTGCTTGTGGCCGCATCCGTCAAGTGTCGGTCGCGCCGCTGTTTGCCGAGACGATTCAGCGCATTGCGCACGGTGAATCGGTGATGAGTTTGTTCTCGGATCAATCAGATTTATTCTGATCGACTGAGTAAAAAGGCGGCAACGGTCTTGATGTTGCGGCAGCAATTGCCTTAATTTGCAAGCCCTGTTTTTGGCGATGTTGCTGGATGCAGGTTGTTAAATCCGAGGTGCGCTGGTCGCGGCACACTTCAACTGGAGAAAATTTATGAAATTCGTCGCATTTGAGCGCGCAAAGCAAGGTACGGGTGCGAGCCGCCGTCTTCGCATTACGGGCAAAGTCCCAGGTATCGTCTACGGTGGTATCACCGCCCCCGCGTTGATCGAACTCGATCACAACGCGCTGTGGTTTGCCTTGAAAAAAGAAGCCTTCCACGCCACCGTGCTCGACATGGAATTGGCGGGTGTCGAGGCCAAAGTGTTGCTGCGCGATGTGCAGTATCACCCCTACAAGCCACAAGTGACGCACGTTGATTTCCAGCGCGTCGATGCCAACACCAAGCTGACCATGAAAGTGCCTCTGCACTTCAGCGGTGAAGCCGAATCGCAAGCCGTCAAATTGGATGCTTGTTTGATCAACCACATCGTCAATGAGATCGAAGTGTCTTGCTTGCCTGCTGACTTGCCCGAGTTCATCGCGGTGGATCTGTCTGGCTTGAAGAAGGGCATGAGCCTGCATGTGAACGACATCGCCTTGCCTAAGGGCGTGAAGGCTGTCACGCGCGGCAAGGTCAACCCTGTGATCGTTTCTGTGGTGGCAATTGCTGCTGCTGAAGAAGAAGCTCCTGCAGCCGCTGCTGCTGCGGTTGACCCCAAGGCCAAAGCTGCCCCAGCCAAGGATGCCAAGGCTGCTCCAGCCAAGGCCGCACCTGCTGCCAAGAAGTAATTTCTTATTTGCACTTGAAAAAGCCCGCGTTGAGCGGGCTTTTTTTTGGCTCTATGCCTGCATTTACTATCAATTTAATAGCACGCCGCGCAGATTTTGTAAGGGCGAGAGGCCATTTTTACTCCAAAAATCCATGCTGTCCGAGGGTTGCAGCAAGAGCTGATGCGCCAGCGGCAGCAAAGCGGTGGTGTCTGGGTTGACCAAGAGCACGAGGCGCTGGGTGCCTTCGGTGTCGCTGTCTAAGCTGCCGATCCAATCCATCTCTTGCAGGGCTTGCAGCGGGCGAACCAGCTGAAGATCGTCCACGCGCAAGTAAGCTGCCAATTGCAGGCGGGTGAGGCCTTTGGCATCGGTGGCGCGGGCATCGGCCAGGTGCTGCAAGGCTTCAAATGCGAGCTGAAAATTCCAACCCGGCTTGCCGCCGCGCCGCGCCACGCCGCTGAGCAAACTGGGCAAATAAGCCGCAATCACCGCGCCAAACAACACAATCACCCAAGCAATATAAAACCACAGCAGCAGAATCGGCACAGTAGCAAAAGCGCCATACACCGCAGAATACGTGGGCACGTTGCGCAAATACAGGCTCAGCAACAATTTAGCCACTTCAAACCCGATCGCCACAAACACGCCGCCAGCCCAAGCGTGCGCCCATTTCACGCGCGTGTTGGGCACATAGTGATACAGCGCGGCCATGCCGCTGGCCAGCATGGCAAACTCCAGTGCATCGAGCAAGAAGCGCAAGCCGCCGGGGATCGCGCCTACCAAGCCGCGTGAGGCCGAAAGCGCATATGAAGTCAGCGTGAGGCTGGCTGCGAGCAACACGGGGCCTAAAGTGAGCGCTGCCCAGTAAATCAACAAGCGCTGCGCAAAAGGGCGCATCTGGCGCACGCGCCAAATGTTGTTCAAGGTGCGATCCATTGTGAAGATCAAAGCCAGCGCCGTCACCACAAAAGCAATCAAGCCGACCGCGCCCAAGCGTGATGCCTTAGCGGCAAATTGCGTCAAATAGCCCAGTACGCTGCGGGCAATATTGTCTGGCACGAGGCTTTGCACCAGCCAAGTTTGCAGCGTGGTTTGCATGCTGGAAAACACGGGGAACACGGTAAAAACCGCCAGAATCAGCGTCGCCAAAGGCACCAGAGCGGTCACGGTGGTGAAGGTCAAGCTCGAAGCCGTCAGCCCGAGCCGATCTTCACGAAAACGCTCACGCAGCACGGTGGCTGTGTTGCGCCACGGAAAGGTGCGCAAGGTCTCAATTAGTACGGGAATTTCGGCGCGAAGCCGCTCTAGCAAACTCATGGCGCTATCATGCCATGCTGTTTCGCCGCTTTACCCCCTGCCCTGTTTATGACTGACTCTCTCGCCCTTCCTCCAAACTCATCCGCCCCTTCTGCTGAATTCACGCAGCGCCTTCGCTTGATTCAATGGCTGGCTGTGGGCAGCCTGCTGGGGCTGATCGTGCTCGGGCTGCTTTGGGAGCTGTGGCTCGCACCGCTTCGCCCGGGTGGCAGTTGGTTGGTGATCAAGGTGTTGCCGCTGTGCATTCCCCTGGCTGGCTTTTTGAAAAACCGCATGTACACCTACCGCTGGGTGAGTCTGATGGTGTGGGTGTATTTCGCTGAAGGCGTGGTGCGCGCCACTTCAGATCGTGCGCCCAGCTCTTATTTGGCGATGATCGAAGTCTTGCTTTGCGCGCTGCTGTTCACCGCCTGCGCGATGCACGTGCGGCTGCGCTTGAAGAAGGGCTGAATCTGCTCAAAGCGACCAAACTTGCCCCACACGTGGCCCCAGCTGCCCCTTGAGTAAACTTTGGTAAGCAGCGCTGGCGCTGGCGGCAGTGTGTGTTTCTACATCCATCCAAGCATCACCCGGCTGAGCCACGCGCTGGGCAAACGCTTGCCAGCTTTGCACCAAACGCTGATTGAGCACCGCGCCGCCCCAGTCGTCGCGGCGTTTGGCGATTTGCGCAGGTGCAAAAAACAGCGTGGCTTTGGGGCCTGGCAGATCGCGTGCACCACCCAGCTCTTGCACATGCGTGCCGCCCACGGAACAACTGTATTTGAGTGAAGTGAAATGCGTATGAATGCGGCGGCGCAAAGCGGCGTTCCCTGCAAAATCCACATAGGTGCAGGGCAAGCTGGCGCTCAATGTCTCCAGCTGGTCGTAGGTAATGATTTGGTCGTAGCAGCCCAGCGACTCGCTGAAAGCGACATTGCCCGGTGAAGTCAGGCCAATGATTTTTGGGCGCTGATCCTTGGGGCGCTGCGCCATGCAAAAAGCCGTGCCATATGCCGTCTTGCTCGACGCGCTGGACATGATCACAGCTTCGCTGCCATAGAAATCATTGTCAGCCAGCAAGTCGTCGATCAACCAACTCGTGATGAAGAGTGGCCGCAGCAGGCATTGAATTGACTCGCTGCCATGCGCGTAAAACGGATCGCTGGCGCAATTTGTGTATTGGTTGTACACCGCAGCGAGTTTGCCGCGCGGCCCATCACTCACGGAAAAGCCCGCAGGCGAGACGCGAGCGGGCGCAAGCACCGCCTCATTGCCCATGGGGTAGTAACCATAAAAGCGCTGACCCACCGCAATGCCTTCGCAAAGCGATTCCGTCACGTTCGCAAAACCCCAAACGGGGATCACGCCCCATTCATTCGCTTGTCCGTCGCTGGACGACGGGCGTGGATAAAAATTCCAATAGCTCATCGCATCGCCAAAGCTGGCATAGGTGATGTTGTTGGCAGTGAAGGAAAACAGATCAATGCGCAGACGAATTTGGCCTGCTGCCAAGGGCTCTTGCGCAGCAGGCGAAAGCTGCGTTTGGGTCAAATCTTTTTTCTGGACGAGGAAGGTGGAGGTATTCATAAAGCCTACTTTAATCTTGAAGCGTATTTTGCCTTGTCACGTGAGAGCCAGTTCATAGTATCGTTTGCTATAAAAAAGTGAGCAAACTATGTAGATTTTATAACGGCTAGATGCCGGTTTTTCCTGATTATCCAGATGGATAAGATAGATTTTCCGCTCTCCCTGGGCCTGTCGAAGGGCTTGCAGGGGCTTCGACAAGCTCAGCGCGAACGGCGGATTCTTTGCATCTGAGGCAGATGGCTAATCATACGACTTTGCGCAAAAAATCTAGCCTATCGGTGTACACAGCACCAGCAAGCAAGCAGCCATCGACTGCGCGTATGCTCACGCTATGAATCGAAAATCTCCCTCCTCTCAGTCGAGCCCCGCACCTCGTCTAAAGCAAAACATTGAAACCTTGCGCGGTAGCAGTGCTTTGGCTATTGAAGCTGTGAAGGGCATCACAGATTTGGTGGAGGAAATGCATGTCGCAATTGTAAATTTAGCGCTGCCGCTCTCGGGCAAAGAAGCCAAACCACGTAAGGCGCGCGGGATCACGGGCTTGGTGTATCGCAGCGTGCGCGGCATCACGAGCGCCGTGGGTTGGAGCATTGATCACGGCTTGCGTGCTGCTCAATTGCCTGTCATTTCAAAAGCCCTCGCGCCCGCAGCTCGGCAACTCGCTTCCAAATTGAGGCTCAAATCCGCTGAGCCGTATCGCGAAACAGTGCGCGCTGCTGCCAACGGCGTATTGGGCGACACGCTAGCTGCTACAAAAAACCCTCTGGCAATTCAAATGCAGTTTCGCCAACGAGGCCTATCCATGGAAACGCTTCCGAAAAAAGGCAAACTGCTGATCCTCGTTCATGGGCTGTGCATGAACGATCTGCAATGGCTGCGAGATGGCCATGATCATGGCGCGATGCTGGCCGACAAACTGGAATACGAGGCGATTTACCTGCACTACAACACGGGGCGGCACATTGCCGAGAACGGCGCAGACTTTGCCCGACTGCTGGAGCAAACACAAGAGAAATGGCCGGTGCCGATCACTGAGCTGGTGATCATGGGTCACAGCATGGGCGGCTTGATCACGCGCAGCGCCTGTCATCATGCGTTGCAAGCCAATCAAGTTTGGGTTAAACGCTTGAACAAACTCATCTGTTTGGGCTCCCCGCATGCAGGCTCACCGCTAGAGCGTGCGGGGCGGGGCGTGGATTATCTGCTGGGCATCAGCCCCTACACCGCACCTTTTACTCGGCTGGGTCTTGTGCGCAGCGCAGGCATCCAAGACTTGCGCGATGGCGCTGTCACGCCCTCAGGCCAGCTGCCCCTGTGGCCTCAGCACGTGAAGCTCTACACACTGGCTTGTACGAAGCAAAAGGTACCTGCACCTGCTCACAAAAAAGATTTAACAGAACCCGCGAAACGCTTGCTCGGCGACGGCTTGGTTCCCGTCAAAAGCGCCTTGGCGCAAGAAGACAAACCCGCGCTCGGACTCCCGCTCAAGATTCCCGCTTCGCGCCAAGCCGTGGTCTATGAAACCGATCATTTTCAGTTGCTGGGCAGCCAAGAAGTCGCCATGCATCTGCTGCGCTGGCTCAAAGCAGGCAAGCAGGATTCTCAAGCTTGACGAGGCGCAGTAAATCCGCCAAGGTTTTACCCGCTTCGTCTAGAAAATGGATATCACTGACCTGAAGCGCCTCAATCCGGTCAACACGAAAATTACGAAAATCCCGCCGCACTTCACACCAAGCGGCCAGCGTCCAAACCTTGCCCCAGTAAAACACACCCAGTGGCCGCACGCGCCGCTCGCTGCGGATTTCCGCTGCATCTCGGTAGCTGATCTGGCACGCTTGCTTGGCCTGCGCCGCCTCGCGCAACTTCTGCAGAACATGCTGCACGCCAGGCTCCAAACCGACCGGCGGCACCATCACCAGCAAACTCTCTGCCGCAGCGCGCGCAGCCGCTGGCAACACACTCATCACCCGCGAGAGCGCATCCTGCGCGGCGCTGGCCAACTGCGGATCGAGCCAAGTTTGTGCGATGCGCACTGCCGCCACCAGCGCCTGCGCTTCATCATTAGAAAACATCAGCGGCGGCAAATCAAAGCCCTTGCCAAGCCGATAGCCCATGCCCGCCTCCCCCTCCAGCGGCACGCCCTGGCGCTGCAAATCCGCCACATCGCGGTACACCGTGCGCTCAGAAATCTCCAAGCGCTGCGCCAACCAGGCCGCCGTGGTCAAGCGGCGACCCCGAATGAGTTGGACGATTTGAAACAGGCGGTCAGCGCGGCGCATCGGATGATTTTATGAGGAAAAACGGCCAATCGCCCTTATATTATCTGCGTAGTACGCTATCTAATTGATAGCTAATCAACACAGCGAATCCAAGCTCACCTGCATCGCCTGTGCAATGATCTGCATGACACTCCCGCTGATTTTGAATAGCCCGAAACGGAATTTCTGTCCTCATGGGCGTTTGCACAACCACCCAAACCAGCTGCTCTTCAGGCGAGCGCATGCAAGCCGACTCGGTTGCCTTCACTGTCCAGAATATGCGCAAAAAAGCCCATGCCCGGCGGCAGCGCGGTTTTGGGCGTTACGATGCGCCCGCCTGCAGGCTCAACCCTCGCGAGCCAAGCATCCACGCTAGGCGAGGCGCTCAAATAAATCAAGGTGCCAGTTTGCGCAGGTTTCGCATCAGGACTGGAGAGCAGGCAGCCGCTGATGCCTTCTTGCGAATCCACCTCGAAAATCGCCATTTCCTCACCCGGCGCTCCAAAAGCTTCGCGGCGCAGGGGCGTGCCGGTCATTGCCGCATAAAACGCCATCGCGCGGCTCAAATCAGCCACCGGAATCTCAAACCAATTGATTGCATGTTGCATATCGTTCTCCTTACATACTCACTCCAATTGAGTGCCATCGTAGTCTGCTGCCACGCTCCTGACAACGTGGCGTCAGGAGGGATTAGATTTCACCACTGATCGTCTTAAGTTCGATGAGGTTAAGGGTTATTGCTTAGGTATAAACAACAATAAATAAAAACGAACGTTCGTTCTAAAATTCGGCGCAGTCAAACACCGCTGGATCGACAATTCCAGTAAAAAAACAGGATAAAACCAATGAAACGTTTCTTCGTGGCTTGTGCTACATCACTGGCATTGCTCTCAAGCCCCAACGCTTTGAACGCTGCCGACACCTACACCCAAACCAAATACCCCATCGTCTTGGTGCACGGCTTGCTCGGCTTTGATGCGCTCGGACCAGTGCAGTATTTCTATGGCGTGCCCGCTGAGTTGCGCCGCAGTGGCGCCACGGTTTATACAGCCAGCGTGTCGCAATCCAACAGCACCGAGGTGCGCGGCGAGCAGTTGCTCAAAGAGCTGCAAACCTTGAAGGCGCGCTATGGGCACACGAAATTCAATTTAGTCGGGCACAGCCATGGCGGCAACACGATCCGCTATGTGGCCGGCGTGTCACCCAGCCTCGTGGCCAGCGTCACCAGCGTGGGCACGCCCCATCAAGGTAGCAAAGTGGCCGATGGCTTGCAAGGTATCACCAACTGGACGGGTACCACCGGCTTGGTGGCCGGCGTGGTGAACGGCCTGAGCAGCGTGGTGGCCTATTTGTCGGGCAGCCCATCCAATCCGCAAAACGCGCTGGCCTCGCTGCAATCGCTTTCCACAGCAGGTGCGCAAGATTTCAACCGCCGCTTCCCGCAAGGCGCGCCCACCACATCCTGCGGCCAGGGCCCTGAGCTGGCCAGCAATGGCGTGCGCTATTACTCCATGGGCGGCACTTCAGTGCTGACGAATATTTTGGATGTGTCAGATGGCTTCCTCGGGGCAGGCGCATTGTTCTTCGGCTTTGAGCAAAACGATGGTTTGGTGGGCCGCTGCTCCAGCCATTGGGGCAAGGTCTTGCGAGATGACTACGGCTGGAACCACGTGGATGAAATCAACCATGTGTTTGGCCTGCGCAGCATTTTCAGCTCAGACCCTGTGACGGTTTACCGGGCTCAGGCTAACCGACTCAAAACACTCGGCCTGTGAATCCGTCTCAACAAGAAAATTCGTCATTCGCCCATATAAAACCTACGCAGTTTGCTCCTCTTTTTATAGCATGTGCAGGTTTGATCGGCCTGATGGCGTATCTGCTTTGGCCTGAGAACTCTGAGTTGGGCGCAACAAAGCCGCTGGGTGCGCTGGCTTGGCAGCAGGCGGCTGTCTCCAATCCATTTGGCCCTATCCAGCAAGGACTCACGCCACCCGCCGCACCGCTGGCTGCCAGCCCAGCTGAGCCGATCACATTGGCCGGCACCTCGTTGGCAGGCACGCAAGCCGATGGCGATTGGGGCGTAGATTCACAAGGCCAATTGCGCGCCAGTCATGCCTTGCGCCAGCGCTTTGACTATTACCTCAGTCTGATTGGCGAAAAACCGCTTACAGACATTCGCATCCTGGTGCGCAAGGCCGCTGAGCAAGACCTCAAAGAACCCGCTTTAGGCCAGGTCATGGCCCTGTGGGAGCGGTATGTTCAGCTGCAGCAGCACAGCTGGAAGCAAGCCGTGGATTTGCGCCAGAGCGCCACCTGGAGCGCAGCCTTGATAGAGCGGCAAACCGTGCGCCGCCAGATATTGGGGGCAGACTGGGCACACGCCTTTTACGCACAGGAGGAGCGTCAATTACAAGACATGCTTTCTCGCCTGAACGGCGGCCAGAGCAGCGCCTCCGAACCTCCAAAGCCTGATCCTAGCCCGATGCATCCCTTGGCCAAAGAACGCGAGGCCGCTGTGCAAGCGCAGTGGCAGCTCTGGGATCAACGCTTGGCCACCGCGAAAACCCAAGTGGAGGCCTTACGACAAGCGCCCGAGTTGTCTGCGCCGCAGCGCCTTGAGGCCGTGCAGCAATATCTCTCAAGCCAATTCCAGGGCACTGATCTGAGCCGAGCCAAAGCCTTGTTAGGGCTTTGAAATCAGTATCTTTTTGCTTGCAATCGCGTTACAGTGATACAAAAAGGAGCATCCCATGAGCATTGCAGACAGCGAAAAAACAGGCGCTTTCATCCGCACACCCTGCGCGGATTGCCATGGCAGTGGCGAGCTGCGCATTGAAAGCGAAAACATCAATGAGAATTTTGAAGTGGAAAAGCAAACGGTAATCACCGAATGCCCTCGCTGCCGCGGCTTGGGCTTTATCAGCCCAGGTGAGGAGAAAACCGCACTTGGCGATTTGCACTGATAAAATCCCCTTTTTTAATGTACAAGCACCGAGAAAGGCACTGTTGGTTATGACACCGCGAACTACCACCCCTTTTTTCATGCCTTTTGCGGCAGGAGCCGACGTGTAATCTGCGTCGAGTGCTACTAAATTCATAGTAAGCGGCTCCTTTCGGGTCGCTTTTTTTATGCCCGTTTTTGTTTCTTGTGAGGATGTTTCAGATGGTTCAGATCACATTACCCGATGGTTCGCAGCGTAGCTTTGAGCAAGCTGTCAGCGTCATGGAAGTGGCCGCGTCGATTGGCGCTGGTTTGGCTAAGGCTGCTCTTGGCGGCAAAGTGAATAATGTCTTGGTGGATACGAGCTTCACCATTGCCCAAGATGCGCGGCTTGCCATCATTACAGCCAAAGATGCCGATGGCCTAGAGATGATTCGCCATTCCACCGCACACCTTTTGGCTTACGCAGTGAAAGAGCTCTTCCCGGACGCGCAAGTCACGATTGGCCCCGTGATTGAAAACGGCTTTTTCTACGACTTTTCCTACAAGCGCCCATTCACGCCCGAAGACTTGGCTGCGATTGAAAAGAAGATGACGGAGCTGGCCAACGAGGATGAAAAAGTCACCCGCCGCGTGCTGCCGCGCGATGAAGCGATTGAACATTTCAAAGCGCAAGGTGAGCTTTACAAAGCCGAGATCATTGGCAGCATTCCAGCGGGCGAAGATGTGTCGCTTTACCGTGAGGGTGCGTTTGAAGATTTGTGCCGTGGCCCGCATGTGCCTTCCACAGGCAAACTCAAATTCTTCAAGCTCATGAAGGTCGCTGGTGCGTATTGGCGCGGAGATCATCGCAATGAAATGCTCCAGCGCATTTATGGTACCGCCTGGGCCACGAAAGACGATTTGCAGCAGCATTTGACCATGCTTGAAGAAGCCGAAAAGCGCGATCACCGCAGATTAGGCAAAGAACTCGATCTCTTCCACATTGATGAGCACAGCCCTGGCACTGTGTTTTGGCATCCGCATGGCTGGACACTGTGGCAGCAGGTCGAGCAATACATGCGCAAGGTGTATGTGGACAACGGCTATCAAGAAGTCAAAACGCCGCAAATCATTGACAAATCTCTTTGGGAAAAGACCGGCCATTGGGATAAATACCGCGAAAACATGTATGTCACCGAGAGCGAAAAGCGTGACTATGCTTTGAAGCCGATGAACTGCCCCGGCCACGTCTTGATCTTTAAGCAAGGCATCAAGAGCTACCGCGATTTACCATTGCGCTACGGCGAATTCGGCCAATGCCATCGCAATGAGCCCTCGGGCGGTTTGCACGGCATCATGCGCGTGCGCGGCTTCGTGCAAGACGATGGCCATATCTTCTGCACCGAAGATCAAATCCAAAACGAAGTGACAGCCTTCACCACGCTCTTGCAAAAAGTGTATGCCGATTTTGGCTTCAGCAACATCATCTACAAACTCTCCACCCGCCCCGCAAATCGCATCGGCACGGAAGAGAGCTGGGATAAAGCGGAAAACGCCTTGGCACAAGCCTTGAAGGCATCGGGCTGCGATTTTGAATACCTGCCCGGCGAAGGCGCGTTTTACGGCCCGAAGATTGAGTACACACTCAAAGATGCACTTGGCCGCCCTTGGCAATGCGGCACGATTCAGGTCGATCCGAATCTGCCCGAGCGCTTAGATGGCGAATTCGTCGATGCCGATGGTCAGCGCAAGCGCCCCATCATGCTGCACCGCGCCATCGTCGGCAGCCTAGAGCGCTTCATCGGCATCTTGATCGAGCAGCATGCAGGCGCTTTGCCCGCATGGCTCAGCCCCGTGCAAGCCATCGTTTGCAGCATCACGGATGCGCAGGCAGAGCATGCCGGGGCAGTGGCTGCGCAGTTACGTAGCCTCGGCTTGCGCGTAGAAAGCGACAAACGTGGCGAGAAAATCACCCGCAAAATAGCCGAAGCTGCGTCGAAGAAAATTCCGTTCATCCTCGTGGTCGGAGACCGCGAAAAAGAAGCCGGCACCATCGCCGTACGCCAACGTGGTGATACCCAAGGCACGGTGATGCCGATGGCAGAGGCTGTGGCGCTGATTCAGAAGGCGATTGCTCAGAAGGCATGATCTGATTGAGGAGAAACCATGTTCCCCGGATTTGAAACCAAGACAGTGGATGTGAACGGCACGCAGATCGCTTGCGTGATCGGGGGGTCGGGGCCGCCGGTGCTGATGCTGCATGGCTTTCCGCAGACCAAGGCGATGTGGTCGCGAATTGCGCCCCTGATAGCCAAGCAATACACCGTGGTCTGCGCTGATCTGCGCGGTTATGGTGATTCTGCGCATCCGCCTTGCCTGCTTGACGCGAGCAACTACAGCTTTCGCGCGATGGCGGCAGATCAAGTGGGGCTGATGCGAGCGCTAGGCTTCGAGCAATTTCATTTGATCGGCCATGACCGTGGCGCTCGCACCGCGCATCGCCTCGCGCTCGATCATCTGCAGGCTGTGAAATCTCTCACTATGATGGATATCGTGCCCACCACCTTGCTGTTTAACGAGACCACTCGGCAGGTGGCAGGCAAGTATTGGCATTGGTTTTTTCTCTCGCAGCCCGCGCCCTTCCCTGAGCGCATGATTCAGGCCGATCCCGATTTCTTCTACGAGACTTGCCTACTCGGCTGGGGCGGCGCGAAGCTGGAAGATTTTGATACCGAGCAACTGGCCGACTATCGGCGCTGCTGGCGCAAGCCGAGCATGATTCAGGGCAGTTGTGGCGACTATCGCGCTGCGGCTAGCGTTGATCTGGCCAATGACATGGCAGATATTGATGTAAAAGTGCTCTGCCCAAGTCTGGTGTTTTATGGCGAGCATGGCGTGATGAATAAGCTCTACGACATTGCCGCACAGTGGAGGCCACGTTTGGCGCAGATGCAAACAGCCTCGCTGCCCGGCGGGCATTTTTTTCCAGACATGCTCCCTGTGGAGACGGCGCAGCAGCTTTTGGGTTTTATCAAGCAGCACGATGAAAGCAATGGACGCTATTAAATACATAGCATACTATGTAGATAATATAAAGGGGAGAGGCCACTTTCATCTAGATATTGAGCCATAGACTGCGATGAATTCATTTAATGACAACTTCCGCAAACTGCTGGGCATCACGCAGCCACTGATTCAAGCGCCGATGGCGGGCGTGCAAGGCAGCGCGTTGGCCATCGCTGTGAGCCAAGCAGGCGGCTTGGGCTCCCTGCCCTGCGCAATGCTCTCGCCTGAACAAATTCGTGCAGAGATTGAAGCGATTCGTGCCGCGACTGCTCGGCCCTTCAACCTCAATTTCTTCTGCCACATGCCACCGCCCTTTGACGTGGCCACACCCGAGCGCGAAGCCGCTTGGCGGCAACTGCTCGCACCGTATTACGCTGAGCATGGTATCGATGTCGCGAGCATTCCCGCGGGCGCGGCTCGTGCGCCGTTTTCAGAGGCGCTGTGTGATTTGATCGAAGCTTATCGCCCGCTGGTGGTGAGCTTTCATTTCGGGCTGCCAGATGCGAAGCTTGTGGCGCGAGTCAAGTCGTGGGGCGGCAAGGTGCTCTCCAGCGCTACGACTGTTGCAGAAGCCCAGTGGCTGGAAGCCAACGGCGCAGACGCGATCATTGCCCAAGGCGTGGAAGCGGGCGGCCATCGCGCTGTGTTTCTGCGAAGGAATGAGCATGGTGTGCATGCAGGCTTGTCTGGTGCGTTTCCAGACGATTGGCGCAATGAACTCTCCTCGCAGCAAGGCACGTTCACCCTGCTGCCGCAGATCGTAGCGAGTGTGAAGCTGCCCGTGATCGCCGCGGGCGGCATTGCCAGTGCGCAAGGCGTGCAAGCGGCGTTCGCTTTAGGCGCATCTGCCGTGCAGGTCGGCACGGCCTTCATGCTCTGCACTGAGGCAACGACAAGCGCCCTGCACCGTGCCACATTAGCCCACAGCGCCGCCCATCCCGAGCAACACCACACCCAACTCACCACCCTCTTCACAGGCCGCCCCGCTCGCGGCATCACCAATCGCGTGATGCGAGAGCTAGGTGCAATCAACACGACAGCGCCTGCCTTCCCCACCAGCACTGCAGCCATCGCGCCTTTGCGTGCTACAGCAGAGAAAGCTGCATTAGGTGATTTTTCTCCGCTGTGGAGTGGGCAAAATGCGAGTGGCTGCAAAGCTGTTCCTGCTGGAATGCTCGTGCGTGAATTGCTGCAAACGGCTTGAGTTTTGATGAACATCCAAGCACGCCCCGTGCCCCAAGACAGCGAAATCGCCCAGTTCGCCAAAACTGCAGACTTCGCAGATTGCTATATCGCTCCCAACTTATCGCCCGAACTCAGCGCAATCGAGCTTTTCATCCAAACGGTAGGCAACACGCCCGCTTGGGTCAACGTGCTCATGCATCTGCGCAACCGCATCGTCGCTCTGCTTGGCTTGAAAGATTTAGGCATACTTAATGAAGTTAAGCCTAGCCACACGTATCGCGTTGGTGATCGTGTGAGCATCTTCACCTTGCTCTTTCAAAGCGATCAAGAAGTCATCCTAGGTGATTTGGATAAACACCTAGAGGTGCGCTTGTCTGTTTTAAAAATGCAAGACAGCAGCGGCGCCGCGCAATTGGCCATCAGCACTGCCGTGCATGAGCACAACGCGCTTGGCAGAATTTACATGTTTTTTGTGAGACCGCTTCACAAAATCATCGTGCCTGCGGTGTTGCGTCGTGGGCTGAAATAAGCCGATTTACTGTAGCGGTCCTTTGAGCGCTTTGGGCAATGGCAGCGGCATCACCTCGATGCCCTCATCCAGCAACTCCATAGTTTCATCCTGCGAAGCTTGGCCGCGAATGCCGCGCTGTTTGCTTTCGCCGTAATGGATTTTGCGGGCTTCGCGGGCGAAATCGTTGCCGACATCTTCTGTCTTGGCGAGCACTTCTTTGGCCATCTGCATATAGGCCGCTTGGAATTCGGGGTTGCGCATTAGGCTGTGCAAGGGGTGTTCTGGATCGGTTTGCTTTGCTACAATTTCCAAGCCATTTTGGCTGTTACCCGTTATAGAATCTGCGTGAACTGCTACTGAATTAGTAGCGCCTTGCTCTGCCCCGCTTGATGTTTGCTCATTCGAAGATGCTGCTGCTTTAGCGCCGCTCAAGTTCAATCGCGGAGCTGACAGCTTCTTGATAATGTGTGCATCGTCGCATATCGGGCATTGCACCAAGCCGCGTGCGAGCTGGCCTTGGAAATCATCTTCGCTGCCAAACCAGCCTTCAAAGCTGTGCCCGTGCTGGCAAGCCAAATCAAGCACTTTCATGCCAGCGCCATTCGTGGAACTGCATTCCAGCCTGCTTGCTTTTTACCAGCGAGCAACTGCTGCAAATGCAAAGCGCAAGTCACGGTTTTGGCATCAGTTACGGTGCCATCAACGCACCATTCAATCAGTTGCTGCGCAGGTGCGGTGAACACATCCAGAAATTCGCCATCATCCAAAGCGCGCTCGCCTTGATGCAGGCCGCGCGCGAAGTAGATGTGAATCACTTCGGTGGAATACGCAATTGCCAAATGCATGCAGCCAGCGTAGGCCCATTCACTCGCGCTGTAGCCGGTTTCTTCTTGCAACTCGCGCAAGGCACAAGTGAGCGGGTGTTCGTTTGGATCGAGCTTGCCAGCAGGAAACTCGATCATCTCGCGATCAACGGGGTAGCGAAACTGCTTTTCAAGCACCACATCGCCGTTGTCCAAGAGAGGAATCACCACGCAAGCGCCAGGATGCACGATGTATTCACGCGCCGCACTCTTGCCGCTGGGCAGTTGCACCAAATCCCGTCGCACTTGCAAAAATTTGCCTTGAAACACCCGCTCTGCAGACAGCTGTGTTTCGATCAGCGTGGCGGTGGCTTTCATCAATGCTTGAGCAAATAGCGCCACACGAAACCGGGAAACGCGAAGGTGATGAAAGCTGTGGCGGTGATCGCATAAAACTCCCACTTTTGCGGCGCGATCTGTCCTAAGCGCTGCTCCAAAAGCAAGCCAATGCCGCCGATCACGAAATACAGTGCAATCAATTCAGCTAAGCGGATGAAAAGCGTTTTACCCTGAGCAAGCTTGAGCACGCCAAACAAGCGTTGCGTGAGAAACGGCCAATTCGCTGCGAGCAAAGCCAGCAGGATCACAAGGACGACAGATTCAGTTTGACCCATAACAAAAGCTACTGCTAAAAGGCGAGGTTAACCGGCCAAGGTTTTGACGATGGCAGACAAGCAAAGCTGCATCAAGCCACTGGGGAACAGGCCCAGCAAGATCACCAAAGCGCCGTTCAAAACCAATACGAAGCGCACTTCATTGGATGCCACAGGCGGCCTGGCAGTGATTGGCGCATCAAAATACATGACCTTCACAATGCGCAAATAGTAAAACGCGCCCACCAAGCTCAGCAGCACAGCATAAATCGCCAAGCCCAGCAGCATAGGCTGGCCAGAGGCCAAGAGCGGCTGCAAGACAGACAGCTTGGCAAAGAAACCCACCATCGGCGGAATGCCCGCGAGGGAAAACATGCAAATGGCCATCACGGCAGCATACAAAGGGCTGCGATGGTTCAAGCCTGCCAAATCAGTGATTTCTTCGCTTTCAAAACCGTCACGCGAAAGCAGCAAAATCACGCCGAAGGTGGCCAATGTGGTGAGCACATAGGTGATCGCATAAAACATCGAAGCGCTGTAGGCTGCAGCAGCGCCGCTGGTGTTGCCTGCATTGCCAGTAAACACCACGCCCGAGAGCAAGCCAAGCAGCAAAAAGCCCATTTGCGCAATCGTGGAGAAAGCTAACAAGCGCTTCAAATTGGTTTGCGCAATTGCCGCCAAATTGCCAATCAAGAGCGATGCAATCGCCAAGAACATCAGCATCTGCTGCCAATCTTTGGCCAGCGGCAGTAGCCCCTCGACCAGCAGGCGAATGCAAATCGCAAATGCGGCTAATTTTGGCGCAGAACCAATCATCAACGTGACGGAGGTGGGGGCACCCTGATACACATCAGGCACCCACATATGGAATGGCACCACACCGAGCTTAAAGGCCAAGCCCGCCACGATGAACACCAAGCCAAACACCAGAACTTGCTGCTTAAACTGTCCTGAGGCAACCTGCTTGAACACGGTAGAAATATCGAGCGAACCGGTAGCACCATACATCATCGAGAGGCCATAGAGCAGAAAGCCGCTGGCCAGTGCGCCCAAGATGAAGTACTTCATTGCAGCTTCTGTTGAGGCCGCATGATCGCGGCGCAATGCCACCAGCGCATAGCTCGACAGCGTAAGCAATTCAAGGCCAACGTAGATCACAAGGAAGTTGTTACCCGAGATCATCACATTCATGCCGAGCAAGGCAAACAGCGAGAGCGTGTACATCTCGCCCCCGCGCAGCATGCCGCGATCTTGTGCATACGGGCGCGCATACACGAGCATCACGCCCATGGCAATCGCCGCAAAGCATTTGAGCCAATGCCCCATCGCATCGCTCACAACCATGTTGCCAAAGCCATAGGTGGTGTTGCCATCAATGGCGTACGAGGCATGGATGAAGGCTGTCACGCCAAGCGTGAGCAAGGTCATCGCATGCGTTGCGGTGCGACTTGGGCTCTTCACGAACAGATCCGTGAGCAAGATCACGCAGGCCATGACGAGCAAAACGATTTCTGGGTAAGCCGCGATCCAGCTGGTGGTGTCAATCATGTTCTTCTCTCGCTGGGTTATTTGAGTTTGGACACAGCCACGTGCTTGATGAGATCCATCACCGAAGCATCCATCACATCGGTGAAGGGCTTGGGATACACACCCATCCAGAGCACGGCAGCGGCCAGCAGGGCCAGCATCAAAAATTCTCGGCTGTTGATGTCGGTGAGGTCTTTCACGTCGTCATTTGTTACGGGGCCCAGATACACGCGCTTGAACATCCACAGTGTGTAAGCTGCGCCAAAAATCAAGGCCGATGCGGCTGCCATACCGATCCAAAAGTTGTATTGAATCGCGCCAATGATCACCATCCACTCGCCCACAAAACCTGCTGTGCCTGGCAAACCGGCATTGGCCATGGCAAAGAGCAAGGCAAATGCGGCAAATTTCGGCATGGTGTTGATCACGCCGCCGTAGCTTGCAATTTCACGCGAATGCACACGGTCATACAACACGCCGATGCAAAGGAACATTGCTGCAGATACGAAGCCGTGCGCAATCATCTGCACAATGCCACCAGCAATGCCCAGCGGATTGAAGATGAAGAAACCCAGCGTGACAAAACCCATGTGAGCGACAGACGAATACGCCACGAGCTTTTTCATGTCTTGCTGCACCATGGCCACCAAGCCCACATAGATCACCGCCGTGAGCGACAAAGCAATGATCAACCAAGCCCATTCTTGTGAAGCATCCGGCAAGATCGGCATGGAAAACCGCAAGAAGCCATACGCGCCAAGCTTGAGCATGATGGCCGCCAAAACAGCCGAACCACCCGTGGGCGCTTCCACGTGCACATCGGGCAACCAAGTGTGCACTGGGAACATCGGTACTTTCACAGCGAATGCCGCGAAGAAAGCGAAGAACAGCAGCGTTTGCTCTTTCGCGCTCAAAGGCAGTTTGTGCCAAGTGAGGATGTCAAAACTGCCGCCAGATTTTGTGTAGAGATAAATCAGCGCGATCAGCATCAGCAGCGAGCCGAGGAGCGTGTACAAGAAGAACTTGAAGGCAGCATAAATTTTATTAGGCCCGCCCCACACGCCGATCAAGATATACATCGGGATCAAGGTGGCTTCAAAGAACACGTAAAACAAAATGCCATCGAGCGCGGAGAAGACACCAATCATCAAGCCCGACAAGATGAGAAACGCACCCATGTATTGATTAACGCGCTCAGTGATCACTTCCCAGCCTGCGATCACCACGATGATGGTGATGAAAGCAGTGAGCGGTACAAACCAGAAAGAGATGCCGTCTAAGCCAAGGTGGTAATGCACATTGAAGCGCGTGATCCAAGGCATGTATTCCACAAACTGCATCGCCGATGTACCCAGCTTGAAGCCGTCATACAAACCCAGGGTGACCAGAAAACTCGCGATGGCGCCGATCAGCGCAACCCAACGCACGGCGCGTGCCTGCTCATCGCGCCCCAAAACCAGAAGCAAAATGCCGAAGGCAATGGGCATCCAAATCGCCGCGCTCAACAAACCCAAAGAATTAGCCATGTTTGATTCCCTTCTTCTAGTTATTTGTTGAACCAGACAAAGTAGCTCAGCATGGCAAACACGCCGAGCAACATCACCAGCGCGTAGTGGTAGATGTAGCCGGTTTGCAAGCGGCGCACATAGCTGGAAATCACACCCACGAGTTTCCAAGAGCCGTTGACGAAACCTTTTTCGATGATGCCTTGGTCGCCGCCTTTCCAGAAGGCAGTCCCGAGACCACGCGCACCGCGAGCGAGCACGTTTTCGTTGAACCAATCCATGTAGTACTTGTTTTCAAGCAAGGTATAGAAGGGCATCACACGCGCTTTGATCGCAGTGGGCAATGCGGGGTTGACCATGTACATGTAATACGAGAGCGCCACGCCAGCAACTGCAAGCCAGAATGCGGGGGTCACCAACGAATGCATTGCCATCTGCAAAGGGCCGTGAAAGATTTCTGCGATCTTGGTCATCGCTGGGTGCTTGGTGGCTTCCACAAAAATCGAATCCTTAAAGAACTCGCCAAACAGCATCGGCTGAACCGCCATGAAGCCAATCACGACCGATGGAATGGCCAACAACAACAATGGTACGGTTACCACCCACGGGCTTTCATGTGGTTTGTCGTCATCGCCGTGATGTTGATCATGGCCATGGTGTGCATCCGGATTTTGATCAAAGCGCTCTTTGCCATGGAACACTAAGAAATACATGCGGAAGGAATAGAAGGATGTGACAAAGACGCCGATCAAAACAGCCCAGTAAGCCAGTTGCGATGCAGGCAAATTGCTGAAATGCACGGCTTCAATGATGTTTTCTTTGGAATAAAAACCTGAGAACAGCGGCGTGCCAATCAACGCGAGTGAACCGAGAAGCGATGTGATCCAAGTGATCGGCATGTATTTACGCAAACCACCCATGTAGCGGATGTCTTGGTTATGATGGCAGCCCATAATGACAGAGCCAGCAGCAAGGAATAACAGGGCTTTGAAGAAAGCATGCGTCATCAAATGGAAGACAGCTCCTGAATAAGCCGAAGCGCCGAGTGCCACTGTCATATAGCCCAATTGCGAGAGCGTTGAATAAGCCACCACGCGCTTGATGTCGTTTTGAATGATGCCCATGAAGCCCATGAAGAGTGCAGTGATCGCGCCGATGATGAGGATGAAATTCAGCGCGGTATCACTCAACTCAAACAACGGCGACATACGCGCCACCATGAAGATGCCAGCCGTAACCATCGTGGCAGCGTGAATCAGCGCCGAAATAGGCGTTGGGCCTTCCATTGAATCGGGCAGCCAGACATGAAGTGGGAACTGGGCTGATTTGCCCATGGCACCGATGAAAAGACAAATGCAGATCACGGTGATCAGCATCCAATCGGTGCCAGGTAATGCTAATTTTGCCAACTCATTGGCCTTGGCAAACACTTCTGTGTAATTGAAGCTGCCCGTATAGGCCGCGATCAGGCCAATGCCTAAGATGAAACCAAAGTCACCCACACGGTTGACCAGAAAGGCTTTCATATTGGCGAAAATCGCTGTCGGTTTGTTGTACCAAAAGCCAATCAAGAGATACGACACCAAGCCCACTGCTTCCCAGCCGAAGAAAAGCTGGAGCATGTTGTTGCTCATCACGAGCATCAGCATGGAGAAGGTGAAGAGAGAAATGTAGGCGAAGAAGCGGTTGTAGCCTTCGTCTTCTTCCATGTAGCCGATGGTGTAGATGTGCACCATCAGCGAGACGAAGGTGACGACGCACATCATCATGGCGGTGAGGCCATCGACCATGAAGCCGATTTCCATCTTCATCCCGCCGATGATCATCCATTCATAGATGGTTTCGTTGAAGCGCGCGCCGTCAATCACCTTTATCAAGGTCTGCGCAGACAAGATGAAGGCGACGAGTACGCCCAGGATGGTGAGGAAATGCGTGAGGCGGCGGCCAATCCAGTTACCGCCGAGTTGGGTGCCCAAAATGCCAGCGAGCAATGCGCCAACAAGCGGCGCTAGCGGCACGGCCAGGAGAGTTGAAGCAGAAAGTGTTGCGCTCATATTGTTTTATCCCTTGAGCGTGTTGAGTTCATCAACCGAGATGCTGGCGTTGTTGCGGAACAGCAGCACGAGAATAGCCAAGCCAATCGCTGATTCAGCCGCCGCGACGGTCAAGATGAAGAACACGAACACTTGGCCGTGCAGATCGCCAAGATAGTAAGAGAAAGCCACGAAATTCATGTTCACCGCAAGCAGCATCAGTTCAATGGCCATGAGCAAAATGATGATGTTTTTGCGGTTGAGGAAAATGCCAATCACCGACAGCGCAAACAGCAGTGCGCCTAGAGTGAGGAAGTGGCCCAGAGTCAGGCTCATACTTTGCCTCCAGCATCATTTTTTGAAGGATTTTGGCCTGTAGCCGTTATATTATCTGCATTGAGTGCTACGCTTTTAGTAGCATCCATTTTCATGATCTTCATCCGATCACGCGCCTTCACGCGCACCTGATCACCAGCGTTCACATGCTTGCTGTCTTTGCGCTCACGCAGTGTGAGCGCAATCGCAGCGATGATGCCCACCAGCAGCAGCACCGCCGCCACCTCCATCGGATAGATGTATTTCGTGTAGAGCAACACGCCCAGAGCTTTGGTGTTATTGGCTTGCGCGGCCAACACTTCTGGCGTTTGCGGTCCATCCGTCAAGCGGAAACCGCCCATGAGCACGAAACCCATTTCAAGGGCAATCAATGCACCTATGCCAGCTGCTAGCGGGAAATGCTTCCAGAAGCCTTGGCGCACTTCATCCATGTTGATATCCATCATCATGATCACGAAGAGGAAGAGCACCATCACCGCGCCCACATACACAAGCACGAGCGTGATCGCCAAGAATTCAGCTTTGAGCAAAATCCAAATCGCTGCGGCTTGAAAGAAAGCGAGCACGAGATAAAGCGCAGCATGCACTGGGTTGCGTGCGGTGATCACGCGAAATGCTGCAAACAGCAAAATCGCTGAGAACACGTAAAAGAGACTTGTCTTGATATCCATGAATGTTTCCAAGCTCAGTCGTTTAGCGATATTTGGCATCTGCCGCGCGGCTGGCAGCAATTTCTTTTTCGTAGCGGTCGCCAACAGCCAGCAGCATGTCTTTGGTGAAATACAAATCACCGCGCTTTTCGCCGTGGTATTCAAGAATATGTGTCTCGACGATGGAATCCACTGGGCAGCTCTCTTCGCAGAAGCCGCAGAAGATGCATTTGGTCAGATCGATGTCGTAGCGTGTGGTTCGGCGGCTGCCGTCGGCGCGCACTTCGCTTTCAATCGTGATCGCCATCGCTGGGCAAACGGCTTCACACAGTTTGCAGGCAATGCAGCGCTCTTCGCCGTTCTCATAGCGGCGCAGCGCATGCAAGCCGCGAAAGCGTGGTGACATCGGTGTTTTCTCTTCAGGAAACTGCACCGTGATCTTGCGACGAAATGCATGCTTTCCGGTGAGCGCAAAACCTTTGAACAGCTCAATCAGCATGAAGCTGGAGAGAAAATCTCTGAATGAGAAGCCCGGTGTTGCCAAAGTATTAGCGGTTGTGGTCGTTGACATGATGCCGCCTTATTTCCAAATATTCCAGGGAGTCTGCATCCACAGACCCACCACCACCAGCCACACAAGGGTGACGGGAATGAAGATTTTCCAACCCAAACGCATGATCTGGTCATAGCGGAAGCGCGGGAAAGTGGCGCGAACCCAAATAAAGATACTCACCACGCAGAACGTTTTGATACCGAGCCAGATCCAACCGGGAATCCAGTTGAAGAAGACGCTGTCGATGGGGGAGAGCCAGCCGCCTAAGAACATGATGGCAGCCAAAATCGACACGAGCCACATATTCGCGTATTCAGCCAAGAAGAACATCGCAAACGACATACCCGAATACTCAACCATGTGCCCGGCCACGATTTCTGATTCACCCTCCACCACGTCAAACGGATGGCGATTGGTCTCAGCCAAACCAGAGATGATGTAGACCACAAAGATCGGCAGCAAAGGCAACCAGTTCCATGACAAGAAGCCAAAGCCTTGGTCTGCAAAATAGCCCTGCCCTTGACTGGTGACGATCCCTGTCATGTTCAGCGTCCCGGCCACCATAAGCACCACCACAAAGCAAAAGCCCATCGCAATTTCATAGCTCACCATCTGCGCCGAAGCACGCAATGCGCCAAGAAAAGCGTATTTGGAATTCGATGCCCAGCCTGCGATGATCACACCATACACCTCTAGCGAAGTGATCGCCATCAGGAATAGCAAGCCCGCATTGATATTGGCCAGCGCCATCTCTGGGCCAAAAGGCACCACAGCCCATGCGGCGAGCGCAGGCATGATGGTCATGATCGGGCCAATGAAAAACAAGCCTTTGCTGGCTGCAGCGGGAACGATGATTTCTTTGGTAAGCAACTTGAGTGCATCCGCGATCGGCTGCAACAGACCCAGCGGGCCGACGCGATTCGGGCCTAAACGAATCTGCATCCAGCCGATGAACTTGCGCTCCCATAAGGTGAGGTAAGCCACGGCGCCCATCACAGGCAATGTGACAGCCATGATTTTCATCAATGTCCAAATCACAGGCCAAGCTAAGCCTTGCCACCAGTTGGCAACAATCAGGCCATTGGCCCAAGCGTGGAATGCATCAATCATGCGGCCACCTCTTCAAGCATGCCCACTTTGCTGCCCGCTCTGGCATCTGCTGTTGCTTGCAAAGCAGGAGCGCGGCGCGTAAGGCTGTCAAGCTGGTAAATCGAAGCCACTGCGGGTTCAGCAATGGCAGTGCTCAAGTTGATCGCGGCGTTTGTTTTGTTGCTCAGCTGGTCTGCAGCGAGCATGCCTGTTTGGCCTTGCAAAGCTGCTGTGGCTACATCTTGCGCCGTTTCAAATTCAAAGCCTGGCAGGCTGAGCATATTGCCCAACACACGCAGCACTTTCCAAGCGGGGCGTGTCTCGCCCAGCGGCTTGACCACGCCGTGGAAGCTCTGAATGCGGCCTTCGGCATTGATGAATGTACCCGCCGACTCTGTGAAAGGAGAAATCGGCAGCAGCACATCGCTGAAAGCCATGTTAGTTTTGAACGGGCTGAGCGTGACAACCATGTCAGCTTGTACTGCGGCCTTTGCAGCCGTGTCATGCTCAGGCTCTGCACCGAGCAAGATCAATGCTCTGAGGCCAGATTGCATTTGCGCCGCATTCTTGCCGTCCACACGCGGCTGAGCGCCAACGAGTTGTGCACCCACGGTATTCGCTGCTTCGGTGAGATAACCCACAGTAGCGCCTGTTTGCTCGCCAATCCAATTGGCCAAAGCCAGCAGGCTGGATGCATTGGCATGATGCGCAGCGCCGTTGCCGAGCAAAATCGCTTTGCGTTCACCTTTGAGTAATGACTTGGCTATTTTTTGAGCCGCCACAATCCGTTCTCCCTGAGCTAGTCGAAGGGCTTCGACAAGCTCTGCCTGAACGGCAACTGTAGGCGCTGGCACGCCCTTTTCGGTCGCGACGGCTGTAGCCACATCGGCCAAAGCCTGCGCCCATTGCGCGGCAGGCACGGTGATAGTGTTTGCAATGGGCATCGCCCAGTCATAAGCTACTGAATTGATAGCATTCACCGCACATCCCTTGCGGGCAGACTGGCGAATTCGTTGTGCAAACAGGGGATGATCTTTGCGCAAATTGCTGCCCACGATCAAGGCGCTTTGCAGGCTGGAGAGCGAAGCAATCGAAGTGCCCAGCCACCGCACACCTTCTGCTTTTCCAAACTCTGCATAACGCAAACGCGCATCCACGTTGTCAGAGCCCAAGCCGCGCACGAATTGCGTGGCCAGATAAAGCTCTTCCAACGTACTGTGCGGGCTGAGCATGGCGCCAATGGCAGATGCTCCAATGTCAGCCTTGATTTGCTTCAAACCATTCGCCACATACTCCAGCGCCGTTTGCCAATCGACTTCTTTCCACTGGCCGCCTTGCTTGAGCATCGGCGTTTTGAGGCGATCTTCGCCATTCAAAGCTTCGTAGCTGAAACGGTCACGGTCTGCAATCCAGCATTCGTTCACCGCTTCATTTTCAAGCGGCACAACGCGCATCACTTGATTATTTTTCACCTGCACAATCAGATTTGTACCCGTGGAATCATGCGGACTCACTGATTTGCGGCGCGACAACTCCCAAGTGCGGGCGCTGTAGCGGAAGGGCTTGCTAGTTAAAGCGCCCACAGGACAAATGTCGATCATGTTGCCCGAGAGTTCGGAATCAATGTTCTCGCCTAGAAAAGTCTCGATCTCAGCATGCTCACCGCGATGACTCATGCCCAGCTCCATGCTGCCGGCCACTTCTTGGCCAAAGCGCACGCAGCGGGTGCAGTGAATGCAGCGGCTCATCTCTTCCATCGAGATCAATGGCCCCACATCTTTATTCGCAACAACGCGCTTTTCTTCGTCGTAACGCGAAGCGCTCTTGCCATAGCCGACCGCCAAATCTTGCAACTGGCACTCTCCACCTTGATCGCAAATCGGGCAATCCAGCGGGTGATTGATCAGCAAAAACTCCATCACCGACTGCTGCGCTTTGATCGCTTTATCACTCTTGGTGCGCACGATCATGCCTTGCGTCACAGGCGTGGCGCAGGCGGGCATCGGCTTGGGTGCTTTTTCCACATCGACCAAGCACATGCGGCAATTGGCCGCGATGCTCAGCTTCTTGTGATAACAAAAATGCGGAATATAGGTACCACATTTCTCAGCCGCATGCATGATCATGCTGCCTTCCGTGATCTCTACTTTTTGACCGTCGATATCTAGTTCAACCATGGTGTTCTCTCAGATCTGGCTCAGGCTGCAACAGCCGTTTGCGCAACAGGCTTTTGCGCCGCTTCAATCTTGGCTGCAAACTCAGGACGGAAATGCTTGAGCATCGCACGCACAGGCAGTGCAGCAGCATCGCCAAGTGCGCAAATCGTGCGACCCATGATGTTTTCGGCCACGTTATCCAACTTTTGCAAATCCTCCGGGCGGCCTTGGCCGTGTTGGATGCGATCCACCATGCGCCAGAGCCAGCCTGTGCCTTCGCGGCATGGCGTGCATTGGCCGCAAGATTCGTGCATGTAGAAGTACGACAAGCGCAGCAGGCTTTCCACCATGTCGCGCGTCTCGTCCATCACGATCACTGCGCCTGAGCCGAGCATGGAGCCCGCTTTGGCAATCGAGTCGTAATCCATCGTGCATTGCATCATGATGTCAGCAGGCAGCACGGGAGCGGACGAGCCGCCGGGGATCACGGCTTTGAGTTTTTTGCCACCCTTCACACCGCCTGCGAGTTCGAGCAGTTTGGCAAACGGTGTGCCCATGGGCACTTCGTAGTTGCCCGGCCATTCCACATCGCCAGAGACCGAGTAAATCTTCGTGCCGCCATTATTCGGTTTTCCGCATTCGAGATAGGCTTGACCGCCGTTGCGGATGATCCAAGGCACAGCTGCGAAGGTTTCGGTGTTGTTGATCGTGGTGGGCTTGCCATAAAGGCCAAAGCTGGCGGGGAATGGCGGCTTAAAGCGCGGCTGGCCCTTTTTGCCTTCGAGCGATTCGAGCAACGCGGTTTCTTCACCGCAGATGTATGCACCGAAACCGTGGAAGGCATGGAGTTGGAATTTGAAACCGCTGCCTGCGACGTTATCACCCAAGAAACCTGCTGCGCGGACTTCTTCAAGCGCTTCTTCAAAACGGTCGTATTCACGGAAAATTTCACCGTGGATGTAGTTGTAGCCGATCGATGCGCCAATCGAGTAGCCGGCAATGATCATGCCTTCAATCACGATGTGCGGATTGAACATCAAAATATCGCGATCTTTGCACGTGCCTGGCTCGCCTTCGTCGGAGTTGCAGACGATGTATTTCTGGCCTGGGAATTGACGCGGCATAAAGCTCCACTTCAAACCCGTCGGAAAGCCCGCGCCGCCACGGCCACGCAGGGCGGAAGTTTTGAGTTCGGCGATGACTTGATCTGCCGTCATGCCAGCAGGAATGTCTTTGCCATCGGCATCTAGGCTGGCGGGAAGTTTGTTGCCTTGCGCATCCACGCCTAAGATTTTGCGCAGCGCTTGATAGCCACCGCGAGCAAGGTAATCTTTCAAGCGCCAGTTGTTGCCATCTAAACCTGCATAGATTTGCGGGCTGATGTGGCGGTCATGAAAGCAGGTTTCCACGCCCTTGGCTTGGAATTGCGAGAGGATTTGAGCTGCTGTTGTCATCTCTTTATCCTTGCGCGGTTTTGAGGCCGTCAATCAACTGATCGAGTTTGTCATGGCTCATGAAGCTGCACATGCTGCGGTCATTCACCAGCATCACAGGCGCATCCGCGCAAGCACCTAAGCATTCGCTGGGCTGCACGGTAAACATTTTGTCGGCCGTAGTGCCATAGGGCTGCACACCGAGCTTGCTGCACACATGATCCAGCGCCTTTTGCCCGCCGCGAAGCTGGCAAGGCAAATTGGTGCAGACATTGAGCTTGTATTTGCCCACCGGCTTTTGGTTGTACATGTTGTAGAAGGTGGTGACTTCATGCACCGCCATCACAGGCATGCCCAAATAATCGCCAATGGCCTTCTCGGATTCAGGGCTGACCCAGCCTTGCTCGTCCTGCACCACAGCCAAGCAAGCCATCACAGCAGATTGCTTTTGATCATTCGGATACTTAGCGACTTCTTTGTCGAAGCGTTGTTGGGTAACTTCAGAAATCATCTGTCAATCTCTCCAAATACCACGTCCATCGTGCCGATCACGGCTACGGCATCAGCGATCATGTGGCCACGGCTCATTTCATCCATGGCGGCCAAATGCGCGAAGCCAGGAGCGCGGATTTTCAGGCGATAAGGTTTGTTTGCACCATCGCTAACCATGTAAATGCCGAACTCGCCTTTGGGATGCTCTACGGCTGCATAGGCTTCGCCTTCGGGCACTGCAAAGCCTTCGGTGAAGAGCTTGAAGTGGTGAATCAGCTCTTCCATGTTGGATTTCATAGATTCACGATCTGGCGGAGCCACTTTGTGATTCGTGGTGATCACCGGGCCGGGGTTGACTTTCAGCCATTGCACGCATTGCTTGATGATGCGGTTGGATTGATTCATCTCTTCCATGCGCACCAAATAACGGTCGTAGCAATCACCCGTTTTGCCCACGGGAATGTCAAAATCCATGCGGTCATATACTTCATACGGACGCTTTTTGCGCAGATCCCAAGCAACGCCAGAGCCACGTAGCATCGCACCTGTGAAGCCGAGATTTTTCGCACGCTCGGGCGTGACGATGCCAATGCCCACGGTACGCTGCTTCCAAATGCGGTTGTCAGTGAGCAAGGTGTGGTATTCAGCCAAACACTGATCAAAGCGCTTGGTGAAATCGTCAATGAAATCGAGGAGCGAGCCTTGGCGGTTCTCGTTCATCTTGTTCATGGATTTGGCGTTGCGCACTTTGCTGGCTTTGTATTGCGGCATCGTCTCGGGCAGATCGCGATACACACCGCCCGGGCGGAAGTAAGCTGCGTGCATGCGCGCACCGCTCACCGCTTCATACATATCAAACAAATCTTCGCGTTCGCGGAAGGCATACAGCATGATCGCCATCGCGCCGCAGTCGAGCCCATGGCAACCGACCCACAGCAAGTGGTTGAGCAGGCGCGTGATTTCGGAATACATCACGCGGATGTATTGCGCACGCTCGGGCACTTCGATACCCATCATCTTCTCAATCGTGAGGCAATAAGCATGTTCATTGCACATCATCGAGACGTAATCCAAGCGATCCATATAGGGCAGCGATTGGATATAGGTGCGGGTCTCGCACAATTTTTCCGTAGCGCGATGGAGCAAGCCGATGTGTGGGTCAGCGCGCTGAATCACTTCACCATCCAGCTCTAAGACAAGGCGCAACACACCGTGCGCAGCGGGGTGTTGAGGGCCGAAATTCAGCGTGTAGTTCTTGATTTCTGCCATCACTGCACCTTCGGCTGGATACCGCCATAGTTGTCTTCGCGAATAATGCGTGGCACGACTTCACGCAGATCGATTGTCACTGGCTGATAAATCACGCGTTTTTTCTCAGCGTCATAGCGCATTTCGACATGCCCATTCATGGGGAAATCTTTACGGAAAGGATGGCCAATGAAACCGTAATCCGTCAAGATGCGGCGCAGATCGTTGTGGCCTTCAAACACGATACCAAAGAGATCAAATGCTTCGCGTTCATACCAATTGGCCGAGGCCCAAATGTCGTTCACCGAAGCGATCATAGGCAGATCATCCTCGGGGGCGTAGACTTTCAAACGTAGGCGTTGATTGAGATTGAGCGATAACAAATGCAAAACAACGCAATAACGCAACCCATCATATGCACCGTCCTTGTATTGCGAATAATCGATACCGCACAGATCAATCAATTGCTCAAACTCGCAGCCCGGTGTATCGCGCAGCGCTATACATGCATCGTGATAGTCAGCCGCAGAGACCGCAACAGTGACTTCCCCCAGCTTGCTGCTGATGCGTTTGATTTTTGATCCGAGCGCCGCTTGCACGGCTTCGAGCGTAGATTCAGAAGCAACGACAAATTCACTCATGTGTTTGTGCCCTTCACGCGCGTGCGATCGTCTGTGTGCGACGAATCTTTTGTTGCAATTGGATAATGCCGTAGATCAAAGCTTCTGCCGTAGGCGGGCAGCCGGGCACATACACATCCACAGGCACAATGCGGTCACAGCCGCGCACCACAGAATAACTGTAATGGTAATAACCGCCGCCATTAGCACATGAGCCCATGCTGAGCACCCAGCGCGGTTCGCTCATTTGGTCATACACCTTGCGTAGCGCAGGGGCCATCTTGTTGCACAGCGTACCGGCCACAATCATCAAATCAGACTGGCGCGGGCTGGGACGAAAAACAATACCAAAGCGATCTAAGTCGTAACGAGCGCAGCCAGCGTGCATCATTTCGACCGCGCAGCAAGCCAAGCCAAATGACATGGGCCATAGCGAGCCAGTTTTAGCCCAATTGACCACAGTGTCGTAACTGGTGGTCATGAAGCCTTCTTTGAAAACGCCTTCAATCATTGCAAGCACTCCAAATTGCAATCGCCGTCATTTGCATGAAACAAGCTTTGCAGCGGGAAACATATCCCATCATTCCCAATCCAGCGCACCTTTTTTCCATTCGTAGATAAAGCCTACGACGAGGATCGCTAGAAAAACCATGACCGACCAGAAACCCACCGGGCCAATTTCTCGCAAGGCCGCAGCCCAAGGGAAAAGGAAGGCAATTTCCAGATCAAACAAAATAAACAGGATGGCCACAAGGTAGTAGCGCACATCAAATTTCATGCGGGCATCTTCGAAGGCTTCGAAACCGCATTCGTAAGGGGAATCTTTGGCCGCATCGGGCTTGCGCGGGCCAAGAACATAGCCCAACACCTGAGGCACAACACCCACGCCAATACCGACCAAAATGAACAGCAAAATCGGCAGGTATTCTTGAAGATTCATGTCGTGTGCTCTGGCTTGAATGCTTGCGTGGATCGCTTGTTTTCTACTGCACTTTAGACAAAGCGGCTCAGGTGAATGCCTGAGCCGCTTGCTAAAAAGTTTGGTGCCGACGGCGAGACTCGAACTCGCACAGCTTTCGCCACTACCACCTCAAGATAGCGTGTCTACCAATTCCACCACGACGGCTTTGTTTTTCTGCCTGCCAGCATGAGGAATTGCCGGTAGCAGACAGCTTTGAATTTTAGCTCGAAAACCGCCCCAAACAGGAGCGATACCGCGCTAAATTCGATAGCAGCACGGCTTTATTTGGCCGGTGCGGGAATGGGCTGTGCGCCCGATGCCGCTGGGGCCGCGGCAGGTGCTGCGGGCACAGCAGCAGTGCCCGCAGGCGCTGTGGGAATAGCTTGCGCACCTGAGGCAGGTGTAGCAGGCGCTAGGGGCACGGCAGACGATGCAGGCGCAGGCATAGCCGCTTTTTCAAGCACCGAGCCCGTGCCTGTTGGACGCACGCCACTGGTGTAGGCCAAACCGAGCGTGCAGACGAAAAATATTGTGGCCAACGCAGCTGTCATGCGCGAGAGAAAATTGGCACTGCCCGACGCGCCAAACAAGCTGCCCGAGCTTCCGCCAGAGCCGAAAGCGGCGCCCATATCTGCGCCCTTGCCATGTTGCACAAGGATCAGGCCGATCATGACCAAAGCCGAGATGATCTGCACGGCAAACAAAATAGTGGTTAAAACTTGCATGTTGGATTTCCAGTAGGTCGATATTTTAATGCTATAAATTCAGTAGCGTGTTACGCAGGTGTTTGAACAGTTGCAGCAATGATTTGCAGAAAATCTGCGGCTTTCAGAGACGCGCCGCCAATCAGGCCACCGTCAATGTCTGTTTGTGCAAGCAGTTCTTTGGCGTTTTGCGCATTCATGCTGCCGCCATACAAAATACGCACGCGCTGTTTGGCGGCGCTGCTGGCTGCGTTGAGCTGAGCGCGCAAAACTGCGTGTACTTCCTGCGCCTGCTCGGGCGAGGCGGTTTTGCCAGTACCGATCGCCCAAACTGGCTCGTAAGCCACCACGATTTCGCTGATGCAGTGGCCATTGTCGTGAATCACGGCGGCGAGTTGGCGTTTGACGACGGCTTGCGTTTTTCCATCTTCGCGCTCCTCAAGCGTCTCGCCCACACAGACAATTGGCGTGATCCCAGCAGCCAAAGCCGCTTTGGCTTTGAGCGAGACGACTTGATCGGTTTCGCCGTGATAACGGCGGCGCTCGCTGTGTCCCACGATGGCGTAGCGCACGCCAAATTCTTTGAGCATAGCGCCCGAGACTTCGCCAGTGTATGCACCGCTGGCTTGGCTGGAGATATCTTGCGCTCCTAAATCAATAGCATTCTGCGCACGTTCTATAACGGCAGAGAGGTTATTTGACTCTATAAATGGCTTATTCAGAAGGCTGGATACTTGCGCAAGATAAGGCGCAGGTACGCACACCGCCACATCGCAGACAGCAGCATGGCCTGATGTGTTGCTGGCTGCATGAGCCATTGCCTTGATGCCTGCAAGCAATTCGCTCACAAGCAGTTCATTGGCCACGAGGGAGCCATTCATTTTCCAATTACCAGCGATGAGTTTTTTCATGATGGGAGGCAGAAGATTTAAAGCAAAGACCAATCGAGCATGATCTTGCCGATGTGTTGATTGGTTTCCATGAGCGCATGCGCGGAAGCAGCATCTTGCGGCGCAAAGCTTTTGAAGATGATGGGTTGAATCTGACCGTTTTCAAGCAGCGGCCAGACTTTCGTCTTCAAATTTTGCGCAATCGCAGCTTTGAAAGCCAAGGGGCGCGGGCGCAGCGTCGAGCCGGTGATTTGCAAACGGCGGCGCAGCACGAGGCCGGCGTTGAATTCCGCCTTCACACCGCCCTGCACAGCGATGATCACCAGCCTGCCCTCTTCGGCCAGACATTCGACTTCTTTAGCCACGTAACTGCCCGCAACCATGTCTAGGATCACGTTCACACCGCCACCCTGCGCATTCGACAACACGCCGCCAGCCGCAGCTGCCGCGCCTGTGATGCGCTTGACTTCGTCAGCGAAATCCTGCGTTTTGTAGTTAATCGCATGGTCTGCACCGAGCCTCATGCATGCAGCGCATTTTTCATCGCTTCCTGCAGTTGAGATCACAGTAGCGCCAAAGGCCTTGGCCATTTGAATCGCCGTCACGCCGATGCCACTCGTGCCGCCTTGCACCAAGAAACTCTCGCCGTTTTTGAGCTGACCACGGTCAAAGACGTTGCTCCACACCGTGAAAAACGTCTCAGGCAAGCTCGCTGCTTGCAGCATCGTCAAACCCTTGGGCACTGGCAAGCAAGAGCCTATTGGAGCGGCGCACAACTGCGCATACCCACCGCCCGCCACCAGCGCACACACTTGATCACCCATCTTGAAACCGGCCAACTTCATAGCAGCTTCATCACCACTCACGATTTCGCCAGCCACTTCCAAACCCGGAATATCGCTCGCACCTGGCGGCACAGGATAAGCACCCGTGCGCTGCAACACATCTGGCCGATTCACGCCCGAAGCTGCCACACGAATCAACACCTCGCCCACACCCGCAACCACATCTGGCCGCTCGGTCAGACGCAACACATCGGGTGCGCCGAAAGCGCTGATTTCTACAGTTTTCATATGCCTTAAAGCATCAATTTTTAAGTAAAAAGGCCTCTGGCCTTTAAAGAATGTGCTCGGAGTGCTATCAAAATAATAGTAAACCACGCTCATCCACAGAGCCAGAGCCTTTCAGCTCAAAGACAGCTTATTGCTGCTGATCGCCGCCGTTGCCACTCTGTCCACCTTGGCCGCCACCATTGCCATTACCACCTTCGCGATCTTGGCGAGGCGCGCGGTCTTCGCGCGGAGGACGGTCGCCACGTGGGCCACGGTCACCGCGATCATCACCACGTGGGCCACGATCATTGCGGTAACCACCACGATCACCACCACGATCAGAGCGCTCGCGGAATTCGCGTTGTGGCTCTTCGTAGCCTTCTGGCTTCTCAAGCAGGGCTTTCATCGACAGCTTGACGCGGCCTTTGTCGTCTGTCTCCATGACCTTGACTTTGACGATCTGGCCTTCTTGTAGGTAATCAGTCACTTTTTCCACGCGCTCGAAGGCGATCTGGCTGATGTGCAGCAGGCCGTCTTTGCCAGGCAGCAAGTTAACCAATGCACCGAACTCCAAAATCTTGGTGATCGGGCCTTCGTAAATCTTGCCGATTTCCACTTCCGCAGTGATGTCGGTGATGCGTTGCTTGGCGAATGCGGCTTTGTCTGCATCTGTAGAAGCAATGGTGATTGTGCCGTCTTCGCCGATATCGATCGTGCAGCCGGTTTCTTCGGTGAGGGCGCGAATCGTGGCGCCGCCTTTGCCGATGATGTCACGAATCTTCTCAGGGTTGATCTTCATCGTGTACAGGCGGGGTGCGAAATCGCTGACTTCTGTGTTCGCAGTCGCCATCGCTTCTTGCATCTTGCCCAAAATGTGCATGCGAGCTTCTTTGGCTTGAGCCAACGCAACCTGCATGATTTCTTTGGTGATGCCTTGGATTTTGATGTCCATTTGCAGAGCGGTCACGCCGTTGGTGGTGCCAGCGACTTTGAAGTCCATATCGCCGAGGTGATCTTCGTCACCCAAGATGTCGGTGAGCACTGCGAAGCGATTGCCATCTTTGATCAAGCCCATGGCAATGCCAGCCACGTGTGCTTTCATCGGCACGCCAGCGTCCATGAGCGACAGGCAGCCGCCGCAGACAGAAGCCATCGAGCTAGAGCCATTCGACTCCGTGATTTCCGAGACCACGCGCAGCGTGTACGGGAAGTCTTCCTTCGAAGGCAAAGCAGCGATCAGAGCGCGCTTGGCCAAGCGGCCATGACCCACTTCGCGGCGCTTCGTGGAGCCCATGCGGCCGACTTCGCCAGTGGCAAACGGAGGCATGTTGTAGTGGAACATGAAGCGATCTTCAAACTCGCCAGCGAGCGCGTCAATGCGCTGAGCATCACGCTCGGTGCCCAGCGTGGTGACAACCAACGCTTGCGTTTCACCGCGTGTAAACAGCGCAGAGCCGTGGGTGCGAGGCAACACAGAATTGCGGATTTCAATCGGGCGCACAGTGCGTGTGTCGCGGCCATCAATACGCGGCTCGCCTGCCAAAATTTGGCTGCGAACGGTGCGCGCTTCGATGTCAAACAACATGTTGTCGACCTTCACACCATCAAATTCCACGCCCTGCTCTTTCAAGCCAGCCTTGGCTGCTGCGTAAACTTCGCGGCAAGCTTGGGTGCGAGTTTGCTTGTTGCGGATTTGGTAAGCGGCTTTGATTTTTTCTTCAGCCAATGCCACGACTTTCGCCGTGAGCACTTCGTCTTTGGCTTCAGCTGTCCAAGTACCGCTCTCGGCCCACATGGGTTTGCCAGCATCACGCACCAGCTCGTGTATCGCGTTGATCGCGATACGGCTTTGCTCGTGGCCAAACACGATACCACCCAGCATAACTTCTTCAGAAAGCTGATCAGCCTCCGATTCCACCATCAAGACGGCAGCTTCCGTGCCCGCGACGATCAAATCCATCTTGCTGGTTTTGACCATGGTCATGGAAGGATTGAGCACATATTCGCCATTGATATAGCCCACGCGAGCCGCACCCATCGGGCCGGCAAACGGGATACCAGAAATCGCCAAAGCGGCGCTGGAGGCGATCAAAGCGGCCATGTCAGCGTCAACATCTGGGTTAAGCGACAGGGTGTGAATCACCAAATGCACTTCGTTGTAGAAGCCTTCTGGGAACAGCGGGCGAATCGGGCGATCAATCAGGCGACTGGTGAGCGTTTCGTGCTCGGAAGGCTTGGCTTCACGCTTGAAAAAGCTGCCGGGGATTTTGCCAGCGGCGTATGTTTTTTCGATGTAATCCACCGTGAGGGGGAAGAAATCTTGGCCAGGCTTGGCGGATTTGGAAGCAACGACGGTGGCGAGCACTACGGTGCCTTCCATATCAAGCAACACAGCGCCGGTGGCTTGGCGAGCAACTTCGCCGGTTTCCATGCGAACCGTGTGACGGCCCCATTGGAAGGTTTTGGTGACTTTATTGAACATCGTCATGATCTGTCTCTTTTCTCAAGATACTATGATTTTTATAGCAAACTATCCACGTTTTGTAACGGGTAACTGCCTAAATCATCTATAAAAGTGCATGCCCTGCACTGATGGGGGAAAATCTCGAAGACTGATGAACGCGATGCCATTCCAAGGGTGTTCGGTAAGTCAAAAAATCCTTGGAATGACACAGCTCTCGCTCACAGTTTCTTCAAATACTCCGGGGAAACTTGATAAAACGGCCGGCTTTTTAAGCTTCAGCCTTTTCAAAAGTAAAAAACGCCTGAGACCGCGTTGTGCAGACTCAGGCGTTTGGCATAGATGGCAATTACTTGCGCAGACCCAGCTTGGCGATCAAAGCGGTGTAACGGCTAGGATCTTTGCGCTTCAAATAGGTGAGCAAGCTTTTACGCTGGGAAACCATATGCAGCAAACCGCGACGGCCGTGGTGATCCTTGGCATGCGTTTTGAAGTGCGGTGTGAGGTAGTTGATGCGGGCTGTAAGCAGCGCAACTTGCACTTCTGGGCTGCCGGTATCGGCTACGCCACGTGCGTTTTCTTTGACAATTTCTGCCTTGTTGATGGTCATGGTGTTTCCTTGAAGGAGGTTAAAACTTGCGATCAGCGGCGACCATCGCTACTGTCGTGAATTTGCTGGCACTCGCTTGAGGCAAATGCAGCAAAGCCTTGAATTATAACGTTTTTTCTCTACTGAGCGAAAGAGAGCAAGAATGTCCGCCCAAGGCCTTGCATGCCGCCTATAATTTCAATTTCCAACGAGCGACTCATGACCAAATTCGTCTTCGTCACCGGCGGTGTGGTGTCTTCCTTAGGTAAAGGCATTGCTTCCGCATCACTGGCCGCCATCCTTGAATCGCGCGGCCTCAACGTCACCCTTATCAAACTCGATCCGTACATTAATGTCGATCCGGGCACGATGTCGCCCTTCCAGCATGGCGAAGTTTTCGTCACCGATGACGGCGCTGAAACTGATTTGGATTTAGGCCATTACGAGCGCTTCATCGACACGCGGATGAAGAAAACCAACAACTTCACCACCGGCAAGATTTATCAATCCGTGCTAGAGAAAGAGCGGCGCGGCGATTATTTGGGTAAGACGGTGCAGGTGATCCCGCATGTCACCAACGAAATCCAAGAATTCATCAAGCGCGGTGCAGGTGTGGGCACGCCAGATGCTGTGGATGTGGCGATTGTGGAAATTGGCGGCACGGTGGGCGATATTGAATCGCTGCCTTTCTTGGAAGCCGTACGTCAACTGAGCCTACGCGCAGGCGTGGGCAACACCGCCTTCGTGCATTTGACTTACGTGCCGTACATCAAGGCCGCTGGTGAGCTCAAGACCAAGCCGACGCAGCACACTGTGCAAAAATTGCGCGAAATCGGCATTCAGCCCGATGCCCTGCTCTGCCGCGCAGACCGCAAAATTCCTGAAGACGAGATGGAAAAAATCTCACTGTTTACCAATGTGCAGCCTTGGGGCGTGATCAGCATGTGGGATGTGGACACGATTTACAAAGTCCCGCGCATGCTTCATGAGCAAGGGCTCGATGGCCTGATTTGCGACAAGTTGCGCCTGAACACGCCGCCTGCAAAGCTCGCCCGCTGGGATGCATTGGTGCATGCGGTGGAGCATCCGCAGGCCGACGTGACGATTGCGATGGTGGGCAAGTATGTGGATTTGAGCGACAGCTACAAATCGCTCAACGAAGCCTTGAAGCATGCGGGATTGAAAAATTCTGCACGTGTGAACATCGAATACATCGACTCTGAAACCCTGACACCCGAGAACGTCGTGCAACTTGCCAAGTTTGATGCCGTTCTTGTGCCTGGCGGCTTTGGCGCTCGCGGCGTGGAAGGCAAGATTGCCGCTGCAAAATTCGCCCGAGAAAACAAAATTCCGTATCTCGGCATTTGTCTCGGCATGCAGGTCGCCACCATCGAATACGCCCGCAACATGGCAGGCTTGAAAGATGCCAATAGCACCGAATTTGCACCTGACACCCCACATCCCGTGATCGCCCTGATCACCGAGTGGAAAGACAAAGATGGCAGCATTCAAAAGCGCAGTGAAAAATCAGACCTCGGCGGAACGATGCGCTTAGGTGCACAAAGCTCCGATGTTTCCAAAGACACGCTCGCGCACAGCATCTACGGCGACGTGGTCACAGAGCGCCACCGCCATCGCTACGAGGCGAATGTCAATTATTTAGACACGCTGCGCAAAGCAGGCTTGGTGATCTCCGCGCTCACGCAGCGCGAGCAGCTGACGGAGATTGTGGAGCTGCCCCAAGACGTTCACCCTTGGTTTATTGGCGTGCAGTTTCACCCTGAATTCAAGTCTACGCCTTGGGACGGGCATCCGTTGTTTAACGCATACATCAAAGCAGCGTTAGATCATCAAGCTTCTGGCAAAGCGTTAAAGCCTGTGATTGCAGGTAAGTCTGCGGCTTAACGAGTCGACCTCGCAAAAGCCTCTTTCAAAATATCTCGCACCCGCTGCCAAGAATCTTCCCGCGCAGCTGGGTTTTGCCCTGTTTGCACCCCTTGCCCTGTGCGCTCGGGAGAGCGGCTTGGAATGTTGCTGAGGGTGCTGATGCCTGGCAGGGGGTTGTCGAAGCCGTGTAGCGCACCGGAATACACCTTGACCGTCACGATATCACCTTTGCTTTTGAGTTGCTCTCCCAGTTTGATACAAGGCTCGGGCAGCGTCCAGTCGTCGTCTGCGCCAAGCAGCATGGTGAGCGAAGTGTTGGGGCGATAAGCTGTGCGATTGGCTTCGACACAACCGGGGTAAAAGGCAATTGCTGTTTTGAAGGGCAGGCCGGCAGCCTTCACCGCGCTGTGGCCTGCATCGGTTGCTGCCAACAGGGTTTGTGCGCCATTGCTCCAGCCCAGCAAAGCGATGTTGTTACCCATCGCATCGGCCCAAATTTGCGTGCGCACCCATGCAAGCGCAGCCAGTGTATCGGAGCGACGCTCATCCATGCCCACACGGATGCCATTGCCCAAGCGCTGCGCCTCAGAGCAAATGCCTTCGATACCCCGAGAGCCAAAACTGTCTGGAAAAACCGCGTGATAACCCTGCGCTTGCAGCATCTGCCCCATCGCATGATGCCGCGCGTTGAGCAGCCCTTTGCGAGCGCCTGCTGTGGCATACAAACCACCGCAACCATGCAGCGCTATCACCACAGGCTTAGGCGCAGCCGCATCGCCCGTAGGTTTGTAATGCCAGGCTTTGAGTTGCATACCGCCTGGGCCGGGCAGCGTCACAGACTCCTGTGCTTGCCCCAAAGCGGTGGCAGCGATCAAAAATGCGGGGATGATTTTGTAGCTCATCTGAGCATTCTAGATACCCATGTGAGGACTGTCGACGCTGCACTGCTAATCGGCGGTGATCTTTTGTTCACGAATCAAGCGCGACCACCTTGCGATCTCCTGCGCCATATCGCGGCTGAGCTGAGCGGAAGTAGCGTAGCCACGTACTGCGCCTTGCCGCAATGCGGTTTGAGCAAGATCATCGACCGCCATCACCGACCTGATCGTCTCCGATAGTTTGTTCACAATATCAACCGGAGTCCCGGCCGGCAAAACCGCAAACAGGTACGGTGCAACATTGAAGTTGGGAACCACGTCCGACAGCACACTGATGCCCTCCGTGCCCGGCAAGCGGGTGGGGCTCAGCAATGCGAGCGCTTTGAGCTTGCCGGCCTTGGCCTGCGCCAAACCTGCGGTCGCGCTCACCACACCTAGAGGCACTTGACCGCTGATCACATCAGGAACGATTTGTGCTGCGCCTCGATACGGAATATGCACAACGAATGTACCCGTCGAGGTTTTCAGCAGCTCAAATCCAAGATGGTGCACCGTTCCCACGCCCGAGGTGGCGTACGAATATTTCCCAGGCTTGGCTTTCAGCGCTTGCACAAGCGTTTTGGCATCCGTCGCAGGAAAATCATTGTGTGCCACCACCATCAGGGGGGTATAAAAAGCGCCAGCAACGGGAGCAAATGCCGTCGTTGGATCAAAAGTCACTTTGGGATTGATCAGTCTAGCGATCAAGACCGAGCTGTCTGCCAACATCAGGGTATAGCCATCTGGCGCAGACTTGGCCACGGCATCAGCAGCAATCATTCCGGCTGCACCCGTACGGTTTTCAACGACCACCTGCTGGCCTAATGGTTCGGCCAGTCGTGCCGCCAGCAGCCGCGCCATGGCATCCACCGCGCCTCCGGGCGAGTAGCCCACGATCAAGCGCAATGGCTTATTTGGCCAAACTTGCGCATAGGCCGATTGCAAAGATGCCAGTGCGGGCAGCGTAGCCAGCTTGCATAGATCGCGTCTAGTGAGTTGCATGTCTTGGGAAATGATCTGATCTTTCATCTGAGTCTCCTGTTAAGCTTTTCCCTTGCCGCGCGAGAGCGGATGCTTGGCCAGCTCGCGCACACGATCAGCATTGGGCGCAAAGCCCAAGCCAGGCGTATCCGGCAACTGCATCCAACCATCGCAGGGCACAGGCAAATTGTCGTAAATCTGGCTGAGTAACTCGACTGCAACATGGTGATACTCCACCATGCCGCCATTCATCAGCCCGGCATGCAGGTGCATGTTGTGGAAAGGCCAAGTGCCGCCGTTGTCAATAGGAATATTGAAAGCCTGCGCCATGCCAGCAATCTTCAAACACTGCGTGTAGCCACCTGTGATAGCTACGTTAGGCTGCAACACATCAACGGCGCTGCTGACAAGCATGTCTCGAAACCGCGTGGCCAAGCCTTCGTTTTGACCTGCCGCAAGGCGGATACGCGTGCGCTGGCGCAACTGACACAGCAAACCAATATCGTTATGCGTGACAGGTTCTTCAAACAAACTCACGCCCAAGGGCTCCAATTTGTGCGCCAGCTCAGTGGCATGGTGCAGATCGAGCCCGCAATTGGCATCCACATAGATGTCCACTTCATCGCCAACAGCCTGGCGCACTGCCGCCACGCGGCGTGCATCTTCTGCGATCACCTCACGCATCGGGCGCGGCTCATCGCGTCGTGCCAGAGCATGGCCACCCACCGTCATCTTTAGGCGTGTATAGCCTTGCTTTTGCCAATACTTGGCTGCAAGCGCCAAATTCTCGCGATCATAGAAGCCGAAACCAAAGGTCGCATACACCGGCACTTGGGATCGAGCGCCGCCCAGCAAGCGCCACAATGGCAAGCCCAGATGCTGGGATTTGATGTCCCACAACGCAATATCCAGCGCAGCCATCGCGTGGCTGGCGTAGCCTGATTGGCCGCGCGGTGTCAACAGCCAATACAAACGCTCCCAGAGCTTTTCAGTCTCCAGCGGAGATTGATCCATCAGCGCAGGAGCACAAATCTGATCGATGAGGGTGGCCACCACCTCTTCTTCCGTGATGGCGGTGAAGCCGTGACCCACCAGACCCGTATCGGTATGGATTTCAGTCAAGCAAACTGACAAGCTGGTTTGATGCAATTTGCCTGTGATGTCGATCTTCACGGGCACATGCAGCGGCCTGGCCACGATGCGAATGATTTTCAAAATATGTCTCCTGCATGCGCATTATTGGTTTGGCAGGATGAGGGCACAATTCTTAAGAAGCGGCAAGCAGCCATAGCGAAAAAAGAAGGCTTCGTGCCGCTCAAGGTATAAAAGAGGGTTAATGCCGTTAAGCAATGCGCGTGCAGCCGCCGTCAAAAGCGGCTCAAGCGCGAAACCCACCAAGTTGTTGCG
>JANMHJ010000013.1:0-8545 GCA_031375105.1 Variovorax sp.
GTGCCATTGTTTTTGGTCACGGCAAGCGCGGTGGAGCAAGCGGTGGTGAGGGTGGCGCCTGTGCCGAGGCTTGTGCCCACGCCGGAAGTGGCGAAGTAGGGATCCTTAACCCCATCAGGCGCAGGGCCAGCGGTGAGATTACCTTCATCCAAACCATTCACGCCTCCCACGACGGAGATGGTGGGCGCTGCGCTGGCATTGAAATACACCGCGCCACCGCCACCGCCACCGCCTGGCCCGTGGCGATCATAAGAAGAAGTTGCACCATTGCCGCCATTCGCTGCGAAAGTGCGCCCCGCTAAGCTGCCGTTGGTAGCTACCAAAATTGAGCCTCCAGCGCCGCCGCCGCCGCCAGCATCGGTGCAAGTGCCTGCGGTATTGGGGGGGAATCCGGCTCGGCCATTGGCCAGCAAATTACCTGTGCCTGTGAAACTGCCGACACGAGCGATGATGATGCCGCCGCCATTGCCACCCCAGCCGCCCAAAAAGCAATTCGTTCCCCCGCCGTCCACATGGGCTGCGCCGCCGCCGCCGCCCATGATCAAGCGTGTGCTGCTCAAATTCAGATTGTTGCCTACGCGGCTTGCGCCGTCTCCGCCATGGCCACCGCAGTCGCCTATCGTTGTGGGGCGAGAGGCATCCGTCCAGCAGCCACCGCCTTGCCCGCCGCGCCCGCCATTGCCACCGCCACCACCGCCGCCGTTTTGATTGGCGCCTCCGCCGCCTGCGTTGCCTGGGGCGCCGCGTGCGCGAGAGCCGCCGGGGTAGTCATCGGTGACCAAGCCCGTTTGTGTGGTGCCGTTGTAAACCAAACGCGGTGTGCCAGCGACGCCCTCGCCTTTGAAGCTGCCTTCGCGCTCGCCGCCTGGGCCTACGCCCGTGATCGTGCCAGCAACTGCGGTGTAGTAGTAGCTGCCGTTAGTGCCGTCTAGCAAGGACGGGCCATAGGCACCCAGAAATGTGACGCCGCCGCCGCGAAAGCCGCGCTCGCTGGCATCCAAGTTAAAGGTTGCCATCGTCACCGTGCCAGTAGCTTGTAGGCCAAGCACACCGCCTGTTGCGCCGTTCCATGAAGCGGGCTGCACATTTCCTGTGAACGAGACATTGCTGTATTGCGGAACCCGCACCACTTGGTAGCGATATGCGCCCGCGCTGCCTGTTGCCGCGCTGGCCTGATAAGCATTCACTGTGCCGCCCGATGTGCCGCCGCAGACAACCGACAAGTTGACACCCGCAGCAGAAGTGGCTGTGCAATATTCCCAAGCGCCGGCGCTGTAAGTGCTAGTCAAATTGCCGCCGGCATACGATGCGGCTGTGGTGAGGGTGTAAGTGGCACAAGCACCTGTGCCCACGCCATCGCCGTAGCAATCGCTGTTAGAAAAATTGATCTGCGCGCCTTGCATCTGCATCACGATCACCAAATCGCCGGCGGCAATGGGGGTGGCTGCACCGCCGCCCGTGGTGTCAATGGCGCCCATCGGAATACTCGTGGCACCCACCGCCACGGCGGCACCCGTGCCAGGGTAGTAAGAATTCACCACGCCACTGATGCTGGTGGTGCCCGCGTTTTGGCCGGGGCTGGCGCACACTTGTGCTAGCGCGATGCTGCCAGCGAGCATGCAAGCCGCCGCCAAGCCGTGCAGTAGCGCATCCATGAAGCGCCGCGTAGTTACAAAAAATTTCATATTCTGATTATCGCTGCATCAGGGGCGTATTTTTCGCGCGTCTCTCGCTGGCAAACACAGCCACCAAAGCGGCCAGCGAGCAGAGCACCAGGCTGGCAGCCATCCAATGCGCTGAGGCTTCATCAAACGCTTGCACCCGGTCATAAATCGCAATGGAGAGCGTGCGCGTCTCGCCTGCAATCGAGCCGCCCACCATCAGCACCACGCCGAATTCGCCCAAAGTGTGCGCCAGGGTGAGCGCGATGCCTGCAAGCACGCCGGGCAAAGCCAACGGCAATTCAATTTGTTGAAAACAGCGCCAGCTTGACAAACCGCCCACCCAAGCCGCTTCCCGCACGCTGGGCGCAATGCTGGCAAAGGCGCGCTGAATCGGCTGCACCATGAAGGGAATATTCACCAAAAGCGATGCCAGCAAAAGGCCTTCAAAACTAAACACCAGCCGGATGCCCAATACATCATGCAACCAGCGCCCCAGTGCCGCGCCCTGCCCCAAAGTGCTCAGCAGATAAAAACCAATCACGGTGGGCGGCAAGAGCAGAGGCAGCAAGAGCAGCGCCTCGATCCAAGGCTTGGCTTTGCTTGTCGTCAACGCCAACCAGCGCCCCAGCCACAGCCCCAGCGGCAACAGCAGGAGCGCTGTTGCCACAGCCAAAATAAGGGAGACGCGAGCAGCTTGCCAATCCATGGGGTGATGATACTGGCTGGCTTGACGTCGAAATGGCGTAAGTCACCACGCCCAGCACCTAAAAAGAGCGCCCAAAGCAATATTTGTGCCGCCGTGAAGTACACTTGGCTTCCCTCGTTTTATCTCCATCCGCCATGCAAGCCCTTTTTTCCACTTTTGCGCTTCGTGCCAGCGTGCTGAGCCTGGCGTGCGCCTTGGGCTTGAGCGCCGCGTATGCTGAAAAAGCCGATCGCACCAAGCCGATGAATGCCGAGGCCGATTCGCTGCGCTATGACGATGTGAAGCAGATTAGCGTGTTCACCGGCAATGTGGTGATCACCAAGGGCACGATGGTGATTCGCGCGGATCGCGTGGAAGTGCGGCAAGACAACGAAGGTTTTCAGTTTGGCACAGCCAGCAGCACCGGCAGCAAACGCGCCTTTTTCCGCCAAAAGCGCGATGGCGGCGATGAGTGGATTGAAGGCGAAGCGGAAGTCATTGTGTATGACGGCAAAGCAGACAACGTGAGCTTCAACCGCAATGCCAATCTGCGCCGCCTGCGCGGTGCCACCCTCACCGACGAAACGCAAGGCGCACTGATCACTTACGACAACACCAGTGATGTGTTTAACGTCTCCGGCGGCACGGCCAGCAGCGCAGGCACCCCCGGCGGGCGTGTGCGCGCCGTGCTCAGCCCGCGCAATGCTGCAAGTGCGCCTACCGCTTCTGCGCCTACCACGCCCGCAGTGCCGCTTCGCCCCAGCACCAGCCTAGGCGGAGAGAAAAAGTGAGCGATCAGGCCCACGCAGTGGATACTTCTGCCCGCAAGCTGGTGGCGCAAGGCTTGCAAAAAAGCTATGGCGCACGCCAAGTGGTCAAGGATGTGTCGCTCTCGGTCTCGCAAGGCGAGGTGGTCGGGCTGCTTGGGCCCAATGGCGCCGGCAAAACCACCTCGTTTTACATGATCGTGGGTTTGGTTCGCGCTGATGCCGGTGAGATCACGATCAACGGCCAAGCGGCGCAAAACATGCCGATCCACCGCCGATCACGCATGGGATTGAGTTATTTACCGCAAGAGGCTTCGATTTTTCGCAAGCTGAACGTGACGGAAAACGTACAGGCCGTGCTCGAATTGCAGCGCGATGCACATGGCAAACCACTGTCCAAAGATGAGCTAGACAAACAGCTTCACGGCTTGCTGAAAGATTTGCGGGTCGATCATCTGCGCGATTCGCCTGCGCTGGCGCTCTCCGGCGGCGAACGTCGCCGGGTGGAGATTGCACGCGCTCTGGCCACCAATCCGCAATTCATCTTGCTCGATGAACCCTTCGCCGGCATTGACCCAATTGCCGTGATCGAGATTCAGCGCATCATCGGTTTTCTGAAAAGCCGAGGCATTGGCGTGCTGATCACCGATCACAATGTGCGCGAAACCTTGGGCATTTGTGACCATGCCTACATCATCAGCGAAGGCCGCGTGCTGGCGCGTGGCACGCCGGCTGAAATTGTCGACAACGCCGATGTGCGGCGCGTGTATTTGGGCGAGCATTTCCGCATGTGAGCTGCGGTGGAAGCCCACCGCAGTCGCAATGCAGGATATGCGTGATTCATGATGAAACCCGGTTTAAGCCTTCGCGTCTCCCAGCATCTGGCGCTCACGCCACAATTGCAGCAATCGATCCGTTTGCTGCAATTGTCTACGCTCGAATTGGCGCAGGAAATCGAGCAAATGCTGCAAGACAATCCGTTTCTGGAGCAAGATGCACAGGAGCTGGGTGCAGAGGAAAGCATCGCACTGGAGCGCAGCCTGCGCACCGACGAAGCGCTGACCCGCGAAAGCCGAGAAGAGCAACTAGACGCTCCTGATTTCATAGCATCTAGCGCAGATTCTATAAGGGCAGATGGCCCAAATGACTCTGAAAGCACAGCTTCGGAAGATACCGCCCCCACCACCGAACCCAACGACTGGGAAGGCGATACCAGCCCAGACATTGCCGCAGACGATACCGAATGGGGTGTCGATGCCAGCGCACGCGGGCCCAGCAGTTCGCAGGGCGGCGATGATTACGATCCCACCGAGAACAACAGCAGCCACACCACGCTGCAAGAGTATTTGCATCGCCAATCGCTCTCGCTGCGGCTCTCACCACAAGACCGCGCCGCCCTAGGCATGCTGATCGAATCGCTCAACGACGATGGCTATTTAGAAGACGATTTTGAAACGCTGGCTCAAAGCTTGGGTGCCACCACGCTCGATGACGTGGAAGAACTGATCGCGCGTTTTACGATTGCACTCAAGTGGCTGCAAAACTTAGAGCCAGTGGGCGTGGGTGCACGCGGCTTGGCTGAATGCCTGCTACTGCAATTGCGTGCCAAGCCTGAGTTTGTGCACGATGTGGTTTTGCAAACGGCAGCAACCATCTTGAAGCATCCGCTGGAGCTGCTGGCCAAGCGCGATGTGAAGCGATTGGCTCAACTTTGCCAAGCCAGCAGCGAGGACATCAAGGCCGCGATTCCCATCATTGCCAAGCTTGAGCCCAAGCCAGCACGCATGTTTGCGCAAGTCGAGCGCAATATCGTGATTCCTGATGTGATCGTGCGCAGCGAGAAGCGCCGTGGGCAAATGGTGTTCACCGCCCAGCTCAACCCGGATGTGATGCCACGCCTGAATGTGAATGATCTGTATGCCAACGCGCTCAAAGGCAGCAAAAAAAGCGAGGCAGTGCAAGGCTTGCAAACCCGCTTGCAAGAAGCGCGTTGGTTCATCAAAAACGTGCAGCAGCGCTTTGACACGATCTTGCGCGTGAGCCAAGCCATCATCGAGCGGCAAAGCAGCTTCTTCAAGCATGGCGCAGTCGCCATGCGCCCTTTGGTGTTGCGTGAGATTGCCGATGAAATTGGCATGCACGAATCCACCATCAGCCGCGTCACCACGGCCAAATACATGAGCACGCCCTTCGGCACGTTTGAGCTGAAATACTTCTTCGGCTCCGCGCTGACCACCGAGACCGGCGGCATCGCATCCAGCACCGCCGTGCGCGAGCTGATCAAGCAGTTCATCGATGCAGAGAGCAAAGCCAAGCCTTTATCTGACAACGCCATCGCCGACATGCTCAAAGAACAAGGTATCGAATGCGCACGCCGCACGGTGGCCAAATACCGAGAGGCTTTGCGCATTCCTGTGACCAGTCTGCGTAAAACCCTGTGAAAGCGGCAAGAAAAATGGGGTCAGATCACAATTCAGGACGACAATCTATCCGGCGAGCATTCAAGTTAAGACGAAATTGTGCTCTGACCCCATTTTTCGTCGATCCGAAGCGCGATGCCTCATGAACAACCTCCATCTCTTCTTACCCTGCGCCGGAGGTGTTGAAACCTATCTTGCCGCCGAAGCCGCCAAAATCGTTAAAGAGCCCGATGCGATTCAGCAACAAATGGGTGGCGTGGCCGTCAAAGCCAGTTGGCGGCAAGCGCTGGAGCTCAATCTTCACAGCCGCCTAGCCAGCCGCGTGCTCATTGGCGTGATGCAGCGCCCGTATCGCAGCGAAGATGATATTTACGAAGCCGCCTGCGATGTGGCCTGGGAGATTTGGTTCACCCAGAAGCAAACCTTCAAGATCGACATCACCGCCACCCGCAGCCCCTTGAAAAGCCTCAACTTCGCCGCGCTGCGTGTGAAAGACGCGATTTGCGACCGCTTTCGCCACAAAACCGGCGAGCGCCCCAGCGTTGATACGCAGCGGCCCGATGCGCGCGTCTATGTGCACTTGAGTGCGGAGCATGTTTCGCTCTATGTAGATACCAGTGGCGAGCCGCTGTTTAAGCGCGGTTGGCGGCAGGATAAAGGCGATGCGCCGCTCAAAGAAACTTTGGCTGCTGCCATGATTGCTGCCAGCGGATGGCAGCCTGACCAGCCCCTGTATGACCCTTGTTGCGGTAGCGGCACGATTGTGATCGAAGCCGCGCAAATCGCTTTAGGCATCCCCGCAGGCGGCCAGCGGCGCTTCGGTTTTGAGCGCTTGTTGCCCTTTCAGAAGCATGTCTGGGATGCTATGAAAGATATAGCAAACAATGTAGATAATATAACGGGAAGAAGCATAAAAGACCTCAAAGACCTGCACATCTATGGCTCAGATGTCGCCCACCGCATGGTCGATTTCGCGCAGCGCAATGCGCAGCTGGCTGGCGTGGGCGAAGCCGTGCAATTGCGCGGCGGCGATGCCTTGCAACGCAAGCCGCCATGTGACGTGCCGCCCCAAGGTGCGGTGATCCTGACCAATCCGCCCTATGGCGAACGCATTGATGTGGCTGGCGTGGCAGGAGCTGGACGTTTTGCGACGGATCGCGCTTCTCCCTACGATCTGGCAGAAGACGCACCCCTTGCCCCTGAGTCTGCCCCAGCGCAGCGTCGTCTGTCTCGCGAGACCGCCGAATTCAACGCCGAGGAAGGAGATTTCTTCCTGCAACTGGCCGCCCACTGGAAAACCCATTTCGACGGCTGGACGGCCCATCTGCTCGTGCCCGACATGAAGCTGCCCGGCAAAATGCGCCTGAAAGAAACCCGCCGCGTGCCGCTGTGGAACGGCCCGATCGAATGCCGCCTGTTCCGTTTCGACATCCAAGGCAGACGCGCACCTGCACCCGAGCCTTCCAGCGCCCCCACCTCTGTATGACTGCGCCATGATTGCGTCAACAAGTGCATCGCCACAGCGTGATGAAAGCACCCCATCCGTTGCCCCGCCTTCCCCAGCGCTTGCCGTTATCGACACCAACATCGTTCTCGATCTCTTCCTCTTCCAAGACCCGAAAACCGCCCCTTTGCGAGAACAACTCCAAAGCGGCCAATTCCGCTGGATCGCCACCCTTCATATGCGCAATGAGTTAGAGCGCGTGCTGGCCTATCCTCACATCGTTGCCAAACTGACGTTCTACGCAAAGTTTTCCCAAGACATCCTTACCGAATTCGACAAACATGCGCAAACCATCGAAGCGCCCGCTGTCAAAGCCCCCTACGCTTGTAAAGACCCGGACGATCAACCCTTTATCGATCTCGCCTGCCACCTAGCCCAGCTGGCTCCGCGCCAAGCCGTTCACCTTCTGAGCAAAGACAAAGCCGTCTTGAGCATGCGCAAAAGGCTGGAAAAGCTGTGCATTCGTGTCAGCTTAGCCATGGCCACATGACAAAAATGCCACTTATCCAGATGCAACATCTCTGCAATCAGGCTTGGATGTAGCGGCAAAGCATTCATTATTGAAAAAATACGCAGCGCGAGATGGATGGCACGTGGATTGCAGTAACAGTTTGTTATCAAAATCCCGTTTTATAGGAATTTATCCATGTATCGCACTCTGCAAAAAGGCTTCACCCTGATCGAACTGATGATCGTCGTCGCGATCATCGGCATTTTGGCCGCCGTGGCTTTGCCAGCTTATCAAGACTACACCACGCGTGCAAAGGTTTCGGAGGTGCTGCTTGCTGCCTCAAACATGAAGAACACGGTTGCCGAAATAGCGACGACGGCAACGACCATGCCGGCCAGTGCAAGTGTGACCATGGTCTACCCCAACACCAAGTATGTTGAGGTGGTTTGGTTTCTTCAAACGAGTGCAACCGAGGGCCGGATTGTGGCGAGAGCACAGGGAGATTCTGCAATAACTGGCAAAGAAATGACGATCAATGGCGTGTTGGGTGTCAATGGTCAAATTGATTGGCTATGCGGTACCTACACCGTCCCCACCGCTCAGAAAATCGATGCCAAATACCGCCCGGCCAGTTGCCAATACGGTGGGTGAAGTGATAAAAATGTCGTTCTCTACAATATTGACCAAATCAGTTGACAAAAGTGTCAGCCGGTACCGTGCTGCATCCCTAAAAAACAACGTCAAAGCGCATGAATGCCAATAAAGCCACAGAAAACGGTATCTCCGTGAAGGAAAACAGCGTTGGCACGGGAGTTGCAAAAGATGTAAGCCTTCAACCTATAGGAGTATCTTTATGAAGCAAATGATCCAAAAGGGTTTCACCCTTATCGAATTGATGATCGTCGTGGCGATCATCGGCATCTTGGCTGCGGTGGCTCTGCCAGCGTACCAAGACTACACCACCCGCGCGAAAGTGTCGGAAGTGATTTTGGCCGGCTCGTCTGCCAAGACCGCTATTTCTGAAGCAGCAGCCACCTTGGCCGCCATGCCTTTG
>JANMHJ010000015.1:0-39061 GCA_031375105.1 Variovorax sp.
GTGCGCACAAAAGCCAAGTTACGCGCTGCAACAGTCGAGCATATGACGATGTTGGAGCAAAACCCTGAGCGTGTGATGCGCTACTTTCAAGACAAGCGAGTTCAGTATGCGGCTTGATACTTCATCGGGCCGGAGCAATAACTATGGGCGTTACAACTTCTGGTATTCCGCCTGCTCTCGCTTTTCCATGCTCTAAACGTGAATGGTAAATGTACGGGCGAATGGTGACTTCGACCTCTACAACATCTTGTCCAGAATGCTTGAAAAACTCATCAGTAAGTTCAGGATCGACTCTACCATTCTTGATTTCATTACCCGGGCGCAGAATAAGCTTTTCTAGTGCCGATCTATTGAGTGCGCCTTTTCCTAAATCGGCATCTGCTAAGCAAATGCGCCAGTATTTCGCGTATGCAAGGCTTTTTTGTTCCATGTAGTTCAATCCTTTTTTCGCATGAATCTGCATAACCATAAGAAATTGATGTGTTCATGGGCGGTTATTTTCGAGACTCTATTGGAAGCACATAAAGAGGTAAATCATATATTGCTGCGACTGAAGCAAGTTCTTCGCAAGTCCGATGACCCAAATATTCAAATAACCTTTTCTTAACCTTAGTCAAGACAGAGTTGGTTGATTTTGTAAGAGGTAGTCCAACTAACTCACTAAGTTGACTTGCAAAATGCGGCTCCAGCGCTGCAATCGCCACTCTCCCATCTTTGCAAGGCATGACTTGGTAGAAGGCATGTGCGCCTCCGATGATTCCGTCTGGCGTGGTGAGGCGCCAATGTCTAGGGAGGGCGAGGTATTGGGCGGCTTGGCTGAGGCCGACGGATTGGTGGATGCTGCGGCCTGTGTTGCGTTGTTGGATGACTGCGGCTAGCACGGCTTCTACCGCTAGCAGGCTGCCGCCCATGTCGGCGAACAGGGTGGGTGGGAGCTCTAGGCTGGTGATGAGGCCGTGTTCGGCCATGTAGGTCAGGTCATGGCCGGGCACTTCGGGGGCGGCGATGTCGCCGACGATGCTGACCAAGTTGAGATGAGGATGGGCTTTGTGCAGTGCTTTCCATGAGAGGCCGAGGCGGGCGAGGGCGCTGGGGCGGAAGGATGTGAGCAGCACATCGGTCTTGGCCAAGAGCTTGTGCAGCTTTGCCAGCCCACGCTCGGTTTTGAGATCGGCTGAGACGATTTTCACGCCTTCGTGCATCTGCGCGTAGGCCGATTTGGCATAGGCCAGCATCGGATCGCCAGCTGGGGATTCTAATTTTGTACAGCTCGCACCCAACGCCTTGAGGCGCATCACAGCGCCGGGGCCGGGCAGGTTAAGCGCGAGGCTGAGGATGCGTGTGCCGCGTAAAGTGGAGCTGCGCGTGCCGCGCAGGGGTTTGAGTGATGCCATTGCGTAATGATAGCGGTGATGCAGCAGTCAAAGAGGCTTCGACAAGCTCAGACCGAACGGTGGCGTGGGACAGGCTCGTCTTAAGCGCCAAAGCACCCCTCTCGCGCCAGAGCATGCTGCGTGTCCGTGCGCCCCATCAGGACTGCGGGCTCGAAGCACGCAGCTTTCAAAGGTAAAGCGCATCGCACTTTAGCAAAAACGTGTTTGAGCGTCAGCGAGTTGTTTTTGCGGCCTTTGGAAGCGAGTGCTGCAGACGCTACCCGCGAAGCGGGCCGCAGTTCGGGGCGCATGGATACGCAGCGTGATCTGGCGCAGGTACATGCCTAAGTGCGCAACCTACAAACCGCAAGCAATCTAAATTGGCTTGATCACCGAATTAGGCAAAAGATCATTGTCATAAACCGCAGTCCGAGCCTTAAATTTCCATGCGCCATCAACAAGAACGATCACGTCAATATAGCGCCCCGTGCTGATGATTTGCGGCATGCCGTCGCGTTGCGTGCGAGTGACGATGTAGCTGCTCTCGCAATGGATCTCTGCATCGCTGAATGAGGCAATCAAAGGAGCGCTGCACACATGTCGCTGCGAATACGGATCGTGAAAAATCGTGTTTTGCACGCCATAGATGCGATCACGCAGCATACCTTGGCTTTCGTAATCCATGATGCACAGCGGCAGGCCGGCATCAAAATTCTCGCGCGATTGCAGTTTGTAGCAACCGTCTTCTGTGAATAAATCTGGCCATGTGCCGAGGTCATTGCTGTCTAGCAAATGAGCGCTTTGCTGGAGCAGGGCGCTGAGCTGAAGGTAATCGTTGAAATTCATATCACTATCAATTTAATAGCTGCTCACGCATATTCTATGCCGGCTACATGCTTAAAAGGCTTATAAAACTACAGAAAAACTCAGATGGCGAGCGTCTTACGCCAATACGCATACATCCCGCGAATCAGCGTCTCCGTCACGTTGTGATCGGTATTGTTTACCGCCGTGCCATCCATCTCGCTCACCGTGCGCGCCGCGCCATTGGCTTTGTAGGCCTGCTGCACAAACTCAATCACCTCGCCATCATCCGCGCTCACATAGCCCGCTGGGCCAAAGAGATTCGATTGACGCAGGCGGCGGCGTGTCATCTCTGGCGTGTCGTCTTCAAAACCAAAATGCGTCCACACAAAATCAAACACGCCTTCGCTCACTGGCTGAATATGCCGCGTCGATAAACTGTTGACCTGCTGCTGAATAATCAGCGATGGAAACAGCGTCATCATCGTTACGGTAGGCGTGATGTCTGCTTTTTGCACCGGGCAATGCAGCTTCCACCAGGCTTCGGGTACCACATCCAGCACGCGATCATCGTGCAGCTTCATATTTTCCCGAAAGCTCGTCACATTCGCCGCAATATTGGCCGTGACCGCATCATTTCTGCGGCTCACCATCACCGCATGGCGATGATGTGCATCCATGATCATTTGGCTTTTTTGGTCTGCGCGCCACAGGCCAAAGGTGACGAACCATGTGTGCAGCAAACCAGGGTGATACGGATCTTTGATGTTTTCTTGCATCAATTTCCAGTTGGCCGGAATGCGCTGGCGATTGATGCCCAAGAGCTTCAAAGGCTTGTGAAAAATCCGGTCAAAATAAGCGAGCACATCCGCGCCTAAATACGCTTCAAACGGCTCCACATCTGGGTCAAACGAAGCAAACACCACGCCGCCGCGCCGCGCTACTTTAAGCTTCGTTAAGCCATGATCGCAAAGCTTGAAATCCTCAACCATACCGCTTTGTTTGATCTTCTCACCTTGCGCATCCAGCGCATCCACGCCTTGGCGAAACGTGAGGCCGACCAAATCGCCGTTGAGTTTGTATGTCCACTGGTGATACGGGCAAACAAAGCTGCGCACGTTGCCCGAGCGCTCGCGCACAAACTGCACACCGCGATGCGCACAGCGATTCTCCAGCACGTGAATCGCATCAGGCTGCCCCGGCCGCCCGCGCTCGCGCACGAGGATCACGCTGCGCTCGCCAATCTTGGTGCGCTTGAAATCGCCCGCCTTCGGAATCTCGCACTCCAAACCCACGTAACACCAATGCCCTTTGTAGAAAAGCGTTTCTAACTCTTGTCTGTACAGCTCTTGATCGGTATAAATGCGCCCTGGCGCACGGCTGGTGGGCGCATTGCCCCAAAACATAGGCTGAGCATGAGCAGAGGAGAGTAAATCAGGAGCAATAGATGCGTTCATCCAGCAAGTGTGGCGCAAGGCTGCATATTTTCCAAGCGCACAGATGTGAAGACCTATATTCACCACATGAATGGACAAAGCCAGCCGCTTTAGGCATCATCCGCGCATGACAAATGATCTCTCTGCCTTAGATTTGAATTTGCTGCGCGTGCTTGATGTGCTCATGCAAGAGCGGCGCGTGGCCACTGCGGCGCAGCGCTTGCAGCTATCGCAACCCGCTGTTAGCAATGCGCTCGGGCGGCTGCGCAAAGCCTTGGGTGATGAATTGCTCACCCGCGCTCCCAATGGCATGGAGCCCACCCCATTCGCCAAAGGCCTACATGTCACTTTGCAGCCCGCACTTGCTGCAATCGAGCAGTCTCTGCAAGCAAAAGCCGCGTTTGACCCAGCCAGCAGCGGCTGGCAAGCGCGCATCGCCATGACGGATATTGGCGAAATCGTCTTCCTTCCCGCCTTGCTCGCGCATGCGCAAGACGCTGCGCCCGGCTTGACATTGGAGACGCTGCGCGACAGCCAGGCCAAATCTTCCTCCAGCGCCGGCGGCATCACCACGGCGATGGCTGAAGGCAAAGTAGATTTAGCCATCGGCTGGTTGCCCGATGTGACGGAAGGCCTGTATCAACGCAAACTTTTCACGCAGCGCTACGTGTGTATCGCGCGGGAAGGGCATCCTTTACTCACCGGCAAAAAGCCCAAGCTCACGTTGGAGAAATTCCTACAAGCCGAACACATCGCCATACGCGCCGAAGGCACGGGGCATACCAAGGCAGACGAAACTTTGCAAGGCATGGGCAAAGCTGGGCAGCAACGCAAAGTCAAGCTGCGTGTGCCGAGCTTTTTAAGCGTGCCGCAGATCGTGAGCCAGACGGATTTGATGGCGACTGTGCCGGAGAAGCTGGCAGAGCAATGCGCTGCTGCTTTCAAACTACAAGTGCTGCCGCATCCTGTGAACATGCCAGCGTTTGAGCTAAAGATGTTTTGGCATCGGCGGGTGCATACCGATCCGGCGAATCAGTGGTTACGTTCTTTGATTGTTTCGTTTTTTGCCAGATCGTGATTGCAGTTCTGGAAAGCCAGCAAAGTCAGCTTATTGAGACAGCGCTTTTGTCTCTGCCAGTTTCTTAATCAATTGCTTGAGTGCATCTTCTGAGGCGCGGACAGCAGAGAGAGAAAAATTGCTCTTGAAATCGGAAAATTCTGCTTTGCCGACACCAGTTGCGCTCACTTGTGCGATATCTTTGCCCAAAGCGTCAACTATTTTGCAATTGAGCGTCACGGTGAATTCGGTAGGCGGCCATGTGAAAGGGCTGGGGGAAGATGAAGTCGTGGTGATTTCAGGGGTAATCAGTAAAGTGATGCCAGATTTTTTGATGGCTTCCATGTCTTTGGGATTGGCCACTTTGGAGACTTTGGTAAATACTTCCGTGAGTGCTTTGTAGAAGCCGGCTTCTATATCACGATACGGAAAGTATCGAACCTTGTCACCGCCACCGCCAGGCGTGGTGACTTCAAGAGAAAGATTGGCATCAGAAATATGAAAACCGACAGCCTTATCAATTTTGGCCGCTCCAAGTGCAGAGACAGTTCCGATGTCCGGTTTCATGTTGATGGGATGTGCGCAGCCGCCCATGAAGATAGTGAAAATAGCAGCAACTGAGATTAAAAGAATGCGTTTCATATGATGAGCTAATAAGTTAGGTTATTGTGATTTGACAGATCGGATAAAGGCGGGATCAGTGAAGAGCTGATTCAGCAATTTTTGCACCAACGTTGGATAGTTATTTCTTGCAAGCGGAATTGCGACAGCGCCAGCAAATGCGCTTTCCCATTTCATATCCGCTATTTTCCGCTGATCGTAGACTGAGATGCCAGCGCGTTTAACGATGAATCGCGCGTCGATTTGTGCATCATTCACTGAAAGCCCGCCAGCGTTGATGTTGTTTGTGATGAGCACTGTAGACACCTCAACAGCAGATTGCGCACTATAAACTCCCGCCAAATCCAATTCTTGCTTCAATGCCGATGCAAGATAATCGCCAAAATTCTTGCCAACCGGCGAGGTCATTTGATCAGCGCGCAAACTGATCGCTTCCGCACCGGTCATGCCGGGGGTGATATCGCCTTTTCCAACGTTAATTTTTGAAGGACTTACCGATTTGATCAACTCGACATTGCTGATGGAAGGCGAGTAATTTGGCGCGGGAGATGCACATCCCACCAATAAACCAGCTACAGCCAGAATTGCTAAAAGGGTGCCGCGTTGAAGCAAAGATGTAAGCATTCTTCCTCCGAATATGAAAATTTTTTGAATCGTTTGACTACTGGTTACTTTGCAATATTGCTGCAAAAGTAACACTTTGTCTATTAATTCTACCTCAGCATATATGCTGATTCCTACTAGGCGATTAGGCTTTTTGCAGAACCGAAGACAGCCACTCTCTCGCCCAAGCCGCGCCTTCCGTCTCTGGCATCGTGCCACCAGAAGCATCGTGGGTGAACACATCGCCGATACGCTTCGCGCCTAAGCCTTCTAAGCGCTCATCAAAGCGCTTGCCGCCGCCTGAAAAGGTGTTCGGATAGCTGGCGAAATCGCCCAAAGCGATCACGCCATATCTCACATGCGAGAGATCACGCGGCTCATCATCCAGCGATGCATACAAAGCCACTCCGTTGTCTGGCACATCGCCTGCGCCATAGGTGCTGGAGCAAATCAGATAGAGGCAATCTCGCTCTTCAAACGCATCGCTTTTCAAATCGTCCATCATCGTGACTTCAATGTTGGAGACCAGATCAGAGCAATCCATTTGAATCGCTTGGGCGACGTATTCTGCAGTGCCGGTCATGGTGGCGACGAAAATTTTGAGGGTGTTCATGAAGGAATTGGGGTCAGCTTGCGATACTCAGATTTTCCATCACTCTACGGTAGATGTTTTTCAGAGGCTGGATGTCCGCCACTGAAACATACTCATTGATTTTGTGAATGGTGGCATTGCAAGGGCCGAGTTCGATGACTTCTGGGCAGATTTTGGCAATGAAACGGCCATCGCTCGTGCCGCCTGTCGTTGAAAGCTCGGTGCTGATGCCTGTCTCTGCTTTGATGGCATCGCGCACGGCGTTCACAAGGCTGCCTTTTTCCTCGCGCACGGGGGTGAGGAAGGGCAGGCCGCCAATCGTCCAAGCTAGCTCGTAATCCGCTGAGCCGAGGCCGTTGGCTTGAAGCACGTCAACTAGGCGCTGCTGCAAACCTTCGGGTGTGGATTCGGTGCAAAAGCGGAAATTGAAATCAATCACGAGTGCGCCGGGGATGACGTTGCTTGCACCTGTGCCGCCGTGGATGTTGCTGATTTGCCAGCTGGTGGGGGGGAAGTAGGCATTGCCTTTGTCCCATTCGATGGCGGTGAGCGCGGCCAGGGCTGGGGCGGCCATGTGGATCGGGTTGCGGGCTAGGTGCGGGTAGGCAATGTGGCCTTGGATGCCTTTGACGCTGAGCTTGCCGCTCATGGTGCCGCGTCGGCCATTTTTGATCATGTCGCCAGTGCGCTCGACGCTAGTGGGCTCGCCGACGATGCAGGCATCGATTTTCTCGCCGCGCGCGGTGAGCCATTCGCAGACTTTGACTGTGCCGTCCACTGCCGGGCCTTCTTCGTCGCTGGTGAGCAAAAAGGCGATGTTGAGCGGCGCATCTGGCTGCTGGGCAACGAACTCTTCGCAGGCCACGACCATGGCTGCTATGGAGGTTTTCATGTCGCTCGCGCCCCGGCCATAGAGCTTGCCGTTACGGTGTGTGGGCACGAATGGGGGAGAAATCCATTGATCCAACGGGCCAGTGGGCACGACATCGGTGTGACCGGCGAAGACGAGGGTTTTGGCAGGCGCTACTGAATTTATAGCACTCTGCGCTGATTCTATAACGGGCAGGGCACTATTTTCCTTTAGAACAGCGGTGCGTTTAGCCCACAGGTTGCGCACCCGAAAGCTTTCTGGCCCGCTGTCAATAAACTCACATTCAAAGCCCAGAGGCTTGAGCCGCGCGACAATCACATCCATGCAGAGCGCATCATTCGGTGTGACGCTGGCCAAGGAAATGAGTTGTTCTGCGAGGCGCAGGGTGGAAAGAGAATCTTGCATACAGAGAGTCTAGCCGCCATTGAGCAGGGTGCTTGTGTGAAAAACCAAGCTGGCTGACGCAAAAGCTTTTTAGGCAGTGCTTTTCACATCCAGCGTGATTTCGGTGAACGAAGGGCCATCATCGACTTCATCGACTTCCTCTGCTGCTTTCTTGGCATTGACAAAATCATTGGCTAAGCGCCACATCAGGTTGGTCGGGCTGTCGGAATGGTTGATGCCTTCTTTGCGCTCAACCGTGCCTTCGACGATGAGGCGGGCGATGTCTTGCTCGAAGGTTTGTGAGCCATCGGTCATGGATTTTTCCATGGCTTCTTTTACGCCAGAAAAGTCACCTTTTTCAATCAAATCCTGCACTAATTTTGTGTTGTACATGATCTCCACAGCCGGGGTGCGCGTGCCTTGCACCGTGCGCAGCAGGCGCTGGGAGACGATGGCTTTCAAAGCAGAGGCCAGATCGCCGAGCATGGTGGGGCGCACTTCCACCGGGTAAAAGCTCAAGATACGGTTGAGCGCTTGATAGCTGTTGTTGGCGTGCATCGTGGCCAGGCAAAGGTGACCCGACTGCGCATAGGCGATGGCCGCGCTCATGGTCTCGCGATCTCGGATTTCGCCGATCAGGATCACATCCGGTGCTTGGCGCAGGGCGTTCTTTAAAGCGGTTTGCATTGCCATCGTGTCTGAGCCGACTTCGCGCTGATTCACGATGGATTTTTTGTTGGTGAAGATAAATTCGACCGGGTCTTCCACGGTGAGAATGTGGCCACTCATACGGGCATTGCGGTGGTCAATCATGGCAGAGAGCGTGGTCGATTTGCCTGCGCCTGTTGCGCCCACCATGAGAATCAGGCCGCGTTTTTCCAGAATCATGTCGGCCAAGGTGACGGGCACGTTGAGCGACTCCAACTGAGGAATGTCGGTGGCGATGTAGCGGATCACGCAGGCATAGGTGCCGCGCTGACGCATGGCAGAAATACGGAAATTGCCAATGCCTTCAAGCTGATGGGCCATGTTCAGCTCTTGGGTTTCTTCTAGCTCTTCAATTCGCTTGGGCGGCAAAATTTCAGCCAGCAGCCCTTTGACAGCATCAGCGGGCAGAGGCTGGTTGTTGATCGGCACGCTTTGGCCGTTGATTTTGATCGTGGCGGGAGCAAAGGCCGAGAGATACACATCGGAGGCCTTTTTCTCCGCCATCAACTTCAAAATCCGTTCCATCATGCCCATGCTTTGACTCCTCAGTTGCGATGCAATTTGCTATAAAAAGAGAAGCACTCCACGTAGGTTTTATAAGGGGGAAACCGTGAAATCGCTATAAATTACAGCTTGTGACAGCGATTGTGCCCCCAATTCAGTCACGCAGCAAGTCGTTCAGACTGGTCTTAGCGCGAGTTTGAGCATCCACCTTCTTCACGATCACGGCGCAATACAGCGAATATTTGCCATCCGCAGAGGGCAAATTACCCGCCACCACCACTGAGCCCGCCGGCACGCGGCCATAGTGCACCTCTCCGGTAGCACGGTCATAAATCTTGGTGCTTTGGCCGATGTACACGCCCATAGAAATCACGGAATTTTCTTCAACTACCACGCCCTCGACCACTTCCGAGCGAGCGCCAATAAAGCAGTTGTCTTCGATGATGGTCGGACCCGCCTGCACCGGCTCCAACACGCCACCAATGCCGACGCCGCCAGAGAGGTGCACGTTTTTGCCGATCTGGGCGCAAGAGCCCACGGTGGCCCAAGTGTCGACCATGGTGTTTTCATCGACATAGGCGCCAATATTGACGTACGAAGGCATCAGGATTGCGCCTTTGGCAATGTAGCTGCCACGCCTTGCGACGGCGGGCGGCACCACGCGCACGCCAGTGGCCTTCATCTCTTCTGGGCTAAGGTGGGCGAATTTGGTCTTGACTTTGTCATAGAAGCCGAGGTCGCCGGCTTTGACGATTTCGTTGTCGCTCAGGCGGAAAGAGAGCAACACGGCTTTTTTGATCCACTGATGGGTCGTCCATTTGCCCACGGATTCGCGGCTAGCGACACGAAGCTCGCCTTTGTTCATCTGGTTGATCACATACTCTACAGCCTCGCGCACGTCGGCGGGGGCGGATGCGGGGGAGAGTTCTGCGCGGTTGTCCCAGGCGGCTTCGATGATGGATTGGAGTTGTTGGGTCATGATTTTTTGGGTTAGTGAGGAGGGAAAGGCTAATACCGGACGCGAAAGACGCGAAGGTTTCGCGAAAGACGCAAAAAAGAAAGACAAAAGGAAGTCAAAAAAGAATTTGGGAGTATCAAGAATATTCAAAACGGCATCAGGTATTTTCTGCGACTTTCGTGTAACTTTCGCGTCCGTATTTGAATTTGAATTGAAAGCCTTCAGTTTGCTAAGCAGCATTGTCCTGCACAAATTTAACGATGCGCTGCGCAGCTTCCAGGCATTCGGCCGTTTCAGCCACGAGAGCCATACGGATGTAGCCTGTGCCCGGGTTGTGGCCATTGGATTCTCGGGCCAAATAGCTGCCTGGCAACACAGTGACGTTATATTGAGCGAGTAGTTGGGCGGCGAATTCAGTATCCGAGCCTCCGCACACGTTGACAGGTACTTTCGCCCAGAGGTAGAAAGCCGCATCGGGCAGCTTCACGTCAAGCACTTGGGCCAGCACGGGCGTGACTTGGGTGAATTTGGTGCGGTATTGCTCCCGGTTGGCGATCACGTGCGCCTCATCGTTCCAAGCGGCGGCGCTGGCAGCCTGAATCGTGTGGCTCATCGCACTGCCGTGGTAGGTGCGGTAGAGCAGGAATTGCTTCATGATGGCTGCATCGCCCGCCACAAAGCCGCTGCGCATGCCGGGTGCGTTGCTGCGCTTGGAAAGCGATGTCATCATGACAAGGTTTTTGAAGTCGGTGCGGCCTAGTTTTGTGGCCGCTTCTAAGCCGCCCAAGGGTGCAACATCGCGAAAGTAGATTTCGCTATAGCACTCATCCGAGGCGATCACGAAGCCAAAGCGGTCTTGCAGGGCAAACAGACGCTTCCATTCATCAAGTGGCATCACAGCGCCGGTTGGGTTGCCCGGGGAGCAGACGAAAATCAGCTGCGTTTTCGCCCACACATCGTCCGGCACGCTGGCCCAATCCACCGCGAAATTGCGCGCTGGGTTGCTGGACACGAAATACAAATGAGCGCCCGAGAGCAGCGCTGCGCCTTCATAAATTTGATAAAACGGATTCGGACTGATCACTACCGCATCTTGTGTGGGATCAATCACCGTCTGCGCGAGTGAAAACAGCGCTTCGCGCGAGCCATTAACCGGGAGGATTTGCGTTTTTGGATCGACCGTGACGTCATAACGCCGCTTGAGCCAAGCCGCGCAAGCTTCCTTCAAAACCGGCTCGCCGCCAGTAGCTGGGTAAGCCGCCAAGCCTTTGAAATTGTCATTCAAAGCCTCTTTGATGAACAATGGTGTGGCATGTTTCGGCTCGCCAATGCCTAGGCTGATCGCGCGATGCTTGGAGGAGGGCGTGACGGCGGTAAACAATTGGCGCAGCCGCTCGAAAGGGTAGGGCTGTAGTTTCTGGAGCAAGGGATTCATAGGCTCAATTATCGCGCTCTACCTCATCGCAGCCGGGCTGGGGCAGCGCAAAACCACCAGAAAGTCAAAAATTCCATGCAAACCACAATAGCGCACAACTTCGGCCTGTGGCATATTGCAAACCCATGCGATTTTCTGATTTACGTTTCCTCTTGGCGCTGCTGTTGCCCGCTCTTTCTGGCCTCGGGCTGGTGATGGCACCGCAAAATGCGTTTGTCTCCACCCTCATCGTCTGGTGGGGCATGGCTTTGCTTGAATTGCTGATGCCCAAAACCTCACCACAGCCTGTGGCTAGCGATGCTTCAATGGCTTATTTCCGTTGGGTGCTGCGCGTTTATGTTTTGCTGCAGATGGTTCTGATCTGTCTGGGCGCTTGGGCAGCGGCACGCGCCGATTGGCTGATGGTCTTGGGCATCGCATTTTCTGTGGGCTACATCACGGGTGCGCAAGGCATCACATTTGCGCATGAGCTGGGGCACAGCAAATCGAAAATTGACCGTTTCTGCGGTTGGCTGCTGATGAGCAGTGTCTGTTATGGTCATTTCATGGTGGAGCACTATCGCGGCCACCATCCCCGCGCGGCTACTTTCGATGACCCGGCATCGGCGCGGTATGGCGAGAGTTTTTACCGCTTCTTGCCGCGCACGCTTTGGGGCAGCTTGGCCAGCGGCTGGCGCTTAGAAGCGCAGCGTATCGTGCAGATGAAAAGCAGTTGGGCCAAAAGCCCGCTCGTGTGGAGCAGCGTTGCCTCATTGGCTATGCTGACATTGCCATTTTTGATGCTTTTTATGCCACTGGCCCTTATAGAATCAGCGCAGACAGCTATCAAAATAGTAGCATATCTGTTGCTTCAATCTGTGGTCGCTTTCATGCTGCTCGAGCTCGTCAACTACATTGAACACTACGGTTTGCAGCGCAGCAGCGAAGGCGGCAAGCGCGAAGCTTTCGGCGAAATGCACGCTTGGAATGCCGACCATGTGATCACCAACAGTCTGCTGGCCAACCTACAGCGCCACTCGGACCATCACATGCATGCCTGGAAGCCCTATGCCACCTTGCAAGATGCCCCCGCTCACGCGCCCCGCCTACCCACGGGCTACGCCGGCAGCATCATCCTCGCAGCCATCCCGCCCCTGTGGTTTGCGCTGATGCATCCCAGGCTAGCGGCCTTAAGAAGTGGCAAAAGCGTGTTGGCCCATCAAATTCAATAGCAAGCAACTTGTAAATCAGCTAAAAAGCCTTTATAATCAAGGCATATCGACCAAACGGGCGGCATCTAGCGCCCGTTTTTTTATGCCTAAACGCTTTTCATTGCGGTTTGCTTGTGTGCAAACGCAGTGATGGTTTTGAGAGGTAAAAGGGCGTTTCCCGGTCGAGCGACACTCCAAAATGACGGCCAATTTGCAAACCACTGTGAGCCAGACTGTCGTAGGTCTGGGTTATGTCCTTGTTGAGATCGAGCGCTCAGCAGGTGGGCTGCTGCGTGTCACGATTGATCATCCTTGGGCAGCGGGGCAGGAAGAAATATTGGTTGCCGTGGAAGACTGCGAGCGGGTGACGCGGCAATTGCAATATGTGCTGGAAGTCGAAAACGTCGATTACAAGCGCTTGGAAGTGGCTTCGCCGGGAATTGACCGGCCACTGCTCAACGAAGGTGATTTTGAACGCTTCTTGGGTGAGGTCGTCGATTTGACTTTGAAGGTGGCCATTGGCACGGAAGTGGCTGCAAAAGGTGTTGCTGATGGCGCTGGCGCGGTCAATGCCAATCGCAAGAAATTCCGTGGCACGCTTGGTAAAAGCCAAGCTGGTGGCTGGCAGATTGAGCTGGAAAACGAAGCGGCCAAGCCGCTCAAGCCCGGCGCGAAAGTGTCGAAGAAAAGATTAGAAGCCCCAAGCGCGGTGATGGGTTTTACGCTAGACGAGCTAAAAGACGCTCGCCTCGCACCGATTGTTGATTTCAAGGGCCGACGCGGCAAGGCATCCCGTCTTGACGCTCTGGCCTGATTTTTTGTTTTTTTAGAACTCTGGAAGAAGGAGAGTAACCATGAATCGCGAAATGTTGATGCTTGTAGAAGCCATTTCCCGTGAGAAGAACGTTGACAGCGAGACCGTTTTCGGTGCGCTGGAGGCGGCGCTCGCGCAGGCTAGCAAGAAGATTTACCAAAACGAAGGCCATGGCGAGGTGGAAATCCGCGTCACCATGGAACGCGATACAGGTGATTACGAAACCTTCCGCCGCTGGCTCGTGGTGCCCGACGATCAAGGTCTGCAAAACCCAGATGCTGAAGAAATGCTGATGGATGCGCTGGATCGCGTCACCGACGTTGAGCCCGGCGACTATATTGAAGAGCAGGTCGATTCCGTGCCGATTGGCCGCATTGGTGCGCAAGCGGCCAAGCAAGTGATTTTGCAAAAAATCCGTGATGCCGAGCGCGAGATTTTGCTCAACGACTTCATGAGCCGTGGAGACAAGATCTTCGTTGGTACGGTGAAGCGTGCAGACAAAGAAGGTTTGATCGTGGAAAGTGGCCGAGTGGAAGGCCGCTTGCGACGCTCCGACATGATTTCCAAGGAAAACCTACGCTCAGGTGATCGCGTTCGCGCCATGATCATGGAAGTTGATCCGACACTGCGCGGCGCACCCATCATTCTCTCGCGCAATGCGCCTGAGTTCATGATGGAGCTGTTTCGCAATGAGGTGCCCGAAATTGAGCAAGGCCTGCTGGAGATCAAATCCTGCGCCCGTGATGCCGGTTCGCGCGCAAAAATTGCTGTGCTGTCGAATGACAAGCGCGTCGACCCGATTGGCACCTGCGTGGGTGTGCGCGGTTCGCGTGTGAACGCGGTGACGAATGAATTGGGCGGCGAGCGCGTAGATATTGTGCTTTGGAGCGAAGACCCAGCGCAATTCGTGATTGGTGCGCTGGCTCCGGCCAACGTCTCTTCCATTGTGGTGGACGAAGAAAAGCATGCGATGGACGTGGTGGTGGACGAAGAGAATCTTGCCATTGCCATTGGCCGTGGCGGTCAAAACGTGCGCTTGGCTTCTGAGCTCACCGGCTGGAAGATCAACATCATGGATGCCAGCGAATCTGCTGAAAAGCAAGCAGGCGAGCAAGGCTCGATCCGCTCGCTGTTCATGAGCAAGCTCGATGTGGACGAAGAAATCGCCGACATCCTGATTGCCGAAGGCTTCACCAGTCTCGAAGAAGTGGCCTATGTGCCGCTGCAAGAGATGCTGGAAATCGAATCGTTTGACGAAGACACCGTGAACGAATTACGCACCCGTGCCAAAGATTCACTCTTGACGATGGCGATTGCCAAAGAAGAGTCCGTGGAAGATGTGAGCCAGGATCTGCGTGATTTTGAGTTCAATGGCAAACACTTAAGTTCCGACCTGATCTCCAAGCTGACCGAAGGCGGCGTTCACACGCTGGACGACCTCGCTGATTTGGCCATCGACGAGCTGACTGACATCACTGGCCAAAGCGAAGATGAGGCCAAGGCGCTCATCATCAAAGCGCGCGAACACTGGTTTACCGCTGAAGCCAGCCCCGCCGTTGCCCCGATGGCCCCCGTTGCCTCGCCGGCCACAGAGTAAAGATCATGGAGACCCTCCCTTATGTCAAACACCACAGTCTCAGAATTCGCGGGCGAGCTCAAAAAGTCGGTTGATAGCCTGCTTGAGCAGCTCAAAGGCGCTGGCGTTTCCAACCTAGCCGCAGGCGATGTGCTCACCGATGCTGATAAGCAAAAGCTCTTGAGCTTTTTGCAAGTCAGTCACGGTACAGCCGCGTCTGAGCGCAAGAAAATCACGCTGACGAAAAAATCTACCACCGAGATCAAGCAAGCCGATGCCACAGGCAGAGCGCGCACGATCCAGGTGGAGGTGCGCAAAAAGCGCACCTTTGTTCAGCGCGATGAAGAAGTGGCTGTAGCACCAGAGCCTGCTGCGCCGCCGCCTCCTCCTCCTGCGCCGCCACCGCCTGCTGTGGTTGTCGCTGAGGCAGTCGCTGCGCCAGTTGCGGCTCCCGCCGTGGCCGCACCTGCTCCCGTGATTGACGCGGCTGAGCAAGCCCGCCGCGATGCACAAGCTGCACGCCAGGCAGAATTTGTGCGCCGCCAAGAGCTGGAGTTTGAAGAACGCCGCCGCTTGGAAGCGCTGCGCAACAAGCCTGCGGAATCGGCTGTTCAACCCGTGATTTCTGATGAAAAACAGGCTCCTGCCGTTATAGAAGCTGCGCCAAGTGCTCCTGAAATCGTAGCAGCTCCTGTGCCCTTAACTGCCGAGCAGCGCGCTGCGCTAGAGAAGGCGCGTGTGGCCGAGCAAGATGATCGCCGCCGCAAAGCCATGGATGAGGCGCAAGCCATCCGCGCCATGATGAGTGCGCCTAAGAAGGTGCTCGTGGCTAAAAAAGCAGATGAGCCAAAGCCGCCTGCTGCAGCAGTGAAAGGCACGTTGCACAAGCCAGCAGCGGGTGCAAAGAAGGCCGACGGTACGCCGGTGTCGACCACCGCCCCAGGCGCTGGTGCAGGTGCCAAGAAAACCGAAGTCAAATCCGAAAAACTGTCGTCTAGCTGGAGCAAAGACGCTGACGGCAAGAAAAAAGAAATCAAAACCCGTGGCGACAGCTCGGGTGGTGCTGGCCGCAGCAACTGGCGTGCAGGCCCGCGCGGCAGGCGCGGTGCGCGTGAGGAGCGCGAAGAGCAGGTGCCAGCGGCACCAGCAGAAGTGCGCGTGTTGGAAATTCACGTGCCCGAGACGATTACCGTAGCCGAACTGGCTCACAAGATGGCCGTGAAATCTTCCGAAGTGATCATGAAGCTCATGAAACTCGGCCAGATGGTCACGATCAACCAGTCGCTTGATCAAGACACCGCGATGATTCTGGTGGAAGAGCTCGGTCACAAAGCCGTGGCAGCCACGCTGGACGATCCAGAAGCCTTCACAACTGAAGAGGCGGGCGAATTCACCGCTGAACTGCTTCCCCGCGCCCCTGTGGTGACGGTGATGGGCCACGTGGATCACGGCAAAACCTCTCTGCTCGACTATATTCGCCGCGCCAAAGTGGCTTCGGGTGAAGCAGGCGGTATCACGCAACACATCGGCGCTTATCACGTCGAAACGCCACGCGGCATGATCACCTTCCTCGATACGCCTGGCCACGAGGCCTTCACGGCCATGCGTGCACGGGGTGCGCAGGCAACTGACATCGTGATTTTGGTGGTCGCAGCGGATGACGGCGTGATGCCGCAAACCAAAGAGGCCATCAAGCATGCAAAAGCTGCGGGTGTGCCGATTGTGGTGGCGATGAACAAGATCGACAAACCAGATGCCAACCCTGATCGCGTTAAAGGCGAATTGGTGGTGGAAGAGGTTGTGCCTGAAGAGTTTGGTGGCGAGTCGCCCTTCGTGTCGGTATCTGCCAAGACCGGTCAAGGCATTGACGCTTTGCTGGAGCAAGTGCTCTTGCAGGCGGAAGTATTGGAGCTGAAAGCACCGATTAACGCCATGGCCAAAGGCTTGGTGGTGGAAGCGCGGTTGGACAAAGGTCGTGGCCCTGTCGCTACCGTGCTCGTGCAAACCGGCACGCTCAACGTGGGCGATGCGATTTTGCTCGGCGCAACCTATGGCCGCGTTCGCGCCATGTTGGATGAAAACGGCCAAAGCGTGAAATCTGCTGGCCCATCGATTCCGGTGGAAATCCAAGGCTTGGCCGAAGTGCCGCGCGCTGGCGATGAGTTCATGGTGATGCTGGACGAAAAGCGTGCGCGAGAAATCGCCACCTACCGTGCTGGCAAATACCGCAGCACCAAGCTGGCCAAGCAGCAAGCCTCCAAGCTGGAAAACATGTTCACCGACATGACATCTGGCGAGATCAAGATGGTGCCGGTCATCATCAAGGCCGATGTGCAAGGCTCGCAAGAGGCGCTGGCCACTTCGCTGCTCAAGCTCTCTACCGAAGAGATCAAGGTGCAGATCGTGTATGCCGCAGTGGGCGGCATTTCCGAGAGCGATGTGAATTTGGCAATTGCTTCTAAGGCTGTGATCATTGGCTTTAACACCCGCGCTGACCAAGGTGCGCGTAAAACCGCCGAAGGCAATGGCATCGATATTCGTTACTACAGCATCATCTATGACGCTGTGGACGATTTGAAGGCAGCCATGAGCGGCATGCTCACGCCTGATAAGAAGGAAGAAATCATCGGCACGGCCGAGATTCGTCAGGTGTTTCGTGTGTCCAAGATTGGCGCGATTGCGGGCTGTATGGTCACCAGCGGTATCGTCAAGCGCAGTGCGCGTCTTCGCTTGTTGCGCAACAACTTGGTCGTCTTCACCGGCGAACTCGAATCGCTCAAGCGCTTCAAAGACGATGCGAAAGAAGTCAAAGAAGGCTTCGAGTGCGGCTTGAATTTGAAGGGCTACAACGACATCGTCGAAGGCGATGTGTTGGAGTTCTTTGAGATCAAGGAAATTGCTCGTACGCTTTAATTTCTGCAAGTCACCATGCCAAAAAAGAAAAGCTCTGCGTCCAATCGCACCATCCCAAATCGGGGTGTGCGCGTAGGCGACCAGATCCAACGCGATCTGGCAGAGCTGATCGCGCGCGAGTTGAAAGACCCACGCGTTGGTATGGTCACGATCAATGCCGTCACCGTCACGCCCGATTACGCCCATGCCAACGTGCATTACAGCTTGCTCACAGGCGAGCCTGAGGAAACCCAAGCGGCGCTCTCCCAAGCGGCGGGTTTTCTGCGCAATGGTTTGTTCAAGCGGCTGCACATTCACACCGTGCCGACACTGCATTTTCTGTTTGACCGCACCACTGAGCATGCTTCAGATATGAATGCGCTGATCGCCAAGGCAGTTGCCTCGCGCGCCCAGGACGCGGAAGGATAAGCCATGCATGCACCACGAGTACGGGTCGTGAGGCGTCCTGTACATGGGGTGCTTCTGCTGGACAAGCCGCTGGGTTTGTCGTCCAACGACGCTTTGCAAAAAGCAAAATGGCTGCTTCGCGCTGAGAAAGCCGGACATACCGGCACGCTTGATCCACTGGCCACGGGTGTGTTGCCACTGTGCTTTGGTGCGGCAACGAAGTTCTCTGCTTTGCAATTAGAAGCTGTGAAAACCTATGAAGCCATCGCCGTGCTGGGCATCAAAACCTCCACCGGCGATGCAGAAGGCGAAGTGATCTCGCAACGTGAAGTCAATGTGAGCGATGCTGATATTGAACGCGTGCAGCAGCAGTTCACCGGCAAGATGCGCCAGATGCCGCCGATGCACAGCGCCTTGAAGAAGGATGGCAAGGCTTTGTATGAATACGCCAGGGCGGGTATTGAAGTGGAGCGTGAAGCACGCGATATTGAGGTGTACAGCCTAGATTTAAAGCGTTTTGAGGCGCTGCCCCTTATAAAACCTGCGCAGAATGCTATTAAAATGATAGTTACTGTCAGCAAAGGCACCTACATCCGCACGCTGGGTGAAGACATTGGCGAAGCACTGGGCTGCGGCGCTCATCTTTCCAGCCTGCGGCGCACCGAGACAGGCGGGCTCAAGATTGATCAAGCTATCACGCTCGCTCAACTTGAAGCCATGAGTGAAGACGAACGCTTGGCTGCACTGCAAGCTGTCGATAGCTTGCTTGCGGGTCATGAAGTCGTCACGCTGGACAGCGAGAATGCAGGTAGATTTTTAAGTGGTTTGCGTCGCCGCACCGAGCTGCCCGACAACGAACACGTCGCCGTGTATGGCGCTGAATTTGGTAATACACCGCGCGCCCTTCTGGGCAGCGCACACATCAAGACCGGTGAGTTGATCCCTACGCGATTGCTCTCACCTGTCGAAGTTTCCCAAATGCTGGATCAAGGCTTGGCCTGAGATGCAGCACGAGCCGTTTTGAATTGAAAAAGGACCATCATGACCCAACAAATCCGCAACATCGCCATCATCGCCCACGTTGACCATGGCAAAACCACGCTGGTGGATCAACTCCTGCGCCAATCGGGCACATTCGCCGCCCACGAGCAGCTAGAGACCTGCGTGATGGACAACAACGACATTGAAAAAGAGCGTGGCATCACGATTCTGGCCAAGAACTGCGCCGTGAAATGGAAAGACACCCACATCAATATCGTCGATACCCCTGGTCACGCGGATTTCGGCGGCGAAGTCGAGCGTGCGTTGTCCATGGTCGATGGCGTGGTGCTGCTGATCGATGCGCAAGAAGGCCCGATGCCGCAAACCCGCTTCGTGACGAAGAAGGCGCTCGCGCTCGGCCTCAAGCCCATCGTTGTTGTGAATAAGGTGGACAAGCCCGGCGCGGATTGCCAAAAGGTGGTCAACCAAGCCTTCGATTTGTTTGACAAACTCGGCGCAACCGATGAGCAGCTTGATTTCCCCGTGGTGTATGCCTCTGGTTTGAACGGCTGGAGTTCGCTCGAAGAGGGTGAGCAAGGTGCGCAATGGGGCAAAGACATGACTGCGTTGTTTGAAACGGTGCTCAGCCATGTCAAACCACAAGCAGGTGACCCAACAGCGCCTTTGCAATTGCAAATTTCCTCGCTTGATTACTCCACTTTCGTGGGCCGCATCGGCGTGGGCCGCATCACAGCCGGCACGATCAAGCCGATGATGGATGTGCTGGTCGCTGAAGGCACAGACGGCAAAACCTTCAAAGGCCGCGTCAACCAAGTGCTGAAATTCCAAGGCTTGGATCGCGTGGTAGCCACGTCTGCGGGCCCTGGCGATATCGTGCTGATCAACGGCATTGAAGGCATCGGTATTGGCGTCACAGTCACCGATCTGCTCAATCCGAATCCATTGCCGATGCTCATGGTGGACGAGCCGACACTGACGATGAATTTCTGCGTGAACAATTCGCCGCTGGCAGGGCGTGAAGGCAAATATGTGACCGGTCGCCAGATTTGGGATCGTCTGCAAAAAGAGCTGCAATCTAACGTGGCTCTGCGAGTCAAAGAAACTGACGAAGACGGTATTTTTGAAGTCTCCGGTCGCGGTGAACTTCACCTCACGATTTTGCTAGAAAACATGCGCCGCGAAGGCTACGAGCTGGCCGTGTCCAAGCCACGCGTCGTGTTCCGTGATGTGAACGGTGAAAAACATGAGCCTATCGAATTGGTGACAGCCGACGTGGAAGATCAACACCAAGGCGGCGTGATGCAAGCCTTGGGCGAGCGCAAAGGCGAGTTGGTGAATATGGAGCCGGATGGCCGTGGCCGTGTGCGCCTTGAATACCGCATTCCTGCGCGTGGCCTGATTGGCTTCACCACCGAATTCTTAAACTTGACGCGCGGCTCCGGTTTGATTGCCAATATTTTTGACAGCTACGAAGCCCACAAAGGCGAGATTGCCAGCCGCAAAAACGGCGTGTTGATCTCGATGGACGATGGCGAAATCTTCACCTACGCTTTGGGCAAACTCGACGACCGCGGCCGCATGTTCGTGCGCGCCAACGATCCTGTGTATGAAGGCATGATTGTCGGTATCCACAACCGCGACAACGATTTGGTTGTTAACGCCACCCGTACCAAGCAGCTCACCAACTTCCGCGTCAGCGGCAAAGAAGACGCGATCAAAATCACGCCACCCATCCAGCTCACTCTGGAATACGGCGTGGAATTCATCGAAGACGACGAGTTGGTGGAAATCACGCCAAAATCCGTTCGTCTGCGCAAACGCTATTTGAAAGAGCATGAGCGCAAGCGCGCTGGGAAGAACTAACCCCCAACTCAGCGCCAATCCCCCGTGCGGCCTTAGGCCGCCTCCCCGGCTACCGTAGGGCCTTTCAGTAGCCGAAAAGGGAGCAACGCTGGTGGACTGGCAAAGCCAGATCCACTGCGTCTGCTTGAAAAGACATTCAAGGATTGCCCATGACTTCTCAAAACAATTTATTTGGCGCAGATGAAGTAGCGATTCCCCCTGAATTCAAAGGCGATTTGGTGGCTCAGGCGAAGGCTCAAGCGAGCAGCCCGTTGCAGCGGGAGTTTGCTAGATTACTCAGCCAAATTGAGACCAATGGCAAGCAATTGCAAATGCTGGAGCAGTTGCATAGCCAATATCGCGCGAAGTTTGGGCAGATTTTGCCGGCATTGAAGGCTGAGCAAGATGCTTTGTCGCGGCAGATGGTGTTGTTTTTGCATGAGCGTTTGCTGCGGCCTGATGAAGGCAAGGCCAAATCGCTCACGGTGAACAACCGTAAATCAATCGGGCGTTTGATCGTCTCGCTCAGTACGGAGTTTGCGCTCGAAGGCGATGCGCAGATGCGCACGATCCACGATCTGTATAGCCATGAATCCATTGAAGAGATGGAGGCGGTCAATATCGACAGTTTGCTCTCTGTGCTGGATGATATGGGCGTGGAATTACCTGCGCAGGCTGGCAAGGTTAGCGCTGCCGATATGGCGCAAGAAGCGCTCAAAGCCATGCAGGCGAAGATGGCGCAGCAGGACGAGATTGAGGCGCAGCGCAAAGCACGGCGTGATGAAAAGCGGGCGGCCAAGGCCAAGGCCGATCCCAAAGCACAAGCCAAGCTCGCACAACAAGAGCAAGCTGCGCAGGAAGCGCAAAGCGCCTTGAAAAATATTTATCGCCAGCTCGCTCGCCAGCTTCACCCTGATCGCGCAGACAACGATGCCCAGCGTGCGCTGAATCACGATCTGATGAGCGAGGCCAACACCGCTTACGACCGCCAAGATTTGCTCGCCTTGCTCAAGCTCCAACTCAGGGCACAGCAAATAGATGCGAGCGCTATGAGCACAGTGGCCGAAGACAAACTCAAAAGCTGGATCGCCTTGCTTAGAGCGCAATCCAAAGATTTAACGAATGAGTGCATTGAGCTTGAAATACAAATGTCTCACGAGTTTCGTGTGCCGCGCCATCAAGATTTGACGGCAGCAAATCTTGAAAGATCGCTCCAAGCGGCCATGCAAGATTACGATGAAGCCCTGCATATGATGCGCAGCGATTTGGAGATGATCAAAAACGATGCCGATCTCAAGCGCTGGGCGAAAGCCAACAGCAAGGATCTAGAGCGGCATGATGCCATGCTTGAAAATGACTTTCTCGATGCCATGCTCATGGAGCAGATGATGAGCCATGCACCTCGTCAGACACAAAAGAAAAAACGATGAAACTCACCCACTCTCGCGCTGTTTTACTCATGATCGCTGTCACGCTCATGTGGTCGATCGCAGGTGCTGTGACGCGCCAATTGGAATCAGCAAAAAGTTTTGAAATCACGTTTTGGCGAAGTTTTTTTACCGTAATTTCGCTGCTGATCATCTTGCCTTTGTGGCAGGGCAGGGGCGTGTTCAAGACTTTTCATTGGAAGAGCGCCTCGTTTTGGGTGAGCGGCGTGTGCTGGAGCGTGATGTTCACTGCTTTCATGGTGGCGCTCACGTTGACATCTGTGGGCAATGTACTCGTCACGATGGCGATAGGTCCTTTGCTCACGGCGCTGATCGCCCGCATCTTCATCGGCCACAAGCTGCCGCTGCGCACGTGGGTGGCTATTGCTGTGGCCTGCGCTGGCATAGCGTATATGTTTGGCCAGCAGCTTGATTTGAAGCAGGGTGGCGCAGCGCTGGGTATGGCCGTGGCGTTTTGCGTACCAGTGGCTGGTGCGATTCATTGGACGGTGGTGCAGCGTGCGCAGGCGCGGGGTGAGGAGCTTGATTTTGTGCCTTGCGTGTTGATTGGCGCAGTGATTTCTTCACTCATCACGCTGCCTTTGTCGTTCCCGTTTGCAGCCAGCGCCTCGGATGTGACCTGGCTTGCGCTGCTGGGCTTGGTGCAATTGGCGATTCCTTGCGTCTTGGCAGTGATCTGCGCCAAGGTGCTCAAAGCGCCAGAAGTCTCACTGCTAGCGTTGCTGGAAGTGATTTTCGGTATTCTCTGGGCTTGGTCGTTTGCAGGCGAAGTGCCGACGCAGGCTGTGTTAATCGGCGGTGCGCTCGTGATTGGCGCTTTGGTGGCGAACGAAGTTTTAGGTTGGAAATCATCGTGAGTGAAGAAAATTTTGTCATTGTGGAAGAGCGCGGCCATGCAGGCTTGATCACGCTCAATCGCCCGAAAGCCTTGAATGCGTTGAGCTTGGGCATGATTCGGCACATCACCGCAGCGCTTCTGAAATGGAAAGACGCGGCGCATATCCAACTGGTGGCGATTCGCGGAACTGGCAAGCAGGCGGATGGGAGCTTCGCACCTTTCGGCAGCTTCTGCGCAGGTGGTGATATCCGCCTCTTCCATCAAGCTGCTCTCGCAGGCGATCCCGCGCTGGAAGATTTCTTCACTGAGGAATACAGCCTCAACCATTTGATTCACACCTATCCCAAGCCCTACATCGCGTTCATGGATGGCATCAACATGGGTGGCGGTATGGGTATTTCGGGGCATGGGGGTGCGAACAGCCTCCGCATTGCCACCGAGCGCCTGAAAATGGCCATGCCGGAGACGAATATTGGGCTGTTTCCGGATGTGGGCGGCGGCTGGTTTTTGAGCCGCTGCATGAATTCGCAGCCCGGCATTGGCGAATACCTCGCGCTCACGGGCCAGATGCTGCATGCCCACGATGCGCAGGCGCTGGGCTTGGCGGATGTGTGCGTGAGCAGCGAAAGCTTGAGCCAAATTTGGGACGCTTTGCCGACCGCGCCTTTGTTGCATGCCGCTTTGCGCGATGCAATCACTATCAATTCCATAGCACTTCGCGTAGATTCCATGCCGGCTATCGTGCAAAATTCCTCAAAAATCAGTGCCTTATTTGACCAGGACAGCATTCCAGCCATCTTGGCGGCCTTGCAAGCAGATGGCAGCGATTGGGCGCAAGAGACGGCGGCCAGCTTGCGCAAGCGCTCGCCGCTGATGCTCGTCGTGACGCTGGAGCTGGTGCGCCGCGCGCGCAGCATGGATTTGGCCAGCGAACTGCGCCTAGAGCGCGATCTGGTGCGCCATTGTTTTCACACCAAGCACCTGAGCAGAAGCGGTGCGGCCACAGAAACCGTGGAAGGCATCCGCGCCTTGGCAGTTGACAAAGACCATGCACCCAAGTGGCATCCCGAGCGCATAGAAGACATCACACCGGAGATGGTGCAGCCTTTCTTCATCAGCCCGTGGCCAGCAGCTGCGCATCCGCTGCGGCATTTGTAGCTCCTCTACCATGCCATCTCTTTGGCGAGGCTTCTCTGCCACAGCACTAAAAGCGGCATACCAATAATTTCTAAACCCGTGAAGGCGATGAATGGCGTAGGCGGCCAGCCTGCAAAAGCCATCGCGATCAAGCGCCCAACGCCGCCAGCAAAGATCATGAGAGACAGCGCAAAAAACAGCTTGCCCTCGGTATGCAGCCGAGGCAGCATCCACAAGAGCACGAGACCCAAGCCAAACCAAACACCGCCATAAAAGCGCAAATTACTGTCCAGCACCAAGTGCATTGGGAAGCCCGCGTTTTTATATTCTGGATTACTCAATCCCATCAAAGTGAGCAAACCTGTGGCCAGCGGAATGATCGCCAAAATCGCCATGATGGTCTGAAAGATGCGGTAGTTTTTTGTTGCCTGTTTCATTTTATAACTTTCAAAATAAAAGTTATATTCTAGCAAATAACTTCTTATTTGCAAGTTATATGGAGGATTCCTTTAGAATGCCGGCATGACCACAGACGATGTCCTCAAGCAATGCTCCATCGCCCGAGCCAGTCAATTGCTGGGTGATGGCTGGACCATCATGTTGCTGCGCGAGTTGTTTTGGGGTGCGAGCCGCTATGAAGATTTTTTAACCAACACGGGGATCGCAAGTAACGTCTTGGCCGTGAGGTTGAAGCGTTTGGTCGATTCAGAGGTGGTGAGCAAACGACCTGTCGAGGGCGATGGCAGGCGCTTTGACTATCTGCTCACTCAGCGCGGGCGCGAGCTTTTTCCGCTGATCATGGGCATGATGGCTTGGGGCGACAAATACACGCCTGGAGACAAAGGCCCATTGGTTTTGCTCAGGCACGTCACATGTTCTAAGCGCACCAAGCCTGGTTTGGTGTGTACGTCTTGCGGCGAAGCGATTGAACCGCTTGATCTGCAAACCGAATTCAATCCGCGTTATGTGGAGCTGCGTGGTATGCAGCGCCAAATAGGCACGCGATCAGTAACAACCGTCGTTGAGTCAATTTCGTAAATTTTGCTTGACTTAAGGCTGCGCCCACATCCGCAGCAGGTTGTGATACACACCCGTGAGGCGCACGGCTTCTTCAGATTCTCGGCCCAAGTTTTTCAGTTCGCGCGTGCGCAGACCCATGATGGCCAAATCCAGGTCGTGCAGCAGTTGGCGTTGCTCGCTGCTTGCCACCATGCTCTCCACCCAGAAAAAACTGGCGATGCGCTCGCCGCGTGTGACGGGATTCACCCGATGCACGGTGGTGGCTGGGTAGAGCAGCATATCGCCCGCTTGCAGCTTATAGGCTTGTTCGCCACTGCTGCTGCTGATGACGAGTTCGCCGCCGTCATAGCTTTGCGCTTCGCTTAAGAAAAGTGTGCAGGAAATATCGGTGCGCAGAAAGCCTGGACCGCCGGGCGTGTTGCGCAGCGCATTGTCGATATGCGGGCCGAAGGTGTTGGTGCTGCCACTGTAGCGGTTAAAACCTGGTGGCAGTAAGCGGCGAGGCAGGGCGCTGGTCATGAAGCCCGGATGCCGCCCCAGCGCCTGCGCCACGATCTCGCGCGCCTGCGCTGTCACGCGGCCTTCTGCGGGCATTTGCTGGTTGTTTTTCACCAGCGCCGACTGCGGCCCAGTGGTGACCTTGCCATCCACCCACGATTCACCCGCAGGCGCATTGCGCAGCAGCGCAAGAACGCGAGAGATTTCATCAGGGGAGAGGATTTTTGCGAGGACGATTTGCATACCGCCATGATAGCGGCCTCAGCCCGGCTTTCAAGGCCGCACTGCGGGGGTTTCCACTGGCATGCCCATAGATCGGTAGGCCAGATAGACTTCTAGCGCCGTCATATCGGCGCTGCCGCTGGCAAAGGGCTGAGCGCGCACGCCCGTCATGCAGCCGCGAATGCGGCGCTCAAGCGAGCCCATGCCTTGCCATTCGAGCCGATAGATCGGATAACCCGTGGCATGGCCTTGGGGGATGGTGCTCGCACCGAGCTTGAGGCCCGCGCGTTCATCGTGGCATTGGGCGCAAGACAAGTGGAGCTGCCCCATGCGTTGAAAGAAGAGTTGCTCGCCTTGTTTGCGCCAAGTTTGTAGTTTGCGGTCTGCGTTGGCGGCGCTAAGATGGTTGGCCACTGGTTGGCCGCGTGCTGAGTGGCCCAACCAGCTCTCCAGCGATAGCAAATCTTCATGCTCTGAGCCGAGCGCGTTCAAGCCCATGTGTCGCTGGCGGCAGAGATTGATGCGCTGGCTGAGATTGACTGGTTTGCCCAGTAGGGCATCGAGGGAAGGGTAGCTTGCGGCAATTTTGCTCATGGCGACAGGTGGGCGATCAAAGCCTGTGGCCTGCGACTGCGCTGCGCCATGGCAGCCAGCGCACGAGCTGCCATTTTTCCCATTTGCACGAGCCCAGAGCTGCGCGCCGCCTTGCACCCACAGCATGGCGGGATTTTGCGCATCATCACGCTGCATGGCTTGGGTGCGAGCATCCATGATCGCGAAGCCAGATTGGCGGCGATCCGCAGAGGGCGATGAAGCACTTTGCGCAAAGGCGCTGACTGCACTCAGCGCGAGGAGAAGAAAATATCCAAACTGGCGCACGGCTACACCACAGTAATCGCATGCTCGCGACTGTGCGCAAAGCCGTTGTCTCCCGACCAGCTCAGCCGCAAGATGCCGCTTTCCGTCACACGCAGATGAAATGCGATGTAGGGATTGGAGGACATCGCGGCATGCAAGTTGGCAGCGAAGATCGGCTCGCCCTGCCAAGTGCAGGTAAAGCGGCGGATCAAATCGCGCCCCAGCATCTTGCCATCTGAGCCGCGCCGATAACCTGTCTCCATCGTATGCGCGATGGTCGTTTGCACCAAGACCACTTGCCCGCGCTGAGCTGTGGTGGGCGCTTGTACGAGCGAACGCACTGCGGGTTGGTCGCTCATGGCGCATCCTCTGGCTCAAGGCAGGCGGCCAAGGTGACGATCACATCGGCAGTTTGCATCCAGTAGCTGCCATCTGAGAGCTGCGCTACAGCCACCAGCTTTTGGGTGGTGGCCAAGCGAATACGGGTGGAAACCTGAGCCAAACCAGAAGCCGGGCTGAGCTCAAACTCAGCCACATCAGGCTGAGGATTTTTTTCATTGAAGATACCGATACGCCGCACAAAACGATCACGCTCTTGCGGATGATCCACACTCACATCCATCGGCACGGCATTGCCGTTGTCCACCAACTGTGAAATGCCGATGCTCACTTTACCCACCGTCGGTTTGGTGCCCCCGGTGAATTTTGCGATAGCTTGCTCCATGGTCATTTCGCCCGTTTGCGCCCAAGCTTGCGAGCTGAAGCAGGCGGCAGCAAAGGCTTGTGCACAGGCCTGCAAAACGATGCGTCGGTTTGGATGCGTGGGCATCATTTCAAACTCTGCAGATAAGCCACCACATCTTCCAACTGCTGAGCGGTGAACAGCGTGCGCCCTTGCTGCGAGGCGGCGACTCGGTTCAAGCCATCGGCGCGGAAGTAGGGCGGCATGATGGAAGCCGGGTTGATTTTTTGTGAATCGATCAAGCGTTGTCGAAGCTGCTCCTTCGTCAATCTCGCACCCACGCCATCCAGTGGCGGTGCGAGATTGCCTTGGGCGCGGTCTTCGGCAATGGGGGCTGCATGGCAGAGCAAACACAGGCTTTGCTGGCGATTGGCCACCAAGGCACGGCCACGCGCGGCATCAGCGGGCTGTGCTGTGAGCGCTTGACTGCCATCTAAGCTTTGCGCTTGTACCGAGCCCATCCCTGCAAGCCCACTGATCAGCAGGTAAAGTGCCCAGCGCTGCAAAAGCCAAGCTTGATTCATGCATCAAGCACGCTTCAAACTTTGCCCAGCAATCGGCATATGACGCAAGCGCTTGCCTGTGGCTGCAAAAATCGCATTCATCACCGCTGGCGCAGCCACGGCAATCGTGGGCTCGCCCACGCCGCCCCAGAAGCCGCCCGATTGGATGAGAACGGTTTCTACCTTGGGCATGTGCCGCATGTGCACCACAGGATAGGTGCTGAAATTGTCTTGCTCAATGCGCCCGTCTTTCACCGTGCATGAGCCAAACAGCGCGGCAGATAGGCCATAAACAAACGAGCCTTCTACCTGCGCTTCAATCTGCTGCGGATTAACAGCATGACCCGGATCGGTCGCTGCAACGATGCGGTGAATCTTGAGCTCGCCTTCTGCGTTCACAGACACTTCCGCACACGCAGCCACATAGCTGCCAAAGCCATGCGTCACAGCCAAGCCCTTGAAGACTTTTTGCCCACCGATATCTGGCGCAGGCGCACCCCAATTGGCTTTTTCTGCCACGGCATTGAGCACAGCCAGATGCTTGGGCGCATTCGTCATGAGCTTGCGCCGCAAGGCGAGGGGATCTTGATTGAGCGCATGCGCTACTTCGTCCAAAAAGCATTCCACATACAGCGTGTTTTGATTCAAATTCACGCCACGCCAAAAGCCGGGCGGTACATGCGGATTGCGCATGGCGTGGTCAATCAGCAGATTGGGAATGTTGTAGCCAAACGCGCCTTCTGCACCACCTGCGTTCAGCCCTTGGAACACCACAGGATCGAGGCCGTTTCGGATGTTTTGCGGCGCGACGCCCGCGAGGATAGATTGCCCCGCTATGCGCATGTGCAGCCCCGTCACATTGCCTTGCGCATCAATCGCTGCGCTCATCTTGCAATGCGTGATGGGATGGTAGCGGCCTTGCAGCATGTCTTCTTCGCGGCTCCACAGGAGCTTGACCGGGATGCCAGGCATCTGTTTGGCAATATCGACAGCTTGCCGAATCCAATCGGTCATGCCGCGTCGGCCAAAACCGCCACCCAGATGCAGCTTGTACACCTCGCATTGCGCAGGGGGAAGCCCAGAGGCTTCAGAAGTGGCGGCCAAAGCGGATTCGCCGTTTTGCGTGGGCGTCCAAACTTCGCACCGCTGGGGTGTCCAGCGCGCCGTGGCGTTCATCGGCTCCATCGTGGCGTGGTTTTGATGCGGGTAGCTATAAACCGCCTCCACTTTGCGAGCCGCTTTGGCCAACGCATCTTTCGCGTCGCCTTTGGTATTGCCGACCGCCGCTTCCGGTGCGTCCAGCGCTGCCGTCAAGACCTTGGCAAACTCAGCGCTGGAGGCTTTAGCATGAGCGCCTTCATCCCAAACGATGGGTAAAGCATCGAGAGCCGTCTTAGCCTGCCACCAATGATCGGCCACCACGGCCACGGCGTTGTCGCCCACGCGCAGCACTTTTTTCACGCCGCGCCGCTGCGCTATGGCCGCTTCATTGAAGCTGACCAACTTGCCGCCAAACACCGGGCAAGCCTTGATGGCCGCATTCAACATACCGGGCATCTTCAAATCTGCACCGAAGATTTGCTTGCCAGTGACTTTGTCTTGCGTATCCAGCCGCGCTAGGCGCTTGCCCACAAGCTTCCAGTCTTTCGGGTCTTTCAGCGCGACATCGCCTGTGGGCTTGAGCTGAGCAGCGGCTGCGGCTACTTTGCCGTAAGTCGTACGCTTCGTGCCATGCGTGATGATGCCTTTGTCGACCTTGCATTCGGCAGGGCTGACTTTCCATTCGTCTGCTGCCGCTTGAATCAAGAGCGTGCGTGCGGTCGCGCCGCCCTTGCGCACGTAATCATGCGATTCGCGGATGCCTCGGCTGCCGCCGGTGGAGAAATTGCCCCAAGCGCGCTGGCGAGCGAGGTTTTGGCCGGGCGTAGGGTATTCGGTTTTCACCTTCGCCCAATCGCATTCCAACTCTTCTGCTACCAACTGCGCCAGACCTGTCAAAGTGCCTTGTCCCATCTCGGAGCGAGCGATGCGGATCGTCACGGTCTCGTCGGGCGCAATCGTCATCCAGACATTCACCTCGGCAGGCGTATTGGTCTGAGCCTGCGCCGAGCTGATGGGCAGATGAAAGCTCAGCATCATGCTGCCGGCTACCGTGCCCGAGCCAACGACGAATTGACGGCGCGAAACAGCCGTATCGAGAGCGGTTTTCATGCTTGGCTCCCTTCGATATGCTGAATATTGAGCCCAGCCACCCGCGCATTGCCGCCCGCGGCCACCACTTTGATCGCCGCGCGAATGCGGTTGTACGTGCCGCAGCGGCAGATATTCGTCATCACGTTATCGATATCAGCATCCGTAGGATTCGGCTTTTCCTTGAGCAGCGCGGCAGCGGCCATCACCATGCCGCATTGGCAGTAGCCGCATTGCGGCACATCCAGCGCCACCCAAGCGCGTTGCACCGGATGCGAGCCATTGGGCGAGAGCCCTTCAATCGTGACGATTTTTTCTTTGGCCTCAATCGTGGAAATCGGCCTTACGCAACTGCGCGTGGGCACACCATCGATATGCACCGTGCAAGACCCGCAGGCCGCCACACCACAGCCATACTTCGTGCCCGTGAGCCCCAGCTGCTCGCGCAGAGCCCATAAGAGCGGCGTGCTCGGGTCGGCATCCACATTCTGCATGCGCCCGTTGACATTCAATTGCACCATGTTGACTTCTCCAGCTGAGGTGAAAATAAACCAACATCTTCGAGCATTCGGATGACGCGAATATTAAGGTAAACCCTTTGGCGGTGATGAGTCTGTCCCAAAAGGGACGCGCGGCTAGCTTGCCAAGCCTTCAATGAAAAACTTTACCTTTTTTACGCCTTGCCATTCATCGCTCTCTAGCCGAAATGCCAGATGCGCTTTGGCGGGCAGGAGATCTGTATGTCCAAACCAGATGCCATCAACGAGCTGGCCTTGGTGTTTGAGCTTGAGGGCGAGGTGTTTTTCTGCAACCAAGCGCTGGGAGACGACTTCTAGCTCTTCGCTGAAAATCGGCGGCGCGAAGCCTTGGCCCCAGACGGCTTGTTGCATGGTATCGGCAATATCAGCGCGGCGGTATTCGGCCGGGAGTGGGCCATCCGTCTCGAGCCGGCGGGACAGGGTGGCTTGGTCGATCCAAAGGCCAGCCACTTCGGCAAACGCCGTCTCGAAGGTTTCGAAATGTTCTTCTTCAATCGTGCAGCCCGCAGCCATGGCATGGCCACCGAATTTGATCAGCAAGCCCGGATGCTTTTTGGCGATCCAATCCAGCGCATCGCGCAGATGAAAGCCTGCAATCGAGCGGCCTGAGCCTTTGAGCAAATGCTCTTGGCCGGGCGCGGCGCTGGCGGCGAAGACGAAGGTGGGGCGATGCAGCTTGTCTTTGATGCGGCTGGCCACGATGCCGACCACGCCTTCGTGAAACTCAGGATCAAAAATCGCCACGCCGCTGGGATGGCTCTCTGGGGGCTCATCTTCAGCAAACATGTACTGCAGCGCGGCCTCGGCTTGCTCGCGCATGCCTGATTCAATATCGCGCCGCTCCCGGTTGATCGCATCGAGCTGCTTGGCCAGCTCGTCGGTGCGGCTGGCATCGTCGGAAATCAGGCATTCGATGCCCAGCGTCATGTCGCTCAATCTGCCGGCGGCATTGATCCGCGGGCCCAATGCAAAGCCAAAATCAAAGGTGCTGGCAATCGGCATTTTGCGGCTAGATGCTACAAAAAGGCTAGCTATTCCCGCAGGCGCTATGCCGGCTCTGAGGCGTTTGATGCCTTGAGCCACGAGGCGGCGGTTGTTTGCGTCGAGCTTCACCACATCGGCCACCGTGCCTAGCGCCACAATGGGAAGCAGTGCATCAAGCTTCGGCTGAGTCGCTGGCGTGAACACGCCTCGCTCGCGCAGCTCAGCGCGCAGCGCCAGCAACACATAAAACATCACTCCCACGCCCGCAATCGATTTGCTTTCAAACGTGCAGCCCGGCTGATTCGGGTTCACGATCACATCAGCCAGCGGCAGCGTCTCGCCGGGCAGATGATGATCGGTGATCAAGGTTTGCAGCCCCAGCTCAGTGGCGCGCGCCACGCCTTCCACGCTGGCGATGCCGTTGTCTACCGTGATCAGCATGTCTGCACCCTGGGCTTTCACACGATCGGCAATCGAAGCCGTGAGGCCATAGCCATCCACCACGCGGTCGGGCACGAGATAGTTCACATGCTTGGCGCCCAGCAGGCGCAGGCCGCGCACACCGATGGCGCAGGCTGTCGCGCCATCGCAGTCGTAATCGGCCACGATGCAAAGGCGTTTGTCTTGCGCAATCGCATCAGCCAGCAGCTTCGCCGCCTCCAAGCAGCCTTTCATGGAACCCGGGGGCAAGAGCTTGGCCAAGCCGTCGTCCAACTCTTCCAGGCTTTGCACGCCGCGCGAGGCGTACAGGCGCGCGAGCAGCGGATGCACGCCGGCTTGCTCCAGCGCCCAGCTGCTCCGTGGGGGCACGTCTCTCACTATTAATATCATAGCATCCCACGCATATTATTCAACGGCAAACGGCCTAAAAGGCTTAAAAATTTATGTTTGAAGCGCGGCGCGGCAGCCCAAAGCGTGATGGCAGCTTTTTCGCCGCAAAGCGTCACGCCGTAGTTGCCGCCTGCCGCTACTGCCTGCTCGCCTTCCAATTGCCATTGCGCCAGCAGGCTGCGCCAAGCGCTGGCATACGCGCTCTCGCTATGCTGGGCCTCCAAAAGCCGCGATTCGAGCTTGAGCAAACCCTTTGGCTGCGGCAGCGCCTCCAGAGCGCCCGCGCCATCCACCCAAAAGGAATTCACCGTGGGCAAACCCCGCGCCTGCCTAGCCTCGCTCGAAGGATGCGTGTAAAGCAGCATTTGCATCTCCGCCTGCAAGCGGCTGAGCTTGAGCTGCTGCGGAAATTCGCCCGCGTCGGGCAAAAAATCATTGATGCTGCGCCCTTGCACCCGCGCCAGCGATGCGCATTCAAAATCCGCAAACTGCTCGCCCAAAGCCAGCCAGCGGGCGGCGCTGTGGTACCTCAAAGTGATGCCATCTTGCTCAAAATAGGGCGCCATCAAACCATGCAGCTCGCGCGATTCTGCATCGGTCAAGCGCAGCAGCTCGGCGGGCCGCATCACCATATCGGTCATGCCCACATCCAAATGGCAGGGATGCACCCAGGCGCAGGGCTGGGCTAAGGTCTGCGTCTCAAAAGCCGCCCAAGGCACCGCACCCTCGTCGCTCGGAATCTCCAGCGCCCGCGCATAAGCGATTTCCCAAGGCAGGCTGAGCGAATCCTCGTGCAGCTCAATGCGCTCCGCGGCCTCCTCGTTCCAAGCCGCAGGCAGCGAAAACGCCTCTAGGCTCTGAGCGCCGATCTCAAAAGGCTGCAAACCGGCTGCGGGCACGATGATGTGGGTAAAAGACATACGGCGATTGTGGCATTTTCGAGGCGCTTGCTGGCTGCGCTTTTGCTCAAACTTTTTTGATTGCACGGCTTCAAGCCACCCGCTCGCCTGCTACGCAAGGTGCCTGAAGAAGCCGAGGGCTTTCCTTTTTAGCGCTCTGCGCAGGTTCTACGCCGAAATTCACCGACGCAAGGCGACCGGTGGGATGACCCGTTAAACCGGTGCAGAAATGCGAACATTTACGACCAATTCAATTTGAGCTTGCGATGCGACGCAACGCAATCTCGCAGATACAAGTTTATGAGGCTTTGATACGGGATTCCAGCGTCTTGCGATATGGACTTGAAGTAGCTTATTGATTCCTCATCAAGGCGAATGGTAATTTGTTTTTTCAGTTGAGCGGCGTACGGATTTTTTCTCGCAGCAGTAAAGTCATATTCTTTTCGCATATTGCACCTTTCAGGGGTAGGACTTCGATTCTTGAGGACTTGCTTTGCGTGACGAAATGATTCGAATGACATTGCCATCACCGCGATAACAATGGCAAACCAGAAGTAATCGCAATGCCGCACTCAAACCGAGAAGAACAAAACGGTCTTCATCGTCTGAGTGATCAGGGTCGTCAATCAATTTGGCTTGCTCGTCGACGAAAACCGACTTCGCCTCCTCAAAACTGACCCCGTGCTTTTTTGCGTTTGCCGCAGATTTGCGATCATCCCATTCAAAGCTCAGACTTTTCATCACCAAATGATAACTACAATGTAGTTACAAATCAAGCACTCTTTTGGCGCGTCATCGACAGAGAAGGTTTGAGCGTGGGTTAGGCCTCACGGCGCTTCGAAGGTGCGAGAACTGAATGGTGGAAGACGATCCAGGGCTTGACCATAGACGTGGATGTGAAACGTTGGCTCGGGCCCAACGACCGCGGTTGAATGAACGGCCGTCGCTTCCAGAATGAGGGATTCACTCGGCCCGACTACTTGCTCGAACCAAGTATGCAGCCTGCCACTGCGTCCGGGCTTGTACGTACGATTCAGCTCGCGGCCAGCCAAGCCTACGATAACTACCCAGGTTTGGTGTTCGTGCGGCGGGCTTTGAGAACGCACTCCGTCTGAAACCAAGTACGCGCCTGGTCCGGTGCTCGCGACGTGTAGCGGATAGAGCAGTTCTTCGTGTGGTGCCGCGCGCCTGAAAGCTGCGAGATCGGCAGCCAGCGACCATTGGGTCAGCGCGGAGGCGAGATCTCCAAGCTCCGATTCAGCTGGCGCTTGACTCTGCAGCGTTTGGCGGCTGAGCAAGGATCGCAGCGCTACGAGCGCCTCAGCGTTCATTTTGTGAGGCCTAACGTTGGCGTCAAGCCGTAACGCGTTTCGGCGTTGTCGGGCTTGGACGAGCCGCTAAATTTCTCGCTGGCCGAGGCCTGCGAACCAACCGAACTTCCAGCTTGCATCCCAATGCGTCTGCATACTTCGTCAGTGTTGCCAGAGATGGCGAATGCTTACCGCTACCCGACTCCATACGCGCAACCGCAGACTGGGTGGTGCCGATCTTTTCTGCCACCTGAGCCTGGGTGAGGCCTTGCGCGGCCCGCGCCCTTAAGAACTCGTCCAGCAGGGAAAACTCGTCGGCTAGCTTTTCATATTCCGCCTTGACCTCAGCATTAGCCAATGCCTTGGTGCGAAGTTGCTTATGCGTCAACATTTTTCCATTCCTTCATTCGCTCGCGCGCAAGAGCTAATTCTTTGGGCGGTGTCTTATCGGTTTTCTTCACAAACTGATGGAGCATGACGATCTTGCGATCCACCAAGGTGCAAAACCATGCGATCCGCGCAATGAAAGTATCTAGCCAAAATTCCTGGCGGTAACGCTAGGACATCAGCCTGCAGCTTCTCATCGTGGTATTTGATCTCCCATTTCATGCCAGAAATATAGCACGTTTGAGATAATTATGCCGTGCTGCTTGAGCCTAGAGCGATAGCTTGTGCGGGGGCGATGATGTGGGTAAAAGACATACGGTGATCGTGGCATTTTCATCAGGGCTGCCCACCCCATTTGCTCATGCTTTGCTGGCGGCGGCCTCTTGCCCAGCTAAGCGCTATAAAACTGAGAAATCACAAGCACCCCGTCAACAGGCTCTGCCTCGATGTCTTCCCCAGCATGGGACGCAAGGTCCAAGCCGTTCAGAGAAACGCCCCGGCCAAGAGAAATGCCCGGAGAAAGGGAAACGCTCCCGTATCGGAGCGGCTGTTGAGGGGAGACGCTCCCGTTTGGATGGATGCTGAACAGGTCAGCGAATGGGTATCTCATGACGGGGATTGTGGCATTTTCGCGGCGCTAGCCGGCCGCGCTTTTTTGCAAACCGTTTTGCTGCGACTTTTCAGGCTGCCCGCTCGCCTGCTGCGCGACGTGCCTGAAAAAGCCGAGGGCTTTCCTTCTTAGCGCTCTGTGCGGGATACGACGAGCTGCTTGTCTTTTGTGGCGAAGATTGCCTGACCTGCCCTTTAAAAAGCCTTCGTTTTTTCAGACCTATCACGCAGCTGGTGTGAATATTGGCGCGTTGTTTACTCTCAAATCAATAGCGCTCTGCGCAGGATCTATGCCGGCTACAAGCACATTTCGTATGAAAAAGGCGTGGGCAATACAGCTATAGGCTGTTAAACCGAGGCATCACGAAACGCCCTCAACACGGTGTTGATGCGCGTTTGATAGCCAGTGCCTTGCGTTTTGAACCATTCGAGCACGTCTTGATCCACGCGCAGCGAAATAGAGGCTTTGGCGGGCATAGGCTTGAGACCCTTGCGAACCATGCCGCGAACAATGTGCCGGACGTCGGACTCCGGGTGTTCTGCCGACGTCTTCACTTTGGCTGCACCAGACTTCAGGCTCGCCCAATCAGTTTTGGATTTCATCGAGGTAGATTTGCGACTCGCGCTTGCTTGCTTTTCGGAAAGAGATGACGCGGATTTCATGTTCATTCTCCGTATGTACGATAGAAACAGTGATACCAGCGAGCAAACCCAATGTCACGAAGCGCTGCTCGCCGTAGGAGAAACGGTCATCCTCGAAAGTAAATGTCATGCCTTCAAAAACGCTTGCAGCATCTAAGAAATCAAGACCATGCGCTTTGATGTTTGCCGCACGTTTCGTTTCTGACCAAGTAAACTCCATCTGGGAATTGTATATACGAAACGTATTGGCATCAAGCGTTTTTTCTTGGGAGCGAGTGAGGCTTGCTCAGGATCACCAAAGCGATGCCGCCAAGAATCGCCAGCGTTGCCAGAGCGAAGCGCAGGGTGATGGATTCGCCGAGCAGGGCGATGCCGCCCACGGCAGCGATCACCGGGACGCTGAGTTGAACGGTCGCGGCATTGGCGGCCTTCAGCGCGGGGACGACTGAATACCAAACGGCATAGCCCAATCCGGAAGTGATCGCGCCCGATGCCACCGCATAGCCAACGCCGGCGCTGTCTGCTTTGAAGTCTGAAAACATCAGGGCGCTCAAGAGCACGGCAAGCAGCGAAGCCCGCAGAAAATTGCCAGCCGTCACCCGAGTGGCATCGCCGGCGCCTTTGCCGCGTATCGAATAAACGCCCCAAGCCATTCCAGCGATCAACATCAAGGCCGAGCCAACGAGCGGCGGCGCAGACAGGCCGGCGAGGAACGGGCCAGGGAGTAACAGGCCAATCAGCCCGCCAAACGCGAGCGCGAAGCCGAAAAGCTGTTGCTTTTGCAGGCGCTCACCTGCCCATAAGCCATAGCCAATCATCGTCACCTGCACAGCGCCAAAGAGCATCAGCGCACCAGTGGCCGCCGTGAGGCTGATATAGGCAAACGAAAAGCCAGCGGCATAGGTAAACAAGGCCAGAGCAGACAACCAATTGCCCTTTCCTTGTCGATCACGCCCCAAAAACATCGTGATCACCCAAAGCACCACCGCGCCAGACGCCAAGCGAATCGACGTAAAGCTGGCTGCGTCGATACCCGTCTCTTTGAGCGCAATGCGGCAAAGAATCGAGTTACCCGCAAACGCGAGCATGGCTAGAGTGGCTAAAGCGGCTATTCTGAGAGTTGACATGAGGCATTCTCTGCGCTTTTGGCTGCTTGGCGCCACAGACCCCATGCAGCTCAAACCTTGGACCTCTCGCGGCGCAAACAATGAGGCGCTGGCTCAATAAATGCCCATGTAATCACGCTTGCCGATGGGCACGCCATTGTGGCGAAGGATGGCGTAGGCCGTGCTGACGTGAAAGAAGAACTGCGGTAATCCGTAGTTGGCCAGATAGGATTGGCCGGTTAGTTTTTTCTCTTTCGGCGTACCTGGGCGAAGCACGATGTCGATGCCTTCTTTAGCCTGAAATTGCGACGCGTTCACACTGCCTAGAAAGGCCAAAGTCTGTGTCAACAAGGCGTCAAGGTCTGCGAATGATGTCTGATTGCCATCGAGTGTTGGCGCATCGACACCTGCGAGCCGCGCCGTGATTCCGCGTGAAAAATCAGCAGCAATTTGCACTTGCTTGACCAGAGGAAACATGTCGGGAAATAGACGAGCCTGCAGGAGGGCGTCCGGCTCAATTGATTTAGAGCTTGCGTGTTCTTGCGACTGCGCAAGTACCGCCTTTAACGCATTGAGCATTTGCTTGAAGACGGGAACAGAGTGTGTGTACATCGGATGGCTCATGTGAAGTCCAGTGGTTGTGAGGAGTGGTGCGGGAAAAGAGGTCAGTGTGTGAGTTCTAGGGTAATGTATATCGCAAAACCTGCGGAATAAAAATGGCACGCCTTCTACCGTGTCTTTTCAAGGCGTTTTAGGTCTCTAGCCGGCATAGAATCTGCGCTGAGCGCTAAGAAGGAAAGCTCTCGGCTTTTTCAGGCACGTCACGCAGCAGGCGAGCGGGTGGCATATCGTTAGAGGCTGCTTGCATCACAGGTTATTTTGCTCGATGCAGCGGATCTGAGAAGTAGGGCGATAATTGACTGGATGAATCACCACGGAAAACACTTAGGAATGGATATGCGCTCGCTAACGTTGCGCTTACCCGATCACAAGCATGATCGCCTCAAAGCCATGGCGGCCAGCCAAGGCACTTCGCTTGCACGACTGCTGGATGAAATGACGACGCAAGCTCTAGTGCAGTTTGATGCGGAGACGCGCTTTAAGATTCGTGCGCAGCGCGGAAGCAATCAATTGGAGCGGGGCTTGGAGCTGCTGCGCATGGCACAGCAATGAATCTTCCTTACGAACTCGAAGTTGGTCTGCGCTACACGCGGGCGGGGCGCTCTTC